>NZ_CP040018.1:4945558-5563753 GCF_005280255.1 Arthrobacter sp. 24S4-2 | reverse complement strand
CAATCAGTTCCTCAAACTTGCTTGCCTGCATTACCTGCAGCCACAAGTCCTGAACCAGCGGGCTGGTTCGGCTTAATCCACAGGGTTATACACAGAGCGTGGATAATCGGCTACTGAGCCACTCTAGGGGATCAAAAGCCTAGAAGATAGCTGGGTTGAGCCTTGTGGATAATTACACCGTTGTGGTTCGAAACCGGGCCCTGTGAGCCACTTCATCCACAGGCTGTGGGCAGACGTTAACCACAGCGGGTCCAGGGTGGTGAAGACTGACCCGGTTTGACTGAGGGGCGCTTTTTGGCCTAACGTTGTGAAGTCCTTTGTGTCCGCTTTTCGACCTCATTTGTATCTCTCTGACGTTCTGCGTCCTACGAGTCGAGGGCAGCGTCCACATACAAAACTTAGCGTCGGCCAGTTCTTCCCCTTTTTTGATCGGGTGGGCGCACCTTTGATCCACTGGAGTAACTAACGTGAGCAAGCGGACTTTTCAGCCGAATAACCGCCGTCGAGCCAAGAAGCACGGCTTCCGCCTTCGTATGCGTACCCGTGCCGGCCGTGCCATCCTGGCAGCCCGTCGTGGCAAGGGCCGCACCGAACTGTCGGCCTAAATACACTGACTCGTCGGTCACCATCCCTTTGCGAGTTTAACGGTGCTAGCCACCAGGAACCGTCTGAGGACATCAACCGATTTTTCAACAACTGTACGTTCCGGCGTCCGCAATGGACGCCGGAACGTAGTGTTATATACGGTAGCTATTGCTGCTGACGAACCAAGCCGGATCGGATTCATCGTTTCCAAGAGTGTTGGGAACGCTGTTGTCAGGAATCTCGTTAAGAGGAGACTGAGGGAAGCCGGCGCTTTGTCGTTGCAGGAATACGGTACCGGGTTCGCCATCGTGGTCCGGGCACTGCCTGCGGCCGCGGCTGCCAGCTGGGACCAACTGCTGGCAGATTACAACGCCGCTCTGGAAACGACCATGAAACGGCTGGGCGGCCGCCGTCCTCGGGCCGCGTCAGCGGAATCACGGACAACAACACAGGAAGGGACACCGCGTGCGTAACTCCATTGCCGCCGTCGTCCGTTTCTTAAAACCACCAGCGGTACTCGTGGGCAGGTTCCTTTGGAACGTGCCCCGCAACTTTCTCATTCTGCTGCTCATGGCCTACCGCAAGGTGATTTCACCCTTGTACGGGCAGGTCTGTCGCTTCTTTCCTTCGTGCTCGGCTTATGCCCTCGAAGCAATCACGGTGCACGGCGCCGTCAAGGGAAGCTGGCTCGCGGCGCGGCGCCTGGCGCGCTGCCATCCTTGGAATGCCGGTGGTGTGGACCACGTCCCCGCCGGTCACCGTCACTGGCCTGAAAACCAGACCCCCACAATTGTTGTGCTGAACAATCCGGACAAGTACCTGGTTGCTCAGACTGATGGAGAAGGCCGCGTTGCGGCCTAACGAATAGGGATATCGTATGGACTTCTTTGGAACAATAATGGCCCCGTTCAAGTGGCTGGTTTCCATCATCATGATCGGATTCCATGATGGCCTGAGCGCCATCGGCCTGCCGGCTGCCAACGGCTGGACGTGGACACTGTCCATCATCGGGCTGGTGCTGGTGATCCGTGCCGCCCTGATTCCCGTCTTCGTTAAGCAGATCAAGGCACAGCGCGGCATGCAGCTCCTGCAGCCGGACCTGAAGAAGCTCCAGGACAAGTACAAGGGCAAGACCGACCAGCTGTCCCGCCAGGCCATGGCACAGGAACAGATGGCGATGTACAAGAAGCACGGCACCAACCCGTTCTCCGCCTGCCTGCCCATGCTGATCCAGATGCCGTTTTTCTTCGCGCTGTTCCAGGTGCTCTCAGGCATCACAGCTGCGCGCCAGACCGGCATTGGCATAGGGGCGATGAGCCACGAGCAGGTGGTGCAGTTCGACGAATCCAGCATCTTCGGGGCCCCCTGTCGGCGTCCCTGTTGCATGGCGGCGGCGGCGACCAGGTGGTTGTGTGGGTCCTGTCGATCGTGATGATCCTGGCCATGACGGCCTCGCAGTTCATCACGCAGAAGCAGATCATGGCCAAGAACATGTCTGAAGAGGCCATGGCCAGCCCGTTCATGCGCCAGCAGAAAATGATGCTCTACATCCTGCCGCTTGTCTTCGGCGTGGGCGGCATTAACTTCCCCATCGGTGTGCTGATCTACTGGACCACCACCAACCTCTGGACCATGGGTCAGCAGTTCTTCGTCATCCGCCGCATGCCGACGCCGGGATCACCCGCCGCCAAGGCCTTGGCCGAGCGCAGGGCCGCCAAGGGCCTGCCAGCCCTACCCATTCTGGGAGGCAAGAAGGCCGACGCCGAGGCTGAAGCTGCCGCTGCTGCCGCTGCTGTCGCGGACGCCAGGAGCCAGCGCATCCAGCCACAACGCAAGAACAGGAAGAAGAAGTAATGTCTGTCGATAGCACCGAAAACGCCGTTTCCGCCGAGGCCGTTGAAGACCAGGACGACGCCCGGGACGAGATCCAGGATTCCGGCAAGGGTTCTTCCGCGAGCCGGCTGGAAGAAGAGGGCGACGTCGCAGCCGATTACCTCGAGGAACTGCTGGACATTGCTGACATTGACGGCGACATCGACATCGAGGTCCGTAACGGGCGGACTTACATTTCCATCGTGGCCGAGGAAGAGTCGACAGGGCTTGAGAGCCTTGTTGGACGGGACGGTGAAGTCCTGGAAGCACTGCAGGAACTGACCCGCCTTGCGGTTCTTTCCGCCACGGAGAACCGTTCCCGGCTGGTGCTGGACATCAATGGTTACCGCCAGGAGCGAGCCGGCCACCTGCAGAAGATCGCAGAAGACGCTGTGGCCTCAGTCAAGGAATCCGGCGATGCTGTTGCCCTGGAACCGATGAGCGCTTACGAGCGGAAGATCGTCCATGACGCAGTTGCCGATCTTGGATTCGTCAGCGAATCCGAAGGCGAAGGTGCCGGGAGGCACATCGTTGTCTCCGCAGACTGAAGGCGTCGGGACGCTGACAATGGTTGATATCACTGCTTCCGAGCTAAAGGCCGCCAAGGCGATTTTTGGTGACCGCCTGGATCTCGCCAAACGTTATGTGGAGCACCTGGCCACATCAGGGACCGAGCGGGGCCTGATCGGCCCGCGCGAGATTCCCCGGCTCTGGAGCAGGCACGTGTTGAATTGCGCCGTGATTGAACGTGAAATCGCGCAGGGCAGCCATGTTGCGGACGTAGGCAGCGGAGCCGGACTCCCCGGTCTGTGCCTCGCGATTGCCCGCCCGGATCTGGAACTGACCCTGATCGAACCGTTGGAACGCCGGGTGATTTGGCTCCAGGAAGTGGTGGATGATCTTGGCCTTACGAATGTCACCGTGATGCGCACCCGCGCTGAACTGGCCGTGGGCATGGTCAACGCAGACGTCGTCACGGCCCGCGCGGTGTCGGCGCTGTCCAATCTGGCCGGCCTCACGATCCCGTTGCTGGGCGGCAAGGGCGAGGTCGTTGCCATCAAGGGGCGAAGCGCCGGTGAAGAAATAGAGAAGGCTTCCAAGGCCATCCGCAAGCTCGGCGGCGTTCAGACGTCTGTCGTGGTAGTCGGTGAGGACCTGTTGGAGGAACCCACCACCGTGGTCCGGATCATTGTTAATAAGACGCAAAAGATTGCCTAGCTGCTGGCCCGGTGCCGCAGGACATTAGGGGGAAGCGGTTAGGCTAGTGAACGGCAGAAAAAGCCGAATGAGAGTGAGTGTGTCACAGTGACCAGTAGCGAAGCCTCCACACAGCGGATACCCCCGTTCGTGTCCCTGGGGTCCGCGCGGGCCATCGTTGCGCCCTCAATTGCCCAGAGTGACTCGTGGAATCATCTGAATTCGGTTTCGAACCGCTCCAAGTCGACGGCGGTTTCACGTGAAACTGCCGACTCCCTCAGTGGGAACATCATGGATTCCATCGATGACTCCAGTCCGATCGCACGCGAACTGGCGCACGAGAACAAGCGCCGGGAACGGCTGATTGGCCGGGATCTTCCGAAGCCGGAAAAGACCCGCATCTTCACGGTGTCCAACCAGAAGGGCGGAGTGGGCAAAACCACCACCACGGTGAACATCGCCGCTGCCCTCGCCGCTGCCGGACTCAACGTCCTTGTCATCGACATAGACCCGCAGGGCAACGCCTCCACAGCACTCGGCATCGAACACCACGCTGACGTGGACAGCATTTACGACGTCCTGATTAACGACTTGCCGCTCAAAGACGTCGTGGCGCAGTGCCCGGACATCGATAATCTGATTTGTGCACCGGCAACCATCCACCTCGCCGGCGCCGAAATTGAACTGGTTTCGCTCGTTGCCAGGGAGCAGCGGCTCCGGCGCGCCATCGACGTTTATGCCAAGGAACGCGAGAAAGCCGGCGAGGCCCGGCTGGACTACATCTTCATTGACTGCCCGCCGAGCCTGGGCCTCCTGACGGTCAACGCCTTCTGCGCGGCCAACGAAGTCCTCATTCCCATCCAATGCGAGTACTACGCGCTGGAGGGCCTCAGCCAGTTGCTGAAGAACATCGAGATGATCCAGAAGCACCTCAATGCGGACTTGGTCGTGTCGACCATCCTCCTCACGATGTACGACGGGCGCACGAACCTGGCAGCCCAGGTAGCTGCAGAGGTACGGCAGCACTTCCCCGACCAGGTCCTCGGCGCCGTGGTGCCCCGATCGGTCAGGATTTCCGAGGCGCCCAGTTACCAGCAGACCGTGATGACCTACGATCCGTCCTCCAGCGGTGCACTGTCCTACTTGGAAGCCGCAGCGGAAATCGCTGAACGTTAGAATTTTCAACAATTGCACTAGCCAGAGCCGGGTCTGCCGGGCTCTTCCATTGGAGGGATTTATCCATGAGCGATAAGCGACGCGGCCTCGGTCGTGGTCTTGGCGCACTCATTCCAAGTTCCGCTCCGGCTAACGCTTCCGGCAACGGTGCAGCGCCTTCACGGCCAGTGGACTTGTTCTTCCCGGAGGCCCGCAAGAAACCGACGTCGGCCGCGAGCATTCTCATCGAAGAGGACGCCGCTGAGGCAGCCCGGTCCACGTCACGTAACCTGCAGTCCGCGGCGGATCCTGCTGCGACAGAAGAATACGCCACAGGGAAGCCCTCGACCGATAAGGGTTCGGACGCCGCGGCAACAACCGGCTCGGACGAGGCTCCCGAACCGAACGTGTCGGACACGTTGTCGGCGGCTGACGCCAAAGACGAGGGACCGGAACTTGTCGAAGTGCCCGGTGTCAGGTTCGCAGAGATTCCAGTCGGGGACATCCACCCGAACCGCAAGCAACCACGTTCCGTCTTCGATGAAGACGACATGGCAGAGCTCATCCACTCCGTCAGGGAAATTGGCGTCCTCCAGCCAATTGTTGTCCGTACTTCAACCGAAGAAGGTGGCGAACCGTTTGAGCTCGTCATGGGTGAACGCCGGTGGCGGGCCGTACAGGCTGCCGGACTCGAAACAATCCCGGCAATCGTCAGGGACACCACCGACGACGACCTGCTGCGGGACGCGCTTCTCGAAAACCTCCACCGCAGCCAGCTAAACCCGCTGGAAGAGGCGGCGGCCTACCAGCAGCTGCTTGAAGACTTCGGCACCACCCACGAACAGCTTGCCGACCGCATAGGCCGTTCGCGCCCCCAGGTCTCCAACACTCTTCGTCTCCTCAAGCTGCCCCCGCTGGTCCAGCGGCGCGTGGCTGCGAGTGTATTGTCAGCGGGTCATGCCCGTGCCCTTCTCGGCCTTCCGGACGCGGCCGCTATGGAACGGCTGGCGCAGAAGATTGTTGCCGAAGGCATGTCGGTTCGCGCGACTGAGGAAGCGGTTACGCTCTACCAAAGCCCTGCGACTCCGACTAAGAACAACATTCCCCGCCCTGGCGCGCGGCATGAGCGGCTGGACTATCTCGCCTCATCGCTCTCGGACCGCCTGGACACCAACGTCAAGATCTCCCTTGGTGCGAGGAAGGGCCGCGTAAGCATCGAGTTCGCCAGCGTGGAGGATTTGAACCGGATCATGGAAGTTCTCAGCCCGGGATCCGAGAACTAAATCGCCGCTGGCAAAGTAGGGCCTGTTTCACGTGAAACAGGCCCTATCTTTTGCCCAAATATTGGGCAGTAGGCACTGGAACGCGGCCAACGGCGTCAGCTTGGGCTCATTGACGGCATTCGATGACTCGTCGAGGCCTCTTCTCGCGTCGAGGCTTCTCATTGGGCTCGATGCGGTCCCCGGCCGGGACGTCCGTTGTTGCCCCTGGTCCCGCCCCCTGGCTGCGGGCTCCGCAATCAGCGCCCATCGACACCGCTGCGCGCTCCACGGGCACCGCCCACGGGCCTTTCGGGCACCGCCAATGGTCGCTTGGCGCACCGCCTGCTGGCGCCACCCAAGGTGGTTCTGGGCTCGAGGCCGGCTAATGGGGTCGGCATGCTCATTCCAACAGACGACGGCCAGCCGTACCGCGGGGCGTTCAGAGCGCCGTTCGGGACAATTTGAACGAGCAGGGGCTCCCCTCAACCGCTGAGGGACCACTAATCCGGCGGAAGAGTGCTAGCAGGCGAATTGCGCCGAGGTGGCCGTTGAATACCAAGCCCCCCGGAGTTTTAGGGTGGAGGCGCTGCTGAGCTACCTGCATGGTGGTGCGTGCGTTGGCAACTTCGTTGTTCTCAGTGGAGCCTTCACTCTATTGTCTTTCTTTGAATCGTTTGACGCCTAGCGACGGACAACCACAACAGCATGATGGGCGCCCTGCGGGCCATCGCT
This sequence comes from Arthrobacter sp. 24S4-2, assembly GCF_005280255.1. Taxonomy (NCBI): domain Bacteria; kingdom Bacillati; phylum Actinomycetota; class Actinomycetes; order Micrococcales; family Micrococcaceae; genus Arthrobacter; species Arthrobacter sp. 24S4-2. The sequence goes on along the minus strand of NZ_CP040018.1, from coordinate 5,556,950 downwards.
GCTTGGGAGTTGGTTCATTCCGTTGGGATACGAGCCGGGCAGATGACCACGCCTCCGAGCGTCTGTTCAGCGCCTTTTGAGTCTGCGGCAGATGCCGGCCTATCGCTCGTGGAGCGGGCCCTTCTGAGGGCACGTGGATCCAGGTGGCGTTGGTTTCACGTGAAACATATGCGGTGCTCGAGCGTATGTGGCTATAGCCGCCCCTGGTTTGATTACCGCGGCCTGTTGGCCTCTTGAACAACATGGCTGGAATTCATCGTTCGTGTTGTGGACAGGCAGAAGGGGTGATGGTGCAAGGCGCGATGGTATTGGGAGTCAAAGACCCCAGGGCGAAGTGTGCAGAGGTCGCTGTTGCAGTCGAGCAGGCACCCCTGAAAGGGCGGATTATGCGGTGCCAGACCGCCGCTAATGGGTACTGGGGTTACCGCGTAATGGATGTGGTTGGTGTTAAGGCGCATTCGTCCGGTTCGGCCACCGGGGAAGACACCGGCGAGTTCGGCCACAGGGACAGGAACACAGGGAAGGACACTGGACGAGGGCAGCACCGAACAGAGTCGATTGCGATGTCCTTGTCCTGGCGTACTCCCGGGCTGCGCTTCCATCTTCCGTGTTTGATCGTTTCCCCATTCCGTTCGGTGGGTCCCCTGGACGGCACCGACACCTTATGGACTCGTTGTATGGACATCGACCAGGAGCTCCGCTCTATCCTGATTTGGGCCCATACGGGCTCGGGGATCAGAGTGTCGGTCCCCCATCTCCAGTTCAGTCGGGACGGGAAACCCTGGGGCTCCTTTTGACACTCGCACGTGGGTGCGTCTACATACGCATTCCGTCGGCTGAGAAGACCCGGCCCCACTGCGTGGTGCCGTGTTTCACGTGAAACAGTAGTCCGTTAGGTCAGGCCGTACGCCGCCGCAGCAGTCATCATATTTATTCTGCCGGAGCCGAGGTGCGGCGAGGACGGAAAGCCGTCCACTATGGCGGTCCCAAGTTTCGCGGCACATTGGTATTCGCAGCTGCACGGCCGAAGCCAGATTACAGCGACCAACAGGCTGACTGTTCGGAGAGTCCCCCGCAGATGTCTGGCCATTCTGGAAGCAGGGATCAGCCGCCGGCGGAATGATCGACTGACGGGTTCTTGCTCCGGACTTTGCGGCGGCGAGCAATAGCTACTGCGGAAATCCAGTTGCTTCAGTAGGCTTCCATTTCGGGCCGACCGAGGGCACTCGCGATTGCGCCGGGATCGGATGGGTGACTGCAGTGAGTCTTCGATGGACGTTAGTGTGTTCCCCGACTACTGAGGTGCCGAAAGTGGTTCTGTTCGTTGCGTCGAGCCTGGTCCATAGCTATCCCCTTGTTGGTGGTATGTGCCGACGGATTAGACCAATGTAGTAGCGACGTCCGTAGTAGCTAGGTCCGTAGTAGCGACAGCTGATCCTATGCCAGCGACGCTCAATCTAACGCAGCTGGCCCGGAGAGCCCGAGAATACTCTTGGCGTGAATCGTGGTCCTCCGGGCAAAGCCACAGTTCACGACGTTCACTGGAGCTTTCAAACCACTCGTGATGTCCCGCCGACCAGGGTAGGTCGTGTAAGTGTGCCCACTGGAAGTACGTGCAGTATGTACTGGAGTCGAGCTGGACGTATGCGACCCTACCCACGGGGATGGTTGGATAAGCGGCGAACATGTACATGTCTTGGCGCAGTCCGCCCGATTTGCGGCTCGGACTGAGAGCCCTGCCCGGTGTGCCGACGCTCCCCCCGCGATCCTACACTTCCGTTGGGCGCGCTTCCCTGCCGGAACTTGGATGTCCTCCGCGTCACTGCTCTGAAAAAGGTCACTGCTCTGAAAAAGTACGGTCATCTCCGAGTGATGCTCTTGGTCAATCTTGGCCGTGAATATCGTCAGTCCCCGATACGTGATGTATGTTTTCGGGGCCCCATGCGTGGGTACCTGGGCCTGGGTGAGGAGATAGATCCCGTAAAGGTGGACCGGGTTTAGCCTCCGCGGCTGACGAATTCAGACTGGGGACAAGGTCAGTGGATTAGCCAACTGGATTTTCCGCTGAACGAATGCGCTTCCTTGGGTCGATGCTGGGGCAAGCCGAGGGCATGGTGCAAGGCTCCTGGTTGGCCTCTTTGCGCCTCAGGCGAGAACCAGCGTCTGCTCATCTTCTCCGACCCACGGTGCATAACCCGGTGCATAAACCAGTGGATATCGCTGTGGATAACTTTGTGGATAGAGCAGTGGGATCTGATTGGCTGAACGCGCGGACTTCAGTGGCAACCCAGCATTCGGATTGGAGTACGGGCCGTAAACCTGTCCCGTTTCACGTGAAACATCCCAACGCTCGCTGTTGGATCCAAAATTTCATTGAAAACAACGAGTTATCAAGGAATCTGACCGTTTTGTTGGCAAATCAGCCCAGCAGCAAACGTGCAACCAGCTCGCTCCACAGAGAGCACATCTCGTGACCTGCGCCACATTGGTGACGGATGGAATGTCGGCTGTGGATATGTCCGGAATCACAATCCCCACTGCACGGACATGGGTGTGGATAAGCATGTGGATAACATCTGTGGAGAATTGACAGAGGTACTGGGGATAAGTGCCAAACTCACCACGAATCCACCGCCAGATTCCAAAACTTTCTGCGTTCAGGCCCGCCTCGGATGGGGCTATCGTCGGTGCAGATTGACAGCCTGGACATGTCAACGGACACGTGCCGGCAGCCTCGGCGCTCGTCCTCGCGATGGTTGAGCGTGCCGCGACATCACCAGGCGAGATGGGCAAGGATACCCTGCAAGGTCCCTCATCTTTAGGCAATCGACCGCAACTCGTCGGACGGACGAGCGACTATGCGGTTGGGAAGTGGGAGACACCAAACGGTCGCGCCCTGGGCCGGCACGACGGACCGCGTACGGGCCGGCGCATCCGCCGGAGACCGACCCATGCGGAAGCCTAGTCTCCGTTTTGGCCCGAGGACTAATGGACTCTCGTCAGCCCGGTCGTTAGAACATGATCGGCAACTTGGGTGGCGTTGCGGCAGTTGCTGTTGGTGCGGGCAGCCGTGGCCGCGACGGCGGGACCGGGCTCAGCTCGCCGGACTACCGCTGATGTCGGCAGGCGCCAATTCGACGTAACGGGTTAGCTCTTCCAGCCCTTGGAGATACGCGGAAGCCTCCACGGGGATGCAGCATGCTTGACAGGAACGTTGCGTGTGGAACGGCGCAGCCGCGACGACACGGCGTCCAAGGCCTTGGGACAGCCTGCTGGCTATGCACCGCGCTACGTGGAACCTCGCCCGACATCCGGGTCCGGAGCAGTAGGAGCCTACCATGGAGAGCGGCTAGGAGGACGCGGGATGTGCGGTCGGGTCTCCCCCGGGCATGGTGCTGCCGCAAGGAACATGGTGCTGCCGCAAGGAATGTGCGGTCGTGTCAGACGTTAGGGACTGCCATGCACAAGGGAGCGTGAACCTGCCAAGGTCTTGAAAATACGCCTGATCTCTCTGAGGAGCCGGTCCCCACCCAGGACATCGCAAGCCGCCCCCGTCACTTACAAGGCCATCGGGAAGGCCGACTTGGAGGGGTTCCCCAATTGGCTGATGGTTCACCGCGTCTTGGATAGTTCGCTTTTGCCGGAACGTGACTTGTGGCATTCGCCTAGTCGGGTCCTTGCTGGCCGCTGTAGTTCTTCGCTGGGTGTCGGAATCGGGCTGGGCCTTCCGTGGTGGTGTGGGGCTTTGGTCGTTTACGTGGCGGGTTTGGGTGTGGGCTGTTGCGTCCTGCCTGGTTCCATGCCGCCTGTAACTTGCGGTTGTACTCCGTGCATGCGGCAAGGGTGCAGGTCCCTGACGGGAAGGCCGAGCCTGTTTGCCATTTGTTCCGCAGAGCTGCTTCGAATTCGAGATCCTTGCAATTTCCCGCTGTGTCTCGGAAGTCCGTGGTGGTGCGGTTGGAATGATGCGCCGAAGGCCTCCCATGGGCTTTGCGATTGCGTTCGCGCGCGGTGGTCCAGCGCCCTGTGCCCTGTGGGATATATATTCCGTGGCTCCGGGCTCTGGTTCTATTGTCCTGCCGAGGAGTCTGCGCAAGCGGATTTGGTTTCCAAGTGGCTGATTGAGTTCCATGTTTCACGTGAAACATGACTTGGGTGTGGCCACCCAAGCCCTTCGGAAGCTAAAGGTTCGGTTGTTCCAATGCTGCTGGCTGGGCCACCTGCAGCCACTTTGTCGTGCTCCTTGGACCTTCGTGCGGCTAGCTGCCACGAGCATGCTTGAATTGTTGACTCATTGCGGCACCGGTCAACGGCGTTGGTCAGAGGGTTTCCGATGGCTAGGAGGGGCGACCCTTGGAGGGGAACGGGGACTGGCATCGCCAGGGAATGGATCGAAATTCACAAACAGGCTGGTGCCTTGTAGTCGTCCGCCGGCTCTCTGGTTCTGTGCTGTTGAGGACCAAGTGGGTCAGGGATTCGAGGTTAGGAGTACGGACGGTCCCCCGGGTACGGGTACGGTTTCCGGGAGGTCCCTTGCAGCAGATGCCTTTGGGGTCGAGGCCGGGGTTTCGGGCATCGCGATTGGGGCGATGCCGCCTCCTATGGGTTGATTTGACCTCCGCGTGGATGAGAGCTCGATCGCAGTATCCCATTGGCGCGATGGCTGCTTAGTAAACGGACAGTCGGTTTGAACTCGAGGCCTGGGGATGGCCCCAGATGTTTCACGTGAAACAGGCGGCGAACTTTTGGTTTGGTCCGAACATTAGTGTGCAGCGCCAGCAGGGCAGCTTCAACGGGGCTGCCATCTGGGTTGTGACGACTAGCATCCACCCGGCTGTTGCCTGGGCTGAGGCCTCACTCGAGGAGCCAACTGTGCAGTATTGGATTCCGCCGTAATGTCCGTGTCCGCGCTGATGCCGTGCACTGAGACCCGGCGCGACTGCAGTGATGAGGCTGGCTCCGAGGAGCCACGAAGGCAGCGGACGGCTTAGCCGGCAGTCTGATGAATCTGGTTGGGTTTTGGGCTGGTGTGGCCGTGTGCTGGTTGATGCTACAGGATTTCGCTGCAGCGACATCTGGGCCTGACTTCGATAGCGGGAGTACGTCGCGGTTTCCGGGGCTGATGACATGGATTTGCGGATGTTACCGGAGCAAACCGGGCTGTAGGTGGTTCCTGCACCCGGCTGAATCGGCACCGGATCTGCACCTGGCCGGTCATCATCGGCGGCCCAGGCGGCCGTGGATACTGCCAGTGGATGCGTCGGGTTGCAGTCTGTATTCCTTGCGCAACCCCACAGCGGTCAAATCGGTCCGCGGCAGGCCTGCTGACAGGCCTCACTCCAGCGCCGATCGGCGCCTCCCAGGCTCCGGTCCGCGCTGGTCTGCGGCATGGTTCGTTGTGCTGACATGAAAGGGGCGACAGTGACCATTTTCTACCGGGCTCACGGGAGTACCCGACGGGCCGGGCTCACTTTTGGAGTGAGGCGTGAGCACTCCTCTGTGCAGACGGCATAGAGCAACGTCCCTGACGAGCCGGACTGTCGATCAGTTAGGCACAGTGCCCAGCACTTCCCGCCGGAATGGTAGTCGGAAGTTGCAGTCCCGCCTGGCTGGTATGCCAAGAGGTCGTTCGCGAAAGGATGGCCGGTTGTCGCTACGGTTTCACGTGAAACAGGCGCCTGTTCGCTCGTCTGACGGTGAGCGAGTTCCGGGAAGTTTGTCCTTGCCTGCACTCCGCGAGGTGAGGCGGGGCACGTGGTGCAATAGGCACACGTGGCGGCGGAGAGCGGTGGTTGTGCGAGATAGGAACGCAAATAGCGTTTCGCTTGTCGATCGCAGCAACAGCCGTATGTGTTTCACGTGAAACATCCGTAGGAAAATGAAGGATAGCGGCAGGCAGGTGATGCGTTCGATTGCGCCCACTCGGTTTTAGCAGCAGGCCACTCCCGAGCGTCCAGACCCTAAGGAGCCAGGCGAAATGCGTCTCCGGTCGGGACAAGGTGCGACGGGATTCAACTCCGGTGAACCAGTGCCGACGGACTGCCCAAAATCAGAAAGGGACTAGCATCGCGATTTTGGCCGATGTAGCCCTACTCCTGGTAAGGGCCAGACAGCTGCTTCTTCTCAGCGGCTCCTGCGGAAGGCTAGAACGGTGAACAACTAATAACGGTTGGGGATGCATCACGATCGAGCTGTGATGCCGCTATCTCGGCATTATGACGTATCGCTGACAATGGAACGCCACATCAAAACCCCGACCCTCCCCCGGGAGGGTTCTGCAGCTGCAGATCCAGCGGCGCCGAGGAACGACCACGGCCAACAGACACGGGTCGGCTCCACCGCAAAGCTGCGGACACAACAAGAACTCCGGACACAACAATCGGTGCGGGTAAGACGAGCGTCGGGATAGTCCGGTGCGGCGACAAGAAAGCGGTGGCCACCACTTGAGTAAGTGATGGCCACCGCTCCTTGCGAAGACGCCCGCATTAGTTCAGCAAGCGTAGTTCAAAACTCACTCGAGTCGGGAAGTCCGCCCCAGGCCGGTCGAATGCTAGGACAGGACGTCAGCGAATTCCTTCTCGAAGAACTGCTTCGGCTTGGCGCCGATGACGGTGCTCTTCACCTCGCCACCCTGGAAGAGGTATACGGCAGGAATGGACGTGATGCCGTACTCGGCTGCGATGGCGGGGTTGTCGTCAACGTTCACCTTGACCACATTCACCTTCTCACTGTACTCAACCGAGATCTCGTCCAGAATAGGACCGAGCTTGCGGCAGGGACCGCACCATTCGGCCCAGAAGTCCACGATGACCGGCTTGTCGGCCGACAGTACATCCGTGCTGAAACTTGCGTCCGTTACGTCTTTTGCGTTGCTCATTACCTTGATGTTTCCCTTCGGATCAATAGTGCGCTGATTAGGCGTGGAAGTCTGCGAGGTAGTGCTCTACATCGATGGCTGCAACACAGCCCGAACCGGAGGCGGTGATCGCCTGGCGGTACGTGGGATCCACGACGTCGCCCGCGGCGAAGACGCCCCTGGCACTGGTCCTGGAACTGCGGCCCTCGACGGCGATGGTTCCCTCTGCCGTAAGGTCCAGCTTGTCCTTGATGAGGTCAGTTCGTGGATCGTTACCGATGGCCACGAACACGCCCGTGACGGCGAGCTCGGACTCGGTGCCGTCCACGAGATTCTTCAGCTTCAGCCCGGTGACTTTGTCTCCGCCAAGAACATCTTCGACGGCCGTGTTCCAGACGAAATTGATCTTCTCGTGCGCCTGGGCGCGGTCACCCATGATCTTGGACGCCTTGAGGGTATCCCGGCGGTGTACAACGGTTACTGTCTTAGCGAACTTGGTGAGGAACAGTGCCTCCTCCATGGCCGAGTCGCCACCGCCGATAACGGCAATGTCCTGGTCCTTGAAAAAGAAACCGTCGCAGGTTGCGCACCAGCTCACGCCGTGGCCTGACAGGCGCTTCTCGTTCGGAAGACCGAGCTCGCGGTAGGCCGAACCGGTGGACAGGATGATGGAGCGCGCCTGAAACGTCTCCCCCGTTGCGATGGTGACCGTCTTGATGTCGCCGTCGAGGTCCAGGGCTGTGACGTCCTCGAACTGGATCTCCGTGCCGAATCGTGCGGCCTGCTTTTCGAAGTTTTCCATGAGGTCCGGTCCCATGATGCCTTCGGGGAATCCGGGGTAGTTTTCCACATCGGTGGTGTTCATCAGTTCCCCACCGGCGGTGACGGAACCGGCAAGGAGCAGCGGCTTCAGGTTGGCTCGTGCCGTATAGACTGCAGCGGTGTAGCCTGCAGGGCCGGAGCCGACGATGATGACATCACGTACCTGGGACGCGGTGTTTTCTGCGTTGCTCACTGAACGGTGAACCTCTTCCTTTGTCGATGCGCCTGCCTTTGCTGGCCGGCCACATGGCACAACTCTTTGTTTGTGCTGAATATTCCGGGGATGGGATAGCACAACAAGACGCCACCACTCAGGGTACCGTCTTGATGCTCGGAGAGTCGCCGTGTTACTGGACTCCGGGCTACGCTAATGGGCTGCGCGCGCTACTGAACCTTGACCTCGGCGAGACGGAGACCGTAACCGAAGCGGGTCTTCGGAGCTGCCAGCTTGGGAAGGTTCTTGATGGAGACAATCACGTACTGAGCCGTCACGGGCTCAGGTAGCGGCATGGTGAGGTCCGGGGAGGTGAAGCTGTTGGTTCCGACCTGCTTGGCGCCATCCATTGATGGACGGTCGTTGGTGAAAACGCTGATGCTGCCGCCGGAGCCGCCCAACTGGCTGAGCGTGATGGAAGAGACCTTCGAGGGACTCTTCAGCTTGACCACAAGCGGGACGTCCGGAGCCAGGCCGCCCCAGTTGTCCGTGGCAAACTCCATGTCCGACCAGTAGCTTGCACCGTTGCCGTCGAACGTCTTTGAAAGATCGCCATCGTACGTTGCGGCAAAATCGAAGTTGCCCAGGCGGGTAACGCCCTCGATGGCCGGCGGGCCCGCGGCGGGGGCCGAACTCGGGCTCGGTGTAGCCGTCCCTGTTGCCTGGGGCTGGGAGGCGCTGCTGGTGCCGGGAGCTTGGTTGCTCTGGGGCTCGCTCTTGAACAGGCTTCCCAGGTTGGAGACGGCGAAGATGAGGCCCACCACCAGCACGGCGGCAAGAATGCCTCCGACCAGCCAACGCATGGACCGGGGCTCCCGCTCCGGGGGTTCGTCGTCGTAGTACTCGTCCGTTTCGTCGTCACGGCTGTTCCGGGCGAAAGCCGGGAAGGTGCCCGCCATCCGTTCGCGGGCCGTCCGTGCGGGACCGGTGGAGGGTGCCTCCTCGTCCGGGTAGTCATAGTCATCCTCAGCCCACAGGGACACTTTTGGAGCCTCCGGAGCCCAGGCCCCACTGTGGGACTCGGTGTTCCGCTCGCCGCCGTGAGGCTCGACGGCGGCGCGCTGCTCCGTTTTTCCCTGGCCGCTGGGCAGCGGAACGGCCTGCTGCGGTGCCGTGGCCTGCGGTGCGCTTGCCTGCGGTGTTGTGGCCTGCGGTGCGGTGGAGGGCCCACTGTCGGCCTTGGCGGCCGCTGCTCCGGCAGCCACCCCCGCAGCCCCGGCTGCCCCAGCGGCCGCGGCTCCGGACCTAGCAGTGCCAACCGACGGCGCGGACGACGGGCGCACCGGTGCGTCGCGCGCAGGAACCACGGGTGGAACTACCGGCGGTGAAGCCTGCCTGCGGTTCTGCCCGGCCGACTGGTTGTTGCCGTAGTTGATGTAACCGGCGTCGACCTCTTCTTCGTCGTACAGGCCGTCATAGGTCTCAGGCTCGTGGGACCGGGCCTGGCCGAAAATCTCGCTGCCCAGGGTGTCCGTGAAGAACGGCTCTACGTAGGGCGGGTTGGAGGCAACCACAAGGTCAAGGAGGTCGGCCGCGGATGTGTGGTTGGTAATCAGGTAGGTGGTGGAATCGCTGACGCCGAGATCCAGGATCTGCACATTCCCGGGCCGCTCTCCGGTGGCAACCTCGCGCGCGCTTTGGGCTACCTGTTCTGCGTTGTCGGGGCCGGCCACGAGGATGCTCACCGGGCGGTTGAGGACCTGGTCAACGCCATCCAGCACCAGATCATGGTCGTGTGAGGTCAATACGGTGGCGGTGACCTTGTAGCGGCCGCCGAGCACTGATCCAACATCGATCGGGTGGGACACGGGTTCCTCCTAGACTGTCCGGTGAATCGCCCGCCTCGATCATGCCAAAGCGGATACGCCGGTTAGCCGGTTAATTTCTGGTCTGTAACTACCCTAGTTAGCTTCTGATCCTAGCCGATGCTGCATGTCCGCCGTGTGAGACAGGCGCTGTGGAATCCGCGCACTGTCACCTTTTCTTCCTCCGCCGGCTTTCTGACCGCCTGCTGAAGTATGGGTTGCGGCCGGCCGTTCCCTGGTAGGTCCGGCGCCCCGGAAGCGGGATCTCTTCGCGCACAAAGCTCCCCCGCGCTGTGTTGGGGACTTCCTCGGCCGCGAGGTACCCGTCAGGAGAAGTGGGCCGTGGCGCGCTGTGGTCCGCCGCCGGTTCTTCAACCTGCGGACCGGCACGGAACGACGCGGCGTCGAACTCACCGGAGATCCGGGGGATCAGGCCGGTGTCCACCGAGACAGTGGCGCGTTCCGGCGTCGTCCGCTCCCTGACGGTGCCCGCCGGGGTTCCCGCGGCGGATCCTGCCGGCGTCCCGGCGGGCACGGACCGGCGGCCCAGGCGGCCGAGCAACGGCTGCAGCAGGTCCCGAAGTTCCGTGACGTGGAACAGCTTCAGCAGGAAGAGGTACGCCACGAGCATCACGGGCCCGACGACGACGATGGTCACCAGGGCCTCGATCCTGCCCCTCCAGGCAAAACCGTCGGCACTGTAGCTGCCCATCAGCCACAGCGCACCGGCGCCGGCCACGGCTGACCCAAGCGCCGCGTAGCCCATCCGGATGTAGGAGTTGGCGATGCGGGGGCCGTCCAGGTGGCCCAGCAGGCGGCGGAGGAAGTGGGCGCTGACGATGACGGACAGGATGTTTCCGCCCGTGTACAGGATGGCAATGGCGAAAATGATCCGGTCGAAGGGCAGGAACTGGATGCAGAACGCTGACACCACGTTGACGAGGGCCAGCACCAGCTGGATGTAGAACGGCGTCCGGGCGTCCTCGTTGGCATAGAAGACCCGGGACATCATGAAGTTGGCGCTCATGAAGGGGGTGCTTAGCGCGAGGATGGTGAGCGTCTGGGCCAGCATTACGCCGTCCTGCACTTTTCCGCCCGAGAAGAACATGCCCAGCGGCCCGGCCAGGGCGAACAGCGCCAGTGCCCCGAAAACGGTGGCCACCGCCATGGTCCTCAGGCCGTGTGACAGCGCGTCCCGCAGCTCGCCCCGGTTACCGTCCTGGACGGCCCGGGTCATGCGGTTGAACAGGACCGTGGCGAGGGACAGGGCAATGATGGAGTGCGGCAGCAGGTACAGCTGACTGGCCACTTCCAGCACGGCGTTGCCCGGCAGGGTGGCAGCGGCGGCGAGGTCTCCCGCATGCTCGAGGCGAAGCCGTTCCGCACCCGGAATGGTGGCAATGCGCATGACGTAAAGGAAGGCGAGCTGCCCGACGGCGGCCGTGAGCAGCGTCCAGATGCTCAGCTTTGCGGCCTGCCCCAGGCCCACCCCGCGCCAGCCGAACCTCGGGCGAAGGCCCAGCCGGAGCCGGAACACCGGAACCAGCAGGATGGCGGTCTGGGCCACCACGCCGACGGTGGAGAACCCGGCCACCAGGAAGGTCTGGAACGGACCCCAGCTGTCCAGCGTATGCGGATTCGTGACGTTGGCGCCCAGGATAAAGATGAACATTCCCAGGCCCGCAATGGCCACGATGTTGTTCATGATGGGCGCCCACATGGCCGGGCCGAACGCCCCGTTGGCGTTCAGCACCTGCGTCAGCAGGGCGTAGAGGCCGTAGAAGAATATCTGGGGCAGGCACCAGAACGCGAAGGAAACCGCCAGCGATTTCTGTTCGGGCGAATACCCCTGGGTGGTCAGCTCAATGACCCACGGCGCCAGGAGCGTGACGAGCAGCGTCAGGCTGACGAGCACAAGGACCGCCAGCGTAAGCAGGCGGCTGATGTAGTCCGCTCCGCGGTCCGGGGCCTTGCTGGCCTTGATGATCTGGGGCACCAGGACAGCGTTGAACACCCCGCCGGCCACCAGCAGGAAGATCAGGTTGGGCAGGTTGTTGGCATTGATGAATGTGTCATTGACCGTGGATCCCAGACCAAGGGCCGCGCCCAGCATCCACGTCTTGCCGAAGCCAAGGAAGCGGGAGACCAGGGTTCCGGCGGCCATGATGGCGCTGGAACGTGCCTCTCCTTGCTGGACAGTCCTGGATCCGGTCTTGGACTCGGCGGAGCCGGGGTCGGGGGAAGCTGGGTTGGCTGCTGACATGGCCTTCATCGTCTCAAAGGTGCGCGGTTACGCACGCGGGCGGCGCTTCACGGGATCAGTCACAGGACCTCAGAGGTGTTCCGGCAGGACTTCTCTGGCGAGGTCGGCGATGCGGCGCTCATTCGGAAAGGACAGTTTGCGGGCAAGTTCCTGGATGGGGACCCAGGCGACATCCACGGCTTCCTGGTCAGGATCGTTTTCGATGGTCAGTTCCCCGCCCGTGGCCCGGAGCAGGTAGTGGTGGACGGTCTTGTGGACACGGTGGCCGCTGACGGTGAACCAGTAGTCGATGCTGCCCAGCGGCGCCAGGATGTTGCCGCTGATGCCGGTTTCTTCGGCGATCTCGCGGACGGCCGCTTCCTCGTTCTTTTCCTTGCCCTCCGGGTGGCCCTTCGGCAGGCACCATTCCAGGCGTCCCCCGCGGTTAAGGCGGGCAATGATCGCAACCCGGAGTTCGCCGTCGGACGTGTCGACAACAACGCCGCCGGCGGAGATTTCCTCGACGGTGGGCAGGGAGGCCGGCCCCGGGTGCTGGGCGGGCGCGACATGGGCACCGATTGCCGACGGCAACGGTGGGTTTGTCCTCCTGCCTGGAGCACTCGGTACGGGATGGGCCATGAAGTCCACTCTAACGACTCTTGCCCCTTGGTGATGACCGGAACATGACAGGAAAGTGGACTGCATATGACGCAAATTCCGGATCCGGCGGCGTAACGGCTTGGTTCGGGGGCCACCATTGGTGCTTGTTGGCGTGGTTTTCTGACAAGCTTAAGTAACTATGGCGCACGCACATCAAAAGTCCGACTCCCACACCGTCGATTTCCAGGTGGACCCCGTGGTCCTGGAGCTCGGTCAACGCTTCGTCGACGCGGGCCATGAACTCTCACTGGTGGGCGGCCCGGTGCGGGACCTTTTCCTGGGCAGGCTCTCCCCCGACCTGGACTTCACCACGGACGCGACGCCGGACCAGACCGTTGCCCTGATCCGCAAATGGGCGGACAACTTCTGGGAGATCGGACGGGCTTTCGGGACGATCGGCATGAAGAAGTCCGGCTTCCAGATCGAGATCACCACCTACCGCGCCGAGGCGTACGACCCGGAGTCGCGCAAGCCCGTGGTCGCTTTCGGCTCGTCGCTGACCGATGACCTCCTTCGCCGCGACTTCACCATCAACGCCATGGCCCTTCGCCTGCCCTCTTTGGAGCTGGTGGACCCGTTTGGCGGCGTCCGAGACCTGCACGCCTCGGTGCTCACAACGCCCGGCGCCCCCGAGACATCCTTTTCCGATGACCCCCTGCGGATGATGCGGGCGGCGCGCTTCGCGTCCCAGCTGGGCGTTGCAGTCCGCGATGACGTGCGGCTGGCCATGTCCAGCATGGCGGAGCGGATAAACATCATTTCCGCCGAGCGCATCCGCGAGGAACTCGTGAAGCTCATCTGCGGGGCCTATCCCCGCGTGGGCATAGACCTGCTGGTGGACACCGGTTTGGCTGAGTTCGTCCTGCCGGAAGTGTCCGCACTCCGCCTTGAAGCAGACGAACACCATCGGCACAAGGACGTCTACCAGCATTCCCTCCAGGTGCTGGAGCAGGCCGCCTCCCTTGAGACGGGTCCCGACGGTGCCGCGCCCGGCCCCGATTTCGTCCTGCGGTTCGCGGCACTGATGCACGACGTCGGGAAGCCGGCTACGCGCCGTTTTGAGCCGGGCGGCTCGGTCAGCTTCCGCCACCACGACCTCGTGGGCAGCAAGCTCACCAAGAAACGCATGAAGGCCCTCCGCTTCGATAACGACACCATCAAGGCGGTGGCGCGGCTCGTGGAGCTGCATATGCGCTTTTACGGCTACGGCGACGCCGGCTGGAGCGACTCCGCAGTGCGGCGCTATGTAACGGACGCCGGTCCGCTGCTGGAACGCCTCCACCGGCTGACCCGCTCCGACGTGACCACGCGCAACCAGCGCAAGGCAGACCGGCTGTCCTTTGCCTATGACGATCTTGAGGCCCGCATCGCCGCGCTGCGCGAACAGGAGTCCCTGGAGGCCGTCCGGCCCGACCTCGACGGCGGCCAGATCATGGCCATGCTCGGCCTGGAACCGGGGCCCGTGGTGGGCAGGGCGTACAAGTTCCTCCTGGACCAGCGCATGGAGCACGGCCCGCTCGACCCGGACGTCGCAGAGGCAAAGCTGCGACAGTGGTGGGCGGAACAGCCCGAGGCCGCCCACCACGAGCCGGCCGCCGGCGTCGAACTTTCCACTACCGAGGAGCCTTAAGTGATTTCACCCAGCAGCACCGCCCGCCCCCAGCTCTGGATCCTGCGGCACGGCGAGACGGAATGGTCAAAGAGCGGCCAGTACACCGGTCTCACTGACCTTCCCCTGACGGTGGAGGGCGAACAGCAGGCCGTGGAGGCACGCAAGGTGCTCGACGCCGTCGACTTCGACCTGGTGCTGACCTCACCGCTGCGGCGTGCACGCCGGACGGCGGAGCTGGCAGGATTTCCCGACGCCGAGCAGGAACCCCTCGCAGTGGAATGGAACTACGGCGACTACGAAGGGATCAGCTCCGACCTGATCCGCAAGGACAACCCGGAGTACCTGATCTGGACGCACGGCGTGCCCAACGGCGAAGCCCTTGAAGAAGTGGCCGCGCGGGCGGACAAAATCGTGGCCAGGGTGCTGGAATCCGGGCTGGACAACGTCCTCATTGTGGCCCACGGACACTTCTCCAGGATCCTCACCGCACGGTGGCTTGGACTGGACGCGCACGACGGCCGGCATTTCATCCTGGGGACCGCGAAGGTCTGCACCCTGGGATGGGATAAGAAGACTCCCGCAGTGGTCCGCTGGGGACTATAAAGACGATTTATCAAATACTTCAGAGAATATTCTCAATTCAGTAGGCAGAAGGCCTGAACGTAGTGTAATTTTATTCCTGACTCCAGTGCGTCTTGCCAGAGTCACCGGCGCGCGCTGTTCAGCTGGGCAATTGTCCAGTTAGTCAACTGAAGCAGCGGCAAAACAGAAAAGGAGGTTGGGAAAATGATTACTTTGACTAGCGGATGGAAGATGACCATCACCGCGTCCCCGGCCTCTGCGGCTGAATCGCGCCCACTTTCCGGACTGACCGCCTCCTGATCCCCTGACTCCGACCCTCCGGGCCGGAGTACCGGTGAAACGGCTTCCCGACCAGGAAGCCGTCCGGCAGGCGACCGTCCATGCGGGCCCCTTTCTGGTACGCACCACACCCCCATAGTTCGGAACCCAGCTTCTTGTTGGGGATTGCCGCGTAACTGCATTCAGGGGCCACTTTTCGCTTAGCGAAATCCGTTAATTGCTTCGGGCTTTTTTGCCTGGGCAAATTCACCGGGCATTCCCATGTCCTAATTCAAGCCATTAATTCAAACAATTAGTGGGCCTTAATTGTCATGCCCAATTCGGGGCAGATTCAAAACCACCAAAGGACCCAGCGTGAGCACCACTGCAAGCACCACCCGCCGCACCACTCCTAAGGCCGGCGAGTCCGCCGTCAGCGACCGCCGGGTGCGACACCGGCGAAACACACCCAAGAAGGAGGTAACCATGATGAAACTACTCCGGAGCGTCCTGCGCCTGGGCTGGCAGCCCGCCCTGAAGGAGAAGGTACTGTTCGACGGCCAGCTGCTCGATCAGAAGCGCGAAGACGTATACGTCGTCCTGCACCAGATGGGCGTCATGCGCTGAGGCGGGACCTTCGTTTCTGAACGTCCCGCGCTGCAGCCGGGATCGGAATAACCAGGAGGACCTGTTGGCGGCGACTCATATCCATGCACAAAAAGCCCACGCGGCGTCGCGTGGGCTTTTTGTTTGCCGGCGTTGCTCCCTTTCGGAAGCCATCCCTTAGGGGCAGGTGTACGAAATCAGGGCCATCCGCCGGAAGGACAGGTTTCGCGTCTGCTGGCATCCGGCTGACTCGAATGCGGACAGATCGTTGGGCGCTCCCCCGCCGGCTCCGACGAACCAGACGTCTCCCCGACCCCTCAGCCGTTCAGCGGTGACCGGGGCATTCCTTCCCCAGAGAGTGCCGGAATCCGCCGGACTTTCGGCGAGGGAGAGGTTCGTGATGAGACGGAAGTCTTCCGGATAGGCAATCGCCATATCGGCCAGCTCAGGGTAGGCGTAGACGGCCGCGGACGGCTTCGTTGTTTCGTACGCAATGAGGGCAGCAATCCGCCGCTCGGTGTCTGCCGGTTCGTTCACCACGCTCTTGATCGTGAGCTGGGGAACGAGGCTGCCAAGGACAACCAGTGTGGCAGCCAGAGGCAGGATCCACTTGCGGCCCGTGCGGAGCCGGTCCAGGCCCAGGCCCACCAGAAGCGCAAACAACGGGGCAGTGAACGTCAGATAGCGGGCAACATAGACGGGCTGCGCAACCACACTCACCAGGAGGAGGCCAGCCATGGGAAGAGCCACCCCCGCAAGGCCGAGGACCACCAGCGGTCGGTAGGTGGAGGCACGGCGCACAGACCACAGCCCCCACGCGACGAGGGCCACCTGGGATACTCCCAGGATCAGCACAAAGCCGAGAATCCACTGCGGGGGAAGGTTGCCGGTGGGGCGGTCGTCCCCGTAGAAGAACTGTTTGACGGCGGCGATCGCCAGGTTTTCGACCAGGGACCGGTTCTGGATCCACTCGACCTGGGCCTTTTGCGTCATGGCAAAGAGCAGGAACGGCAAGACGGCCGCCCCGGCGGCCGCGCACGTGATGAGCACGGCGAGGGGCCTTCTGCGAAGAATGAGGGCTGCCACCGCATGGGAGACGATGGCCAGAACAAAGAACATGAACATGCAGACGCCCACAACGGCGCAGATGCCGTAGAGCACCCAGTCGATGGGGCGATTGGATTGCCAAGCCCTGACGAGCAGCAGGGTCAGCAGTACGGCCAGCAGCGCCGTGAAGGCGGACTGGCGGGCCTCGGTCCCCGCCCACACCATGCGGGGAAGCAAGGCGAGGACCAGGCCGGAGGCAATGCCGATTGATTCGGAACCGAGCTTTCGTCCGATGAGCACGGTCCCGGCACACGCGAGCCCCACCGCCAGTGCCGACGGCGTGCGCATGGCCACTTCGGAGAACCCGAAGACAGACGTCCACGCATGCATGAAGAAGTAGTAGAGGCCATGGACGGCATCCACTGACCGCAGCAGTTCCAGGAGCTCGGCCGGTGACCGTCCCGCTGCGGAAATGGTGGCGATTTCGTCGTCCCAGAAAGACGGAATCCACGAACCGATAAATGCCACCGCGAACGCAAGCAGTCCGATGCCCGCCGGTGCCGTCCAGCGGCCAGCCCACAAAAGGCGGCTTGAGTGCTCCGCCGACCTAGCCTGCCGCGGATGCTGCCGGTCGCGGACACGGGAAAGCTGATTCACAACGGGATGCCCCCTGAGGCCTGATGGCTGCAACGAACAGACCGACCTCGAGTCTGCTCCTGAACGGAAGAGCGGAAGGGGCCATCGTGGGAATGTCCACACGGCGCACACATTTGACGATACACCGTCCCGCCCCGGCGGCGACTGATGGCGCAAGAGCGACGGTAAGCTCGAGGAATGCAGGAGACAATGCCGCAGGCGCACCGAAAACGGACGCGCCTGGTTATCCCGAGCCGAAGTGATCTCCTGCTCAGGAACTTCACGGAGCTGATCGGCGGGCCAATGGGGCGCCGGGCCGCACCGGGCATCGTCTCACCCGGGATTTTCACGGTTGAACGCGTGCTTGTCATCCTCACGGTGCTGGCTGCCCTGGCCAGCATCATGGTCAAGAACTACTGCCGTGCAAACGGCTGGGAGTCACCGGGCCAGTTCTATTCCACCTGCTACTCGGATTTCCCGGAGCTCTTCCGGAACCGCGGGCTCGGCGACGGCACTTTCCCTTTCTTCAGCGAAGGAAGTTTCTTCGAGTATCCGGTCCTGATGGGCATCATCGCGGGCCTGACAGCGTTGTTGGTCCCGGGTCAGGGAGCCACCGATGAGCGCATCCTCGGCTACTTCGACGTCAACGCCACACTGATCGCCGCCGTCTGGATCGTTACGGTCCTGGCCACCGCGCGCATGAGCCGGCGCCGGCCGTGGGACGCGGCCATGGTGGCTGTGGCACCGGGAATCGTCCTCGCCGGAGTGATCAACTGGGACATGTGGGCCGTTGGGTTGCTCGCCGTCGGGATGTACTTCTTCTCGCGCGAACGGCTGGTGCTGGCCGGTATCCTCATCGGTTTGGGCACGGCCACCAAGCTGTACCCGGTCCTGGTTTTTGGTGCGATCCTCCTGCTGGCGCTTCGTACCGGGAAGATCCGTCCCCTGCTGGTCACCGCAGCCGCAGCCGCCGCGGCCTGGCTCGCCGTCAACCTCCCCATCGCCGCCATGAACCCCTCCGGCTGGAAATACTTCTACCAGTTCACGGAGGACCGCCCCGCCGGCTACAGCTCCCCCTGGTTCGCCTACAACCTGGTGGCCGGCCGGCTCGAGTGGCTGCCGCTGGGCCCGGAAGTGATCAACACCCTGGCCCTGAACCTGTTCCTCATCAGCTGCGTGCTTATCGCCGTGCTTGCGCTGACTGCACCGCGGCGCCCACGGCTGGCCCAGCTGGCGTTCCTGATCGTGGCGGCCTTTATCCTGACCAACAAGGTGTACTCACCCCAGTTCGTCATCTGGCTCATCCCGCTTCTGGCCCTGGCCCGTCCGCGCTGGCGGGACTTCGTCATTTGGCAGGGCATTGAAGGGCTCCATTGGGCGGCGGTCTGGATGTTCCTTGGGCAGGTGACCAGCGGCGGCCCGACGCAGCACAACATCGACATGCCGTACTACGTGCTGGCGGTGGGCCTGCACATGATTGCCACCGGCTACCTTATGGTCCGTGTGGCGTGGGACATCTGGGACCCGGGCTACGACGTCATCCGCCGCCACGCAATGGACGACCCCCAGGGCGGACCGTTCGAGGGAGCACCCGACTGGCTGCGGCTGAATCCGGCGGAACCCGCAGCCTCGGTCCTCCCCTGGCGCCGACGCGCGGCCAGCGATGCCTGACGTCGCCGTCGTCGGCTCCGGACCGAACGGACTTGCCGCCGCGGTGACGATGGCCCGTGCCGGCCTTGGCGTCCACGTCTACGAAGCGGCAGAAACTCCGGGCGGCGGCCTCCGGACGTCCGAACTCATGCAGCCGGGCCATCTCCACGATATTTGTTCGGCGGTGCATCCGATGGCCTTGGCTTCGCCGTTCTTCCGGGCGTTCGAACTGTCCCGGCGAATTGACCTCGTCACGCCGGAGCTTTCCTTCGGGACGCCCCTGGACGGCGGCCGGGCCGCTCTGGCGTACCGCTCACTGGACCGGACGGCCGCCGGGCTGGGACGCGACGGCGGGGCGTACCACCGCCTGATGGCTCCCCTCGTGCGCCGGGTAAACGGCATAGCCGACTTCACGCTCAACCAGCTTCTGCGGATCCCGCACGACCCGCTTGCAGCCATCCTGTTCGGTCTGCGGACGCTCGAGCAGGGCTCACCGGCGTGGGGAATGAGGTTCCGGGAGGATCTGGCGCCGGCGCTGCTGACCGGTGCTGCAGCGCACTCCGTGGGCCGTTTGCCGTCGCTGGCACCTGCGGGTGCCGGGCTCATGCTTGGGATGCTGGCGCACGCGCAGGGCTGGCCGATTCCGGTGGGCGGGTCCGCGTCCATCGCCCGTGCCATGGTTGAAGATATCGAAGCACACGGCGGAACCGTCGAAACAGGACGGCGGATCGATTCGCTTGATGAGTTGCCGCCAGCCAGGGCCACCCTGCTGGACATCGCGCCGCCGGCTCTGCTCAGGCTGACCGGTAACAGGCTGCCCGCCGGCTACCGCCGCTCGCTGGAGTCCTTTCGGTTCGGAAACGCCGCCTGCAAGGTGGACTTCATCCTCCAGGAACCGGTTCCCTGGCAGGCCGCTGGACTGGCTGATGCCGGGACCGTCCATGTGGGGGGCACCCGGGCGGAGATGGCCCAGGCGGAAAACGTGGTGGCCTCCGGCCGGCACCCCGAGAGGCCCTACGTCCTGGTGTCCCAGCCGTCACGGTTTGATGCCTCCCGCGCTCCGGACGGGCGCCATATCCTTTGGACGTACTGCCACGTTCCGGCCGGTTCGACGGTTGACATGGCAGGAGCCGTTACGGCCCAGCTTGAGCGGTTCGCGCCGGGCTTCCGGGACCTGGTGGTCCAGGTCCAGGTGACGACGGCGGCCGGGCTGGCCGACTACAACCAGAACTACGTCGGCGGAGACTTCGCTGCGGGTCTTATGGACCTCCGGGGCCTGATCCAGCGTCCGGTGGTCAGCCCCGTACCGTGGCGCACGCCCGTGGCGGGTGTGTACCTGTGCTCCTCGTCCACCCCGCCGGGGCCAGGAGTCACCGGAATGCCCGGATACCACGCCGCGAGGTATGCCTTGAAGGACATATTCGGGCTTCCTGTGCCCAGTCTTAGCCGTTAGCCCGTACTGAAGCTAGTCGAGCCGATCGTTGCCAGGAACAGTGTTGGCCACAGTGAACCTGGAGCGGGGGTGGGCCGGTTTCTCCAGCTCATCCAGCATCGCCACGGCAAAGTCCTCGGTGGAGATGGAGTGGCCGGCGGGTGAATCGTCCGCCGTTACGTAGGTCCCCGTGCGCCGTCCCGGCTGCATGACGGGCGCCGGCGCCAGCATGGTCCAGTTGAGGGCCTCCGGGGCCGACCTGATCTCATCGTAGGCGGCGGCCATGGTACGGGCCTCTGGCCGGTAAGGTTCGGGGAAATTGGGGGATTCGCAAAGGCGAACCCCGTTGATTTCCAAAGACCCGGCTCCGCCCACCACCAACAGCCGGGTGCCGGCGGCATTGCCGAACGCCGCCCTCATTGCGCCCAGCCATTCGCCGTGATCGCCGCCGGCGCGGCTGGGAACCGTCGCCAACACAACGGCGTCGTGGTCCTCAGCCACCCGTGTGAACGTCCGCACATCAGCCAGTTCGGCGCTCCGGGCAACGGCGCCCCGAACTGCCGCGCCAGTACGGGAAATGGCAGTTACCTC
This sequence comes from Arthrobacter sp. 24S4-2, assembly GCF_005280255.1. Taxonomy (NCBI): domain Bacteria; kingdom Bacillati; phylum Actinomycetota; class Actinomycetes; order Micrococcales; family Micrococcaceae; genus Arthrobacter; species Arthrobacter sp. 24S4-2. Next base: position 5,535,937 of record NZ_CP040018.1, on the reverse strand, counting down.
GTGTCCCCGCCGCAGGGACTCTTTGACGATCTGTCCGCCGACCATGCCCGTGGCGCCATACACTGCGATTCTCATCTCGCTCCTTGTATTGGGTACCGTTGAAACTCACAGTATCTATAGGATACCTAGAGCTGCGAAGGAAGTGAGTTACCGATTGGATACCACGCCATGGGGTGCCGACATTATGGATCCGAAGTGTCCGTCACGGATTGTTTTCCAGCGGATCGGCGACAAGTGGGCCTCGCTGGTGGTCCAGGTTCTTGCCGACGGTCCCGTGCGGTTCTCTGAACTGCGCCAGAGCGTCAACGTGATAACGCCCAAGGTCCTGACCCAGACACTGCGGACCCTTGAGAGGGACGGCTTGATCACCAGGACCGTGTTCGCTCAGGTCCCGCCGCGGGTCGACTACCAGCTGACTGAGCTGGGGCAGTCCCTGCTGGGTCCGCTGAGTGTGCTCCGGGAGTGGGCGGAGACGAACGTGCCCAGCATTCTCGACGCGAGGGACGCCTACGACGACGCCCGGGAAGGATCGCTGCTGGGAGGCTGAAGGGCGGAGATCCGTCCATCCCGCATGACGGCTACGGCATCCGTCAGCGGCACGAACTCCGTGTCGTGCGTGACCATCACCGTGGCCAGCCGGAATTCGTCAGTAACCTTGCGCAGCAGCCGGACAATGTCGCCGCTCCGCGCGTGGTCCAGGGCAGCCGTCGGTTCGTCCACGAGCAGGACCGCAGGGCTGCCCATAAGGGCGCGGGCAATGTTAACGCGCTGACGCTGTCCCCCGGACAGCTGATGCGGGCGTTTGTCCCGGACCGGGCCCAGTCCGACCACGTCCAGAAGCCCGTCCGCGCGCCTGCGGGCCGCAGTCAGGGGCTTCCCGCGCAGGTGGTCGGCCAGGAGGAGCTGTTCGACCGCAGTCAGGGAGGGCAAGAGGTTGGGCTGCTGGAAAATGATGCCCACCTTCTCCCGGCGCAGCGCTGTCAGCTCAGCGTCCCGCAGGTCCGTGGCCTGCTGGCCGTTGATGGTCACCGTGCCGGAAGTGGGGCGGATGAGTGCCGCAGAGACCGCCAGCATGGAGGACTTTCCGGACCCCGAAGGTCCCACCAGGGCCAGGAACTCGCCTGCGCCGAGGTCAAGGCTGACCCGGTCCAGCGCCTTGAGCGTGCCGTCTCCGTCCGGATACTCGAGGGTCACGTCGGAGAGGTTGAGCAGGGTGTCCAATGAATATTCCTTTCGAGGAATGTTTTTCCCGAGAATTAGTTAGTTGCCGCCGAGAGCAAGCAGGGGATCGACCCGGGTGACACCGCGAACGGCCAGCGCTGCCCCCGCGAGTCCCAGGAACAGGACACCCGCAACGGGCACAAGCGTGGTGGCGGGTGTGATCAGGAACGGGGCAGCCTTTGCCGCAAGGAATCCGCCGATCAGGCCTAGTCCGCCACCTGCGGCTGTGCCGGCGGCCAGCACGATGACGGCCTGCACCAGCGCATCGCGGAGCACGTAGCCCGGGGATCCTCCCATGGCCTTGATCACGGCAATGTCCCGGGTCCGCTGCACGGTCCACACCGTCAGGAACGCAACGATGACGAGGGCCGAGATTCCGTACAGGAACGCCTGCATCAGCATCAGTGACCCGTTTTCGCTCCGGAAGGAACCGAGGGCCTGAAACGAACCTTCCCGGGTGGCACTGACTGTCCCGGCCTCCGCGTTGGCAGCTGCCAGATCAACCTGTGAACCGGCGTCGAACGTCACGGCCAGCACAGTGCCGAGGGAACTGTTGCCTGCGCGGGCCAGTTGACGCCAGTCATCCAGCGACGTCCAGACGACGCCGGTATGTGAATACCACTGGTCCGGGACGATGCCGGCAACGGCCAACTCGATTCCACCCACCACGAGGGAGCTACCGGTGCTCAGATGCAGTTCGCCGGCAAGGGCCCGGCCCACCACCACAGTGCCGTCAGCCGGCTTACCGTGCAGAAGGCCGCCTGGCGGGTCCGCGGACAATCCGTTGCCCGATCCAAAGACTGCCACGTTTGCGGTGCCGCCGGGCTCTCCGGCTGAGCCGGAGGCCTTCGCCCGGACCTGGCTTATGCCAAGCGCCTCCACTCCGGAAACGCCGGCCCGGCCGGCCCAGGCGGCAAGCTGGTCCCGGGTTACTTCTGACTCTGTGAAGGATGCTTTGGCTGGAGTGCCTGCGGGGGCACCGAACACGAGCTGATCGGCAGGCAGTCCGGCGACCGCCGACGTCGACTGGTTTCCGAGACCGGCGGTCAGTCCCGAGAGCATCACAAGAAGAAAGGTGATTAGGGCGACGACAGCTGCCATCAGGGCAAAGCGTCCTTTGGCAAAGCGGAGATCGCGAATGGCGAGAAACACGGGGTTCCTTTCGTGGCGGGTGTTGTCTTCCTTCCACTCTTCCGCCGCGCCGGGCAGCGCACATCGGCAGCCAGGTGGATCCATTGAAGACGCGGGATGGAACAGCGGCTCAACCAAAAGGTTGATTTCCGCCCTTGGCGTTCCTTTTCGCCCAGGAACGAAGGCCGCGGCGGATACGCTGGATTGATGCGAGGAACTTGTTGATGCACGGCGAATCCAGCGGTTCCGCCATCATTCTGCGGCTCCTGAGGCTCAGCCTCCATGTGGGCTTCGCTGCCCTGCTTCTTGTGGCCATGGCACGGGTGCTGATGTCCGGTCCGGTACCGTCGGGCTGGCCGGCTCTGGCACTTGCGCTGCTGCTCGCCACCGTCTACCTGGTTGGCACTGTCCTGGAGAAGCGCCATTCCACCGACGCAAGTCGCTTTGACCCCGCACCCTATGCACGATGGTGGCTGGGTGCCGTCTCACTCCTGTGGCTGGTGCTCATCTGGGCCAGCGCGGACTTCGTCTGGCTGGCCTTTCCGCTCTTCTTCCTGCAGCTCCACGTGCTGCCGCGACGTGTGGCGCTGCCAGTGATTGCGGTGTCCACCGTGCTGGTTGTCGTGGCTCTCTGGTTCCACAACCGTGGAAATGCCGGTCCGGGGCTGGAGCTGCCCATGGTGCTGGGGCCGGTGTTCGGTGCAGCCTTCGCCGTGATTACGGGCCCTGCGTACCGCGCGCTGTATCTTGAGGCGGAAAACCAGAGGCTGGCGGCCGAGGAGCTGCGCCGGACGCGCGGGGAACTCGCCCGCAGCCAGCACGCGGCCGGAACCCTGACTGAGCGGGCGCGGCTGGCGCGCGAAATACACGACACGCTTGCCCAAGGTTTTTCCAGCATTGTGCTGATGGGCCGTGCGGCCGAGAAGGCGCTCGACGGCGGCGACACGGCAGCCGCCCGCGATCGGCTCCGGACAGTGCAGAAAACGGCGTCCGCGAATCTTGCCGAGGCGCGCAACTTTGTCCGCGGCCTGCAATCCCCGGAGCTGGAGCAGATGTCCCTGGCAGGCAGCCTTCGCAGGCTTTGCGAAAAGACCGAGGCTGAGGCGGCGGCACGCGGGGCGGGGCTTCGTTGCCGCTTCGACCTCGAAGGCACACCCGTGGAGCTCCCGAACCCGTACTCCACCACTCTCCTTCGCGCCGCGCAGGCGAGCCTTGCGAATGTGTGGGTCCATGCGAAGGCAAGCAACGCCGTCGTGACCCTGTCCTTTATGGGTACCGAAGTGGCCATGGACATTTACGACGACGGCGTCGGGTTCCGGCCGGAGGCGGCGGAAGCCGGCGGAACCTCCGCCCGGACGGACGGCTCCGGGTACGGCCTCCGGTCCCTTCGGGAACGGGTGGCGGCGCTGGCCGGAACACTGGACGTCGAGTCCGCGCCGGGTGAGGGAACGGTGGTGGCCATCCGGCTCCCGCTGCTGGAACCTGGCGCGGCGGCCGGGGAACCGAAGAGCGGAGAACGGCAATGACCGGAATCCGCATCCTGCTGGTGGACGACCACCCGGTGGTCCGGGCCGGGCTCCGCGCCATGCTGAGCGATTTCGAAGGCATTACTGTGGCCGCAGAAGCAGGTGACGGCGCCTCTGCACTGGCCCAGCTCTCCAGGCTCAACACCCTGGGAGAGCCCGTAGATGTTGTCCTCATGGACCTGCAAATGGGTTCGGGCATGGACGGTGTCGTGGCCACCGAGAAAATCAAGGCGGGCGAGGCCGGAACGCCGCCCCCGCCGGTGCTGATCCTCACCACCTATGATTCCGACGCCGATATCCTCACCGCCGTCGAAGCCGGTGCCAGCGGGTACATGCTCAAGGATGCGCCGCCCGGGCAAATCCGCCAGGCGGTCCTGATGGCGGCGTCGGGCCACACGGCACTGGCGCCCGAGGTGGCGGCCAGGCTGATGGGCCGGATCCGGAATCCCGAACCGGCCCTTTCGGTGCGGGAAATCCAATTGCTGCAGCTGCTGTCCACCGGATTGCCGAACCGCACCATCGCCCGGCAACTGTTTATTTCCGAGGCCACGGTCAAGACACACCTGGTGCACATCTACACGAAACTCGGCGTGGACAACCGCACTGCCGCGATTTCGGTCGCCGCGCAGCGCAGAATCATCCGCCCCGCCTGAAGGACCACCGCCACAGCTGTCACCGCTGGCTGAGTGGGCGGAGCCCGGGGCCGCCGGGGCGGTCGGGCTCCGGCAATGACCCTGTGACAAGAAGTTTGTCCGCGTCAACGGGCATAATGGCGCGGTGGGGAACTTTCAGAAACTTTCGCTTGCACTTGTCGGACTAATAATTGGCGGATCGGTGGTGGCCTGCGATGACGGCCGTGCCGGCGCGCAGGACGCGGCGAAGCAGCTCGCTTCTGCCGTGGCGGCGCTGGACGTGGGCTCCGTTGCCTTTGACGGCAAGGACGCCGCGGCTGCCAACGAGCAGCTGAAAGAGGTGTTCCAGGCGCTCGATCCTGCCAAGCCGGCAGTTGAAGCCGGCGAGTTGAAACTCGAGAAGGACACCGCAACGGTCCCGCTGAACTACAGCTGGAAGGTCGGCTCCGAGGAGTGGAAATACACCGTGTCAGCCGAACTGAAGAAGTCCGGCGACAAATGGCTGACCATGTGGAAGCCGGATCTGCTGGCACCCGAATTGGCTGACGGCGAAGTCCTCGGCATGGCCACACAGTCGCCGCAGCGGGCTGAAATCCTCGGCGCCGCTGACGCCAAGCTGGTCACCTACCGGCCGGTAGTCAACGTCGGAATCGACAAGCCCAAGCTGGCTGCTGCCGATCCGGCGGCGTCCGCCACGAAACTGGCCCAGCTGGTCGGAGTGGACCCGGCCGCCTACACGCAGCAGGTCCAGGCGGCCGGCCCCGAAGCGTTCGTCACCGCCATCACCCTGCGCCAGGACGGCAGGACCATCACCGACGCGCAGATCGCCGAGATTCCCGGCGCCAGGTCCATCTCCGACTACCAGCCGCTGGCGCCCACCCGCACCTTCGCCCGTGCCCTCCTGGGCACCGCAGCCGAGGCGAATGCCGAGCAAATCGAAAAATCCGGCGGAACACTCAAGGCCGGGGACACCACCGGCACCGGCGGCCTTCAGCAGCAGTACGACGCGCAGCTCCGCGGCACCGACGGAATCCAGGTCTTTGCCGAAAAGGCAGGCCTCACCGCCGAGGAGAAGCAGGCGTTGCCCAACAGTGGCCGCCGGCCCCTGTTCCAGGTTGAGATCAAGCCGGGAACCCCGGTGAAAACCACCCTGGATCCAAAGCTGCAGCAGCTTGCGGAAGACGTTCTCGCAGAAGTTGGACCCGCCTCGGCCATCGTGGCACTGCGTCCCTCCAGCGGTGCGGTTCTGGCCGCCGCTTCCGGACCGGGCAGCAACGGCTACAACACGGCCATGCTGGGCCAGTATGCCCCGGGCTCGACGTTCAAGATGGTGGACTCGCTTGCCATGATCCGCAACGGCATGACGCCGGACTCGAAGGTCGAGTGCACCCCCACTCTTACGGTGGACGGCCGGACGTTCAAGAACGCAGAGGGCTATCCGGAGGGCTCGCTGGGGTCCGTCACCCTGCGGGATGCGTTTGCGCACTCCTGCAACACTGCCTTCATCGCGGCCCGTGATTCCGTCAGCCAGGCCCAGCTCGAATCAGCAGCAACGTCGCTCGGTGTTGCCGTTGAGGCGCCGGGGCTGGGAGCTGACGCTTTCCTGGGCTCGGTTCCGGGCGAAGCCGAAGGCACTGAACACGCCGCCTCCATGATCGGCCAGGGCAAGGTTCTCCTGTCCCCGCTGGCTGCCGCCGTGATGGCCGGATCTGTGGCCAAGGGCTCCCCCGTGTCGCCCGCCCTGGTGCTGAATGCGGACGCCAATGGTGCCGCAGCCCCGGCCGAGTCAGGAACCCCGTCCGCCGGAGGCTCCGCGCCGTCGTCCTCCAGCGCTCCGGCGCCGGCGAAAGCGGCGGAAAAACCCGTCACGGCCGCAGAAGCGGCCGCCTTGGCTGACATGATGCGTGCCGTAGTGACCTCGGGCCACGCCGGTTTCCTGGCCTCCGTTCCGGGGGAGCCTGTCGGAGCGAAGACGGGTACCGCGGAGTTCGGCAACGAAAATCCGCCGAAAACGCACGCCTGGATCGTGGCCGTTCACGGCGACCTGGCCGTGGCCGTGTTCGTCGAGGAAGGTGGCCTGGGGGCCACGACCTCGGGCCCGTTGCTCAAGGAATTCCTGACCGCGGCGGGGTAGTCAAGCATCAGCGCAGCTTCAGCGCAGGATTCTGTCAGGATTTGGCGCGGGTGCCCGGAAAGCACGAAAACGCACCCTATTCTGGGAGGGCTCGCCCCGCGGCGGCCTACTGCACCCGATTGCTGACCCTGAAAGAAGCGCTGACGCCCGATGCATCTCCTTCACCGGACAGCCGCCGTCATTTCGGCACTGCTCCTTTCGGCGGCCTCCTTCAACGTCTTGTCCGTGCCGGCGCAGGCCGCCCCCTCAGACCCGGCCCTCCCGCCGGTAACCACTGCGGAGGGTACGCCGCATTCCGACCACACCTTTGAACCCGGTGCCCTCAAGGCGATCCGGGAGGCGGAGACCCCACAGGGTGCTGCCAGCAGCCTGACCCGGGCCGGCGACATCAAGGTCACGCTGGTGACCGTAAAACTTGCCGACAAGACAGCAGAACAGACAGCTGCGATCGACATCAATGCGGCGACGGCCGGCGTCAACGCATCCAGCTCGTACTGGAAGACGATGTCGAACAACCGGCTTTCCATGTCCGTCGCTTCCACCAGGACGGGCGTGGCGTCCGCGGCACGGTCCACCCAGACGTACTACGAGATCATGGACACCGTGACCCGCGAGCTGGGCTGGGTCAACGAGCCGTACAAGGCACTCGTGGTCTTCCTTCCCGTGACCGAATTGTCCTGGGGTGCCCTCGGAGCGGGCTGGAGCGCGGGCAACCAGGGCGGCCGGATCCTGATGCCGCTGCCGGGCAATTTCACCAACAACGTGGTGGCGCACGAGTTCGGCCATGTCCTTGGCCTGATGCACGCCGACAGCCTCCAGTGCCTCAGCGGTACATCCGATGTCGGCGCGGACATCAACGGGAACTATTTGGACGGCTCATGCAGCGTCCGTGAATACGGCGACACCATGGACCTCATGGGCGCATCCCGCTGGTTCGAACTGCCCACGATCAGCTCCAGCCTCTGGGAAACCGGCGGTTTTGGCCGCGGCGACGAAATCCGCAACACCGGCATCGCGGACGGCAGCAAGAGCTACACACTGAAGGCCTGGGCAGGCACAGAGGCCAACCGTGCGTTGAAATTCACGGATCCGAAGAGCGGGGAGGTGTACTTCCTTGAGCTCCGCCTTCCGGTGGGATATGACGCGCGATTGGCAGTTGACGGCAACAAAGGGGTCAAGGTCGTGCAGCGGGGAGGAGCCACCGCGGTTTCATCGCTGCTGCTGATGCCATCAACCCTGCCTTTCGATGGCTACTACGCCAAGAACGAGGCCTGGCAGGCCGGCAGCACGTTTGTGACCCATGCCGGCACCCGCGTCCATATCGACTACATTTCCGCCGACGCGGCGGGCGTTACCATAACGGCGCCGGACCCGTTCAACGACATCAGCGGATCAGGCTTCCGCTCGGACATTATCTGGATGTACGACAGCCACTTGACCACCGGATGGTCTGACGGAACCTACCGGCCGTACCAGCCGATCAGCCGCGAGGCCATGGCAGCATTTATGTACCGGCTGGCAGGCAACCCTGCCTTCACTCCTCCGTCCACGTCTCCGTTCGTTGACGTTCCCACCGGCAGCCTCTTCTACAAGCAGATCGCCTGGCTGGAGGCGGAAGGGCTGGCCAACGGCTGGGACGACGGCACGTACCGCCCGGCCTCGTCCATAAGCCGTGAAGCGATGGCGGCCTTCATTTACAGGTACAGCGGCGAGTACTGCAGGGTTCCGGCCACGGTGGCCCACACGGAGTCCCTGACGTCGCCGTTCGACGACGTCTCTGTCGGGAGCCTGTTCTACGGTGACATCGACTGGACCAGCTTCACCGGAATCTCAAACGGTTGGAGTGACGGCACCTACCGGCCGCTGGATCCGATCAGCCGCGAGGCCATGGCGGCCTTCATCCACCGGCTGGACACTTACCAGGCCGCCAACGGAGGCTGCCGTCCCGCCTAAGGGCCAATCCGCCCGAACCACCGTGGGAAGATTGGACACGTGGCTCATATTGACGTTTCCAATATTGATTACTTCCTCTCCGACGGCACGCAGCTGCTCAACGGGGTGACCTTCAAGGTGCCGGACGGCACCAAAACGGCACTGATCGGGCCCAACGGAACGGGCAAGACCACACTTTTCCGGATCATTTCCGGCGACCTCGTCCCGGATGAAGGCGTGATCGGCCGCTCCGGAAACATGGGCATCATGCGCCAGTTCGTGGGCCAGGTCCGGGACGATTCGACTGTCCGCGACCTTCTGGTGTCCGCCGCCCCGCCGGCCCTGGCCGCCGCCGCCCGCACCGTGGACGAGGCCGAGCTGGCCATGGTGGAGCACGACGACGAGCCCACCCAGATGGCCTATGCCCAGGCGATCGTGGACTGGGGAGACGCCGGAGGCTACGACGTCGAGACCGTCTGGGACGAGGTCTGCATGGCCGCGCTGGGACTGCCGTTTGACCGCGCGCAGCACCGCCCGGCGTCGAGCCTCTCGGGCGGCGAGCAGAAGCGGCTGGTGCTGGAAGCCCTCTTCGCCGGCCCCGACGAACTGCTCCTCCTCGACGAGCCCGACAACTACCTCGACGTGCCGGGCAAGCGCTGGCTTGAGGCGAAGCTCAACGAGTCCAGGAAAACGGTCTTCTTCATCAGCCACGACCGCGAGCTGCTCAACAACGCCGCCGGACGCATCGTCACCCTCGAACCGGGCATCAACGGCGCAGGGGCTTGGATCCACGGCGGCGGATTCGGCTCCTACGTGGACGCCCGTGCCGACCGGAACGCCCGTTTTGAGGAGCTGCGCAAGCGCTGGGACGAGGAGCACGTAAAGCTCAAGGAACTCGTCAACATGTACAAGAACAAGGCGGCTTTCCGTTCGGACATGGCCAACCGGTACCATGCCGCCCAGACCCGGCTGGCGAAGTTCCTCGAGGCGGGTCCGCCCGAGGCCCTGCCGATCGAGCAGAACGTCCGGATGCGGCTCAAAGGCGGCCGGACCGCCAAGCGCGCCGTCGTGGCCGAAAGGCTGGAACTGACCGGACTGATGAAGCCGTTTTCCACCGAGGTCTGGTTCGGCGACCGCGTGGGCGTGCTGGGCTCCAACGGCTCCGGCAAGAGCCACTTCCTCCGCCTGCTCGCCACCGGGGGCACCGATCCGGAACGCGAGCACCTGCCCGTGTCCGACGTCGACATCGCCGAAGTGCCGCACGAAGGCACCGTGAAACTCGGCGCCCGGATCCGTCCCGGCTTCTTCGCGCAGACGCACGTCCGCCCGGACCTGCTGGGCAAGACCTTGCTCGAGATTCTGCACCGCGGCGACGAACACCGCTCCGGCCTGGGCCGTGAAGCCGCGGCGGGCGCGTTGGACGGTTACGGGCTGGCCGGGCAGTCGGAGCAGAAGTACGAGTCCCTGTCCGGTGGCCAGCAGGCCCGGTTCCAGATCCTGCTGCTGCAGCTCTCCGGCGCCACGCTCCTGCTCCTCGACGAGCCGACGGACAACCTGGATCTGCACTCCGCTGAGGCACTGGAACGCGCCATCGACCACTTTGAGGGAACCGTCCTGGCGGTAACCCACGACCGCTGGTTCGCCCGCACTTTCGACCGCTTCCTGGTCTTCGGCTCCGACGGCAAGGTGTACGAATCGCCCGAGCCCGTCTGGGACGAGAAGCGCGTGGAGCGCGCCCGCTAAACCGGATGCTCTCTCACTTCCTGCACGTTTCGCGCCAACGCTCTCTCATCCGGTGAGGGAGCGTTGGCGTTTTTGTTGCAGGAAGTGCGAGAGCGTTGGGCTATTTCTCAACCCAAAAGACGCGCTGCGCCCGCAATATGTGCACAATTTCTGATTAAATGATCATGCTCGGTTAGCATTTAAGCATGAGGACTGAAGAGCGGCACCGGTTGATCGGTGAACTGCTGCGGAGCCGCGAAGAGATTACCGTCGACGAGCTGGCAGCGGAGTGCGCTGCGTCGGGCGCCACCATCCGCCGCGACCTGGACACCCTGGCCAGCCGCGGCGTCCTCCGCCGGGTCCATGGCGGTGCCCGGAGCCTGGTGCTGCGCGGCGAAAATCCGGGGTACGGCCAGCGGGAACTGGAAGGGCAGGACGCCAAGGCCCGGATTGCCGCCGGGGTGGCGGGCCTGCTGCGGGACCGCGAGCATGTCTGGCTGGACAGCGGCACCACCGCGACCGAGGTCGCCCGCCAGTTGCGGCAACGCGAACTGACCCTCATGCCCATGTCCCTCCGGGCCCTTTACGTGCTTACTGCGGAAAGCCACGCCGGTCACCGGCCGGCGATCCTTGTGCCGGGCGGAAGCCTGATCCCGGGTGAGCTGTGCTTCCGCGGACCCATGGCGGAAGCCAACATCCGCTCGCTTCGATTCGATACCGCCGTGGTGACGCCCTGTGCGCTGAACCTTAAGGACGGCCTGCTGGCGCACGACCTCGATGACGCGGCCGTGAAACGCGCCGGCCTGGAATCAGCTGGCAGGGTGATCGTTGCCAGTGCCGGCGCCAAATGGAACGCAGCCGCCGTGGCGCTCGTGGCGGACCTGGAGTCCGTGGACGTCATCGTTACAGACGGGGCATTCAGCCCGCAGGAACTCGCGCAACTTGGAAAACACTCAGTGAAAGTAGTGAACGTATGAGCATCGCTGTCTCCGACCAGAAACTGAACGCCGCGGCCGCCGCGACGTTCCTGATTTTCGGGATCAACGGGCTAGTCTTCGCGAGCTGGGCAGCGCGCATCCCGGCCGTCACTGAGATCCTCCACGTGACCTCCGGGCAGATGGGAACCCTGCTTCTGTGCACAGCCGTCGGTTCGCTGCTGGCCCTTCCTACAGCCGGGTTGGTCGTCGGCAGGATCGGAACGGCCAACACCGTCCGGGCCAGTGGCCTCCTCGCTGCCATTGCCGGAGTGGGCATCGCGCTCTCGCTGACGGCCGAGTCGGTGCCCGGGACGGCGGTGGCGCTGTTCTTCTTCGGTATCGGCATAGGACTGTGGGACGTTTCGCAGAACATCGAAGGGGCCGACGTCGAACACCGGCTTAAGCGCACCATCATGCCGCAGTTCCACGCGGCTTTCAGCGGCGGGGCATTCGTGGGTGCGCTGATCGGCGCCGGCCTGTCCGGGCTGGGCGTTGGCCTGCCGGCGCACCTGCTGGTCATTGCCGCCGTGGTGGCTGTGCTGACCATGGTTGCGCCGCGCTACTTCCTGCCGCACCTGGCCACCGGGGTCCACTCCGAGGGGGGAACCGAAACGCCGAAGGGCCGGTCCGCGTGGCGTGACAGCCGTACCCTGCTGATCGGCGTGGTGGTCCTTGGCGCCACGCTGACCGAGGGGGCCGGAAATGACTGGATCGCCAAGGCCTCGGTGGACGGCCTGGGCACAAGCGAATCCACCGGCGCACTGATGTTTGCTGTTTTTGTCCTGGCCATGACGGCGATGCGGTTCTGCGGCGGGTTCGTGATCGACAAGTACGGCCGGGTTGCCGTCCTGCGCGCGAGCATGGCCACCGCCGCCGCCGGGCTGGGACTCTTCGTATTGGCGGGCAATGTGTGGCCGGCGACGGCCGGCGCCGCACTCTGGGGCATTGGCGCCGCCCTTGCCTTCCCCATGGGAATGTCTGCGGCCGCCGACGACCCGAAGAAGGCCGCCGCGCGCGTGTCGGTGGTGTCCACGCTGGGCTACATCTCATTCCTCGCGGGCCCGCCGCTCCTGGGCTACCTGGGCGACCTCACCGGCATCCACATGGCCCTGCTGGCAATCATGGCCCCGATCCTGGTGGCGCTGCTGCTCGCCGGTGCCGCGAAGCCCCTGCACGTCAGGTAGGCAGTCACACCTCCCGTCCAGACAGCGGCGGTAGGGTGGGGAAATGCGAAGCATGCTGAGGAAGGGACCGGGCCTGGTCGCCGGTCTGGACCGGACCCTACTCAAGGCAGTGTCCCGCCTGCCCGGCGGCAATCATGACCTCCTGTTCCGGCGCCTCTCGGCGGCAGCCAACCACGGAAAACTGTGGTTCGGCGTTGCGGGTGTGCTAGCACTCTTTCCCGGCAAGCCCCGGCGGGCGGCCGTGCACGGGCTGATTGCCCAGGGGGTGGCCTCGGCCGTCACCAACGTGGTCTTCAAAACGCTCCTTCCACGGGCCAGGCCGCTGCCCGAACATCTTCCCGTGTTCAGGTTCGTCAATCCGCAGCCCACCAGTTCGTCCATGCCGTCCGGCCACGCCGCATCCGCGGCGGCCTTCGCCGTGGGGGTCGGGCTGGTACAGCCAGCCATTGGCGCGGCCCTGGCCCCGCTCGCGGCCGGTGTGGCCTACTCCCGCGTGCATACGGGCGCCCACTGGCCCTCGGACGTCCTGTTTGGCTCGGCCATCGGAGCCGGCGCCGCCATGATTACGCGCAAGTGGTGGCCGGTCCGGCCCCCCTTCCCGGCCACGAGCCGGACGCCGGCCAACGCCGCGCCGCTGCCCGACGGTGAAGGGCTCGGCATTGCCGTGAACACGCTGGGCGGCTCATATGCGCCGGAAACCATTAAGGCGCTCCAGGATGTATTCCCATTAGCGCATATACATGACATCGGCGAGGAAGCTGAGGTGGCCGCCGAGATTAGGGCAGCCGCTACCCGGCCGGGCGTGGCGGCCCTCGGGGTGTGGGGCGGCGACGGAACGGTGGGGACCGCGGCAGCTCTCGCCGTCGAACGGTCACTCCCGTTGCTGGTGCTGCCCGGCGGAACGCTGAACCACTTCGCCCGCGACGCCGGAACCTCCACCCTAAAGGACGCCGTAGAGGCGGCCTCCACCGGGGAGGCCGCCCGGGCCGATGTGGGGCACGTCCTGGTGGAGCGGGGCCTCGCCGGAAGCCCCGAAATGCTGGAACGGATCATGCTCAACACTGCCAGCATCGGTCTCTATCCCAACCTGGTCCGCCGCCGGGAGCACCTCCAGCCTGCCCTGGGCAAGCCGCTGGCCGGGGTTGCGGCCATGTTCCGGACCTTCGCCGCCGGGACGCCGACCACCATGATCGTCAACGGTGTCCGGCACAAGCTCTGGATCCTCTACATTGGCCGTGGCCGGTACTACCCGCGCGACCATGCCCCGCTGGTGCGTCCGGTGATGGACGACGGCGTCCTGGACCTGCGGATGATCACGGCCGATGAGTCGTTTGCACGGCTCCGGCTGCTGTGGTCCGTGCTGACGGGCACGGTGGCCACGTCCCGGATCACGCACCTGAGCGAATCAACGTCGGTGACTGTGGAAGCTGCAGGGTCGCCCATGGCACTGGCAGTGGACGGCGAAGCCATGCCCGGCGTGCGGCGGGTGGAATTTTCCGTGCTGCCCGGCGCCCTGACCTACTACTCCCCGAAGCCGGAACAGGCAGCTGGCACGGACTGAGGGTCATCCGTTCGGACTACCCTGATTCCACCCTGAATCATCCCTGAGACCGGCGAAATCGGAGCCTCGCGTCTGTAGCGTGGTGGGTACGAACGGATCTGCGGCGCGCAGAGGCCGTCACCGCATCCACAGCTACGCAAAGGAACGCTTCCATGATTGAAGCAAAGGGCCTGTCCAAGGTCTACGGCGATAAGACTGCCGTCGGCGGAGTAGATTTCATTGTCCAGGCAGGCCAGGTCACCGGCTTCCTGGGCCCCAACGGAGCCGGCAAATCCACCACCATGCGAATGATCATGGGGCTGGACACGCCGACGTCGGGCTCTGTCACCGTAAACGGCGTCCCCTTCGCCAGGCACAGCGCTCCGTTGCGCGAAATCGGTGCCCTGCTGGACGCCAAGGCCGTCCATACCGGCCGTTCGGCCTACAACCACCTCCTGGCCATGGCCGCCACCCACAGCATCCCCAAGAAACGCGTCATCGAGGTCATCGAAATGACAGGCCTGGCCGACGTCGCCAAAAAGAAGGTCAAGGGCTTCTCGCTCGGAATGGGCCAACGGCTGGGCATCGCCGCGGCGCTGCTGGGGGATCCGCAGACCATCATCCTGGACGAGCCGGTCAACGGGCTGGACCCGGAGGGCGTGGTGTGGGTCCGCAACCTGGTGAAGTACCTGGCCTCGGAAGGGCGGACCGTTTTCCTGTCCAGCCACCTCATGAGCGAGATGGCCGTGACGGCGGACCACCTGATCGTGATCGGCCGCGGCAAAATCATTGCCGATGCCCCCATCAAGGACATCATCACCGGCAAGGGCGCGAGCCGCACCCGCGTCCGCACCGACCAGCCCGAACAGCTTATGCACCTCCTCGCCGGCGCTGGAGTTTCGGTGGAGGCCCGGGAACACGAACTGCTGGAGGTCAAGGGGTTGGATCCCAGGCAGATCGCCCGCGCCGCCCTGGACAACCACGTCATGATCTACGAACTCACCCCGCTGCAGGCCAGCCTCGAAGAGGCCTACATGGAGCTGACCAAGGATGAGGTCGAATACCACTCGCTGATTACCACGGGAGCCCCCGTTCCCGCCCAGACCGGAGGCAACTAAGCCATGAGCTCAACCACTTTGGAACCCAACCCCTCAGGCCGCCGCGCACAAGGCGCCGGTGACCCACAGGCCGCCGGACAGCCGGTACGTCCGGCCGGCGGTCCGGCATCGCCAGGGCCCGGTCCCAGCTTCCTGCGCGTCCTGAACTCGGAATTCATCAAGTTCCGGACACTGCTGTCCACCCTTATCCTGCTGGGGTCCACCATGCTGGTGATGGTGGGCTTCGGTGCCCTGGCTGCTTGGTCGACGGGCCAGTTCCGCGAGCGGATGGCCTCCGACCCGGAAGTCGCCGCCCAGATGGCGGCCCAGGGCGGCGACATTGCCGTGACTGCGCCCACATCCGGCATCGCCTTTGCCCAGCTGATCCTCGGGTCCCTCGGCGTGCTGCTGATGAGTTCCGAGTTCACCACCGGCATGGCGCGATCCACGTTCGCGGCCGTCCCCAAACGGATTCCCGCGTTCGTGGCCAAGTTCGTCGTGGTTGTGGTGGTGTCCTTCGTCCTCACCGCCGCGTCCGTACTGCTGGCCGGACTGGTGTCGGTGCCGATCCTGGCAAACTACGACCTCGGCCTGGACCTGGGCAGCTCCCAGTCCGTCAAGCTACTGATCGTCAATAGCCTGTACGTGGCGGCCGTGGCATCCATCGGCATGTCCCTGGGCAGCATCATCCGGAATTCCGCCGGCGGGATCATGAGCCTGGTGGGCCTCTTCTTCGTGGCACCGATCGCGTTCCAGCTGATTCCCGGCGAATTCTTCGAGGAAGCCCGCAAGTACCTGCCCGGCAACACCGTGGACCCCCTGACCGCCGTGAAACACATCGATGGAACCCTTGAGGTGTGGCAGGCGGCCCTGGTGCTGGGAGCGTGGGTGGTTGTGCCGGCAGTGCTCGCCATGATCCTGCTGAAGAAGCGCGACGTATGAGCAAGGCCTGCCGCGGGAGCGCCGTCTAGGCTCAAACCGTGCGTGAGGAACCGCTGGCGAAGGACGCATCAGCCGTGACCCTGGTTGATGCGTCCTTTGCTGAGCTCGCGGACCGCCGCCGCGGCCGGGTCCGCCGTTACCTACACCGCCACCCGCGCGTGATGGACGCCCTGGTGGTGCTCTGCTACGCCCTCCTCGTCACGCCCACCGTGGTGGACAGCGTGCACGACGGCGGCTGGGGGGCGACGTCGCTGCTTGCCGCGGCCGCCGTCGTGCTTTTCTTCCGGCGCTCCCGTCCGGTTGCAGTGGTCGTGGTCGTGGCCGTACTGGAAGCGGGTATCACCCTCCTGCACCCGTGGGGGTCCAATGTTTCCGCGGGGCTGTGGTTCGCCCTGTACGCCCTGGCAACGCAGCGTTCCCGCCGGTTCTCCATAGTGGCGCTGGCTTTGGCCAATGCCCCGCTGTCCTTGCTGTACTTCCTGACGCTCGTGGGGCCGCTGGAACGTGCCCTTCCCGACGGCGGTCCAGCCGCCCCGGAGAATTCGCAACTGGTCTTCGGCATCGTCGCCGGTATCACCATTACGCTGTCCAACATCATCGCCACCGGAATCGGCATCTCTGTCCGGCAACGGCGGGACCATGAAAAGGAAATCGCCGCCTGGGCGGCCCGGACAGCCGAGCTGGGCTCGGTCAACGAACGCAACAGGATTGCGCGGGAGATGCACGACGTCGTGGCGCACTCGCTGACGGTGATGGTCACCTTGTCGGACGGCGCCGCCGTGGTGGTCCGGAAAAGTCCGGACCGCGCCGCAGTGGTGCTGTCCGAACTTTCCCGGACCGGACGGACCGCCTTGGCTGACATGCGGCGGGTGCTGGGGGTGCTCCGCGACGAAACGCCGGCAGGACCGGCACCGCGGCAGCCGCTGAGCGCCGGAAACAGCCTGGCTAAACTGCTGGAGGGATTCCGCACTGCAGGCCTGCCGCTGCACTATTCGCACACCGGTCCGGCGCTGCCGGACGACCCGGCGTTCCAACTGACCGTCTACCGGATCGTGCAGGAGTCGCTGACCAACGTGCTGCGCTACGGCCGTGCGCTGAGCCGCGTGGACGTGAACATCGTCCGGGCGGACGGCACGGTGGCCATTGAAGTGCTCGACGACGGCAAAGGGACGGTGGGACACGGGGGCGCGGGCACGGCAGCCGTCCCCAATCCCCTGGGATCCAGCCAGGGCCTGACCGGCATGCGGGAGCGGGCAGGCATCTACGGCGGTACGGTGGAAGCGGGACGGCCGGCCGGAGGCGGCTGGCGCGTCAGGGCTGTACTGAATTGGAATGGGGACCAAGGAAAATCATGAATGACGATGCACCGATCAGTGTTCTGCTGGTGGACGACCAGCCGCTGCTGAGGATGGGGTTCCGGCTGATCCTCGAAGGCGAAGATGACCTCCGGATCGTGGGCGAAGCATCCGACGGCGCGGAAGCCATCCGGCAGGTCCGGGAAACCAGCCCCGACGTCGTGTTGATGGACGTCCGGATGCCGGTGCTGGACGGAATCGAAGCAACCCGGGCAATTACCGCTTCCGGGTCCCACGCGAAGGTGATCATCCTGACAACCTTCGATCTCGACGAGTATGCCTTTGCCGGTCTGCAGGCGGGGGCGTCGGCGTTCCTCCTCAAGGATGTGGCGCCGGCCGATCTGGTCACTGCCGTCCGTGTGGTGGCCAGTGGCGACGCCGTGGTGGCCCCGCGTGTCACCCGGCGCCTGCTGGAGGCCTATGTGCGGAGGGAACATGCGTGGTCCCCGGTCACGGGCCACAGAACGGCGGCGTCCCCGTCCGGAACACCCAGGGGCCGGCAGCCGAACGGTGAAGAGCAGCAGCGGGATCCCTTGCTTGAAGCCCTGACACCCCGCGAAACGGAAATGCTCGAAGCCATGGCGGAGGGCCTTTCCAACGCCGAGATCGCCCACCGGTTCTTCCTGTCCGAGGCAACGGTGAAGACACACGTGCGCCGGATCCTTGCGAAACTGCACCTCCGGGACAGGGTGCAGGCCGTGGTTTATGCCTATGAGACGGGGCTTGTTGTGCCCAGCAATCCTGACTACTAGCTACTCCGAGTAGATTTCGGGCACATTTCAATTTTGTCTTGAGGGCAACTTTAGTTACGTATTGATGCTCTGGGTTGTGGGAAGCTCTGTTTCAGCGGGGGCCAAAATGTTCGACTGCACAAGAAGGGGCGTGCATTGTCCGGTCTAGGGTGAAGGGGAAATGTGGCCTGGCACACGGGGATCCGTGCCTGACCTGGCCCACACCCCCAACGAAGGACGGCGCTTCCATGCACGCTGACCAACAGCTATCCAAGTCCCTGAAACCACGGCACCTGTCCATGATCGCCATCGCAGGCGTGATTGGCGCCGGACTCTTTGTGGGCTCCGGCGCCGCCATCCAGCAGGCCGGACCGGGCATTCTGCTCGCCTACATGGCCGCGGGAATCGTGGTGATCCTGGTGATGCGTATGCTCGGCGAAATGGCGGCGGCCAACCCCGAAACAGGATCCTTCTCCACCTACGCGGACAAAGCGCTGGGCCGGTGGGCCGGATTCAGCATCGGCTGGCTCTATGCCTGGTTCTGGATCATCGTCCTGGGCATTGAGGCAACTGCCGGCGCCGCCATCATGCACCGCTGGGTTCCGGGTATCGACCAGTGGGTATGGGCCCTGGTCCTGATGGTGCTCCTGACGCTGACCAACCTGGGCTCCGTCAAATCCTATGGAGAATTTGAATTCTGGTTTGCCTCCATCAAGGTGACGGCCATCGTGCTGTTCCTCCTGTTCGGCGTCGCCGCCATCCTGGGCCTGATTCCGGGCGTGCCGGCACCGGGTCTGGACAATCTGGTCAACAACGGCGGATTCCTCCCCAACGGTCCCGGGGCCGTGCTCGCCGGTATCCTCGTAGTGGTCTTCTCCTTCTTCGGCGCCGAAATCGCGACTATCGCGGCCGGTGAATCGGAGAACCCGGTGGACGCCGTGAAGAAGGCCGTGAAGTCCACCGTGTGGCGCATCC
Source organism: Arthrobacter sp. 24S4-2 (assembly GCF_005280255.1). Classification (NCBI taxonomy): domain Bacteria; kingdom Bacillati; phylum Actinomycetota; class Actinomycetes; order Micrococcales; family Micrococcaceae; genus Arthrobacter; species Arthrobacter sp. 24S4-2. The sequence continues at coordinate 5,516,838 of NZ_CP040018.1, read as the reverse complement.
TGGTGTTCTACATCGGCTCCATTGCCATCGTGGTCACCCTGCTCCCGTGGAACTCCGCTTCCGTGGCCAAGAGCCCCTACGTCGCTGTGATCGAGCTCTTCGGCATCCCCGGCGCCGGCACCATCATGGATGTTGTGGTGCTGACCTCGGTGCTGTCCTGCCTGAACTCGGGCCTGTACACCGCCAGCCGGATGCTGTTCTCGCTGTCCCGCCGGGGGGACGCTCCCCGTGCATGGATGAAGATCTCCAAGCGAGGTGTGCCCGCCGCCGCCGTGCTGGCGTCAACCGTTGTTGGGTTCATCACCGTGGGCCTGAACTACGTTGCGCCGGACACGGTGTTCCTGTTCCTCGTCAACACCTCGGGCGCGATCGCGCTGTTCGTCTGGCTGGTCATCGCCTCATCGCAGCTGATCCTCCGCCGCCGCATGGGTGCTGCCGCCAAGGAGCTTGCGCTCAAGATGTGGCTCTTCCCGTACCTGACGTGGGCGTCCATCGTCAGCATCGTTGCGCTGCTGATCGGCATGGTGCTCCTGGAGGCAACGCGGGAATCGCTGCTGCTCTCGCTGGCTCTGGCCGCAGTGGTGGTGGGAATCGGCGTCTGGCGTTACCGCAAGGGCGGCGGCAAAACCGCGGCGGAGCCTGCCGCAACTTCTGAAGCAAGCACGAACGGGACGGACCGCACAGCCGAAGAGGCCGGCGTAGGTGCAGGTCCGGCGTCGTAATTCACAGCCGCTAGCTCAGCAGCGGGTGTAACCCGCCGGAACCGGAGTCCGGCCACCTTAGTCCAGGTGGTGGCCGGACTCTCCTCCGTTTTGGGGCTCGGCGCCGCTGCCGGGCTCTGGGCCGCTGCCGGGCTGGACGGCGTCGAAGAATCGGTGTCCGCCGGCCTCGGGGATCGAACCGTGGAGCCTGGCCCGAATGAAGCTGACATCCGCAGCGCTGAGCTGGATGGCGCCGTGCTGGTCCCGAACCACCGGCTCGTCCGCAACTCTGGCCACGATCGTTGAAATCGTCCGCGGCAGCACCACGCAGCCGGGATTGTCCAGGAGCCACCGGCGGGTCGCTGGATCAAGCCGGTGCCATTGCGATTTCAGTTCCATAGAGAGACCCGTTCCATGTTTTCTGTCAGTCCCCCAGCAGGGGGATTTTGCCGGTGAAGGGGCTGTACCGCAGTCCCGACGGAAAGTGTTCTGCGTCCCGGTCTGCTTCCTGTTCCCCGCGTTGCGCCTCCACCACCAGCGTCGTCGCGTCGGTGTTCTCCTCGACGCAAACGGTGGCAGGCTCGTCGCCCGACTCATAGGCGCGCCCCATCGAAGCCATGAACTGCGGCGGCGTCCGGCCGGTCCCCTCCGTTGCCGACGGCCAGCGCGACGAATCGAACGGGGACCATTTCAACGCACCGGACATGGCTTCTCCTGGCTGCTCTCTGGCAAAGGGGGCAGCCGCAGGGGCAGACCCAAGGACCAGTAGACACCCCTGCGGGTGCCGGGGAATAGGGACCAAAGTCCCCGGATTGCGGATCCCTCGGCTGTTTTATGGGGACGGCAATCCGAAGAATCAGCAATTAATCCGTTCAAAGGATCTTCACCTCCTCCGCGGCTGGCGGGTGACGCACAGCGGGCTCACAGGAATGGCCTATGCGCGGCATAGGCCTTCGGAGTTTTATGGGTCCATGACCACTTCACCGCAGCCTCCCCGCGAACCCCACCCCAACCATGACCGCGGCCTGGAGTTCGACCTCTCCACCCTGATCAGCCGCCGTTCCCTGGGACTGTTCTTCGGCGCCGGCACGGCGGCCACCGCCCTTGCGGCGTGCACTCCGGGAGGGTCCACCTCCGGGGCCGGCAGCACGGCGTCGGCCTCCGCCAGCAGTTCAGCAACCACGACGGCGACGCCCACCGCTTCCGCGTCAGCTACGCCCTCGGCGTCCCCCACGCTTACGCGTGCCATCGCCGAGTGCGGAGTGGAAATTCCGCAGGAAACCGCGGGACCCTATCCGGGGGACGGCTCCAACGGGCCCAACGTCCTGGAAGCCTCAGGCGTGGTCCGGCAGGACATCACCTCAAGCTTCGGGACCTCGAGCGCCAAGGCCGAAGGCATCCCGCTGACAGTTACCCTGACGCTTCTGGACAACGCCAACGGCTGCAAGCCCCTCGCAGGTGCAGCTGTTTACGCCTGGCATTGCGACCGCGACGGGAAGTACTCCATGTACGATTCCGGCCTGGAGAATGAGAACTTCCTCCGCGGGGTGCAGGAAGCCGACGCCAACGGGCAGGTCACGTTCATCACCATCTACCCCGGCGCCTACAACGGCCGCTGGCCCCATATCCACTTCGAGGTTTTCGAGTCCATGAGCAACGCCACGCTGGCCGGGCAGGTGCTGGCGGTCTCCCAGATCGCCATGACCGAGGCGGCCTGCAACGAGGTTTACGCCTCGGCCGGCTACGAATCCAGCGCCCGGAACTTTCCCAACACCACGCTCAGTTCGGACAACGTCTTTGGCGACGACGGCGGAATCTACCAGCTGGCCACCATGTCCGGCTCGGTGGCAGCCGGATACGCAGCCGGGCTCAACGTCACGGTCTAGCAGGGCCTTCGGGGCGGCCTGCCGTGGCACCGCTAGACTCGGAGCCATGCCTTCCCACGCCACTGCCGCAGACCACATCCGGGACCTCGGCGCGTATGTCAGCGCGTCGCCGTCGAGCTTCCATGCCGTACAGGAAGCCGCCCGGCGGCTGGACGAGGCAGGCTTCACCGGCCTGGACGAGCTCGAGGCGTGGCCTGCCGCGGCGGGTGCAGGCGCGGCAGGCCGGTTCTATGTGGTCCGGGACGGTGCGCTGATCGCCTGGGTGACGCCGGAGAACGCTGGCCCCACCACCGGGTTCAACGTCCTCGGTGCGCACACTGACTCGCCGTCGTTCAAGCTCAAGCCCAAGCCCACCACGGGCAAATTCGGCTGGCTGCAGGCCGGTGTGGAGGTCTATGGTGGGCCGCTGCTCAACTCCTGGCTGGACCGGGAACTGCAGCTGGCGGGGCGGCTGGTGATGCTGGACGGCACCCAATGCCTGACGGCCACCGGACCCCTGCTTCGGTTCCCGCAGCTGGCCATCCACCTGGACCGTGCGGTCAACGACGGGCTTGCGCTGGACAAGCAGCAGCACATGAATCCCGTCTTCGGCCTCGGCGATCCGGCAGGTGAGGACCTCCTCGCGTTGCTGGCGCAACGGGCCACCGCAGCGGGCCCGGACTCCGCGCCGGTGGATCCCGCCCAGATCGGCGGGTACGACGTCGTCATTGCGGACACGCAGCCCGCTGCGGTTTTCGGGGCCAAAGGTGAGTTCTTCGCCTCCGGCCGGCTGGACAACCTGTCCGCCACGCACGCCGGGCTGGCGGCGCTGATCGCACATGCCGAGGCTCCGGCAAAGAATTCTTCGGGGACGGGATCTTCGGGGAACCGCGCCGCTTCAGCGCCGATCGCCGTGCTCGCCGCCTTCGACCACGAGGAGATCGGCTCCAACTCACGCTCAGGTGCCTGCGGGCCGCTGCTCGAGGACATCCTGGTGCGCATCTCGGACAGCCTTGGTGCTTCGCCGAGCCAGCGACGGCAGGCCCTGGCGGCGTCGTTCTGTGTGTCGGCGGACGCCGGCCACGCCGTCCACCCGAACTACGCCGAGCGCCACGATCCCGTCAACCGTCCGGTCCTCAATGGCGGACCCCTGCTGAAGATCAACGCCAACCAGCGCTACGCCACTGACGGGCCCGGGGCAGCTTTCTGGGCGCGGCTGTGCGGCGAGGCCGGGGTTCCGTACCAGGAGTTCGTCTCCAACAACGTCATACCGTGCGGGTCCACCATCGGACCACTGACGGCGACGCGGCTGGGCATCAGGACGGTGGACGTGGGGGTGCCGCTTCTGTCGATGCACTCCGCCCGCGAACTATGCGGCGTCGAGGACCCATTTCGGCTGGCCCGGGTGACCGAACTGTTCTTCCGGACGGCGGCTTCATAGCGGGGCATTACCCGCCCGAAACACCCTCGCAGGGTATCCACATTGATCCTGCGGATACCCACAGGGTTCCCCGTGACCGTCTGGTGGAAGCATTCAGCCCTGCATAGCATCAAATCATCTGGCATCACCAAGGCCGCGCGTCCAGGTTCCGGATCGCGCGGAGAAGTTTCGGCTTTCCGCGCACTCGGCCCGTGAGGTACCAGATAGCTTGTTCGTCTGATGTTGGCTTGCCATTTATGCACAACGGTCACGGGTGGTGCAGACGCCTGAGGTCCGAACGTCGATTATTCGCGTCTCGAACTGGAGTTAGCGTGTTTGCAAAAATAGAATCTGTTCCCCGTGGTCTCCGTCGGACAGCGTCTTCTGTCGCGCTGGTCTTGGTTGCCGCGTCCCTCTCCTTCACTTCATCCCTGGTGCAGGCACCGACCGCGCAGGCGGCGGCCTGTACCCCGCCTGTCGTTAACGCCATTGCCTGCGAGAATTCCTTGCCGGGCACTCCGTCGTCAGACTGGGAAGTCAACGGATCGGGCGACTCATCGATCCAGGGGTTCGGCACCGCCATGAGTGTAAACCTGGGGCAGACCATCAGCTTCAAGATCAAGACCTCAGTCTCTGCCTACCACATCGACATCCTTCGCTTCGGCTATTACCAGGGTGATGGGGCCCGGAAGATAGCCGCCAACATCCCGCTCGCGGTTACGCTACCGCAGTCACAACCGGCCTGCCTGACACAGTCGTCATCGGGTCTGGTTGACTGTGGCAACTGGGCTGTTTCCGCCAACTGGGCCGTGCCGGCTACGGCCGTCTCTGGGGTCTATTTCGCGCATCTCGTGCGAAATGACAATGGCGGAGACAGCATGATTCCGTTCGTCGTCCGCAACGATGCCAGTACCAGCGGCATCCTGCTCCAGACTTCAGACACCACCTGGCAGGCCTACAACACATATGGTGGCAACAGCCTCTACAGTTGCACGGTCGCGTGCCCGCCAGGAAGTCCGCTGGCCTACAAATCCGCGTTCAAAGTCTCTTACAACCGACCATTCCTCTCGACCGGAGATCTCGGCCACAGCTGGCTCATGGACACCGAATACCCGATGATCCGCTTCATCGAGGCAAATGGCTACGACGTGAGTTACATGAGTGGTCTGGACACCGCCACACGTGGCAGCCTGCTCTTGAACCACAAGATGTTCATTTCCTCTGGCCACGATGAATATTGGAGCGGATCCCAACGCGCCAATGTGGAGGCCGCGCGGGACGCCGGCGTGAACCTGGCCTTCTTCAGCGGCAACGAAATGTTCTGGCGCACCCGCTGGGAGGCGTCCATCGACGCCAGCCAGGCTGCCGGTAGAACCCTGGTCTCGTACAAGGACACCCACTTCAACGCCCCAGTCGACCCGGTCGAATGGACCGGAACCTGGCGGGATCCCCGGTATGGAACCACCGGAGGTGCCGGAAACCCGGAGAACTCCGTGACAGGTCAGTTCTTCATCGTCAATGCCGGGTCTGCCGACATCAAGGTTCCAGCCCAGTACGCAGCCATGCGGCTGTGGCGGAACACGGCGGCGGCCAGCCTTACCGGAACGCAGTCATTGACTCTGGGCAGTGGCCTGGACACCCTGGGCTATGAGTGGGACATAGATGCCGACAACGGATTCAGACCCGCCGGGGCATTTAAGCTGTCCTCCACAACCGTGGCCGTGCCCGAAGCGTTCACCGACTATGGAAGCACCACTGCGCCCTCGACGCAGACCCACAACCTGACCATGTACCGTGCTCCGAGCGGTGCCCTCGTATTTGGCGCAGGCACCGTGCAGTGGGCCTACGGACTGGACGGCTTCACGACGCTCGCTAATCCGGACAAAAACATGCGTCAGGCCACCGTGAACCTCTTCGCCGACATGGGCGTCCAGCCATCCACCCTCATTACCGGCCTCGTGGCGGCCTCCAACTCAACGGACACCAGTAAGCCCGTTTCCACGATCACCTCCGGACTGAACGGCCAGACACTCGCGGATGGTTCAAAAGTGACGATCTCGGGGACCGCATCCGACACAGGCGGGGTCGTTGGCGGCGTCGAAGTCTCCACCGACGGCGGTACGACGTGGCATCCGGCCACGGGCACCGCCAACTGGACGTACAGCTGGACTGTCCACGGAAGCCCGTCGGTCGCTGTGAAGACCCGCGCGGTGGACGATTCCGGCAACGTGGAAACACCGGGTGCCGGGGCCGCCGTCAACGTCTCATGCCCGTGCTCCATCTTCGGCTCGAGCGTTATCCCGGACACTCCGGACTCGGGAGACGGCGGCAGCGTGGAAGTCGGCATGAAGTTCACCACGCAGACGGCTGGCGTCGTCAACGGCGTGAGCTTCTACAAGTCCAGTCTCAACAAGGGCACCCACATCGGCAATTTGTGGTCCGCCAGCGGTGCACTGCTGGCGACAGCCACATTCACGGCGGAGACCACAACGGGATGGCAAAACGTCAACTTCTCGACGCCCGTGGCCATCGCAGCGAACAGCGTCTACGTGGTTTCCTACTATGCTCCCCAGGGGCACTACGCCCAGGCGCCGGGCTATATGTATCCCAACCCCTCGCCTATGCCGGCCGGTAACTCCTCCCTGGACAGCGGCGTACTGCACGGCCTCAGAAACACGCCCACTTCAGGTAACGGAGTCTATACATATGGGGCAACAAGCAGGTTCCCGTCGTCCTCCTATAACGCGGAGAACTACTGGGTGGACGTCCGCTTTACTCCGTCCGCGCCAATAGCCCCGGCAGTCTCCTCAACTACGCCTGCCAACGCGTCCACGGGTGTGGCAATTACTGCCGCGCCGACCGCCACCTTCAACCAGGCCGTCACAGCCAACAGCATCACGTTCACCCTGAAGAAGCCGGACAACACAGCCGTTGCCGGTACCACCTCTTACAGTTCAGGCACCGCAACGTTCACGCCGTCCGTTGCCCTGGCGTACAGCACCACGTACACGGCAACGGTCAGCGGCGCCACCAACGCTTCAGGACAGGCCATGACGGGCCCCTACAGCTGGACGTTTACTACGGGGGCGGCACCACCGGCTCCCGCAGTCACCAGTTCCTCGCCCGCCAACCAGGCAACCGGGGTTCCGGCGTCGGTGACACCGTCGGTGACCTTCAACCAGGCGGTTGTGGCTGCCTCGGTGGTCTTCACACTGAAGGACCCGGCGAACGCAACTGTCGCCGGCACCACTAGCTATAACTCCACCACCAACACCTCCACCTTCACGCCCGGCGCCGCGCTGGCGTTCAACACCACCTACACGGCAACTGTCACCGGGGCGACGAATGCCAGCGGCCAGAGTATGACTGGTCCGTTTACCTGGACATTCACCACCGCCGCGGCACCCGTGCCGCCGGCTGTGGCTTCCACAACGCCCGTCAGCCAGGCCGTGGGGGTGGGGGTCAACACCGCTCCCACGGCGACCTTCAACCAGACGGTAACGGCCAGCAGCATCACGTTCACGCTCCAGGCCGGAACTACTAACGTGGCCGGAACCCGCTCTTACAGCGGAAACACGGTGACGTTCACGCCCACCTCGGCGCTGGCTTACAGCACTACCTACACGGCGACGGTCAGCGGCGCAACGAACTCCACCGGCCAGACAATGGCCAGCCCCTACACCTGGACGTTCACTACCGCCGCCCAGCCGGGCGTCAGCTGCCCCTGCACCGTGTTTGCGGCAAATGCCCTGCCCGGGACCATCGACCAGCCTGACGGCTCGTCTGTGGAACTGGGTATGAAGTTCCGCTCCGACGTCGCCGGCGATGTTACCGGCATCCGCTTTTACAAGAGCGTCCAGAACTTCGGAACGCACACCGGAAAGCTGTGGACCAGCGGAGGCCAGTTGCTGGCCACCGTAACCTTCACCGGCGAATCGGCCTCCGGCTGGCAGCAGGCGAATCTGTCCACGCCCGTCACCATCCAGGCGAACACCACCTACGTAGTCTCGTACTACGCTCCCAACGGCCACTATTCGGCCGACGGCGGGTTCTTTAACACCGGTGTCAACAACTACCCTCTGCACGGGCTGGCCAGCGGCGTCGACGGACTCAACGGCGTGTACCGGTACGGAACCTCCGGGTTCCCGTCCAGCAGCTACAACAACGCGAACTACTGGGTGGACGTGGTCCTGAACGGCTCCTCGTCACCGAGCGTGCCGACAGTTTCGTCGACAGTCCCGACATCCGGCGCGACCAATGTGGCCACCACGACCACCGTCCAGGCCACGTACGACAGGGCCGTGGATCCAAGCACCGTCGTCTTCAACGTCAAGGACGCCGCGAACGCCAACGTACCCGGCACGCTGACTTACAACAGCCTCACCAACACCTCCATATTCACGCCGACGGCGGCGCTGGCCTATAACACCGCGTTCACGGCCACCGTTTCCGGAGCAAAGGGAAGCAACGGCCAGGCCATGGCAACGCCCTACACCTGGTCGTTCACAACGGCGCCGCAGGCAACCGCCGGCTGCCCGTGCACCGTCTTCGCACAGACGGCGGTGCCGTCGACGATAACGGAGCAAGACGGATCGTCCGTCGAACTCGGCATGAAATTCCAGTCCGATGCGGCCGGAACAGTGACAGCAGTCAAGTTCTACAAGGGACCGCAGAACACGGGAACGCACGTAGGCAAGCTCTGGACCTCCGGGGGCAGCTACTCGGAAGCGTGACGTTCACGAACGAAACAGCCTCGGGGTGGCAGCGGGCAACATTCGCGACTCCCATCGCCATCACAGCTAACACGACATATGTGGTGTCGTACCTCGCGCCCAACGGCTACTACTCGGCTGACGGTGCGTTCTTCGCAGGAAAGTCCGCCGACCGGGGCATACTGCACGGTCTGGCCGACGGCACCTCCGGACCCAACGGCGTCTACCTCTACGGCGCCGGCGGGTTCCCGAGCAACAGCTGGAATTCGACCAACTACTGGGTGGATGTCGAAGTTACCACGCCATGAGCAGTCGGTAGATGGCATGGCGTGCCGGCAATACTGGCCGGCGCGCCATGTCTCTGTCACGGTGTCTCCTAAGGGGCGAGCATGTTCGCCAGGACGCTACGGCGGAAAAGTTACCGGGCCCAAAACCAACGGCTCTGACGACGTGATGGTGCAAAGTGCGTCCCGGGACCCTCGATCTGACCATCGGGGGAGGCCCTACCGAGGCCCTATCCGAGTCCCAGCCCGCAGGTGTTTCCACTGTTGAACTTGTAGATATGGACCGCGTTGGAGTCCGCAAAGTTGTCCGTGAATGAATTTGCCGACACGTTGACGGAGCGGTTCTCGTCCAGGACCTCTGCAGTGACGGGACTGCCACAGGCGAAGGAGAACGTCACCGACTGATTTGCTTCGCTATTGGCCGCGGCCATCAGGTAGAACTGCCCTTGGTAGGCCTTCACTAACACGTCCACTCGTCTTCCGTCGGCGGATACCAACCCGTTTACGGTCGGGGAATTCAGGACGGGAGCCAGCCTCTGGATCTGCTGGTTCAATGCCGTGACGGTTGGTCTCACGGCCGCCCCGCAGTCATCCCGCAGAACGTGCTGTGACAGGCACTCGCCGCCGAAGTTGTGGTTGAAGTAAACCACTCCCCGGGCGCCGTGGATGATGCTGCTCCATACAGCGGCGCGAATTTGCGGAGCCGTAATGGCCAGCGATCCAGGTTCAGAAAAAGGATGGCCAACTTCGACGAAGGCCCACACGGGCTTACTCCGCGCTGGTTGCACCAGTGAGCGTACGCGGTCCACGGTCCAGCCGTAGTGTGCGGCAATCCGGCACTCGCCGTCGGTCAGGTCGCGGCCACCGGCGAACACGGCACCGCCCTCAACCAAACTGCAGATGTACGGATCCGTAAACCAGTAGTTGTCCGCCGAGATGACATCCTGATATGAATTGACGAATTGCGCAGCCTCTGGGTTCTTGAGATGAAAAGTGACGCCCTTCCCATAGTTCGCGTAGGTAAGGGCATTGGCCGGCAGCTTGCCCGCCATGGCTTCCTGGACCGTGAAACCGCACCCGGAATCGGGGGGATCGCAAATGACGCCTTCGCCTTGCGACTTGCCGGTCCACTTGTTCGACCCACCGCCTGCCCACATGTCGACCTCGTCTGACAGCAGATATCCCGAGGCCAGGGGCGATGGTGAGGACGGAAGCGCCTGCAGTCCGCTTGCCTTGATGAGGGAGAGGTCCGAGTTGGCGGTGAGCTGGATGTAGGTGTTTATTCCGGCGGCACGGTCCTGATCCACATCACTTGGCTGTGTAACGCTTTCAAACCACACGCCGACAGGAAAATACCCGTCCCCATTCGGCAGTGACGGCGAAAAGCGGCTGTAAAAGTCCCGGCCACCGTCGACTTCCTGAATACTGACACTCTTCGGCAACGGATCCTGTGCGACCGTGCGGTGGCCGATAATGTCACCGACCGGCGGAGTGCAGCCGCCGATCATGGCCGTCGCCAGCAGGACAGCGAATGTCCAGGCCCAGCCTACTTTCTTGGGAGTTCCGGATCCTTTGCATCGTGGGGTTTGGAGTGATGCATTCATCGCCAATTCCTGCCTGGAAAGTAGACTCCCCGCGGACCCCGAGCCGTGGCGTAAAATCAGCGACAAGCCGGGAGCTTTCGGGTTAGAGTATCACTCGTCACATTCGGCGTAAACGGTAATGCGACTCGGTTGGGGGACGCAGGATGGGGGGGTGTGGGCAAGCATCTGCCGGCCAGTCCCCTAATGCATCCAGTTTCCGGATCGCTGACCTTATCAAGTCCGTTGCAGTCCGATCCTGGGCCGCCGGTATTGCTTCAGGCGACCGCGCTGGCTTGCTTTATTTTTCCCGCAAACATGATTCTTGGTCCCTTTGGCGCCGCGGGCTACGTGGCCCACATCCTGGCACTCCTTGTTATGCTACTTTGGCTCGCCTCAGTGGCCCTGGGCCTGCACCGCACCCTGAAATTCGACCACCCCGGACGAATCGCCGTCGCGGCTTTGGTCGTTGTTTCGTGCATGGCCTACGCCGCCATGTACGCGGGGATAAGCGGCCCTTCAAGCGTCACCACACGGGCCGCAGCCGACCGTTGGATGCTGCTCATGGCGGCATCGTTTGGGATTGTCCTAATGACGACGGAGACCATCAGGACAGTCGATTCGGCCATGATCATGGTGCGTACGGTTCTGCGGGGTGCCGTGTTCTGCAGCATAGTTGCGGTGATCCAATTTGTAACGCACGCCGATCCCATGGTGTGGATACAGAATATGATGCCTGGCTTTACCAACAACGGCGGAAACCAGCCGTTTCAGGAACGCGGCAGCTTCCTGCGTGTCGCCGGAAGCACCTTCCACCCAATTGAGCTGGGTGTCATAGCTTCGATGCTGGTTCCCCTGTCGCTTTGGCGGGCGATGTATGACAGCACGGGGCAGAAATGGATGCATTGGGCAGGAACTGGCCTTTTGATCTTTGCCGTCGCCGCCACTGTTTCACGGTCAGGCATGGTGGGGATAGCCACCGTGGCGCTTGTTTACATTCCCTTTATGCCCGCACGGGCCAGGCAGTGGGCCGTGCTCGGCTTCGTCGGCGCCGCGGTTGCCCTCTTTGTGGCCGTGCCTGGCCTGATGGCTACACTTTTTGGGACGGCCACCGCAGGCACGGCTGACACTTCCATAACGGCCAGGTTGCAGGACTTCCCCCGCGTGGAAGCGATGGTGTCGGCGCGTCCTTGGACAGGTATCGGTCCTGGCGCATACTTGGCCCCCAACGCTATTGAAGTACTCGACAACCAGTACCTCAAGACAATGGTGGAAATGGGTATTCCTGGGTTCGTCGCGCTGCTGGCCTACATGGTGGTGCCCGGTGCCGCCGCATGGATCGCGGCCCTCTATGCCAAGGATGAGCAGTTGAAGGCATTTTCCGGGGCATTAGCGGCCGCATGCCTGGTTGCCGCCCCGTCAACAGCCGCCTTTGACTTACTGGGGTTTCCCGTAATCGCGCTCGTGTATCCGTTCTGCGTAGGGCTATCCGGAGTAGCCTGGCTCATGGTCGCACGGGAACGGCGTGTGCTGGTATCCGTTAAGAAGCAGCACAATATTGCCATTGGCGTACCTGAAAGGCAGGCATGACTCCATTTTCAGTTCTCAAAATGCTGTGGCATCACAAGATTTCCATGGTGTCGGTTTTACTGTTCACCCTTATGGCAGGGTCATACGTTTATTTCTTTGCACCGCGCGACTACTCAGCTTCCACGGTTTACGTGCTCGTGACCCCAAAGGTACCCTCCAGTGAACAGCTAATGAAGGATCCGGCGCTTGCGGCGCTGAATTCCGACAATCCCTACCTCCGTTCCGCCGACAGCTCACTCATTACCCAGGTGATGGCTACAAAGCTCGGTTCCGCCGACACCGTCGATGCGATGGCTGCCGCCGGATTGTCGCGGGATTATACGATCACTCTTCCGAGCACCTCCGGGGTTGGCCAGCTGATCCGGATAGAAGCATCGGGAGAGAGTCCAGAGCAAGCGATTGCCACGGCCGAGACTCTGGGCACGCGGCTGACCGCCGAGTTGCGCTCCGCCCAAAAGGTCAATGGTGCGGACGACCGATATCTTTTCACCGCGCTCCAAATCGACCCCCCCAATAAGGCTACGGAACAATTCTCCAGTCGTCTCCGGTCCCTCATTGTCGTCCTAATCGGTGGCATTATCTTGCTCTTCGGTGCAGTTTCCATCGCTCGAGCCGTTGAAACGACGCGAAAAGCCAGAACCAAGTCGTCTGCCCGAAAGGGCTCCGCTGAACGCAATCGGGCACACAAAGCTGCCGCACATGCGGACGGCAAAGACGCACCCGCGGACAGCGAAGAGCCGCAGCCGCCCGCACAGGACATTAGGAGTCCGCTCGCCAAACCCGGGAGCACTACCCCCGACTATGATCGAGAATCCGATGTCGCAGTCAAGGGCTGAGCAGGAGCAGAACGCCGCCAATCCCGTTTCTGTGATCTGTGTGTTCAACAACCCCTCTGTGCTGGCTGAATGCCTTCATGCATCCGTGAAGGCCGGAATCGCCGAAGCGCCGGGCACGGAGTTCATTCCTGTTGATAACACGTCCAGCCAGTTTTCCTCTGCGGGAGCTGCCCTTAATTACGGCGCTTCGTTGGCGGGAAACGACGTTCTCGTCTTTGTGCATCAGGACGTTTATCTGCACTCCCTGCCAGCTCTGGAGGCGTCAGCAGCAATACTCATGGACGACCCATCCGTGGGCCTCCTGGGTGCCGTCGGCGTGACGCACGGCGGGCAGGTGATGGGGCTCATACGAGACCGAATCGTATTCTCTGGTGAACGCAGAAGCGGGCTGTCCGACGTGGACAGCTTGGATGAAGTGCTTTTTATGGCCCGCAAGGAACAGATCTCTGCCCACCCTTTAGCTGAGGACCCAGAACTCTCCTGGCATGCCTATGCCGTGGAATACGGAGTGCGAATGCGCTCCCTTGGGCTTAGGGTCGTCGTAGCCGACGTCCCGCTTACGCACAACAGCCTCACGATTAACTTGGATCGCCTTGCCGAGGCCCATGCCTGGATCGCCGCTGCCTATCCCGAGCAAATGCCCATTGTCACAACTTGCGGGACGGTGCACGTCCCCACGCGGGCCCGAACGATTCCCCTGTTCGGAAGGCTCTTCGAGATCCACAAGTGGCGGTACCGCTGGCTCGTCGAATCGTTGGCCGCCCATCGACTACGCAAAAATGCCAAAGCTGTCACGGTGTTGGGTGATATTCGCCGGGATATCGACGAGATCTGTTCAGCAGCCGGGCTGGACTCTGCCTTGGTCATCAGTGCCATACCTTCCGGTCTGGAGGCCACGCCGGTGGCCCGTCCCTTAGAGCTGAACCGCCGGGAAGTAAGGTTTAGGTTCCACTCCGCCTTGGCACCCGACCTGCCGTCACTGCTTCGCTCATTTCCCGCAGATGAATCGATCGCCCTGACGAACATAGGCTTCGGAGGCGCCGGCGACATTGCAGAGGCGCTGGCGGACCGTCAGATTATTGTCGGCTTCCATGGGAACACCGGCCCGTGGATGCTGATCGGACCGGCCGTTGCGGCAGCCATCCCGTACTACCGGACGCGGCACTCAACACCGTTCGCTATGAAGGCGAGCTGACAGTTCTGCGGACGGCGGCGGCTCCAGCGAGGATCCATTCCGGCAGGAGGTGGGAAAGCCCCACAGGTTGGGACTTTCGCAATTCATTCCACTGCCTGATTCGCTCCGGTGCCGGCCGGAGCGACAGGACATCCGCCACAGCCGCGTCGAGACCAGAAAATCCTGTTTGCTGCTGGACGCGGGCGACCATCTGATCCAATGGCCCGTTTTGCCAGGCCGAGACGCCCGTTTCCAAACGTCTTGTTCCGCAGCGAGCTCTCTCATAGATTGCTCGCACGGTTTCGCGCCAGGCGGCCTGACTGTGTCCGGCCAGAACTGCGGCTTGCGTGGACGCACCGCGTGCTTTCCGCAACGACGGTGAATCTGCCAACGAAGCGAGAACCGCCGAAAATTCATCCGATCCGGAGGGGGTAAAGAGTTCTGCTTCGAGTCCCGGGGAATCGGCGCCGAGCACTGCGCACTCCGGAGGATGACCGCGGAATGTTACGAGGGGTAGACCGTGTGCTCCCGCCTCCAACATGGAAGTCAATGACGCAAACGGAAACGAGTCAACGTACACGTCCGCGGCGGATAGCAGCGCGGGAACGTCAGAGAGCCGGCCCAAGGCCCGGATCCTTCCGGATGTCGCGGCGCAGGCTTCGGCCCACTGGCCATGCGCGGATGGCCCGGCCACCAGCAGCTTCGAGTTGGGCCTTTGTTTTAGGAAGGCCGCGAAGAGACGGATCAGGGAGTGATCTCCCACAGGGTCGTATTTGCTTTCCGCTGCGGCCGATACCACCAGGAACTCATCGTTTACGCCCCAGCGTGAGCGGGACCGCGAACGTAGTCCTTCTTCCATTGACGTCCGGGGGGCCAGTTCGAGCGGGCGGTTTGCCACGAGGCAGCGGTCGGGTGCGATGCCCCTCCGTCGAACGCTCAGATCGCGCCCACTCCATCGAAGGTTCAGCACTACGTCTGCTGCGGAAGTGCCCAGCCAGAACACATGGTCTGCGTGGTTGACATAGACAGCTGGCGGGGAGTCCTCCGTGCCGAGCGCCACGGCCGGAACAACGTCATGTGGATGCGCGTGAACAATGACCACATCGGCCGACGATACGATTTTTCGTAGCACCGTGGCACGCTTCAGGAGACCTCCCGGCCTTCGATCCAACAGCTCTATCCGACGGGAACCCGCGAAGCATTCCATGATTTTCCGCGGTACAGCTGTGCTTCCTTGGCGGGTGAGGACCAACCGGTGGTCCGAGGACGGATCCTCGCGGACCCAGCGTGAAATCGTCTGTGTGTGGCCACCTGCAGCGTAGAGTTGTGTGCCCACATGGACAACCCTGAGCTGTGAGTTTGGGAGTGCCTGCCTCGTCCACGTGTATTTCGGGATGGATTCCCGAATGTGTCCGACCACCGTCTCCAGATCACTGCTGGCGAACAGCCCCGGGTGGTTCAGCCAGGCAAAGCGTGCCGCAAGTTGCGTCTGGACCGCGGCGTCCTCCCACGAACCTGAAGCGACGAGCGACACGGCCTCCTGAGCAAGGCCAGTGAAGACGTTTCGGTTGTCTTCAACGTCCATCAAGGCGTCCACGCTTCCCTATGAGCCTCAGCATGGCCACTTCTGCCCTCTTTAGCCACAGCAGCCCTGCCGTGATTGCCAGGGCAGCGACGGAGGAAATGATCAGGCCAAGCGGAATTGGCAAACGGGCGCCATCGAGGAATCCGTTACCAATCAGAAGCACTGCCGAGCCCACGATGGGCAGCGCGACCTGCCGTGCGACGTGCCGCAGGCGTACTCCGGCTGAATTGAGCCGCCAGAGATAGATCGGGAGGACCACCACGGCCACAACGAGCAACTGCGCCATTGCCACGCCGGCGATCCCTCCCCCGCTCCGAGAAGCAAGGCCGGAACAAGGGCGACAAGCCAGCACAACTGGGTAGACATTATTGAGCCGGTCATGCCGACGACCACCAGATAGTCATAGATGAGTTCAAAGAGGATGCGGAAACCGGCCAGCAGTGCCAGCCAGTACAGGGCCGCGGCGGCCGCGGCCCACGGTTCGCCGTAAACGAACCGAACAATCGGTCCGGATACTGTGGCCAGCAGAACCACCATAGGAAGGGTGATGGAAGTCAGCACGCCCAGCAGGGCTGTCATGGCTGCTTGCATGCTGGCGGGATCGTGCTGAAGACGAGCCAAAACCGCAGGTGCGACGCTTCGGAGCGGCTGTGAGAAGACGGTCACAGGCCAGCTCGCCAGATTGAAGGCCAGCACGTACAGGCCGAGCATGGTGGACCCGAGCAGGTTTCCTGTAACTAGCTGATCCAGGTAACCCACACAGAAGACAATGACGCTGGCTCCCCCCAACGGCAACCCGAACCGTAGCAACGGCATCAACACGCTCCGGTCCCATCCCATCCGGAAAGGGAGTGGTGACTTGGTGACGAAGAGAAGTCCCGAGACCACTGTTCCTGCGAGCCGGCCGATTGCAAGGCTCATGGCACCGAGCCCGGCAAGGGCCAGGACCACTGATACCGTGGCGCCGACCCACACGTTTACCTGGTCAATGACCATCTTGGTCTTCTGGTCGAACCCGCGTTGCATGAGCGCCGCCGGAGTCGCGACGACGCCGCTCACCAGAACGCAACACACCATGACCCGGACGACTTCGGTCGCCCCGGGGTCGCCCATAGCCGCCGCAAACGAAGGGGCGCCGGCCAGGCCTCCCAGACAGAAGAGGACGCTGCCGAGGATGGATATCGTTGTGACGGTTGGAGCGATTGCCGCCGGATCGCAAGGCCAGCGGACTATGGCGAGGCTTACTCCCAGTTCGTTGAACGTCAGTACCGCCAGTAGTGCGACCATGGCCACGGCGAATGTGCCGTAGGAACCCGGACCGAGGAGCCGCGCGAGCACGATTCCGATACCGAGCGTACCTAGTTTGGCCACGCCGGTATTGAGCAGGCTCCAGCCCAGAGCGGCGCTCGCCCCGGCGCCTTTCCGGTGACCCGTTGAGGCGGAGTCCTCTTTGAGAAGGGCGGCGGTGGGCGCCCCGGACTCCTTCATCGTGGGCACCCGGCTCCCTCAAATGGACTGTCACGCAGTAGCACCAATGTCGGGCGGCCGATCGTCTGAACCGAGTTCATGTCGGCTAGCCTCCCCCACTCGTAGCGCGTTTCACTGCGCTGCCGCCATCCTGTCGAACCTGTCGCGGTCGATGGGGTGCGCCGGGACGCCGACCCAAGTCTCGCCTTCGGGGACGTTGCTTAGCACTGCGGCGCCCATGCCGATTGTTGCGTAGGCGCCAATCGACGTCCGTTCCCGGACGCTGGAATTCATGCCGAGGTAGGCTGCTCGTCCAATCCGCACGCCGCCGCCGAGGGAGGCTCCGGCGTCGAACGTCGCAAAATCCGCCACGTCGTCGTCATGCGTGAAGGTGACTCCTGGCATGGCAACTACGTGGGAACCCAGAGTCACGGAAGCGGTCAGGGTCACGTTCTGCAGCAGGATGCTGCCGCGTCCAACCCGAGATTCCTCCGGTGTGCGCACTGAAGGATCAATGACTGTGGCATAACGTGTTGCTGAAATCCCCATCGCAGTCAATCGGTCCACCACCGCCTTCCGGGCCCGGCCGGAACCAATGCAAACCAGAACGAAGGCGTGCTTGTACTTGGGTGCGTCGCTGATGGGCCCCAGAACCGGGGCGCCATCCACGTCAATTCCGCATAATTCCTCATTGTCGTCAAGGAAGCCGACGATGTCGTACTGTCCGCTGCTGCGAACTGAGACAAGTACTTCGCGGCCAAGGCCGCTGGCGGCAATCAGCAAGAGTTCGCTCACGTGGTCACCCACCCGATACTGCCAAGGAGCCGTCAGGAGCGCCCGAGATCGCGGCGTCACTGGGCGGGCGGAACACAGTACGGGCCGCCTCTGGCACGGTCCTGGCATTGCTCAATGGTGGATTTGGGCGGGCACGTCTCTGAGCCGCTGCACAGTAGGGATCTATTAGTGAACTCATGTCATTCTTTCTTTCCCCGAACGCGATTCTTCGTGGGCCGGCGGCCGGCATGCAGCTCTGTTCTCTCCGTTTGATGCTGGTCCCGTCGTCCTGGCTCGTTGCTACGACGACGGCGACTGGCGGCATCAGAACCCGGGTTCCGTCGGGTCCAGATGCCGCCAGTCCCTGTTCGTAGGTCCGTTGTGCAGCAACAGACCCGGCAATCCGTCCAAAGGCGGGCGGATTGAACCTGGAAAAGGCCGTCCTTCTGCTGGCCGCACCGGGGAGAAACTTCCTGCGAGCGGAATCTCGCGTGCTGCCGTCAGCGGCCCAAACGGGATCGGCCAATGGAACATTCGGCATTGCTCCCCCCTCGTTCGCTGAAGCAACGCGGTTCGAAGCCGCGGTTGGATCCGTTCGGGCTGCCTGCCCCTCTTTGGTGCATGCCCGCATATAAAAGCTAGCCCTCACACCGGACGGAGAACGCGAATAGAGAACTTCATGCGGTCGACGCGCGGGAAGTCTGCGGAAACTGCGGGAATCCCGCGGGACGCCGGTGTTCATACGGAAACCGGTGATGTTGTGCGGACGAGTTCTCCCGCCCGGAGCGGTTCCCTGACGGTCACCAGGGACGTCAGCTGTGAGCGTGACTGCACTCCCAACTTCCTGTAGATACCCGTGAGTCGAACTTCAACTGTCCGAACGGACACGTACAGGGATGCCGCTATTTCCTTGTTCCGCCGGCCCCGGGCCACCATCTGAGCGAGTTCGCGCTCGTGGTCTGAGAGCAGCAGGAGCGCCGGGTTTTGGATCTCCGGCATATCCCCGACTCGGCCGTCGAAGAGCAGCGCGTCCACACGCTGGGTCCACGCCGCCGCCCCCGTTTCTTCGAAGAGCGCCTTGGCTCTCAGGAATGAGTCCTTGGCTTCCTTGAGCCGACCAAATGTCTTCAGTCGTTCGCCATAACAGAGGTGCGTCCTGGCCCGCTCGAACACGGAGTCGTATCTCGTCCACGCCTCTAAGGAACGGGCGAAGAGTTCAAGTGAATGTTCACCATCCGTGACTAAGGCGCGTGAGCGGGAAATCGTCATCTGCAACCACCGGGATCTCAGCCCGGAGGACCGGTGCTCCAGCCGTGTCAGGGCCTGGACAGCCTCGCGGTGATGACCAAGCCTTACGAGTACTTCCACAAGGTCGGGCTCCGAACGCAAAAGGGCAGGGTTGGAAAAGCCCAATCCGAGCTCAGAAGCCCGGTTCAGTTGTGCATATGCTTCGGCGAGTTCGCCGCGCATCAGAGCAAACTGTCCCTGGCACGCAGCGATGCGGGCCGCCAATGGGGCCTGGGCGCCGGCCGCGGCGAAACGTTGGGCTTCCGCAAGGCATGACTGAGCTTCCGGCTCATCGCCTACGGCATGAGCCCTCCAGAGGAGGAGAATGATCCGCATTCCCTTGTGGTATTTCTGGCTGGATTCGGAACGGGCAATTTCGTCAACAAGGGCGATCGCCGAGCGGAAGTTTCCGGAGCGGATCTCATTGTCGGCAGCAAAATAGCGAGCCGACTCCTTCCAGTTCGCATCGCTGACGGCGCTGAGGTTCCGGACAATTGCAAAGAGGTCCCGCGCTCCCTCGTAGTTTTCCGAGTATGTGAGGGCACGGCCCTTTAGAAGCAGCGATGCCGCAGAGTTGTTGCCGGAACCGTCTGCCGTCCGGGAGACTCCCGTGATGTCCCCCCGACCGCCGCCGCCAACAGCTGCGCGCGTCTGTTGACTGCCAGGGTTTCGCCGGAAGCATCGCCGAGAAATGGTTCCGCGTGCTGTAGAAGATGGTGCGCCTCCCCAAGTTCCCAGTGCTCCGACACATACAGGGCTGCGATGGACAAGAGGCATGCTGAAAAGGCCGGATCATGGTGCCCGAACTCCTTGACCAGCCGCAGCACCATACTCGGTCTCACAGAGTTGCCCCGCATCAGTTCGATCTGGAAATCAAGCCCGGTAAGGCGCAGCGTCAGGGCTCGGCTTCTGGCGATACTCTGTGCCCAGTCGAGGTAACGTTTCGCGTGGACGAACTCACCCCTGCTGAAAAGCACCTCGGCAATAGTCGTCAACCGGGCCGCTGTCTCGGCCTCCCAAGGGTTGATAGTAAGAGCGCGTTCGATGTATTCGACGGCGAATTCGGTTTCCTCGGCCCGCACTAACTCAACGGCGAAGCGGAGCAGTCCGAACGACGTGTCCCGCCGCGCCGCGGTGTGGCTCACGTGCCACGGCCACGCGAGTGGATCCTTGGTTGCCGCAGCGTCAGCCAACAACCGATGATTGGCCAACCGCGCTTCGGGTGACATCGCAGAGAAGACATGCGCGCGAAGCATTTGATTCTGGATTCGGACGTATGATCCCGAATGGACCGCGACGCCGGCCGCAATAATCTCATCAACTCCGGGCCGCAAATCAACGGGTAGTTCTTCCAGAACATCAATGCTGCTGCGGTAGGAAAGGGACAGCAGATCCAGTGCCTGCCTGGCGCATGATGAAAGGCCAACCACCGATAATTCAAGGTCGGATTCGAAACTCCCTTTCCAATGCAGGGGAATCGGCATTGCGTACTTGCCTTGCAGTTGGCGCTGAACCAACTCTTTATGGAGTTCAATGGATGCCAGCGGCACCCCTTGGGTAGCTGTTGCCACGGCATGAATTGCAGCCGTGCTTATTGTCGCGCCCGGAATTGCCTCGAGCATTTTCACGGTGTTGCCGTGGCTGAGGTTGGATAAATGAAGTGTTGGTAACCCTGCAAGCGGACTTTCGTATTCCTCTTTTCGCATGCTTGTGATCAGGACGATTCCTGTACTCGCAAGACGTCGGGCTAAGAATCCGATGACGACCCGGCTGGCCGAATCCATTTGATCGGCATCATCAACCGCAATGACGGTCCTGGGCGCGGATCGGTCGTGTAGCGCGGAAAGGAGCATCGACGATATGGCTGAAAAGTCAGCACCTTCGGCGGAGGGGTCGTTAAATTTGCCGAGGATCTGGCTCAGTGCAGGGTCATCAAGGCCGTTGAGAACGGCGGTCAGGCCGGATAAGGGCCAGCCGGATTCCGAAGAATTGACTCGGAGCAGGACCGTTTTGTAGTTGTGTAAATTCGGAATCCCCGCAAGTACCGATGATTTCCCAATTCCATGGCCGCCTATAATTGCCAAAGCGGAATCTCGCGGATCCCGTACAACAGCGAGGACGCGTTCCATTTCTTGTTCTCGGCCGAACAGAACCATCGGGCCCCATTCCATTCCCCAGGGTCCGCCCATTAACTACGCTTTAAATTGTTGCTTCAAAAAAGTGGAGTTTAGGCTGACGTATTCATGTGTCATGCATCAGTGATTCTCAAAGGAGAGCCCGAGTCCGCTCTATCTGGAGTGGAATTCCCGACCAACTGGTGCCATGTTGATGCAAATATAACTTGCGTTGAACCAGGTCACTAGCGTTCCGCGATAAACAGGTACCGGGTGCGTAAAAATCGAGTGTTCCTCCCGTTGGAACACCCGGTCCCTACGCGAGTCCGATCACCAGGTTGATGGTGGTGGCCAGGATGACTGTGCCGAAGAGGTAGGACAGGAGGCTGTGCTTGAGGGCCTCGGCCCTGATGAGGTGGTTCTGCAGATTGGTGTCAGACACCTGGTACGTCATACCAAGACTCGTGGCCAGATAGGCGAAGTCGGTGTACTGTGGCGGCCGGTCCTGGTTGAAATCTATGCCGCCTACCTCGTGTCCGCCGCGTTTCCCCGTGCTGTAGTAGAGCTCGGCGTAGCGCAGCGTGAACAATGTTTGCACCAGAATCCAGGACACGGCCACGCAAGCGAGGGCCAGCATGCCGCCGCTCAATTGCGAGCCACCGTCCGCCCGATGGGAATCCACCACAACCGCGGCTACAGCGGCCAGGCTGGCAACGTTGGCCACCAGGATCAGCAGGTCCGTTGTCCTTCTGGACGGATCCTCGGACGTCGCGTGCGCACGGGTTCCGGCCGGCCCGAGCCTTCCCACCACGAGCCACACCCAGGCAACATAGACCAATGCCGCGCTGCCCCATCCGACTGCCGGCGCCTCGACCCAGTGTCCGGACAGTCCGGTGCCCGCCGAGGCCGCGAGGCCTGCCGCAACCATGGCAAGAAACCGCAGCCGGCTGCGTTTGATCCTTGTGGTGTGGGGGGTGGTGTCCATGCCTCGTACTCTAGCCAAGCGAACAGGCCGTGCCGGGCTTTCGTGCCCGGTTTTCCACATAGCCCGTGGGGGTGATTCCGTCCGCCGCCGCCGCGGACTAGCCTGAACGGGACACGAATCGCCGAAACCGGCCCAAATGCACTAGGATATTGAAGTCTGTGCTGCGTCCTGCCTCCGTTTTGGTGGCCGTACGTGCACGGCA
The DNA here is from genome assembly GCF_005280255.1 of Arthrobacter sp. 24S4-2. NCBI lineage: Bacteria > Bacillati > Actinomycetota > Actinomycetes > Micrococcales > Micrococcaceae > Arthrobacter > Arthrobacter sp. 24S4-2. Next base: position 5,494,262 of record NZ_CP040018.1, on the reverse strand, counting down.
CCGCAAATGAACCTCCTGTTACGGAAATGCCGTAACCGCTTAGCCCAAAGGAGGTGGGTTCACATATGCGTCCTTACGAATTGATGGTAATCATCGACCCCGAGGTCGAAGAGCGTACCGTTGAGCCAACGCTTCAGAAGTTCCTGAACGTCATCACCAACGATGGTGGAACCATCGAAAAGGTTGACATCTGGGGCCGTCGTCGCCTGGCTTACGAAATCAAGAAGAAGACTGAAGGTATCTACGCAGTGGTGAACTTCACCGCCAAGCCGGACACCGCCAAGGAACTTGACCGCCAGCTGAGTCTCAATGAGACCATCATGCGCACCAAGATCACCCGCCCCGAAGAGCAGAAGGTCGTTGCTGAGTAATTTCAGCTCCCGGCATTCAATCTTCACCCCGCAGGAACGAACAAGGAGGCAGTAGATGGCAGGCGAAACCACTATTACGGTCATCGGTAATCTCACCAATGACCCCGAACTGAGGTTCACACCGTCAGGTTCGGCAGTAGCGAATTTCACCATCGCTTCTACGCCCCGCACCTTCGATCGTCAGTCCAATGAGTGGAAGGACGGGGAAACCCTGTTCCTCCGCGCGTCGGTATGGCGTGAAGCAGCCGAGAACGTTGCAGAATCCCTGACTAAGGGCATGCGGGTTATCGTTTCCGGCCGTTTGAAGAGCCGTTCCTACGAAACCAAAGAAGGCGAAAAGCGCACTGTTATCGAGCTCGAAGTCGATGAAATCGGCCCGAGCCTGCGTTACGCCAACGCCAAGGTCAACCGCACCCAGCGCTCCGGCGGTCAGGGTGGACAGGGTGGCTTCGGCGGCGGCAACAGCGGCGGTGGCTTCGGTGGCGGCCAAGGTGCAAACCAGGGCGGCAACACCGGCGGAACATGGGGCGGCAACCAGCCCGCAGCGCAGGAAGACCCTTGGGCAACGCCCGGAGTCAGCAATGCGGGCGGCGGCTGGGGCAACGGCCCGGATTCCGAACCTCCCTTCTAACCAATAATTCAGGTCCGGCGCCGGAACCCGCCGGGATGCCTCACGGCTCCCGGGTGAGTGCCGCCGTCGGACCACCACCATCCCGTGGATCAATATCCACGGGCTCCCTAGAATAGGAGCTCCACGATGGCTAAGGCTGAACTCCGTAAGCCCAAACCAAAGTCCAACCCCTTGAAGGCCGCTGACATCACCGTCATCGACTACAAGGACGTAGCATTGCTGCGCAAGTTCATCTCCGACCGCGGAAAGATCCGCGCCCGTCGCGTCACTGGCGTCACGGTGCAGGAACAGCGCAAGATCGCCCAGGCAATCAAGAACGCCCGCGAAGTTGCTCTGCTGCCTTACTCCGGCGCTGGCCGCGGCTAAGGAAGGGATTAACTAACATGGCAAAGCTCATTCTGACCCACGAAGTAACCGGTCTCGGTGCTGCTGGCGACGTTGTCGAGGTCAAGGACGGTTACGCACGTAACTACCTGCTGCCCCGCGGTTTCGCTCTGACCTGGTCCAAGGGCGGCGAGAAGCAGGTTGAGTCCATCAAGGCTGCCCGCGTTGCCCGCGAGCACGCTTCCCTGGAAGACGCTCAGAAGCAGGCTGCTGCACTCTCCGCCAAGCCGGTCAAGCTCGTCGTCAAGGCTGGCGAGACCGGACGCCTGTTCGGCACCGTCAAGCAGGGCGATGTGGCCGACGCTGTTGAGGCCGCTGGCCTTGGCCGCATCGACAAGCGCAAGGTTGAACTGCCGGCACACATCAAGTCGGTCGGTTCCTACCAGGCCAACGTTCGTCTGCACGACGACGTTGCCGCTGTGATCGAACTCGACGTAGTCGCAGGCAAGTAGTCCCTCCGGCGCTTCGCCAGAGCACTACGCAGTCCTGAACTGCTGAAGGCCCCCGCTTTCGGATTCCTCTTCGGAACCGACCGCGGGGGCTTTTTGCGCTTAACGCAGAGGTTTTCTCCGGGCGCCTAGCCCTGGTGCATCACGGTGGTGGAATGCCGGTGACCGGCCCGGATGAGCTCGGCCAGGACCGCCTCATCCACATCCGTCAATTTGCTGATGTACAGACACCCGGCGCCGATCGTATGCTTCCCGAGCCGCGGCAGGAGCTCCGCCGCCTCGGGCGCGTAGGTGAGTCCATACAGCGAAAGGCTCCCCTTGCGCGGTGAGAACCCAACAGCCACAGTGTCGCCCTCACGGCCGCTCTCGTACCGGTAGTGGTAGCTGCCGAAACCCACGATGCTGGGACCCCACATCACGGCGGCCTCTCCGGTGTTTTCCTTCATGAGCTCCAGTAGCCGCAGGCCATCGCGTCGGCGCGCAGGATTCTCCACGCCCTCCAGGAATTCCCCGACGGAGGCCTCGGTTGCCTGGGTCTTGTTTTCCGCCATGACGGCAGTCTGGCAGACGCTGCCCGTCTTGTCAGCATGACCACGCAGCCGTTCCTGGAGCGCCGGAATAAACACCGCAGCCGGCCGGTTTAGTAGGTAGATGCAAACGCATGTACTCTGGATTTAACGCTGACCTTCAGGAGAATACCGTGGAAACCCGCCGCATAACCGTCCTTTCCGCCGGACTCGGCGTCCCGTCGTCGAGCAGGCTTCTGGCTGACCAACTGGCGGTGGCAGCCGAACAGCGACTGGCCGCAGCCGGCTATGTAGTGACCGTGGACGTTGTGGAACTCCGTGACCTTGCGGTGGACATTGCCAATAATTTCGTGACGGGCTATGCGGCGCCGCGCCTCGCCGACGTGATTGCCGGCGTAGAGGACTCGGACGGCATCATCGCCGTCACGCCTGTCTTCAGTGCTTCCTACAGCGGCCTCTTCAAGTCCTTCATCGACGTGCTTGACCCCAAGTCCCTGGATGGCAAGGCTGTCCTGCTCGGCGCTACCGGCGGCACGGACCGCCACCAGATGGTCCTGGACTACGCGATGCGTCCCCTGTTCAGCTACCTCCGGACGCGCATTGCCGCCACCGGAGTCTTCGCCGGCCCCCAGGACTGGGGCAACGCGGACGACGGCGGTTCGCCCCTTTCGGTGCGGATCGACCGGGCAGCGGGTGAGTTCGCCGCCCTGCTGGAGGCTGCGCGGCCACGGCCGAAAGCGGACATTGCGGAGTCCCTGCCGTTCGAACAGCTACTCGCCGGAATCGCGAACAGCCGCTGACCGCGGGGCAGTAGGAGCTGACGCGGGAGCGCCGCCAGCCCTCCGCCCGGCTCAGGGCGACCGCCCGGGCTGAAGACTCAGTCGTCGAGCAACGCGATGAATTCCCTGGCCTGCTTCATGGAAATATCGGAGTGTTTTGTCAGGGCCGTTGCCGCGGCCTCAATGTCGCCGCTCCGGGCCAGCGTGCGGATCCTGCCGTAGATTTCGTCGTTCAGCATGTTGCTGCTGACCTCGCGGGTGACGTCGCCCTTGCTGGCGATGGCCCGGTAACGGTAGGGGAATCGCTCGGGGGTGTCGTCGTCGTCCGGCTCCGGGGCCTCAGGGGCTGCTGGGCGAAACGGTTGGGGGTGGGCTGCCAGGGCGCCAACGGCGTCACGGGAGGCCCGCAGGCCCTCGCCTGAGGCCTCGTAGTACAGCTTGATGGCGGCCATGGCCTGGCCTTGGGCGATCAGGGCATACAGGCGCCGGTGTTCGTCTTCGGTGAGCCGGGCCGCTGCGGCCCGGGCCAGCTCCACCGGATCGGCTGGCGGCGTGTGGCCGCCTGCCCTGCGGCCGGCGGCGCGGCGCCCCATGACGCGGGCAACCAACAGAACGCCCGCTCCCGCGGCGAGCAGGATTAGAACGGGGATCACTAGCGATTCCATTACTACAGCCGATCTACATAATTCTTGGCGGTCAGGAGATCTGAATGCGTGGCTTGCCGCAGCATCCTGATGGCCTGGAGTTTCTGGCCGTTGCGGGCCATGGATTGCAGCTGCAGCGCAAATTGCGGGTTCAGCTGGCCGCCGGGGAGGACCGGACCCTGGTAGCCGTGGGTTCCAACGCCCGGACCTGACCCGGCCTGGGCATGCAGCGCCGCCCGCGCATGGTCAGCCTGCTGCGACTGTTGCTGCTCGTTCTGGCTGGGCCGCGTAGCCGCATCAACCCGTGCCCGTGCTTCCGTGGCTGCCTTTACCTGGGAGGCGTAGTGGGCTTGCGAACGGATGGCCAGTTCCAGCTGATAGCGCTCCGCGTCCGAGATGCCGGTGTTCCGCGGTTTGAGGGCCGTCGAGATCGCCCAGATCACTGCCGCCAAGATGAGGGCAGGCAGTATGACTATCAGTACATCGCCCATGAATAGAGCTTATGCCAGTTCGCTGTTATCCACAGCATATTCTGGACCGCGCATACCGCCTGATCCGGACCGCGTCAATTCGGTGCCGTATTCGTGGCGTACATCACAACAGCAGTATATTTTCCGTCACGTCGGGCCGTCGTACTGGCCAGTATCCCCAGTGCCAACCTGAAAGCTGTGGATGAACGTTCCTTAAAAGAATCTTTCATCCACATGGAATTTCGAGCGTTTCCGCAGGTCAGGGCCATATTAAGGGTCAAAGTTTTTTTGTTTCCACAGGTAGCCACACAGGCTGTGCACAAGCAGGGGCCCTTAATCCACAACTTATCCACAGCTGTGCATGTATGTGGGCTTGGTGGCCAGAGCAACGGGTACTAACGTAGCGGGATACCTGTTTTTGGGGCGCAAGTACCTAGTTTCCATTGTCCGGAAAGACCCTTTTCCGGGCCCCCGGGAACCGTCGCTGGCGCTCAGTTGTGGATAACCTCCGCAAGCTGGGGATAACCGGATTGATGGCCGGAAGGGCGGTCGTCGGCACTCTGCCGGCGCCCGAAGACTGTCAGTGCCGGCTGGTAAGACTAGTCCTGCCGCGCAGCGGGTTTCCGCTGCGCGAGGCAACCCAAGGCAGATGGCACACGCACCGCCGGCAATCGGAAACCGCCGCGGTACACAACGGAGGACGGCAGCTTTGTCAGTAACGCACCTGGACGCAATCGAAGGCACCCGGGGTTCCGAAGGCAGCCGCAAGCCACCCCAGGACATTCCTGCGGAGCAGTCAGTGCTCGGCGGCATGATGCTGTCCAAGGACGCCATTGCCGATGTCGTTGAAATCCTTCGTGGCCAGGACTTCTACCGTCCTGCCCACGAGACCATTTACGAAGCCGTCATTGACCTCTATGGCCGCGGCGAACCAGCGGACGCCGTCACGGTATCTGATGAACTCACCAAGCGCGGAGAGATCAACAGGATCGGCGGACCGGCCTACCTGCACGAGCTCATCCAGACCGTCCCCACGGCGGCCAACGCCGGGTACTACGCGGAAATCGTTGCCGAGCGTGCGGTCCTGCGGCGGCTGGTCAACGCCGGCACCAAGATCGTCCAGCTGGGCTACGGCTCAGACGGCGAGGTCGAAGATCTCGTCAACCAGGCCCAGGCCGAGATCTATGCCGTTGCCGAGCGTCGCACGGCCGAGGACTACGTGGTCCTCAAAGACGTCATGGAATCCACGGTGGATGAAATCGAGGCCTCCGGACACCGTGGTGAAGGGATGACGGGCGTGCCCACCGGTTTTTACGAACTGGACGAGCTGACGCACGGCCTCCACCCGGGGCAGATGATCGTCATTGCCGCCCGCCCGGCCGTGGGTAAGTCCACGTTCGCGCTGGATTTTGCCCGCTCGGCGGCCATCAAGAACAATCTGGCCACCGTTATGTTCTCCCTGGAAATGGGCCGGAACGAGATCGCCATGCGCCTCCTCTCCGCGGAGGCAACCATCGGGTTGCAGGATCTCCGCAAGGGTACGATCAAGGACGAGCAATGGTCCAAGATCGCCACCACGATGGGACGCATGAACGACGCCCCGCTGTTCATTGACGACAGCCCCAACATGTCCCTGATGGAAATCCGGGCCAAGTGCCGCCGGCTGAAGCAGCAGCATGACCTCAAGCTGGTTATCCTCGACTACCTGCAGCTCATGAGCTCCGGCAAGAAGGTGGAGTCGCGCCAGCAGGAAGTCTCCGAGTTCTCCCGCGCCTTGAAACTGCTGGCCAAGGAACTCCAGGTGCCCGTGATCGCCCTTTCGCAGCTGAACCGTGGTTCCGAGCAGCGCCAGGACAAACGGCCCATGGTCTCGGACCTCCGTGAGTCGGGTTCCATCGAGCAGGACGCGGACATGGTTATTCTGCTCCACCGCGAAGACGTGTACGACAAGGAGTCGCCGCGTGCAGGAGAAGCCGACATCCTGATTGCAAAGCACCGAAACGGCCCCACCAAGGACATCGTTGTGGCGTTCCAGGGGCACTATTCGCGCTTTGCCAACATGGCGGCCGACGCCGGAGGCGGCGGCTTCTAAACGCGACGCCGTTGCCGTGTTGGTTCCGGCCGATGGCTCCGAACGGCCCCGGCTGACTAAGGTTGTCCGCCGGTCGACATCAGGTGGTTAGGCAGCCTGTTTCCGGGCGCCCTTCCCCTGATTTCCAGCAGTTCGCGGGCGTGGGCGTGCAGGCGCTTGTCCTCCTCGGAGACCGGAACCCAGGGCGGAATAGGCACGGAGTTGCCGGCAGTGTCGCGGGCCACCATAACGGTCAGGCAGTAGGTGGTGAGGTTCATTTCCCGGCCCTTGGGGTCCCCGGAACGGACGTGCACGGCAATGTGCATCCCTTTGGTGCCTGTGTACACCAGCCGCGCCTCCACTTCCACCACATGCCCGATAAGGAGCGGGCGGTAGAAGCGGACGCCGCCGGAAAACACGGCCACGGTGTCCTTGCCGCTGTACCGGGAAGCGCACACATAGGCGGCCTCGTCGATCCATTTCATGACGATCCCGCCGTGCACCTTGCCTCCCCAGTTCACGTCGGTGGGGGCAGCCATGAACCGCAGGACAACGCGCTCGGCGGTGCCGGCGTCGGTGTATTCCTGCGCGCTCATGGCCTGGACGATGTCTTCGCGGACCTTGATCCGCGCCAGCGCGTGGTCGCGCTGTTCGATTTCCTCCGGAGTGGCGGGCTCGAACGGCGTGACCGGGACCGGCTTCCCGTCCGGGCCGACTGCCACGAAGATCACCATGCACTGGCTGCGCATGGTGGCAGGCCCGCCTTTGGGGTCGCCGGAGGACACCACAGTGCGGATATGCATCGAGGACCGGCCGGTGTAGACAATCGTGGCGGTGACTTCCACCATGTCCCCGCTGTTGACCGGATCGGCAAAGTGGATGTTGCCCACATACGCCGTCACACAGTAGGACTTGGCCCATCCGACGGCAGCGGCGTAGGCGGCCTTGTCAACCCACTCAAGCACTGTCCCGGCGTCAACGGAGCCGCTGTGGCCGACGTCCGTGGGGGCCGCAAGGAAGCGGAGGGTCACTGAATTGGCGGCAGTCTCGCTCATGCTGAGAGTTTACTGATGACGCGGTGTACCGGCGGGTCGGAATGACACAAACGCCGGCCCACCCGCCATATGCGGGGTAGCCGAGCGTGAATCGTCCGGCCGGGATGAGAAGACATGGACTTGCCGTCTAATTGAGAATGACTATCATTTAGATTATGTCGATCCAAAGCAGTATCCCGACGCGTTTCCTGCCCCCATCCCGTTTCAAAGGTTCATCCCAGGGCCGGCTGGCGGGGTTCCGGCGCGGTTTTCCGGTTGGAGCCCGTGCCCTGTCCCTCGTGGCGTCGATGGCATCCGCTGTGCTCCTGCTCAGCGGATGCGCCCCTGCCCGCGGCACGCAAACACCTGCGAAGCCGGCTGATAGCTCCTCTCCCCGGGAGGTTCAGGCGCCGGCGCCCAGATTGGTGCTGACCCACGCCGAAGGCATCACCGTGCTCGATGCCACCACGCTTTCCGTGGTGGCGGAAACGGGGCTCCCCGGCTTCAACCGCCTGAACCCCGCGGGTGACGGCAGGCATGTGCTGGTGTCCACGGGGGATGCCTTCAGGGTTTTTGACGCCGGCGCCTGGACGGAAAAGCACGGCGATCATGGCCACTCCTATGCCGTCCGGCCGGCGCTCACGAACGGTGCCTTCGAGGCCAGCAACTCCGGCCATGCCGTGGCGCATGCCGGCAAAACGGCCCTGTTCAGCGACGGGTCGGGAATGGTGGAGATCTTCGACCCCGCCGGGCTGGAAGATGCAGCCGGGGGCACCGTTCCCGCAACGGACATCTACACCGCTCCGGAAGCCCATCATGGAGTGGCGGTGCCGCTGGAGGAAGGGAAATTGCTCGTCACCCTGGGCAATGACGAGGCGAGATCGGGAATCGCCGTCCTGGCGGCCGGAACTGGCCAGGACAGGACAGAGCTGCTGCGAAATGAAGACTGCCCGGGCGCACACGGCGAGGCGGCAGCGGGCCCCGGTGCCGTGGTGGTGGGGTGTGAAAACGGCATGCTCATCTACCGGGACGGGCGCATTTCCAAGGTGGCCAGCCCCGACGCCTATGGCCGGATGGGAAACCAGGCCGGTTCGCCCAAATCACCGGTTGTCCTGGGCGACTACAAAGTCGACAAGGACGCGGCGCTGGAGCGGCCAACCCGCGTATCGCTCGTGAACACGGACGCGGGGACCCTGCGGCTGGTGGAGCTCGGTGCGAGCTACTCCTTCCGCTCGCTCGGCCGGGGGCCGGGCGGCGAGGCTCTGGTGCTCGGCACGGACGGCGCACTGCGGACCATTGACCCCCTCACCGGGCAGATCATCTCCACCACCGCAGTAGTGGAGGCATGGGAGGAGCCGGAGACGTGGCAGGACCCGCGCCCCACACTCTTTGTGCAGGGGGCCACCGCGTATGTGACCGAGCCGGCAAGCCGCAGCATCCACGCGGTTGATCTGGCCTCCGGTAAGGTCACCAAATCGGCGAAACTTTCCCATGTGCCCAACGAACTGACCGGCGTTTCCGGTTAATATTCCCAGAGCAGAATATTCATGGATGAGTGAAGGCGGCGGCGGGCCGGCCACCTAAAGTGACCGGCCCGCCGCCGAGCTTTGGGTTGGTAAGCGGCGTATGCCTGCCTACGCGAGGGCACCGAGCTTTGAGCCGCTGCGGCCGAACAGCGCCTGATCCACGGCTATCTTGCCCGCGCCGGTCAGGGCAAGTGCCAGGGCGCCGGCGGCAAGCAGCAGAACCAGCTCATAGCCGCCCGTAGCTGCGAATATCCCGGCGGACGCGTGAACGAGGAACAGCGCGCCGAGCATATCCAGCGCGAGGAGGGCGGCAAAGACGCGGGTGAGCACGCCCAGGATCAGCGCGACGCCGCCAATCAGCTCCAGGGTGGCCACAGCCGGGGCTGCCAGTTCGGCGGCAGGTACGCCCATTTTGGCGAACGAGGCCTGGGTTCCGGCGATGGTGAATTCGTTGAACTTCTGCCAGCCATGGGCTGCGAAGAGGAACCCAGCTATGACGCGCAGGATCGTGAGTGCTGTGGTGGTCAGTGTGGACTGGTTCATGGGAGTTTCGCCTTTTTAGGAGATCGGGGGACATTGCCGTGCGCAAGGTGAGGAACGCGCCATTGAAACTTCAATCATTAACACTGCCAAGAATTAGTTGAAGAGTCAACAATTTGTGGCGGCTTGTGACAGGTCTCTCCCGTTAGGCTGAACCTGTGCCAGAATCACGCGAGGCTACCGGGGTTGTTCCCGCCAGCCGGAATGCCCGGGAGATCCTCCGCCTGGCAGTGCCGGCGTTCGGCGCCCTCATCGCCGAGCCGCTTTTCCTACTGGCGGATTCCGCCATAGTGGGCCATCTCGGGGTTGCGCAGCTGGCTGGGGTAGGGCTGGCGTCGGCGGTGCTCCACACGGCAGTGGGCCTCATGGTGTTCCTTGCGTACTCCACCACGCCGGCGGTGGCCAGGGCCATCGGCGAAGGCAAGCTTGCCAAGGCCCTGGCGGCAGGCCGGGACGGCGTCTGGCTGGCGATTGTGCTGGGTCTCGCGCTGGCAGCGGCGGGTTTTGTGGGGGCCGAGCTGCTCGTTGACCTGATGGGTGCCTCCGGGGAGGTCCGACAGTTCGCCGTCGACTATCTCCGCTGGTCCATGCCCGGACTCATGGCCATGCTGCTGATCTTCGCCGGCACGGGCGTGCTTCGCGGCCTGCAGGACACCCGCACCCCGCTCGTCGTCGCCTCCGCGGGCTTCACGTTGAACATTGTTCTCAACCTCATCCTGGTCTATGGCCTCAATTGGTCCGTCACGGGCTCGGCGGTCGGTACGAGTGTCGCGCAGTGGGCCATGGCGCTGGTGTACCTGGTAATCGTCCGCCGCAACGCCCGCAACCACGGGGTATCGCTGCGGCCGGACTGGCGGGGAGTGCGCTCCATGACCAGGGTTGGCTCCTGGCTGATGCTGCGCACGCTGAGCCTGCGCATCGCGATCCTCGCAACGGTGCTGGTGGTCACGGCCCAGGGATCCGTCAACCTGGCGGCGCACCAGCTGGCGATGACCATCTTCACGTTCCTTGCCTTCGCCCTGGACGCGCTGGCCATCGCGGCCCAGGCCCTGATCGGCAAGGAGTTGGGGGCGGCCAATCCCGCCAAGGTCCGCGAGCTGACCCGGACCATGATCCGCTGGGGCGCGGGCTTCGGAGTGGCCACGGGGGCGCTGCTTGCAGCCGCGGCCCCCTGGGCTGGTGGCCTGTTCACGTCCGACGCCGGCGTCCAGTCCGCCCTGACGCTCGCCCTTTGGGTGCTCGCCGCCGGTCAGCCGGTGGCCGGTTTCGTGTTCGTCCTCGACGGCGTCCTCATCGGAGCGGGCGACGCCAAGTACCTGGCGATTGCCGGCGTCGTAAATCTTGCGGTGTACCTTCCGCTGCTGCTGGCGGTCAGGGTTTGGGGTGCCGACGGCGCGGCGGGGCTGGCCTGGCTCTGGGCGGCATTTTCGCTCGGCTACATGTGCGCCCGGGCGGTGACGCTGGGCCTCCGGGCACGGACCGACAAGTGGATGGTCCCAGGCTCCTCCTGAGTGCCTATTTAGTCCCGAAAGCCGGCCCGGTTCGCGCGGATTCCCCGGCGCACTAAACTGGACGGGTGACCCTTCCCGCATCTCCTGCCGATCCCGCCGCCCTTCCCGCTCCCGCGGCGGACCTGTGGAAGCCAGTACTGACACGGGCCCTGGTGGCCCTGGCGTTCGGTGCCGTGACTGTGTTCTGGGCGGCGCCTTCGGCATCGGGAATGGGCTGGGCCGGCGGGCTCTACCTGCTTGCCACCGGCGTGACGCTGATCCGTGGAATCGGGAAGCTGGGCCCGGCAGCAGCCAAGCTTCCGGCCGGGAAGATCATGGCAGCCGCTGCGGCAGCGATGACGGGCGCGGGAGTGGCTGTGGTGTTCCTCGGCAGTGAACTCGTATTCGGCGTCATTGCGGCCCTTGGCCTGGGCCTGCTCGGAGCTGCCGAACTGTATCTGGGATTCCTGTACCGCGGACGCAGCATCCTGTCCCGTGACTGGCTGGCATCCGGCGTGATCGGCCTCAGCACCGCCCTGGCGCTGCCCTTCTTTATCGGCCTTGGAGCGCATGCCCTCCTCGGCGTTGCCGGCGGCGGGGCGATCATCTCCGGCGTTCTCTGGATTCTCTCGGCACTGACCCTGCGGCACGATGCGCGGCCGGTTTCCAGCGAGGCCGTAAACTAGTAGGGAACGGTTCTACTCGGCGTAGAACAATCGCTTGAATACAGTGGCACGGCCGCGGCCGTGCTGCACGGGAGGAAACACCTTGGCACACCAGAAACCAGGAAAACCGCGCAAACTGCGGACCTCGGTCAAGGGCCCCCTCATGTTCTCCGCGTTCTGGGCGGTGCTGGCCTTCTTCGCCGTGCTGATCTTCGCCTCCGGCGGCAGCGCCCGGTCGCCCCGCTTTGACCTCGCCTTCACCGGCGCCGGCATTGCCTTCATCGTGACACTGGTCATCGCAGCAATGCTTTCGATGAGCCACAAGGACAATGCCGAACACCTGGGCAAGGGTTCCGGAGTGAACCTGAGTTCCAGGAAGTCCTCCGGCCACGGGGGCCATTCCGCGCGCTCCGAAACGCCGCGCTCCGGAAATCCGCGCCCGGAGAGCCAGGGCGCCGCTGCGCCGGATTCCACGCCCGGCAACGACCCCCGCTAGGTCCGTACCGGCCGCAGTCCTAGGAGCGTGGGGCGGTAGTGGTTTCCGTCATCCAGGGGTGGTCCTGTCTACTGACCGGTGACACGTTGCCATCTTGATGGCCGGGCAGCCGTGGCCGCCTTGGCCCGTGGGTTAGGCTCCGGCCGGGGCGTTGAGACCGGCTTTGGCTTTGAAAGTGAACAATTTCAGCAGGTTGTGACAGCCTGCCATCAGTTCCCACTCGTGTTTGGCTTGTTCGAGGCCGCGCAGGAGTACGTGTTTGCCCTGGCGGGTGTGGATTTGCCGAAGACCGGTTCGATGATCGCCTTGCGCCGCGCGTAAACGGCCCGGCCCTTCTTGGTTTTGAGTTTCCTCGCCATCCGTTCCCGGAGTGTGGCGGTGGCCGGGATCCTGCCCCGGGGCGTCTCGGGAACCTTTTCGCCGTGTTTGAGCCGGCCGGTCGCGATGAAGAACTCGGTCCCGCCGGCGGCCTCGATTTCCTTCACGTGTTCGAGGTTGGCTGCTGAACAATATCCGGCATCAATGGTCCATTGGGCGGGCATCCGGCCCAGGGTTTCGGCGGTGCGTTCGGTCATCGGGACCAGTTGCTGCACGTCCACCGCGGTGTTGTTCAGATCGGTGGCGACGATGACCTGATGGTCCGCGTCGACCACGGCCTGGGCGTTGTAGCAATAGTGGTACGAGCCGTCTGCGGTCTTCATGATCCGGGAGTCGGGGTCCGTGAAATTGCGCTGGGCCCTCGGTCTGACCTCCGCTTTGGCCGCGGCTTCCTCGCCCTTGGCCGCAGCCGCCCCGTCGTCATCGCCGCGGTCCCGGGCTTTCTGCTCCGCCTCTTGGCGTGCTTTGGCTGCCGCGTCCTCTTCGAGCTGTTTGCGGGCCGCGGCCATCTTCGCCAGCCGCGATTGCCGGTCGGCCAGGTCCGGCGGGAGCTCATCGCCGCGCGTATCCGCCCCGAACCGGGCATCCTCCTCCCTGTCCACGGCCTCGGCGTCGGCGAGCATGTCCGAGACCTCCGCGGCGAGGATCCTCTGTTTTTCGGTCAGCCGTCCGTAGCTCATCGCCTTTCGCCGGGACGCGTTGGCCCGGACCTTCGTCCCGTCCAGGGCAACCCGGCCCAAGGAGACCATGCCCGCGGCCCGGCAGAGTTCCAGCGCCTGCAGGAACACGTTCCCCAACGCCGCGAGATGGCGTTTGCGGAACCGGCCGATGGACCGGAAATCCGGTGCCTGCTGCCCGGCCAGCCAACGGAACGCGACCACGTCCACGCACGCCCGCTCCAACTCCCGGGAGGAACGCACCCCGACGCAGTAACCGTAAAGCAGGACCCGGACCATCAACCGCGGATCATACGGCGGCTGGCCCTTCGTCTTCCCATACGAGCCGTAGAACCGGGACAGATCCAGCTCCCGGGACACCAGATCAGCGATGAACCGGGCCAGATGATTGCCCGGCAACCACTCATCCAGCGACGGCGGGACCAGCATCACCGCGTCCGGCTCAAAGGATTTGAACCGCTTCTTCACACCAGCACCGGCCTCAACGATCCCGTCATCAAAACGCTCCACCCGCTCCACGAGAGCTTCATCAAAAAGGCCATCCTGGGAACCGGAATTCATACTCCCGATTCTTCCAGCCACCCCTCCCGCACCCCGGCAATTCACACGGCGTTTTAAGAACCCGGCCGACTACTGACCCGCGCTCCTAGGGGCGGCCTTCCGTGCCCGGTAGGCCGCCACGTGCGCCCGGTTGGCGCAGTTCCCGGTGTCGCAGTAGCGCTTGGACCGGTTCCGGCTGAGGTCCAGGACCACGGCATCGCAATCCTCCGCTGCGCACACCAGCATCCGGTCCATCTCCTTGCTGCGGATCACATCCACGAGTGCCATCGCGGCCTCGGTGCTCATTCTGTCCGCCAGCGGGGCCTCCCGCGTAGTGGCGTGCAGGTGCCAGTCCCATTCATCGTGCTTGATGAGCTGCGGAAGCGCGTTGGCTTCCCGGAGCAGGCGGTTGACCGTATCCACGGCCGTGTCCTCGTCCATGGTCCAGAGCTCCGTGAGCTGGCCCCGGAGCTTATGGACGCTGGCCAGTTCGGCCGCGTCCCGGGCCCTCGCGCCGGAGAACCCTTCTTCCTGGAGGAAGCGGTCCAAATCCCCCACCGCGGCGAGATGCTCTTCTCCGTTGGCCGCGCTGTTGATCAGCCTGACGACGGTGCGCAGGGCCACTTCAGTGTCAGGGGCAAAAACCATCTTGACTCCTTACAGGATGCGGGCGTAATGTCATGACCATTACCCCACTTTACTCCTGACAGGAGGCACCCGTGCCTGCCCTACGCAAACGCGCCGAAGCGTCCCTCACAGGCACAGCGCGGCCCGGAGCCGCCCGACCGTCCGCGGCCCCCCAAGCCGGCGCCCGACCGTCCGCCGGCGGCTTCCTGGCATCCGGTCTGGGTGTCGCGTTGTTCTCCTCGGCCGTCTTCGGACTGTCCGGTTCGTTTGCCAAGGCCCTGCTGGAAACCGGCTGGACCCCCGGCGCGGCCGTGACCGCACGCCTTACCGGCGCTGCCCTGATCCTGGCGGTCCCGGCGGTCCCGGCACTGCGCGGCCGCTGGCACCAGCTGCAGGACAACTGGCTGACCATCCTGCTGTTCGGTCTCATTGGTGTGGCGGCCTGCCAGCTGTTCTACTTCAACGCCGTGGCACGCCTTTCCGTGGGCGTCGCGCTCCTCCTTGAGTACCTGGCCCCGGTGATCATTGTGCTGTGGCTCTGGGCGGCGAGCCGCAAACGGCCGCGCCCGCTCACCATTGCGGGAACGCTGCTTTCGCTGGGCGGCCTGGTCCTGGTGCTGGACCTGACCGGTGCAGTGAAGATCGATTTCGTCGGCGTCCTGTGGGGAATCGCCGCCGCGGTGTGCCTGGCGATCTACTTCTTCATCACGGCCAAGGAGAATGACACGCTCCCGCCCATAGTGCTGGCTTCCGGAGGCCTGATGGTGGGCGCAGCCGTCATGTGGCTGACCGCCGCCACGGGGCTCCTGCCCATGGCGTTCAGCACTGCCGACACGAAGCTGGGGCCGTGGGTCACGCCCTGGTGGGTTTCGTTGGGCGGGCTGATCGTGATGGCCACCGTCCTGGCCTACGTCTCAGGCATCGTTGCCGCACGGGCACTTGGCTCCAAGGTGGCGTCGTTCGTGTCGCTCACCGAAGTCCTCTTCGCCGTGATCTGGGCGTGGCTCCTCCTGGGAGAGCTTCCCGGTCCCATCCAGCTGCTCGGCGGGGTGCTGATCGTCGGGGGAGTGGTTCTGGTCCGCGTGGACGAACTCCGCGGCGCCGCCAGCGGCGTTCCCGCCCCCGCGGCCGTAGCTGCCCCGCTGGACCATGCAAACGACGTCGAACCCGTCCCCTGATCCGGGCCGTAAGGGAGTCTGGGCGGTTAAAGGCCGGATGCCCCGGACGCGTTGCTGCGTCCGGGGCATCCGGCAACATACTCCCGGGTGAGGCGTTCCTAGCGGGAAGCCTCTTCCTGCTGGGAAGCGTTCTTGGTAGCCTGCTTGCCGGCTTCCTGCAGCGCCTGCGCCACCTTGGCCAGGGCCGTGACGTGCGAACCGGACCATTCGCTGCGGAACTTGTCCGCGTCCGGGCCCTTCCAGTCGGTGCCGTCAAGAGCCTTCGTCAGCTGCGACTTCTGCTTCTCAATCTCGGACGAACCAGCCTGAAGCTTGGTTCCCAGCGCCTTGAGCTGAGCAATGTCTGCACCCCAAATAGCCATTAGTTTTCTCCTTCAGTCAACGGACCCGATCCGATCGGCTCCCCAGCGGCCCCCGGCTCATCCGGAAGATCCATTACCTAGAACCTATCCCGCGCCCCCACCACCGTCGATGGGCACCGCTCCCCATGCAGCACCCGCCATGCGGACTGCTGCCAGGGTGCCGGTCCGGCCACAGGCAGGCGGCTCAGGCCTCGATCCCAGGCGGTCCAGAGCCTAGCATAGGGATATGTGCCGAAACATCCGGACCCTGCATAATTTTGAGCCCCATGCCACGTCGGCCGAGGTGGAAGCCGCAGCGCTGCAGTACGTGCGCAAAGTTAGCGGCAGCACCAAGCCTTCCAAGGCAAACGAGGAAGCGTTCAACCGTGCCGTGCACGAGATCGCCCATATTACCGAGCACCTGCTCGCTTCGCTGGTGACGCATGCCCCGGCGAAGCACCGGGACGAGGAGGCCGCCAAGGCGCGTGCCAGGGCGGCCGTCCGCTACGGCACCGCCTGAGCCGCCCGGCCCCGGTCAGCGGCTACCTGGTTCAGCGGCTACCTCATTGGGCGGGCCTGCCAAAGCTGCGGAGCCGCAGGGAATTGGCCACCACCAGCACCGAGCTCGCGGCCATTGCTGCCCCGGCGATCATCGGATTCAACAACCCCAGCGCCGCCACAGGGATGCCGACGGCGTTGTAGAAAAACGCCCAGAACAGGTTCGTCTTGATGGTGCCCAGCGTCCGCCGGGACAGCTCGATGGCCTGTGCCACCTGCCCCAGGTCGTTGCCCATCACGGTCAGGTCCGCGGCTTCGATGGCCACGTCCGTTCCCGACCCCATGGCGATGCCCAGATCGGCCTGTGCCAGGGCCGCGGCGTCATTCACGCCGTCGCCGGCCATGGCGACCGTGGCCCCGCCGGCCTGCAGCCTGCGGACCGCGTCCACCTTTCCCTCCGGCAGGACGCCGGCAAAGACATCCCTTGCGTCGATCCCGACGGCGGCGGCCACCTGCGCGGCCACCGCGGCGTTGTCGCCGGTCAGCAGGATGGGCCGCAGGCCCAGTTGCTTCAGCCGCGATATCGCAGCGCCCGAACCCGGCTTGATGGTGTCGCGCAGCGAGACAATCCCCGCCGCTTCCCCGTCCACGGCGACCCAGATGGCGGTGGCGCCTGATTCTTCGGTTGTACGGAGGGCCTCCTGCTGTTGAGCGGTGACCGGTATGCCGTCTTCCTGCAGCCAGCCCGTCCGCCCGGCGGTGACGAGGCGGCCCCCGACGCTGCCGGCAACTCCGCCGCCCGGAGCGGAACGGAACTGCTCGACGGCGGGGAGGCGCCCGCCGTCGTCGTTCCCCCTCCCGGCGGACAGCGCTGCGGCGGCGATGGCATGGGCGATGGGGTGCTCGGAAGCGGCCTCCACCGCGCCGGCAAGACGCAGCACCTCGGCGCTGCTGTAAGTTCCGAAGGCCTGGGTGGCGTCCACTGCGAGGTGCCCCGTGGTCACAGTGCCGGTCTTGTCCAGCAGGATGGTGTCCACGGTGCGGGTGTCCTCCAGCACCTGCGGTCCCTTGATGAGAATTCCCAGCTGGGCGCCGCGGCCGGTTCCGGTGAGCAGCCCGACGGGCGTGGCCAGTCCCAGTGCGCAGGGGCAGGCGATGACCAGCACGGCGACGGCGGCGGTGAAGGCCGCGCGCAGTTCCGCATCAGTGACGGACGGGCCCGCAACCAGGAGCCATATGGCGAAAGTGATGACGGCGAGGACCAGCACGACCGGAACGAATACCGCACTGATGCGGTCGGCGAGGCGGGCGATGGGAGCCTTGCCCGTCTGCGCCTGGGACACCAGCCGGGCCATCTGCGCCAGGGTGGTTTCGGAGCCCACACGGGTGGCGCGGACCAGCAGCCGGCCGGACGTGTTGATGGTGGCGCCGGTGACCGGGCTGTCCGGGCCCACTTCCACCGGCACCGACTCGCCGGTCACCAGGGAGGCGTCCACCGCGGAATTACCCTCGATGACCACGCCGTCCGTGGCGATCTTTTCACCGGGGCGGACCACAATCACGTCACCCACCGCCAGCTGGCCGGCAGGAATGCTGAACTCCGCGCCGTCAGCCAGTACCGTGGCATCCTTCGCACCCAGGTTCAGGAGCGCCTTGAGGGCGTCGCCGGCTTTCTGCTTGGCGTTGGCTTCCAGGTAGCGGCCCAGCAGCAGGAAGGTGGTGACCACGGAGGCCACTTCAAAGTAGAGCCCGCCCGAGCCCATCTCCATGCCCGGGTGTTCGGTCATGCGGGGCTCGGCGAGGAGCTGCCAGGCAGAGAACGCGTAGGCGGCGATGACGCCGATGGATACCAGCGTGTCCATGGTCGAGGCGAAATGCCGGGCGTTGACGGCGGCGGCACGGTGGAAGGGCCAGGCCGTCCACGTCACCACGGGCAATGCGAGACCCGCCGCCACCCATCCCCAGTTGGCGAACTGGAACGCCGGGAACATCGAAATTGCGAACACCGGGACGGTCAGAATGGCCGCGGCGATGAGCCTCGGCGCCAACTTGGCTGCGGCGCCACCGTGGGCCATGTGATCACCGGGCGTAGTGTCACCGGCGTCACCGGCGACATGCTCTGCATGCTCGGTCGTTCCTCCCTAGACGCATGCTGCCGCACGCCACCGGCGTCGCCGCTCGTGGGTGGCTCACCGGAACCGATGGTCGGGCTCGGGTAGAGCGGTGGGCGGACCCTTGCCTTGTAGCCTGCGGCTTCTACGGTGGCCGTGATCTGTTCGTCCGTGATGCCGGCCGGGGCCGTGACATGGGCGGATTCCAGGGGCAGGTTCACCGAGGCTTGGACGCCGTCGAGCTTTCCGAGTTTACGTTCCACCCGGTTCACGCAGGAAGCGCAGGTCATGCCTTCGATGTCGAGTTCAATCACCCGGCTCCCTGGCCGGTTCAGCAGGTGCTCGTTACTCACGGGGTGTCCTTGCGTTGCGTGCGGGTGGTGGGAGAGGGTCAGGCGTCGTTGGCAACGACCAGGTATCCGGCCTCGGCCACGGCTTCGCCGATTTCGGAGCGGGAAAGCGTCTTCTCGGACGTGATGGTGACGGTGGAGATACCGCCGGCGTTGAGGTCGACGTCGACCGCTTCCACGCCGTCCAGGGCCTCCAGTTCTTCGCTGACCGAGGACACGCAGTGTCCGCAGGTCATGCCGGACACATTGACGATGGTGGATACGGGGCTCATGGCTTGCTCCTTGTTTTGGGCGGTACCGGGCTGGCCGGGGTGGACCAGCCTGACGACGTAGTGGGCGGGTTGGCGCTATCGCAGCAGGCGCCCGATGGCATTGGTGGCCTCTTTGACCTTGAAGTCGATCGCTTCCGCGCGGAGGGCCGGATCAGGCTCCGAGGCCGCCCCGACAACGCAGTGGCCGATGTGCTCTTCAACGAGGCCGAGGCTCACTGCGTGAAGTGCCTTGTTCACCGCGGCAACCTGGGTGAGGATGTCGATGCAGTACTTGTCCTCATCGACCATCCGGGCGATTCCGCGGACCTGGCCTTCAATGCGTTTAAGCCTGAGCAGGTACGCCTCTTTGTTTGCGGTGTAGCCATGCTGCGGGACGGCTGTGGCGTCCGTGGGCGGGGTGACCGCGTCTTCGGATGATTCCATACGCCAAACGTATACCCCTAAGGGGTATAAAACAAGTACCCCCAGGGGGTATCAGCTTTCCTCGGCAGGGGCCCTAAAGTTCTAAGTGCTACGCCCGAGGCACCGGTTCGACTGACGCCACGGCATACGGTTTGGTCGCCGAACGCTGCAGTGGACGACGCAGGCGCACCTGGTACGGTCCATTCAGGAACGTTGCGCGGGGGTCCAACTGGACAACCAGGAGTGGTTCCGCGCGGGAGGCGTCCAGCCGTACGACCATGCCGTCGCGCCGCCCGTCCGCGGACAGGGGCGTCGCTGGCTCCAGGGTGGTTTCCCTAAGGCGTTCCTGATATTCCGGGCCCGCCGCCAGGAAGAGGATTCCATGGGCGATCCCAATGACCCTCAGCGGGATCACCGCCTCAGGCGGCGGGGGTTCCGGGGTGGGTCGCGGTTGCATCTGGTAGTCCTGCGCAGGCGACGCCCTGGCCGCCGTCAATGGCCGGTCGCATTCCGTGCACCGGGTCCGCGCCCCGACGTCGGCCAACAGGGTCACCAGCAGTCCTCTGGGTGCGTGGCCCCATTTGTCGGCCACAACCTGGCACCAGGCCGTGTGGTACTCCCTCCCGTACTTCATTACGTAGACCTGATCATCGCCGAGGAGGGGCGCCCCTGCCCGCCGGGCGGCCGGCTCGACCGGCTTGAGCTCGCCGAGGCCCCTGGCCTCTGCCTGTGCGGGGTGGCTGGCCTTGAGGTACTTGCGGATCAACGGATTGAGGTGACGTTTTGGTCTTGGAATTGCGGGGCCTTTCTGCGTGGCGGGAGTGCGTTTCGCTCACACGCAAAGCCTCGGCAGGGCGATCACGCACACCTGGGATTTACGCACTTTCGGCCTATGACCAGAAAAGCTGGCCGGGCGTTACCTTGCAGTGCTTTAAAAAGCTCCGGAGTGCGTTATTGGGGGATACGCACTCCGGAGCAGCTTATGGGGCAGGTACAACATCTTCCTGCGAAATCCAGCATACTTGGCGGCAGCGGTGAGCGCTACCACCCCGAATAAGTACTTTCGCTTTAGTTTCACAGGGTCTTAAGTCCCGACTTTCCCTCCGGTGCGCGCCCGGGGCCAAGGCTGAGCTGCCCGGCATGGAAGTCAAAGTGCCGGATGGGGTAGGCGTAGACATCAGCCACCGACATCCACGGTGTGAAGAAAGGGTCCCAGCGGTCAGGGAAGGACATTCTCCGGGCCATCGACGCAGCGGGCTCGCCCTCCATCTGCCGCTCGAGGGCCTGCGTGACCCGTCGGAGCTTGGCGGCCATCCGCTTCCGGTTGAACACGCGGGCCGCCGCTTTGGACCCCAGGTAATTGACGACGTCGAACGGTGCAGTTCCGGCGTTGAGCATCGAGGCGAAGGCGCGGCTGAACGGGGCGGCAGCGCGCCGAAGGTGCGGACAAGGGGCAGCAGCGCCTGCACCACCATGTAGCCGAACACCATATGGAACAGGAGTTCTTCGTTGGTCCAGCGGGTGCCGGCACTGCGGCGTCGAAGATCGGTGTCCGACGCGGCGGCCAGCCACCGCTCGAGTTCCCGGCAATTGCGCTCGTAGCCGTGGTGAATGCTGCCCGGTGTTGAGGTCACCCGGGTTCGTCCCGGTGGGCACCCATGTGGGCGGGCACCACGAGAACCGGCCGGTCCTGGTGGTGGGTTAGCCACGCCGCCACGGAACCGTTGAGTGCTGCCGATAACCGGTGCCCCAGGCCGCGCTCGGGCGTCCCCACGATGATCATGGCGGCGTTGGCCTCCGCAGCGACCCTCCCCAAAGCCCTGGCCGGGTCGCCGGCCAAAACGCGCAGCGTCCATTCAACGTTTTTCCCGGCGCAGGCGGCCCCCACCACGCCACGCAGTTCTTCGCTCACGGCCCGCACGTCGGCGTCGTCCTTATCCGGGTGCAGGGACAGCCGGTGCGCTGACCGCGCCGGGTCCCACTCCACGAGGTAGCTCGCCTCATCCACGTACGCGCACAGCAGCGGAGCGCCGATCTTTTCCGCAAGTCCGGTGGCGGACCGCAGAACCTCTGCATGCTGGCCGGGCAACACTCCGACCAGAAGAGGAGGCGGCCCGCTGAAGCGTTCGGGAGACATACTCCATTGTGGCCCCGGCCGCAGCCCTTGAACAGCGCCCCGGCAGGCGCGTCGCGGCTGCATCGCGGCCGGGGCCAGATGCCTCCGGGAGAGTGCCCTCCGGGAGAGTGCCCTGCAGTATGGACGTGTGGCCTTGTACAGCCTTCTGCCGCGGAATAACGTTGAGGCATAGGGAGAGGTGGTCCGTGGTGGAAATCTACATGTGGTGGCTTGATCTTGATCTGGACAGCAAGGAGTGGCTGCGCGAAAACCTGCGCACGGACGAATTGCCGTTGCCCGTGCTGCAAGGAATTGCCGCGGCCGGCGGCCCGCACCCGGACTCCGCAACGGGCGCGCTGACGGCCGCCGACTGGGACTTCATCGAGACGCAGTCCGAGTTCGTCGACTGAGCCGCGGGGGCGCCGAAGGGCACAGAACGCAGGGCCAAAGCCATTGCGGCCCCCGGGCTCGAGTGGTTGCATGGGGTGCATGGCCACAGAAGAGAGTTATGTCCTAGCGATCGGAACGAAAAAAGGGCTTTGGCTGGCAACCAGCCAGGACCGGCAGAAATGGTCCATGTCCGGCCCGCACTTCCTGATGAGCGAGGTCCCCAGCATCGCCATCGATACCCGTGACGGCCGGACCCGCATCATGGTTGGTGTGCGCTCCGAGCACTGGGGCCCCACCGTTGCGCACTCTGATGACCTGGGGGCGACCTGGACCGAACCGGAACAGGGTGCAATCAAATTCCCGGAGGGCACCGATGCCGCCGTGGAACGCATCTGGCAGATCTATCCGGACGCCGAATCCCGCCCCGGCGTTGTCTGGGCCGGTGCCGAGCCTATTTCCGTGTGGAAGTCCACCGACGGCGGCGAACACTTCGAACTGAACCGCGGCCTCTGGGACCATCCGCACCGTAGCGAATGGGGTGCCGGCTACGGCGGAGCGGCCGCGCACTCAATTGTGGTGGATCCCTCGGGAGACAAGGTGCATGTCGCCATGAGCACCGGCGGCGTGTACCGGTCGCTCGACGGCGGGTCCTCCTGGGAACCGCGAAACAAGGGAATTTCGGCCTACTTCATGCCGGATCCCAACCCCGAGTTCGGCCAGTGCGTGCACAAGATCGCGGCGGATGCCGCCGTCGAAGGCCGCCTCTACGCGCAGAACCACCACGGCGTATACCGCACCGACGACAACGGCGAGTCCTGGGAATCGATTGCCGACGGCCTTCCGGCCGATTTTGGGTTTGTGATGCTTACGCATCCGCGGCGGGCCGGCACGGCGTGGGTGGTGCCGCTGAAGGCCGACGGAGAACGCATCCCGCCGGACGCCAAGCTGGCCGCGCACCGGACGGATGACGCCGGAAAGACCTGGAAGCGCCTGGATTCCGGGCTGCCGCAGGGCGAGTACAACGCGGTGCTCCGTGACGCTGCCTCCGTTGATTCCGCGGAACCGGCCGGGGTGTACTTCGGAACGCGCGGCGGCTCGGTCTACGCCAGCCCGGACGAAGGCGAGCACTTCACCGAAGTGGCGTCACACCTGCCGGACGTGCTGTGTGTCCGTGCTGCTGTGGTGTCCGCGGCCCTGGTGCCTGGCGCTCCGGTACCCGCCTGAGGGTCCGTTGTGGCTGACATCAGCATAGTGCTGCCCAGTATCCTCCAGCCGCTCGCCGGCGGGCAGTCCATCCTGACTGCGCCCGCCGACGGGGCGGTGACTGTGGGGCTGTTGCTGGACTCGCTGGCCGGAGACTACCCGGTGCTCGCGAGGCGGTTGAGGGATGAAACCGGCGCCCTCCGCCGCTACGTGAATATTTACGTGAACGGTGACGAGGTCCGGCGTTTGAATGGGCTGGAAACCGAAGTGGCTGCCGGCCAGGAAGTGGTGATCATCCAGTCCGTGGCCGGCGGCTGAAGGGCTCAGGCTACTCGCCAAACGCTGCATTCGTCCGTATTGATCGCCTTGCGCATCCCGGTCTGGCGGTCCATGATCCACACGACTCCGATTCCCGGCGCCGTCTCCTGCACGCGGCCTCGGCGTATTACAACGTCGTCATAGCTGGGGCCCACGGACAGGCGGGCTTCGATCTCGTCGCCGCGGTGCAACTGGTCCAGGGCGCGAACACGGGTCACATGGGCTTTGGCTTCCTTCAACATGGCGTGGCCTCCTGAGCTGGAGCTTGTGCTTTTGCCTGCAATTGCCGGCACATCCAGTGTCCTGCGCCAATGTTGCCGCCGCGTTTCATGCCGGTAATGGACTGGTTAGTTTTCCGCGCCTCCACTGTTTCGGGCCCTGTGCGGCACGTCACCAAAACTATTGACAAGGCTTAGAGTGATTCCACTAGAGTCCCGGGCTGGGAACCGGCCTGGAATCCAAACTATTCGGAGAGTCACCGCTTTAAGTGGCCAACAGCTGGCTTGGGGTTCGCGGCGGTGAAAGAAACCGCGGCTCAGCGGACTGGCGTCAGATCCTGCGGTCCGCCGGCCGCTGGATCCGGAACCACCGGTAGCCGTACCGTTCCAGCTCCAGCCCGAATCCGCCGTCGTCCGACAGGGGGAACGATGTCGCCGTCGAGCAGGTCCAGCAGGACGGCGCCCCCAAGGGTCTCCTCCGGATCTTCCGGCGACAACACCTTTGCCGTGACGGAGGCGGGCTTCGCGGCCATGTTGTGGGCCAGGACCAGCGTTGAACCTGCGCGCGTGCAGCTGTGCAGGAGCACGCACGGGTTGGGCTGCTTGATGAGCTCGAAGTCGCCCCAGGCGAGCTCCGGGCTTTCCCGGTAGCTTCGGATGAGCGCGGCGATGAAATTCCACAGCGAGTCAGGGTCCCGTTTGGCCCGGGCCGCGTTGATGTTCTTCGGCCCGAAGTAGCCGTCAACCATCTTGGCCACAAGCTGCTCCGCCGGCGCCGTGGAGAAGCCTCCATTTTCCGTGTCATTCCACTGCATCGGGGAGCGTATGGCGGAGCGGCCCTTGGCGCGCAGGTCCTCACCCATCCCAAGTTCCTCGCCGTAGGAAAGGACCGGGGTACCGGGGAGGGAGAAGAACTCGTTTCCGGCGGGCCCGCCGAAGTACTTCAGCTGTTCCTTGTAGGGCAGGTTGACCTCGCCCAGCAGGATGGCGCTGCCGTTCCGCCTGTTGATGAAGCTGCGCAGCGCAGCCAGGTAGTCATGCGGGTCGATCTTTCCCGCCTCCTCCTTGGACACGCCCTGCAGCTCCAGGAAGAACGGCACGGCATCCAGGCGGACGCCGTCCAGGCCCAGCTGGAGCCAGAAATCCATGGATTTGGCGATCTCATCCCGGACTTTCGGATTGGCGACGTTCAGGTCCGGCTGGTGCTTGGAGAACATGTGCAGGTACCACTCGCCCGTGGCCTTGTCCTGGGTCCAGATGGACGTTTCCTCGCCGGGAAACACCACCTGGTCAGAGGTGTCCGGGGGAGTGCCCCTCCGCCACACGTAGTAATCGCGGAACGGGCTGTCCACGGACTTCCTGGATTCCTTGAACCAGGGGTGCTGGTCAGGGGTGTGGTTGATGACGAAGTCCGCGATCACCCGCATTCCGCGGTCCTTGGCAGTCCTGATGAACTCCACAACATCGCCCATGGTGCCGAGCATGGGGTCGACGCCGTACATGTCGGTCACGTCGTAGCCGTCGTCCCGGTCCGGGGACGGGTAGAACGGCATGAGGCAGATACACGTGACATCCAGCGCCGCCAGATAGTCCACGCGCTGGATCAGGCCGCCGACATCGGCGCTGACGCCGTCGAAGTGGGCGGCGGTGGGCAGGTCCCAGGGGACGGGCGGGGCGAATACGCTGGAGCGCCATTGGTCCAGGGCAACGGACACTGCGTCTTCCTCCTGCGGGGCCCAGCACAGGTGCACCTGGAGCACGGCCTTGCCCCGGCCGCCGTTGTCGCGGTAAGCGGCGAGCATTTCCCTCTGCTTCGCGTGCGGCTGGCGGGTTTCCTTGGCCGGCCACGCATCTCCCGTGACGTGCCTGCCGGGCGGACCAGGGTTCAATGTGGTCCGAACACATGGCTGCGTCGAAGCCTGCCTGCTCCGCCAGTTGGACGTCCTGGAGCAGTTGGCCCGGGCTGATCTGTTCATGCGATGCATGAAAACCGATAGTAGCCATCGTTAATGTCTACCGCCGGGGCGGGGGCGTGTAGAGGAAACTGGCAGGGGACTTGAAACTATCCGCCCGCGCGGTGGCGCCTTTGCGGGGGATCGTGCCGCGGCGACCACGCGGAGCCGGATCTTTCTGCATAGACTCTAGCCAATACCGACTCGGGAAAGTGATGGCCCGGGACAGCGATGACGCTGGAAGGGGAGTGGCGGGTGAAGTTAGGCATAGCGCGGGAACGCCGTGACGGTGAGCGGCGGGTGGCCGCGACCCCGGAGACGGTAAAGCAACTGATTGGGCTGGGGCTCGAGGTCCTGGTCGAATCCCGGGCGGGGACCGCGGCGGGCCACAGTGACGACGCGTACGTCCGGGCAGGTGCCCGGATTGTCCCCGACCTGGATCTCGGATCACTCGATGTCCTCGCGCACGTGCGGCCGCTGGAACCCGCGACGGCGGCGGCTTTGCGCCGCGGGGCAGTCACCGCTGGCTTCGCGTCGCCGTCGTCCGAACTGCCCACCGTACGGGCACTGGCCGCCGCCGGGGTGACCTCCTTCGCGCTCGAACTGGTGCCGCGGATCTCCCGGGCGCAGTCGATGGACGCATTGTCCTCGCAGGCCTTGGTGGCGGGCTACCGCTGCGTGCTCGAAGCGGCCATGCGCCTGCCGCGCTTCTTCCCCCTGTACATGACGGCCGCAGGGACCATCCCGCCGGCCCGCGTGCTTGTGCTCGGCGTCGGTGTGGCCGGCCTGCAGGCCATCGGCACCGCCAAACGGCTGGGTGCACGCGTCTCCGCCAACGACATCCGGCCCGCCTCGGCAGACGAAGTGGCTTCGATGGGTGGCACCTTCATCAAACTCGACCTGGAGACGGCCGAGGCCTCCGGCGGCTACGCCCGGGAGCTCAGCGCGGACCGCGGGGCCCTGCAGCGCAGTCTCCTCGCCCCGCACGTGGCCCAGGCCGATGTACTGATCACGACGGCGGCCGTCCCGGGCCGGAGGGCCCCGCTCCTGGTGAGCCGGGAGATGGTGCAGGGCATGAAGCCCGGCTCAGTGGTGGTGGACCTTGCCGCGGAGTCCGGCGGCAACGTGGAGGGATCTGTTCCCGGCCAGGACATCCAGGTGCCCACCGCCGACGGCCAGGGAACAGTCACCCTGGTGGGCGTGAAGGACGCCGCGTCCGCCATGCCCGGGGACGCCTCCAGGCTCTATGCAAAGAACGTGGCCAACCTGCTCGCACTGATGGTCCGGGACGGATCCCTGGCCTTGGACTTCGGTGATGAGGTGGTGGCCGGCACGTGCCTGACGCACGACGGCGAGGTGCGGCACGCGCCCACCGCGGAGGCCCTTGCGGCGCTCCGGACGGCGCCCGCCGCCGCGGCACCCGGCGAGCCTGAGAACCCCGAGCGCCGGAGCCGCGGGTCAGAAAACCGCGAGTCGGAAAACGAGGGGGTGGTCTGATGGACGGCATCAGCCTGCTCACGATCACCGTTCTGGCGGTTTTTGTGGGCTTCGAAGTGGTCTCGAAAGTGTCCAGCACCCTGCACACGCCCCTGATGTCCGGTGCCAACGCCATCCACGGCATCATCCTGGTGGGCGCCATCATCGTGGCCGGCCAGGCCACCGATCCCTGGGTGCTCGCTGTGGCGCTGCTCGCCGTCGTCCTGGCCACCGCCAACCTGGTGGGCGGCTTCGTGGTGACCGACCGCATGCTGGAGATGTTCCGCGGCCGCCGGGACCGGCAGGGGCCGCGATGAGCTTCCTGGACCCGACCTGGACGGGGCTGCTCTACCTCGTGGCCGCCGCGTTGTTCATCCTGGCCCTCATGGGCCTCAACTCTCCCCGCACGGGCCGCCGCGGCAACCTCGTTGGCGCCGCGGGAGCCGCGCTCGGCGTGGTCACGGTGTTCCTTTCGGCGCGGCTGGACAACATTCCCTGGATCCTTGGCGCGATTGCCGTAGGTTCCGCCGTGGCCGCGCCCGTAGCCCGGCGCGTCAAGATGACCCAGATGCCGCAGCTGGTGGCGGCTTTCAACGGGGTGGGCGGTGGTGCCGCGGCGCTCGTGGCGCTGCTTGAACTGTCCCACACGGAGGACGCCGGGGTGCGCCTTGCCATCGCGTTCACGCTGTTGGTGGGCGCGGTCTCCTTCGCCGGCTCCGCCGTCACGTTCGCAAAACTGCAGGAGCTCATGACCACCCGGCCGGTGGTCTTTCCCGGACTGCCCGTGATCATGGCGGCGGTGCTGCTTGCCGCGGTGGGTGCCGCCGTCGCCGTCCTTCTGACCGGTTCACTGCCGCTGGCACTGCTGCTTCTGGTGCTGGGCCTGGCCGCCGGCCTCCTTCTGGTGCTGCCGGTAGGCGGCGCGGATGTGCCGATCGTCATTTCGCTGCTGAATGCCTTCACCGGCCTGGCCGTTGCGGCGTCCGGCCTGGTGCTCGGCAATGTGCTGCTGCTCGTGGCGGGCACCCTGGTAGGAGCCTCCGGTACCATCCTGACCCGCGCCATGGCCGCCGCCATGGGCCGCAGCGTGGCGGGAATTCTGTTCGGGGCGTTCAGGGGAGGTTCGACGGCGGGCTCCACGGCGGTCAGTGAGCGCCCGGTACGCTCCTCCAGCGCGGAGGACGTCGCCGTGCTGCTGGGCTACGCGCAGCGCGTCATCATCGTTCCCGGCTACGGCCTGGCCGTGGCGCAGGGCCAGCACACGGCCGCGGAACTGGCCAAGGCCCTGCAGCTGCGCGGAATTCAGGTGGACTTCGCCATCCACCCCGTGGCCGGCCGCATGCCCGGTCACATGAATGTGCTCCTGGCGGAAGCCAACGTGCCGTATGAGGAACTCAAGGAAATGACCGAGATCAACTCGGAATTCAAGACCGCCGACGTTGCGCTCGTGGTGGGCGCCAACGACGTGGTCAATCCCGCCGCGAAGACGTCCTCCGGGTCGCCCATCTTCGGGATGCCCATCCTGGAAGTGGCAGACGCGCGGCAGGTGGTGTTCCTCAAGCGCTCCATGCGCCCCGGCTTCGCGGGCATCGAGAACGAGCTGCTCTACGAACCGCAGACCACGCTCCTGTTCGGCGATGCGAAGGATTCGCTGACTAAGGTGCTGGGTGCGGTCAAGGCCCTGTAGCCGCGGACGCCCAGCCCGGGTGCCGCTCACGGCTCTAAACAGCGGGGCTGGTGCGAAGTGGACCGCCGGGCAAGAATGGGCGTTATGCAACTGCCGGTGATGCCCCCGATCGCGCCCATGCTCGCCAAAGCCGTCAGCGCCGTGCCCGATGTCCCGGATTCCGGCCCGAAGTGGAGCTTTGAACCCAAATGGGACGGCTTCCGGTCCATCATCTTCCGGGACGGCGACGAGGTGGAGATCGGCAGCCGCAACGGTAAACCCATGACCCGCTACTTCCCCGAACTCGTGGAGGCGCTGAAGGAGAACCTGCCGCCGCGCTGCGTGCTGGACGGCGAGATTGTCCTGGTGGGTGCCTCCGGTGACCGGCTGGACTTTGATGCGCTCCAGCAGCGGATCCATCCCGCGGCCAGCCGGGTGAAGCTGCTGGCGGCCCAGACCCCGGCAAAATTTGTTGCGTTCGACCTGCTGGCCCTCGACGATGAGGACCTGACCGGGCGCCCGTTCTCCGAGCGGCGGGCCACCCTGGAAAAGGTGCTGGCCGGAAGTTCGGCCCCCGTGCACCTGACCGCCACGACCCGCGACAACGGCACCGCCGAGCAGTGGTTCCGGCAGTTCGAGGGAGCGGGGCTCGACGGGATCGTGGCCAAGCCCCTGGACGGCACCTACCAGCCGGACAAACGCGTGATGCTCAAGATAAAGCACGAACGCACCGCGGACTGCGTCCTTGCCGGCTACCGCGTGCACACCAGCGGACCGGACCGCATCGGGTCCCTCCTGCTGGGGCTCTACGACGACGCCGGCGTGCTGGCCAGCGTGGGCGTGGTGGGGGCCTTCCCGATGCAGCGGCGCAAGGAGCTGTTCGAGGAACTCCAGCCCCTGGTGACGGACTTCGACAACCACCCCTGGGCCTGGGCCAAGCAGGAGGAAGGCACCCGGACGCCGCGCAATGCCCAGGGCAGCCGGTGGAGCGCCGGCAAGGACCTGTCGTTCATCCCGCTCCGCCCGGAACGGGTGCTGGAAGTGAAGTACGACCACATGGAGGGCGAACGTTTCCGCCACACCACGCAGTTTGTCCGCTGGCGGCCGGACCGCGACCCGGAATCCTGCACTTACGGGCAGCTGGAGGAGCCGGTCAGCTTCGACCTCGCCGAGGTGCTGGCCACCTGACTCCCGTTCAAACCGCGGCGACCCGCCCCCAAAGGGGACGGGCCGCCGTCGTGCGTCCGGATAGCTGTTACTTCAGGCCGAGCTCCCGGGTGGGGGTCCTGAAGGATTCCTTGGCCGTGAGGGCGGAAACCGCTGCGACTGCGCAGATGACCGCCGTGAAGATGCTGATCTGGACCCAGCCGCCGGGCTTGATGCCGCCCATTGCCGCCACGATTGCCGGGGCGAAGCCGGCCATCAGGAAGCCCAGCTGCGTGCCGATCGCCAGGCCGGAGAACCGGACCTTGGTGCTGAACATCTCGGCGTAGAAGGACGGCCAGACGGCGTTGGAGGCTGCGTAGCCGAAGGAGAAGAAGCCGATGGCGGCAAGGAACATGAGCGGAACGCTGCCGGATTCGAGGCTCAGCAGGAAGACGGGCGTCAGGATGGCGCTGGCAACGGCGCCGTAGATGAAGACGGGCTTGCGACCGATCTTGTCCGACAGCATGCCGAACAGGGGCTGGGTGCCCAGGGCCACGAAGTTCGCGCCGACCACCAGCCACAGGGTGGTGGTGCCGTCCACGCCGGCCACGGTCTTGGCGTAGCTGATGGCGAGGGTGCCGAACACGGTTGATACGGCGGCGATGAAGGCGCAGGCCACAACGCGGAGCACGTCGCGCCAGTGGTGCTTCAGCAGATCGGCAACCGGCAGCTTGGAGATGGCTGCGGACTTCTGGGCTTCGGCGAATGCCGGCGGCTCATGCAGGGTGCGGCGGATGAAGAAGGCAACCGCGACCACGACTGCGCTGAGCCAGAACGGGATGCGCCAGCCGATGCCGTACTTGATCTCATCGGGCAGAGCGAGCACGGGGATGAAGACGAGGGCTGCGAGGATCTGGCCGCCCTGGGTGCCGGTGAGGGTCCAGGACGTGAAGAAGGAGCGCCGGTTGTCCGGGGCGTGTTCCAGGGTCATGGAGGAGGCGCCGGCCTGCTCGCCCGCTGCGGAGAGGCCCTGGCAGAGGCGCGCCAGCACCAGCAGGGCCGGAGCCCACCAGCCCACCGTGCTGAAGTCGGGAAGGCAGCCGATGACGAACGTTGATGCACCCATCAGCACCAGGGTGAACATGAGGACCTTCTGGCGGCCCACGCGGTCGCCGAAGTGGCCCAGGATGACGGCGCCAACCGGGCGGGCCACGTAGGCGAAGCCGAAGGTGGCGAAGGACATGATGGCGGCATTGGCATCAGCACTGGGGAAGAACACGTGCGGGAAGATCAGCGCGGCGGCCGAACCAAAGATGAAGAAGTCGTAGTACTCGACGGCGCTTCCCAGGAAGCTGGCGAGGGCTGCCTTTTTCGGGGTCCCGGCCGGTGCAACGGTGCCCGGCGTCGTGGACGGGAGTGTCTGGCTCATGGTGTTCCTTTGTGTGACGACATTGTCGCGGACGGATCAGGATGTTCGCAGCTGCCGCCGTCTGCGCTGGAGACTCAGATGGAGGCCCAGTTGGCGGCGGCTGGAGGTCCTTGTGAAGACCCGGACTAGTAGCCACATGGTGGGAGCTACTTGTGCGATACAGCAATGATGACTGTGAGGGCTGTCACCTGTCAAGAAAAATAATCACCATCTAGAAATAGCTCTCACGATGTGGCAACATCGAGTTATGAGTGTGAATCAAGACATAGAAGAGGCCGCGGCTGAAGACGCCGCGGCGGCCGTGGCCGCGGCCAAGGCTCCCAAGGCAGCCAGGGAAGACTCCCGGACGGACATGGTGGGCAAGGCCCTGGGCCTGCTGGTGCTGCTGGGCGACGAGCCCCGGGGCGCCAGTGCGGCGGAGCTGTCACGCCGGGCTGAGCTGCCGTTCAGCACCACTTACCGGCTGCTGGGCTCGCTCACGCGGGACGGCTTTGTGGACTACGAACCGGACGGCCGCCGCTACCACCTGGGCCTGCGCGTCTTCCAGTTGGGCCAGCGCGTATCCAACCACCACGGTTTTGCCGGCAGCGCCCTGCCCATCCTGCGCCGCGTCACCGAAAAGACCGGCGAAGCCACCATCCTCTCCGTGCGCGACGGAAACCACCACCTCACCGTCAACAAGGTGGACGGCCCGCAGACCTTCCGCGTCACCAGTGACCCGGGGCACCTGGGCGCCCTCCATACCACCTCGGTGGGCAAGGCCCTGGTGGCGTTCGCCGAGGATTCCGAGCGAGTGCGCCTCCTGGAGGAACTGGAGCTTGAGCCGCTCACGGAATTTTCCATCACGGACCGGGATGCCTTCCGCGCCGATATCGAGCAGGTCCGCCGCCGCGGCTATGCCGTCATGGATGAGGAAAACGAACTGGGCATGCGTGCCGTCGCCGTTCCCGTCTTCAATGCCCAGGGCTATGCGTTTGCATCCCTGGCCACGGCCGTGCCGGTCTTCCGGCTCAGTATGGAGGACCTGGTGGCCCTGGTTCCCGTGCTCCAGGAGGCCGCATCCGAGCTGTCCGCCAGGCTGCCGCAGCGGTGAGGCGCGCCGCCTCAGTGACCGTCCGCCGTCGTCCTTACTTGTTCGCAATAAGAACATCAGTGCAACATGTGAACATTTCCTGTACTGTAAGCCATATCACCCGGCATGCCGCCAGCGCCCAGGGCGCCCCCGCAAGCCGGATGCCGTTGTCAAAGGAGCTATACGGATGAGCAATCGAGCAGAGTCCTTTCTGGTGGGCCTCGTAGGTGATGGCGTCATGCCGTCGCTGACGCCCCACATGCACGAGCGCGAAGGCGATGTGCAGGGCCTGCGGTACCTCTACCGCCCCATCGACCTCCTTGAACTGGGCCTGCCGGGCGAATCCGTAGGCGAGCTCCTGCGCAGCGCCCACCGCCTCGGTTTCAACGGGCTGAACATCACGCACCCCTGCAAGCAGCTGGTGCTCGAGCACCTCGACGAAGTCGCCCCGGACGCCCGCCGCCTCGGCGCCGTCAACACCGTGACCATCCTGGACGGGCGCTTCACCGGCCACAACACCGACTTCTCCGGCTTCGCGGCCGCCCTCGCCTCCGGACTTCCGGACGCCAAGCTCGACCACGTGGTCCAGCTGGGTGCCGGCGGCGCCGGGTCCGCCGTCGCCTACGCCCTGCTCACCGCGGGCGTCCGCCACCTTGACCTTGTGGACACGGATGCGGCCCGCTGCGCCGCCCGCGCCGCCGAACTGGCCGGGTTCTTCCCGGACAGCACCATTGCGGCCCGCACGACGGCGGAGCTGCCGCGGCTGATGCCGCTCGCCGACGGCCTGGTGCACTGCACCCCCGTGGGCATGGCCGCCCACCCGGGCGTCCCGCTGGACCTGGCCCTGCTGGAACCGCGGCACTGGGTGGCGGACATTGTCTACCGCCCGATCGAAACCGAACTGGTCCGCGAAGCCCGCGCCAAGGGCTGCGAGGTGCTGGACGGCGGCCGCATGGCAGTGGGCCAGGCAGCGGACGCGTTCAGGATCTTCACAGGCCTGGAGGCCGACGCGGACCGCATGCGGTCCCACTTCCTGGAACTCGTGGCCGCGGAAGAAGTGGCTGCCTGATGCGCACCGGGATCGCCACGGTGTGCCTGTCCGGCACGCTGAGGGAAAAAATGCAGGCGTGTGCCATTGCCGGCTTCGACGGAATCGAAATCTTCGAGCAGGACCTCGTTACGTCCTCCTTGAGCCCCGAGGATGTCCGGACGATGGCCGCGGATCTGGGCCTGACCCTGGACCTCTACCAGCCGTTCCGCGATTTCGACAGCGTTCCCGAGGACCTCCTCGCCGCCAACCTCCGCCGGGCCGAGGCCAAGTTCAGGCTGATGTCCCGCCTGGGCATGGACACCATCCTGGTCTGCTCCAACGTGGGCACCGCCAGCATTGACGATGACGCCCTGCGCGCCGAGCAGCTGTCCCGGCTGGCCGGGCTCGCCGGTGACCACGGCGTCAAGGTGGCCTACGAGGCACTCGCCTGGGGCAAGTACGTCAACGACTACGAGCACGCCCACCGGCTGGTGCAAACGGTGGACCACCCCAACCTCGGCACCTGCCTGGATTCCTTCCACATCCTGTCCCGCGACTGGGACACGGCACCCATCGAGGCCTTCAACGCGGACAAGATCTTCTTCGTCCAGGTGGCCGACGCCCCCAAGCTCTCCATGGATGTACTGTCCTGGAGCCGGCACTACCGGGTGTTCCCGGGCGAGGGCCAGTTCGAGCTCGCCAAATTCATGGGCCACGTGGTCCGCGCCGGGTACATCGGGCCGGTCTCGCTGGAAGTCTTTAACGACGTCTTCCGGCAGTCCGACGTCGAACGCACCGCCGTCGACGCCATGCGGTCGCTGATCTGGCTGGAGGAACAAAGCGCCAAATGGCTGGACTCTAACGCCCCTGCGGGTGCAGGTGGCGTGGGTACTGTTGTTAGTGGGCCTGCAGCCCCTGGCCGCCGTCGATATCCGATGGAACTGGCCACCCTCCCGCAGGTGGCCGAACCCGCCGGCTTCAACTTCGCCGAGGTGAAGGCCGCGGACACCGCAGGCCTCGAGAAGGTGCTGGGCCAGCTGGGATTCGAGTTCAACGGCAGACACCGCACCAAGGACGTGCAATTGTGGACCATGGGCCACGCACGCGTGATCATCAACGAGCAGGATCCGTCCGGGCCGGACGCGGCAGACGGCGCGGCCGCCGTGGGTGCCTCCGCCGGTTCCGCCCCCGTCATCGCCGCCCTCGGCTTCGACGTCGATTCGCCCGTGATCGCCGCCGCCCGCGCCCAGCAGCTTAAGGCCCCGGCCGTGCCGCGCAAGAGCCAGGCCAACGAGGAAGTGTTCCAAGGCTTCGCCGCACCGGATTCCACCGAGATCTTCCTGTGTCAGGGGAGCCCGGACGGCACAGCTGCGTGGATTGGTGAATTCGGCGAGCTTGGTGAATTCGGCCCAGGGCTCGAGGTTCCTGCCGCCGGCGCCCGCAATGCCGTGATTGACCACGTGAACCTCGCGCAGCCGTGGCAGCACTTTGACGAAGCCGTGCTGTTCTATACCAGCGCCCTGGCCCTGGAACCGCAGCCGTTCGCGGAGGTGCCCAGCCCCAGCGGGCTGGTCCGCTCCCAGGTGATGCTCACTGCAGACCGCGCCGTGCGCCTGGTGCTGAACCTGGCGCCCGTCATCCAGCAGGACGGAGCGGACGCCGGTACCGACCACCGGAAGACGTACCAGGAGCACATCGCCTTCGCCGTGGACGACCTCGTGGCCACCGCCCGGGCCGCCCGCGACCGCGGCTTGGACTTCCTGCAGATCCCCGCGAACTACTACGAGGACCTGGACGCGCGCTTCGACCTGGACCCTGCGTTCCTGGCCACCCTCCGGGAACTGAACCTCCTGTACGACCGCGATGCCGACGGCGAATTCCTGCACTTCTACACCGCCACCGTTGGCAGCGTGTTCTTCGAAATGGTGGAACGCCGCGGCGGCTACGACGGCTACGGCGCCCCCAACGCCCCGGTCCGGCACGCCGTCCAGTACGACCACCTGCACCAGCTGAAGCGCACCACCTGAACCGACCCCCAACCATCAACACCATCAACCGAAAGGAGGCTGCCGTGCCTGAAGAAATCAACCTTGAAATATTCAATGCCGATCCGATTACCGAAGACGTGTCGGATGTGGCAACCCCGGCCGCAACCGGGACCGCACCGCAGGCTGCAGCGGAGGCTGCGCCTCAAGCCAAGCCGAAGGCTGCCGTGGAAACCCAGCAGGACCTCAATGCGGAGATCAAGGCTCTGGGGGACGCGTACGCTGCGGCCCTGAAGAGCGGGAAGGCTCCGGAGACCCAGCCGCGGCTGGACTACGCGCCGTACCGCAGCAGCATCCTCCGCCACCCTACCAAGAGCCTGCACCACGCCGATCCGGAGACCATCGAGCTGTACTCGCCGGCTTTCGGGCACCAGGACGTGCACGCGCTGGAATCCGACCTGACCATCCAGCACAACGGCGAGCCCCAGGGCGAACGCATCATCGTTGCCGGCCGCGTGCTCGACGGCGACGGCCGCCCCGTTGCCGGCCAGCTGGTGGAGATCTGGCAGGCCAACTCCTCCGGCCGCTACATCCACAAGCGGGACCAGCACCCGGCCCCGCTCGACCCCAACTTCACCGGTGTGGGCCGCTGCATCACCGGCGCCGACGGCTCCTACAGCTTCACCACCATCAAGCCCGGCGCCTACCCGTGGAAGAACCACCTCAACGCGTGGCGTCCGGCGCACATCCACTTCTCGCTGTTCGGGCAGGAGTTCACCCAGCGCATCGTCACCCAGATGTACTTCCCGGGTGACCAGCTGTTCCCCCTGGACCCCATCTACCAGTCCATCGTGGACCAGGACGCCCGGGACCGCCTGGTGGCAAGCTACGACCACGACCTCACCCAGCCCGAGTGGGCGCTGGGCTACACGTGGGACATTGTCCTGACGGGCTCCAAACGGACCTGGACCGAAAACGAAGCATTTGGTACAGCAGGTGACGAGAGTGAATAGGCAGAGGAATAGCCAGATGAGGAACAACCCCACCAAGCTCACCCCCACCCCTGGCCAGACCGTCGGCCCGTTCTACGGCTACGCCCTGCCGTACGAGAAGGACCGCGAACTGCTGGCCCCGGGATCGCCGGGCTCCATCCGCCTGCAGGGCACCGTGTACGACGGTGCAGGCCACCCCATCCCGGACGCGATCCTGGAAATCTGGCAGCCGGATTCCGAGGGAAACATCGTGCACCGCACCGGTTCGCTGGTCCGCGACGGCTACACGTTCACCGGCTTCGGCCGGAGCGCCGTTGGTAACAGCGGCGTGTACACCTTCACCACGGTGAACCCTGGACCCACCAAGCCCGGCGCGGCTGCGTTCATCTCCGTGGCAGTGTTTGCCCGCGGCCTGATGAACCGCCTCTTCACCCGCATTTACCTGCCCGAGAACGGGGAAGCGCTGGCGGCCGATCCACTGCTCTCTTCCCTGGACCCGGAACGCCGCAGCACGCTGATCGCGCGTCGCGACGCCGACGGCGGACTCACGTGGGACGTCCGGCTGCAGGGCGAGGGCGAAACCGTGTTCCTCGACTTCGAGGGAGAACCTGCCTTTGAGGGAGCGGCTGCCGGGGGCGCCGCACAGTGAACAACTCCGGAACAGCCAGCGCATTCAGCGAATATGCCGCGGGCGGCATGGACGGCGACGTCGGGCTCCTGAGCCCCGTGTCGGCGTCGCCCGCCGTGGCGGCGCTGACGGGGGACCGGGCGGTGCTGGCGGCAATCCTCGCCGTCGAGTCCGGCTGGGCGTCGGTGCTGGAGAAGGCCGGCCTGGCGCCGGCCGGCTCCTCCGCCGTCGTGGCTACCGCCGCGGACGTGACCCGCTATGACGTGGCCGGCATCGCCGTCCGCGCGCAGGGCGGAGCCAACCCGGTCATCCCGCTGCTGGCTGACCTCCGGAGCGAAGTCAATGCCCTGGACACGGAGCACGTAGGTGCCCTGCGTGCCGTGCACACCTCGCTGACCAGCCAGGACGTGCTGGACTCGGCGCTGATGCTGCTGGCCAGGAACGCCGTTACTGTGCTCCTGACTGACCTTCGCGGAATTACGACGGCGCTGGCGGCTTTGGCGGAGCAGCATGCGGACACGCTGTGTGTCGGAAGGAGTCTGACGCAGCACTCCCTGCCGTATACGTTCGGGCTCAAGGCGGCTCAGTGGTTCCACGGACTGGCCGCTGCGGCACGGCGTCTTGAAGCCGTCGAGCTGCCGCTGCAGACGGGCGGTGCCGCAGGGACGCTGGCCGCCGGGACGGTGCTGGCCAAGGACTCGGTGGACACGCCCTTCGACCTGTCGGGAAACCTGGCAGCGAACCTTGGCCTGGCGGCAACGCCGGGGCCGTGGCACACCAACCGGCTGGCCGTCACGTCCCTGGGCGATGCCCTCACGGCGGTGACGGATGCGCTGGGCAAGATCGCCAGCGACGTGCTGTTCCTCAGCCGGCCGGAAGCGGGCGAGCTCGCCGAACCCCGGGCCGCCGGGCGCGGAGTGTCTTCGGCCATGCCGCAGAAGCAGAACCCCGTGTTGTCCGTGCTGGTCCGCAGCGCCGCGCTGCAGGCCCCGAACCTTGCCGCGCAGCTGCATCTGGCGGCGGCTAACTTCAACGATGAGCGTCCCGACGGCGCCTGGCATAGCGAGTGGCCGGCTTTCCGGCAGCTGCTCCGCCTGGCACTCGGCTCGGCCGGGCACCTCCGGGAGCTTGCCGAAGGCCTGCAGGTTTTCCCGGATGCCATGCGCCGCAACCTGGAACTGTCCGGACCGCTGCTGCTGAGCGAAGGAGTGTCCGCCGCGGTGGTGCCGCTGCTTGATCCAGTGAACGGCAAGCAGCAGCTCCAGGACGTGGTGGACCGGACGCTCCAGGCTCCGCCCCCAGAACAGTCCGGAACGTACCGACGCCTGCTGCGTGAGGCCGTGCCCGCCAGCGTGTTGTCCGACGAACGGCTGGAAGAACTCCTGGATCCTGCCGGCTATCTGGGGCAGGCCGCTGAAATTTCCCGCCGCATCCTGGCCGCTTTCCCCGACTTTTCCGGCAACGGCGCACCACCGGCCGACCTGAATCAAGACATTCCCACCCGAACAGACCTGAACGGAGACTCCCGTGGCTAGACCAACAGTCAAGGCAGTACTGCTCTCCCCGCAGCGACCGCTGGGGGACAAACCCTCGTGGTGGTGGGGCCGTCACTTGGAACGTCCTCAGTGCTGTGGACGCAGGCCGGCGCCTTGCTCGGGACTGACTTCGACGTCGTCGCCTGGGATCTGCCCGGCCACGGCGTGTCACCGGCCGCGACGGAAACGTTCGACGTCGCCGAACTGGCTGACGCCGTCGTCGAACTTGTCGATTCAATCGCCCCGGGCGAGAGGTTCCACTACGCGGGCGTGTCTCTCGGCGGGGCCACCGGACTCCAGCTGGGCATCAAGCATGGCGAACGCCTCAAGAGCCTCTCCGTGCAGTGCTCCGGGGCCAAGCTGGGTACGCCCGAGGGCTGGCTGGAACGTGCCGAAACCGTCCGTACCCAGGGCGCCGCGGTGATGATCCAGGGTTCGGCGCAGCGCTGGTTCGCCCCCGGCTTCATGGACCGCGAACCCGAGGTCAGCAGCAAGCTGCTGCACTCGCTCCGGGACACGGACCGCTTCAGCTACGCCTTCTGCTGCGAGGCCCTGGCCGGATTCGATGTCCGCGCTGAGCTGGGCAGCATCCGGGTTCCCACCCAGGCCGTGGCGGGTGCGGAGGACTCTGTTGCGCCGCCGTCGTTCGCCAAGGAAATCGTGGCCGGCATCACCGCCGGCGGCGGAACCGCAAACGCGGTGACACTGGAAGGCGTGGCACACCTGGCTCCGGCCGAAGCGCCCGCCCACGTCGCCGAGCTGCTGCGCAGCCTCATTAGCTGGAGCGAAACCAGCGGGGCAGCCAAATGACGGGCGCAAAAGCATCCGGCGCAGAACGGCACGGAGTAGTCCAGCCGGACGCCACCAGCCAGGAAATCTACGACGGCGGCATGGTGGTCCGCCGCGAGGTGCTGGGCGCCGCGCATGTGGACCGCGCCAACGCCAACAAGGACGCCTTCACCGAAGACTTCCAGGACATGATCACCCGCATCGCCTGGGGCGGCATCTGGACCCGGCCGGGCCTGACCCGGCAGATGCGCTCCGCCGTCACCATCACCGCCATGGTGGCGCACGGGCACTGGGAAGAACTGGACATGCACATCCGCGCAGCCATCACCAACGGCCTGAGCAGGGACGAAATCAAGGAAATCCTGCTGCAGACCGCCATTTACTGCGGAGTTCCCTCCGCCAACACCGCCTTCAAGACCGCACAGCAGGTCTTTGCCGAGCTTGACGCAGTCACCCCACCCAAGTAGGTAGCAGCAGGTGTCGTTTTGAGCCGTCATAACGACATCAACTGCGACCTAGTTGGGGCCCACAGAATTTAGAGGAGCAACATGAACCAGGCTTTTGTGTACGACGCTGTTCGCACGCCGTTTGGGAAGTTCGGTGCCGGCCTGGCCGGTGTCCGTCCGGATGACCTTGCCGCGCATGTGATCGGTGAGATCGTCAAACGCGCCCCGAAGCTCGATGTTGAGCGGATCGATGAGGTGGTGTTCGGCAACGCCAACGGTGCCGGTGAGGAGAACCGGAACATTGCCCGGATGGGCACCCTGCTGGCCGGCCTGCCGGTCTCGATCCCCGGGACGACGGTGAACCGGCTCTGCGGGTCCTCCCTGGACGCCGCCATCATCGCCTCGCGGCAGGTCAATGCCGGGGACGCGGAGCTGATGCTGATCGGCGGCGCCGAGTCGATGTCCCGCGCGCCCTGGGTGCTGCCCAAGACCGAGAAGCCCTACCCGGTCGGGGACATGACGCTGGCCTCCACCACGCTGGGCTGGCGCCTGGTGAACAAGGCCATGCCGAAGGACTGGACCATTTCCCTGGGCGAGGCCACCGAACGCCTCGCCGGGAAGTACGGGGTGAGCCGTCAGGCGC
This sequence comes from Arthrobacter sp. 24S4-2, assembly GCF_005280255.1. Classification (NCBI taxonomy): domain Bacteria; kingdom Bacillati; phylum Actinomycetota; class Actinomycetes; order Micrococcales; family Micrococcaceae; genus Arthrobacter; species Arthrobacter sp. 24S4-2. Next base: position 5,453,777 of record NZ_CP040018.1, on the reverse strand, counting down.
AGGACGAGTTCTCCGCGAACTCCCACAACCTGTCCGCCGCGGCGTGGGACGAGGGCTTCTACGACAACCTCGTGGCCCCGGTGCCGGGCACGGACCTGGTCCGGGACGAAGGCATCCGCGCCGGGTCCTCGGCCGGGAAGCTCGCCGGGCTGAAGACCGTGTTCCGTGCCGAGAACGGCACCGTCACCGCCGGGAACGCGTCCCCGCTGTCCGACGGCGCCTCCGCGGCCTGGATCGGTTCCGAGAACGCCGCCGGGCTGCTGGGGCTGGAGCCTTTGGCCCGGATCGCCGGGCGCGGTGCGCACGCCAACGATCCGCAGTTCTTCGGGTACGCCCCGGTGGAGGCGGCGAACAAGGCCCTCGCGAAGGCGGGCATCGGCTGGGAGCAGGTGGGCGCCGTCGAACTTAACGAAGCATTCGCCGCGCAGTCCCTGGCGTGCATCAACGCCTGGGGCATCGACGCTTCGATCGTGAACCGGCACGGCGGCGCGATCGCCATGGGCCACCCGCTGGGTGCCTCCGGCGGCCGCATCCTGGGCACCCTGGCCCGGTCCCTGCAGGCCTCCGGGCAGCGCTGGGGCGTCGCGGCGATCTGCATCGGCGTCGGCCAGGGCCTCGCCGTCGTCCTCGAAAACGTCACTGCCGGCGCTGCGGCATAAAGGAAAGGGCTGATCATGCTGAATTTTGTTGACACCGTCGGCGAGGCGGTCGCCGGCATCAAGGACGGTTCCACCGTGATGATCGGTGGTTTCGGCAACGCCGGCCAGCCGTTCGAGCTGATCGACGCGCTGCTGGACGGCGGCGCCACGGACCTGACCGTGGTCAATAACAACGCCGGCCAGGGCGACCAGGGCCTGGCCCTGCTCATCAAGGAAGGCCGGGTCCGGAAGATGATCTGCTCCTTCCCGCGGCAGTCCGATTCCTGGCACTTTGACGCCAAGTACAAGGCCGGAGAGATTGAGCTGGAGCTCGTCCCGCAGGGTAACCTGGCCGAGCGCATCCGTGCCGCCGGGGCCGGAATCGGCGGATTCTTCACCCCCACGGGCTACGGCACCATGCTGGCCGAGGGCAAGGAAACCCGCATCCTGGACGGCCGCGGACAGGTGTTCGAGACCCCCATCCACGCCGACGTCGCCCTGATCAAGGCGCTCAAGGCCGACGGCCTGGGCAACCTCGTATACCGCAAGACCGCCCGGAACTTCGGCCCGATCATGGCCGCCGCGGCGAAGCACACCATTGTCCAGGTTTCCGAAATTGTCCCCACCGGCGGACTGGACCCGGAGAACATCGTGACCCCCGGCATCTACGTGAACAGCATTGTCCGTGTGGGCGCCGCCCCCGGCAAGACAGAACAGGTGGCGTGACATGAGCATCCAGACAACATCCCTTCAGACCAGCGACAGGCCCCTGGGCCGCGACGACCTGGCCAGGCTGGTGGCCCGCGACATCAAGCCCGGTTCGTTCGTGAACCTGGGAATCGGCCAGCCCACCCTGGTGTCCAACTACCTCGAGCCGGAGCAGAACATCACGCTCCACACCGAGAACGGGATGCTCGGCATGGGGCCCGAGGCCAAGGGCAACGAGATCGATGAGGACCTCATCAACGCGGGCAAGATCCCCGTCACCGAACTCCCGGGGGCGTCCTACTTCCACCACGCCGATTCGTTCGCGATCATGCGCGGCGGGCACCTGGACATCTGCGTCCTGGGCGCGTTCCAGGTCTCCGCGACGGGTGACCTCGCCAACTGGCACACCGGGGCGCCGGACGCCATTCCTGCCGTGGGCGGTGCGATGGACCTGGCCACCGGTGCGAAAGACGTCTTCGTGATGATGACGCTCCTGACCCGCGACGGCGCGTCCAAGATCGTGGAGGCCTGCACCTACCCGCTCACCGGCGTGGGCTGCGTGACCCGCGTGTACACGGACAAGGCCGTGTTCCTGACCGGGCCGGACGGCGTCCAGGTGCGCGAAACCTTCGGCTGCACCCTCGAGGAGCTCCAGGCCCTGGTACCGGTTCCCCTGACAGCAGCCCCCGCCGTCGAACGCTAACCCCGACACAGCGCGGACTGGCAGCAGATGACCTCAAACCCCCGATCTGGGGTCATCTGCTGCCCGTTCGCGCCCGCCGGTGGGGCCGGAAGTGTCAATTCGCGCTCAGGTGACCGGGCGGGCTAATAGGATTGGTAACCATGACCGACGCAGCAGCCGAGACCCCGCCCAGGCCCTCCTCTGCGCCGCAGGCCAGCGACCAGTACGTCCAGTCCCTGGCCCGCGGCCTCGCCGTGATCCGCGCCTTCGACACCGACCACCCGGTGATGACCCTCACGGAGGTCGCGGCACGCACCGATCTCACCCGCGCCACCGCCCGACGCTTCCTGCACACCCTTGTGGAGCTGGGGTACGTTCGCACGGACGGCAAGGCCTTCGCCCTCACGGCCCAGGTGCTGCAGCTAGGCTACGCGTACCTGTCCGGGCTGTCCCTGCCGCAGCTGGCCCAGCCGCACCTGGAGGAGCTCTCGCTGCGGCTGGGGGAGTCGACGTCGGCCGCCGTCCTGGACGGGCAGGACATCGCCTACATCGCGCGCGTCACAACGAGGCGCATCATGAACGTCGGCATCACGGTGGGCACGCGCTTCCCCGCGTACGCCACGTCCATGGGCCGCGTGCTGCTCGCCGCGCTGCCCCCGGCCAAGCTCCAGGAGTACCTCGCCGGCGCCGAAATCAAGCCCCTCACACCCCGGGCGATCGGCACCAGGAAGGACCTTGTGGCCGTGCTGGACCGGGTCCGCGCCCAGGGCTGGTGTCTCCTGGACCAGGAGCTCGAACTGGGCCTGATGTCCATTGCTGCGCCGGTGTATCACGGCCCGGCCAAGGTGGTGGCGGCCATCAACGTCTCCCTGCAGGCCCAGTCGGTGGCCGCGAAACCTGACCCCACGGCCTATCTGGACATGGTCCGGAAGCAAACCGTGGAGACGGCCCGGCTGATCTCCGCTGACCTCTCAGCCAAGCACTAGGGCCTCGGCTTACTCCTGCTGCCCCGTGGCTGGCTCCAGCGGCGGCCACCATTTCGTGGGCGGCCCGATGACAAACCGGCGCCCGCTCAGTTCGCTGGGGGTGATCCGGACCAGGACGTCCTTGGCCCCTTCTTCCCAGGGCGACGGGATCTCGGCAGGAGCATCCTCACCGGCCTGCACAGGCGCAGCAATCCCCTTGACCACCACGCTCCACGCGATGGTCCCGTAGGTATTCAGCCCATCTGCTTCAAGAACCACCGGCTCCCCGGAGAGCACAGCGTTCAGCTTGGTCCCGGGGCCGGTCCGGAAAATCACCGTACCTTCATCCGGCAGGTAGTTGACCGGAAAGATCTCCGGCCTCGCATCGCTGATGACCGCCAGCCTTCCCACGGAAGCCGAGCGAAGGTGCTTCCAGCATTCATGGACGGTGAGATCTGTTGTTTCCGGCCCCAGCTCAGAGGTATTCATGTTGCTGAGCCTAGGCGTGCGGCACGCGCAGCGGCAGGGGAGCAAGACCCGGATTTCGGCTACGCTTCACCCTAGGAGTACCCAGACCCCTTTGCCCGTGAAGGATGCCATGACCCAGCACAACGATGAGCCGGAGAACACCAGCGCTCCGGCGAGCACCCCGGCGGCCCGGATCGGTACCAACAATCGGCGCGCCGCCGTCGTCGTCAACCCTGCCAAAGCCGTTGGCGACGATCTCCGCGGCGCCCTGCTCCGGCTCTGTGAAACGCAGGGCTGGGCGGAGCCGCTGTGGCTTGAGACCACCGTTGAAGACCCGGGCGAGGGACAGGCGCGCGAGGCGGTGGAGGCGGGGGTCGACGTCGTAATTGCCGCCGGCGGCGACGGTACCGTGCGCTGCGTGGCGGAGGTGCTCGCGGGAACGGGAATACCTCTGGGGCTTGTTCCGCTGGGCACCGGCAACCTGCTGGCCCGCAACCTCGGCCTCGATATCACCGACCCCGTGTCAGCGGCGTTCGACGTCCTGAACGGCACCGAACGCACCGTGGACGTGGTCAAGGCAAAACTTGACCACTCGGACGACGAACAGGTGTTCCTGGTGATGGCCGGGCTGGGCTACGACGCCGCCATTATGTCCGACACCGTGGACGTGCTCAAGGACCGCATGGGCTGGCTGGCCTATGTGGAAGCCGGCATCCGCAAACTGCCGGGCAAGCCGGTGAAGGCCCACGTCAGCATTGACGGACAGCACCCGGTGCGCCGGCACATCCGCAGCGTGATGATCGGCAACTGTGGCCGGATCATGGGCGGCGTGGAAATCTTCCCCGATGCAAAGTTGGACGACGGCGTCCTGGACCTGCTCATCATGGCGCCCAAGGGACGGCTGGGCTGGCTTGGAGTAGTGGCGGGTATCTTCGGCCGGAACAAGGACGAGACGGAATCCGTGGAGTACTTCCAGGGAAAATCCGCCGAGATCACCCTGGAGCACGAGCAGGAATTCCAGCTGGACGGCGACCATGTGGGGACCGGGAAGCACCTGGCCATCCGGGTGGAGCCCAATGCCCTGAAGATCCTGATGACGGCTCCGCCGAAGGTGTAACCGCAGCGCACCAAGACTAAGAAAGGTTCGACGGCGGCCCGCTCCCAGTGGGCGGGCCGCCGGCGGTTCTTGCCTGGGCTGCGCGAAATGCAGGCTGCCTGAACTGCAGCCTGCCCGGCGTTTAGCCGGCCAGCAGCCTGCCCCACCTCGGTGCGAGCAAGGGGGACCCGGCAAGTTTGAGGCAGTGCCACAGCGTCACGGCCACGGAGTCAAGCACCGGAACGCCGGTTTCTGCCTCCACTTCCGCTGCGATGTTGGCGCCGTACAGGTTGGTGCAGAGGTAGATCAGGGCGTCGGGGCGGGCTGCCGCGAGCTCCAGCGACCCCGGCCGCATCTCGTCGTCCGTGACCCGGGCGAACGACTCGTTGTCGCTCAGCCCCAGTGCCCGGTGTCCGAGGGTTTTGATGCCGTCCCGTTCGTAGGAGGCCATGATGGCGCGGTTGACGTCCTCCGTGTACGGCGTGAAAAGCCCTATCCGCTCCGTGCCGAAGGACTCGAAAGCCGCCAGGTAGGCGAGCGTGGACGTGGTGGCCGGTATGCCCGTTGCATCCACGATCTCGCCGACCAGCTCGCGGTCGTGGTCGGCGCCGAGCCAGGAGCCGGACGTCCCGTTCCAGGCGATGACGTCCACATCCGCCGTCGCCAGGAGCTCGGCGGCGCCCCTCATGACGGCGGGGTCGAACTGCCTGTCCGAGGAGTCATCCAGGGCGATCCGGGTGACGGGGATACGGGTGAAGTGGATGGTGACGTCGTCCCGATCGCCGAGGATGCGGTAGCTCTGCGGCTCCAGGCAGGTATTGGAGGACGGCACGATCATGCCGATGCGGGTCTTGCGTGCTGCGGAAGGCATGGCTGCTCCTACTTTGCTGCGGAGAGGGTTGCGGGAGTGGCGGCGGACGCGGCAGCGGACGAGAGGTGTTCGCGGAAGCCGTTCCGGGCCACGAAACGCCCCACGGCGCCGGGATCGTGGAAGCCGCCGCCGTCGAGCACCACCCGCCCGGCGGACACCACGACGGCGGGCCAGCCGGTAAGCGTCCGGCCGTCGAACGGCGAGAAATCAGTGCCCATGTGCAGCGCGCCGCCGTCGACCGCCCGTTTTTCGGCGGGATCGAAGACCACCAGGTCGGCGTCGAAGCCCTCGGCGATGGTCCCCTTGCCGGGAACCGCGTTGATGCGGGCCGGGCCGGCGGCGAAGACCTCCACGAAGTCCTCCACCGTGCTGCCTGCGGAAGCCACGGCCGTGAAGGTGACGGGCATCCGGGTTTCCACCCCGGGCAGGCCGTGTGGCATGGCGCGGATGTCGTCCGTGCGCTCGCGTTTCTGCGACAGGTCGTAGCAGGAGTGGTCCGAGGAAACCGCGTGGATGGCGCCGTCGGCCAGCCGTTCCCTGAGCGCGGCAACCGTTTCGGCGCTGCGCATGGGCGGGCAGCAGGCGTACCACTCGGGGAACGCGGAGCCGTACACCGTGTCATCGAGGGTGAGGTAGTGCGGGCAGGTCTCGGAGTAGGCTTCCTCGCCGCGGGCCCTTGCGGCGGTGACCAGGTCGACGGCGCCCGGCGTGGACTGGTGCACGAAGTACACGGGGGCATTCGTGTACTCGGCCATGGCCAGGGTTTCCCCGACGGAGATTTCCTCGGCCAGCTCGGGGCGGGTCCGGTGCAGGTGTTCGATGCCGATCCTGCCGTCGTCGGCGTGCTGCTGGGTGCAGTCGCTGATGATGGGGTCGTGCTCGGCGTGGATATAGGTGAGGCCGTCCAGCCGGACCATCTCGCGCATCACCTTCAGGATGGTGTCCCCGTCCGCCATGGTGGTGCCGCGGTTTGTCGTGTACATCTTCACGGAGCGCACGCCTTCCGCGGCCAGCTGCTCAAGCTGCCACGGCACGGTTTCGTCCCAGCTGACAACTGAGCCGTGGAGGGCGACGTCGCAGCGGGACTCCCGGGCCAGTTCCTTCTTGTGCAGCACGGCGGCCAGCGGGGTTTCCTGGGCGTCACGGGGAATGCCGAAGTCGATGATGGTGGTGGTGCCGCCCCAGAGTGCTGCCGTTGAGGTGGTGCAGTAGTCGTCCAGGGTGCGGAAGCGGCCGGTCACCTGCGCCACGTGGCAGTGGCCGTCCACTCCGCCGGGAATCACCAGCCGGCCCGTGGCGTCGATGGTGCGGGTAGCCGCTGGGACGGGCTCCGCGGCGTCGATGAGCTGCTCGACGCGGCCGTCCTGCACCACGATGTGGGCGTGCCGGCGGCCGAAGCTGTTGACCACGGTGCCGTGGGCGATGACGAGGTCTGGAATGCGGGACATCTTTGTCCTCCTAGTTCTTTGAAGCGGCGGGTGCAGACTGTGCGGCCGCCAGGGCGGCGTCGAGGTTTTCGGAGAGGCCCTTGCGGGCCTTTGCCGGCGGCGGTGCGAAGGCTCCGGCGCGGTGCGGCCCGGACTGAAGTCCGACGACGGCCTCGGCCATGCGGATGCCGGCGGAGATGCCGTCCACCACCGGGACCGGGATCTGGCCGCGAAGTTCGCGGGCCAGCCCGGCGAGGGGCGCGCCGGCGAGGATCACGACGTCGGCCCCGTCCTCGGTGACGGCCCGCCGGCTCAGGGACAGCAGCGTTTCCTTGAAGTCCTGCTGCACGGAACCGATGCCGTTGAGGCTCTCGTTGATGGAGCGGATGGAGGCCAGCCGGCCGCCGAGGCCGAAACGTTCCACGCAGTCCAGGTACCAGGGCCGGATCCGGTCCGAGATGGCGATGACGGAGAAGCGGTGGCCCTGCAGGGCAGCGGCGCACAGTGCGGCCTCGGTGATGCCGATGACGGGAACGTCCGCGAGCTCCTTCAGGGCCGGCATTCCCGGGTCCCCGAAGGCCGCCACGATGACACCGTCGATGCGGTCCGCGCGGGCGGCGCTGCCGTCATAAGCGACACCGGTCGGGCCGTCGTCGGAAGCTTCCGGGGTGTATTCGGCGATGATCTCGGCCACCGCGCCGGCGGCGATCAGGGACTCGAAGCGGGTTTCGATGTATTCCACGCCGTGCCCGGCGGTGCGGACCACCAGCTCGGTGTCCGGCGAGGCGGAGCGCAGGGCCTCCGCTTCGATCAGCGCCGTGACGTCGTCGCTGATGTTGGGGTTGATGACAAGGAGTTTCATTTTTTCTTCCGGTGAAGAGCGGGTTCTGTTTTCTGGAAGTCGTCGGGGAACTGTTCGCGGTATTTGCCGATGTGCGACGCCGACTGGGCGGCGGCACGGTCGGGATCGCCGCTGGCTATGGCGCCGTACAGTTCCCGGTGTTCCTGGATCAGTTCGGGCAGGTCGCTGACATGCCTGAACAGCCAGTGCATGCGGCCCTGCAGGGGTTCCAGGGCTGACCTGAGGAAGCCGTTGTCGGCGATCCGGGTGATGGCGTCGTGGAATTCGCTGTTGGCCCGGTGGGCCTCCATGACGGCGCCCTTGGCGAGGCAGCGTTCGGCCTCATCCAGCAGCCCGTCAAGGTACTCAAGGTCCTCGGCGGTGGCCCGGACGGCGGCGAGGCGGCAGGCCAGCACCTCAAGTGACTGGCGGACATCGAAGAGGTCCTCCACGTCCTTGGGGCTCAGCGAGCTGACCTCGGCGCCGCGGGCGCCCCGGTCGCTCAGAAGGCCTTCCTGGCGCAGCATCCGCAGCGCCTCCCGGACCGGCAGCCGGGAGACGTTGAACTCGGCGGCGAGGTCGCGTTCCACCAGCCTGGTGCCGGGAGCGTAGTGCCCTTCGAAGATCCTGGTGCGGAGCGTGTCCCGGACAGTCTCGCGGAGGGGGCGGTCCTTGTCCTGGGTTTCTTCTGCGGTAAGCATGGTGCTCCATTCGGGTTTCGTGACGGGTAGTGCGCTCCCGGCGCCGGGAGGGGTGCTGCGGTGCCTAGCTTAGGGCCGAGCGCTTAGACAGGGAGGCGCTTGTTGTAGTCCAGGGTCAGGACGGACACGCCCATGATGATCGCGGACCCCACGAAGTACAGCAGCGCCCAGGTGTAGGAGCCGGTGGCGCCAACGATCAGCCCGACCGCGATGGGGGTGACGAAGCCGGAGATGTTGCCGCTGAAGTTCATCGCCCCGCCCAGCACACCGGCGTTGGTCCGGCCTCCGAGGATGGACGGGATGCTCCAGAAGAGCCCCACCCAGCGGAGGAAGAACATCACCACGGAGAGGAGGACGACGGCGGTGGTCGGGTCCGCCACGACGGTCACCCCGACGAGGCCGCCAATCACCACGACGCTGGAGATGCCCAGTAGGGTGCGCATGACGCGGTTGGCCGAGGCGCCGGCTGCCCGCCACTTGTCGGCGATGGTGCCGCCCAGGATTTCGCCGACGAAGCCGGCACCGAAGATCACAAAGGTGGACCAGCCAATGGTTTTCAGGTCGAAGCCCTTGGCCTGGGCGAGGTAGAGCGGTCCCCAGGTGAGCAGGCCGTAGAACACGCCGTTGAAACCCAGCCAGCCGAAGCACATGGCCCAGAAGGAACGGAATTTCAGGTAGGGGAGCAGGGCGCGCTTGCCCTTGCTGCCGTCCAGTTCGGCTTCGGCGTCCTCCGCGGCGTGCGAGGCCTCAATGTATTCCGCCTCGGCGGCGTTGACCCCGCGGTGCTGGCGCGGGTTGTCCCGGACGTACCACCAGACGGCCAGGCCCATCAGGACCGTTGCGGCACCGGCGATGACGAAGGAACTGCGCCAACTGCCGGTGGCGGCGATGAGGCTGGCGATGAGGATGCCGCCCAGTCCGGCGCCGAGGGGAGCGCCGGCGTCCAGGATGGTGGCACCGCGGCCGCGCTCCGATTTGTGCATCCAGATGGCGTTGAGCTTTCCGCCGGCCGGCATGACGCCGGCTTCGGTGACGCCGATGCCGAGCCGCGCAATGAACATGCTCAGGAAGCCGCCGGCCATGCCCGAGGCGGCCGTTGCGGCACCCCAGCCCACGCACGAGGCTGTCATGACCTTGCGTGGGCCGAACTTGTCGATCAGCAGGCCCACCGGGATCTGCATGAGGGCGTAGGTCCAGAAGAAGGCGGAGAGCAGCAGGCCCACCAGCTCCGGGGCCATGTTGAATTCCTTCTGGATGATGGGCAAGGCCACCGAGATGGATCCCCGGTCGATGTAGTTGACGGAGACCAGGACGAGGAGCAGCAGGAACAGCTTCCAGCGGACATTGGTGCGCCGTTGCACGCCGTCCTTGCCGGTTTGGCCCTCAGGGGTCTGAACTGCTGTTGGATCGGGTTGGGCACCTGGTGTTTCGGTACTGGACGTTTCGGTACTGGAAGTTTCGGTACTAGGAAGAGACACAGTTTCTCCTTCACAGGGAAGATTTGCGGGCAGGGGAAAGACTCTGGTGCTGTGGCTGGCCGGCGGCCGGATTCGGCGGCGGCCAAGCTGTCCCGGACTGGATCTGGTGGTGCGCCAAGCTGTGGCGCCAAGGCCGGGGAAATTGTTCACTTTTTGGGATCCCGTTTTGGGATCCCAAAATTAAAGATAGAAGTGACCCCCGCCACTGTCAAGGGTTTTTCCGGCAAACCCGGCCCGGAAGCCTATTTACCGATTGTGACTGTCGTTCGGCCCACCCCTATTGCGGCGGACCGCCGTGCCGTAACGCCCCGTTACCGGCTGTCGCTGTGCGCCAGGATCTCGGCCAGCTCAGCCAGGCGGTGCGCCCGGGCGGATTCGGCGGGCGTAAAAGGCTCCCCGGGGCGGTAGAAGGTGATGGGGCCGTGCCAGGCCGTCGGGATTTTCAGGACCGTCCCGGCGTCGGCCGGTGCCGGCAGTTCCTGGCTCCCCTCCACGGAAACGGGCACGATTCTTGCGGAAAGCAGCTCGGCCACCGCCAGCGGAAGCTCATCCGGATTGCCGGCAATCCGGGCGGCAAGGCTCAGGGCCCTGGTCTGTCCGTCGGCCATCGCCAGCGCGGTGGTGGGCCAGACATGGGGGTGCCGTCCGCCGCCGTCGCGCAGCGCCTCGAGGAGCTCACGCTCGCCGAGGTGGCCGGGGGCGGACAGCACGAACTCGTCCAGGACCCCGCCCGCCACGGGGTGGACGTGGATGCTGAGGATGTTGGTATCGAGCCGGGCCAGTGCCTGCGTGATTCGCTGCAGCGACCCCGGCTGGTCCCGCAGCACGATCCGCGCACGCCACAGGGCAGGCGCCGTGCCCAGACGCCTGCGGTGGCGCAGGGCAGGGGCGTGCAGCCAGCTCCTCAGCACGCGGGCTGCCGAAGGTTCGGCCACCCAGATCACCAGCACAGTGGCGGTCAGGGTCAGCACCAGGACTTTCGCCACATAGGGGAGATGCGTTTCCACGACGGCGGCGTGCACCAGGAGCTCAATCGGCAGCATGACGATGATATTCGCCAGTGTGAGCCGGGTTTTTGTGGGTTCCGGCATCTGGCCGCAAACTTCGCAGCTCAAGTCGGCCGTTTCGGAGGACTGTGCCTTGCGCTTCATACTCACATCATGTCCGCCCCCTGTTTCGGGAGGATTGCGCCCGCGTCACGAACGCCCACATCGCTGAATTGGCGCGGTTTTTTGGTCCCACACAGTGCCGCGGCCGTCGGATGCTGCAGGTCCCGGACAGCCCGGCGTCCTGCCCCGGTTTCAGGTAGGCCCGGGTGTCCCGGGGGATCAGGGATACGCATGATAGCGGGCAGGCTACCTAACGGCCCGCTACCCGTCCGAGTAATACCCGTATAAAGCCCCGCACACCTGCATAAAAAGCCGGGTAGGGGCCCTCGTGACGCCGGGACAAGCCCCCGGCTTTCATTGGGGAAGGCATCAACCGGTGCCGCCTACCAATGTTTGTGGGGGATAGGCCATGGCGACGACGTTTGCCTGCACGGGGCTCCCATCAGCCGATACAGCGCGGGGGCCGCAATGAGCCAGCTCTGGAAATCGGGCCCGTTCGTGCTCAAGCTGCAGGGTTCTGGCGCAAGCGCAGCGACGGTCACAAGTCCGCCGCCTTCCGCCGTCGGACCCTCGCTGAACCGACCGGAAGGGAAACCCTCGGGAGGCAGGCCCTCCGGCCGTGAGTGGGCCCGTTACCTGGCGCGGTTCCTCCGGCTGACCGACTCCCTGCTGGTAGTGGTGGCTGTTTTCATCGGCTACGTGATCAGGTTCGACGGCGGCCATTCCTTTGCCGAAAGCCGTGACAACGCCCTGGGCGGCGCCCTGTCCGTGGGACTGGTGGTGGTGTGGACCGGAGCCCTCCATTTCTACCGGACCCGTGACCCGAAGGTCCTGGGCGTCGGTTCCAGCGAATACAAGCGCGTTGCCGTTTCCACCACCCGGGTCTTTGGCCTGCTGGCCATGTTCCTGGTGGTGTTCCGCCTGGAACCGGCCTGGGCGTTCTATGTGGCATCGTTCCCGCTGGGCCTGTTGGCGCTGGTGGCAAACCGGTGGTTCACGCGCCGCTGGTACAACCGCAAGCAGGCCGTTGGCCAGTTCCTGGTCAAGGCAATCGTCATCGGTGAGCCTGAAGACGTCCGCTACGTGCTCAAGCGGATCGCCAAGAAGACCGGGGCCGTGTACGAAATTCTTGGGGTGTCGCTTCCGGGGGCACGCCGGGGAATGATGCTCGACGTCGACGGCCGGCGGGTCCCGGTGCTGTCGTCCACCGATGACATTGTCCGCACGGTGGGGCGGCACGGCGCCGAGGCTGTCATTGTGTCCGGCCCGGTGCCGGGCGGCAACCAGTACATCCGGGAGCTGGGCTGGCGGCTCGAGGAGCATTCTGCCGAACTGGTGCTGGCATCCTCCCTGACGAATGTGGCCGGGCCGCGGATCCACTGGCGCCCGGTGGAGGGCCTCCCGCTGATGCACGTGGATGTGCCGCAGTACAGCGGCGGCAAGCATGTGCTCAAGCGGCTGCTGGACATCGTGGTCGCGTCCGTCGCCCTCGCGCTGCTGTCGCCGCTGTTCCTGGCCCTCGCCATCATCGTCAGGCGAAGCGGCCCCGGCCCCGTCTTCTTTAAGCAGGAGCGGGTGGGCAAGGCTGGGCGGCCGTTCAGGATGATCAAGTTCCGCTCCATGGTCACCGACGCGGAAGCGTCACTCGCTGCACTGATGACACACAACGAGGGGGCCGGGGTGCTGTTCAAGATGCAGAACGATCCCCGCGTCACCAGCTGCGGGCGCTGGATGCGCCGGTACTCGCTGGACGAGCTGCCGCAGTTCTGGAACGTGCTCACCGGTGAGATGAGCCTGGTGGGCCCGCGGCCGCCGCTGCAGCGCGAGGTGGAGGCCTACGAACGGCACACCCACCGCAGGCTGCTGATCAAACCTGGAATCACAGGCCTTTGGCAGGTCAACGGCCGCTCGGACCTGCCCTGGGACGAGGCCGTGCGCCTCGATCTCTACTACGTCGAAAACTGGTCAATCATGGGGGACGTCATCATCATGTGGCGGACCTTCAAAGCAATGTGCATGCCTTCGGGCGCGTATTAAAAAGAGGGGACGAACATGGACGCGTCACAGGAGTCCTACCGCAGGGACCTTGACCTTATGGCCTCCGCCGCACCATTGCGGGCCGCCGTCATCGGCGCCGGCTACTGGGGGCCCAACCTTGCCCGCAACTTCAAGTCCAGCCCCGACTGGAAGCTGGCCGCCGTCGTGGACATGGACCGGGACCGCGCCGCCAAGCTCGCGGCAGCGAACGGCGGTGTTCCGGTCTGCGAGTCCATCGACGAACTGCTGGATACGGTCGACGTGGACGCGGTCGCCATTGCCACGCCGGCGCATACCCATCACGGAATCGCCCTGACAGCGCTCCGGGCGGGCAAGCACGTGCTGGTCGAAAAGCCACTGGCGGACAGCAGGGCCAAGGGTGTGGAAATGGTCGACGAAGCCGAAGAACGCGGCCTGGTCCTCATGGCGGACCACACCTACTGCTACACCCCCGCCGTACTCAAGATCCGGGAACTGATTGCGGACGGCGCCCTGGGGGAGATCCTCTTCATCGACTCGGTACGGATCAACCTGGGACTCATCCAGCCGGACGTGGACGTCTTTTGGGACCTGGCGCCGCACGATCTGTCCATTATCGATTTCATCCTTCCCGGCGGCCTCCGGCCAGTTGAAGTAGCGGCCCACGGCGCCGATCCGCTGGGCACCGGACGGGACTGCGTGGGACACCTGACGTTTGCCCTGCCCAACGACGCGATGGCGCACGTGCACGTGAACTGGCTGAGTCCCACCAAGATCCGGCAAATGGTGGTTGGAGGTTCCCAGCGGACCCTTGTCTGGGACGACCTGAATCCGCAGCAGCGGCTCAGTGTCTACGACCGCGGCGTCAGCCTGGACAGGAAGTACCGGTCCCCGGCGGAAAGGAAGGCCTCAGCGATTTCGTACCGGCTGGGCGACACGTGGTCGCCCGCGCTGCCGGAACACGAGGCCCTTGGCCAGATGGTTGCGGAATTTGCCAGCAGCATCTGGCATCACCGGCCCGCCAGGACCAGCGGCGTCTCCGGGTTGCGCGTGCTTTCGGTGCTCGAAGCCGTCAGCCGGAGCCTCAGCGGTGACGGCCAGTCCATCGCCGTCACCGGCAACGAAACGCAGATGGAGGGGCTGCGATGAGCATTCTCCAGGGCGCGCGGATCCTGGTCACCGGCGGTGCCGGCACCATCGGTTCCACGATCGTCGACCATCTGATCGCCGCCGGAGCCGAGCGCATCGATGTGCTGGACAACCTGGTCCGCGGCCGCCGAGCCAACCTCGATGATGCGGTGGCCACGGGCAAGGTCAAGCTGGTTGAGGGGGACCTCCGCGACCGCGACCTGGTCCATGACCTCACCACCGGCAAGGACATCGTTTTCCACCAGGCCGCCATCAGGATCACCCAGTGCGCGGAGGAACCGCGGCTTGCCCTGGAAGTCCTGGTGGACGGCACATTCAACGTGTTCGAGGCCGCGGCGGACCATGGTGTGGGCAAGCTCGTGGCGGCCTCCAGCGCCTCGGTCTATGGAATGGCGGAGGAATTTCCCACCACCGAACGCCACCACCACCACAACAACGACACGTTTTACGGGGCGGCCAAGTCCTTCAACGAAGGCATGGCCCGAAGCTTCCGTGCCATGACCGGCCTGGACTATGTGCTGCTGCGCTACTTCAACGTCTACGGACCGCGGATGGACGTGCATGGGCTCTACACCGAGGTGCTGGTGCGCTGGATGGAACGCATAGCGGACGGCCAGCCGCCGATGATTTTCGGTGACGGCCGGCAGACCATGGATTTCATCCACACCCGGGACGTAGCCCGCGCCAATATCCTGGCCGCCGGCAGCGGCGCCCGCGAGGGTGTGTACAACATCGCCAGCGGCGAGGAGACCAGCCTGCTGGAACTGGCCCAGGCACTGCTGCGTGCCATGGACTCGGATTTGCAGGTGGAACACGGCCCGGACCGTGCCATCAACGGCGTGGTCCGGCGCCTCGCGGACACCTCCGCGGCCCGGCTGGACCTTGGCTTTACGGCCGAAACCGGGCTTGAAGACGGTCTTCGGGAACTTGTCGACTGGTGGCGTCCGCTGCGCAGCGAAATCGCCGCCTCCCGGTTGGGGGGCGTGCGGTGACCATCAGCCAGGAGCAGGCGCTGAGCCGGATCAATGTCATGAAGCCTTGGCTTGGGACCGAAGAGGCCGAGGCCGTGGCGGAGGTGATTGCGTCCGGCTGGGTGGCGCAGGGACCCCGCGTGGCGCAGTTTGAGGAAGCCTTCGCCGCCGCCCAGAAGGCGACGTACGCCGTCGCCGTTTCCAACTGCACCACGGCGCTGCATCTTGCGCTGACCGTGGCGGGCCTTGGCCCGGGCGATGACGTGGTGGTGCCCTCCTTCTCCTTCATCGCCACGGCCAACGCTGCCGGCTATGTGGGGGCGCGGACGGTGTTTTGCGACGTTGAAGCGGAAACCGGCAACGTCTCGGCGCAGACTATTGCCGCTGCCCTGACCCCGGCAACCCGGGCAGTGATCGTGGTGGACCAGGGCGGAATGCCCGTGGACCTGGACCCCATCCGGGCCCTTTGTGACCCGCTCGGCATCACGGTGATTGAGGATTCAGCCTGCGGCGCGGGATCCACATACCGTGGCCGGCCGGTGGCGGCGGGTGCAGACCTGGCCGCGTGGTCCTTCCACCCGCGCAAGATCCTGACCACCGGCGAGGGCGGCATGCTCACCACGCCCAACCCGGCGTGGGCAGGCCGGGCACGCAGGCTGCGTGAGCATGCCATGAGCGTTTCGGCGAATGACCGCCACGCATCCCTCCTTGCGCCGGCAGAGGAGTACCTGGAAGCCGGATTCAACTTCCGGATGACTGACATGCAGGCCGCGGTGGGGTTGGTCCAGTTGGGGCGGCTGGGCGAGGCAGTGGCCCGGCGGCGGCAGATCGTGGCCGCTTACCAGTCGGCGCTCAGCCGGGGGAAGGTCTCCGGCCGGTCCGGGACCCCGAGTACGGCACCAGCAACTTCCAGTCCTTCTGGGTGGAGATCCTGCCGTCGTTCCGGGTGGACCGCGATGAACTCCTGGAGCGGCTGGCCCGCGACGGGATATCCGCACGCCGCGGGATCATGGCGGCACACCGGCAGCCCGCCTATTCCGGACGGGACACCGGTCCTGCCGATCTGTCCGTCACCGAACGGCTCACTGACAACACGGTGATCCTGCCGGTGTACCACCAGCTGACTCCCGGCGAGCAGTCCCGGGTGCTGCGTTCCATCCGGCTTGCCGGCGGGGAGCGCAACCATGGCTGACCTCATTCTCATCGCGGCCAGCGGCCTCGCCCGGGAAGTGCTCGCGTCCGTCCGGGACAGCGGCCAGTTCGACGTCGTGGGAATCCTCGACGACGACCCCGCCAGGGCCGGCACCGCCCTGGATGGCGCGCACATCCTGGGGCCGGTCAGCCATGCCCTGAACCTTCCGGACGCCAAGGTGGTGGTCTGTGTCGGCGCGGGCAGCGGCAGGGACCGGATCGTGGACAGGCTTGCCCGTCTGGGGTTCCCGGACCGGCGCTATGCCACGGTGGTGGACGCCTCAGTGCGGCTCCCGGAGGGATGCCACGTTGGACGGGGCAACATCCTGCTGGGCCACGTCACCCTGACGGCCGGCGTCACGATCAGCAACCACGTGGTGGTGATGCCCGGGGTGACCCTCACCCATGACGACGTGGTGGAGGATTTTGCCACGTTTGCGGCGGGAGTTTCGCTCGGCGGCGGCGTACGGGTGGGGAGGGCAGCGTACCTGGGCATGAACTCATGCGTCCGGGAACGGACCGTCATCGGCGCCGGCGCCATCGTGGGTATGGGGGCCGTGGTGCTGGCTGACGTGCCGGCCGGACAGACGTGGGTGGGCGTTCCGGCGCGAGCCCTGGAGACAGCTGCTATTTCGGGAGGCGCACGATGACTCTTTCACCAACGTTCCCATTGACGGTTCCGCTCGTGGACCTCGGTGCGCAGCAGGAAGAAATCGTCCATGAAGTTGAGGACGGCATCAGGAAAGTCTTTGCCCGGACGGCCTTCATCGGCGGCACTGAGGTGACCGAATTTGAACAGGCCTACGCCGGCTTCCTCGGAGTCAGGCACTGTGTCGGCGTAGCCAATGGCACCGATGCTGTGGAGTTGGGACTCCGCGCCGCCGGGGTCCGGCCAGGCGGGGAAGTTATTCTGCCCGCCAACACTTTTATTGCCACTGCGGAGGCCGTCAGCCGGATCGGGGCGGTCCCCGTACCCGTCGACGTTGACCCGGACTATCTGCTCATCGACCCAGCACGTGTCAGCGAGGCCATCACTGCGAATACGCAGGCAATCGTGGCCGTCGACCTGTTCGGGCAGACTGCCTTCGTTGAAAAGCTGAAGCCCGCGGCGGACCGGGCCGGCGCCGTGATTGTCGAGGATGCCGCCCAGGCCCAGGGCGCGTCGCGGAACGGACGCTCCGCCGGCACGCTGGGAATCGTCGCGGGAACGAGTTTCTACCCGGGCAAGAACCTCGGCGCGGCCGGTGATGCCGGAGCGGTCCTGACGGATGACGACCGGATAGCGGCCCGGGTCCGCCTTCTGGGCGCGCACGGCAGCCTGGTCAAATACGAGCACGACGAGATCGGCATGAATTCCCGCCTGGACACCATCCAGGCAGTGGTGCTCAACACCAAGCTGCGCCGCCTTGCGGCCTGGAACGAACGACGGCGGGAAGCCGCCGCCCGCTATTTGGCCATGCTTCAGGACGTGCCCGGCATCGTGCTGCCGTGCACGGCTGAAGGCAACGTGGATGTTTGGCATCTGTACGTGGTCAGGGTCCTTGAACGGGACCGCATCCTTGCAGCCCTGAACGCCGCCGGTATCGGTGCGGGCATCCACTACCCGGTCCCGATGCACCTGAGTGGCGCCTACCGGCACTTGGGGCTGTGCCGCGGGGCGTTCCCGGTGGCCGAAGAAGCCGCGGCAACCATGCTTTCGCTGCCGATCTACCCGCATATCACGGCACAGCAGCAGGAGTACGTCATAGAACAGCTGCTATCAGCAATGGAGCGGCCATGATCCGGCGCCGTTGGAGTCTCTTCGCCGCGCTGTTCATTTGCCTGTCTTGCCTGGCGTGCGTCGGGTTCTGGCCCACGCCCGTGGAACGGCCCGTTGACGGCCTCCTTCATGGCTTTCTGAACTTTTTCCAGGACCAGCCCCTGACGGCAGGAATCCGGGCAGGTCACGTCGAGGTGGCCGCCAACGTGGTGCTCTTCGTTCCGCTGGGACTGCTTATAGCCGCGTTGCTGCCGGCGCGCAGCTGGTGGCTCGGCGGCGTGGCAGGCCTGGTTGCCTCCTGCGTTATTGAAGCAGTCCAGTTCCTCGCGCTGGACCAGCGGCAGGCCACCCTCCGCGACGTCGCAAGCAACACTGCCGGTGCGCTGCTCGGTGCGCTCGCGGTTGTCCTGGTGCGCCGACGGCACAGCAAACCACCAACGTCGCCGGTCTCCGGCGCCACCATCCCTGGGAGGAAGCACATGATCACCATCGCCGCCACGGCAGACGTGGCAGAGACCGCCAGCGTCGGAGACGGATCCCGGATCTGGCACTTGGCGCAGATCAGGGAAGACGCCACCCTGGGCAGCAACTGCAATATCGGCCGTGGCGCGTACGTGGGGCCGGCCGTCCGGTTGGGTGACAACTGCAAGCTCCAAAACTATGCCCTGGTCTATGAACCGGCCCGGCTGTCCGACGGTGTTTTCATCGGGCCCGCCGCCGTCCTCACCAACGACCTGCATCCGCGGGCCATCACTCCGGACGGGGCGCTCAAGGGTGCAGAGGACTGGGTCGCCGTCGGCGTGACCGTTGGCCGGGGCGCTTCCGTCGGCGCGCGGGCGGTGTGCATCGCCCCGGTGACCATTGGCGAGTGGGCCACCGTGGCGGCGGGCGCCGTCGTGACCCGGGACGTCCCTGCCTATGCCGTGGTGGCCGGCGTGCCGGCGCGGCAAATGGGCTGGGTGGGCGAGGCCGGCCATCCGCTCAAGCAGGACGACGGCGGCAGCTGGCTCTGCCCCGTCACCGGGCACCGCTATATCGAAACCAACGGGCGACTGATGCCTGCGGAAAGCTACTGAGGAGGCGGCGTGGAAAACATGAACGTCGACAAAGTCATCCTGGGTGGCACTCCGGTTGATCTGATGGATCCCGAGCCGGCCCTGGACCTCATCCTGGCCCGGGCCGGACGGCGGGGCCTGCCGCCCCTTGGTGTTGCCTCCGTCAACCTGGACCACCTCCACCACTTTGGTGCCGGCGGCCGCTGGGAAGGCACGCTCCACGCGGATCCGGCCAGTACCGTCGACTGGCTCTACCTGCTCGACGGCGCGCCGCTGGTGTCGCAGTCCCAACGGCTCACCGGGCACCGCTGGCCGCGCCTGGCCGGGAGCGACCTCGCCTCGCCGCTGCTGGACCGGGCCGAGCAGCTGGGCCTCCGCGTGGGTTTCCTTGGCGGTTCAACCGAGAACCAGCAGCTGCTGGCGCAAAAGATTGCCACGGAGCACCCGGGCCTGAACGTCGCAGGAATGTGGTCCCCGGACCGTGAAGCACTCGCCTCCGCCGCCGACTCAATGCGGATCGCCGCGGAGATCGCCGCAGTCGAAGTGCAGATCCTCTACGTGGGACTTGGCAAGCCACGGCAGGAACTCTGGATCGACCACTACGCAGCCCTGACCGGCGCCGCCGTGCTCCTCGCCTTCGGCGCAGCGGTGGACTTCCTGGCCGGAAGGGTGCACCGCGCGCCCCAATGGGCCAGCGACCACGGACTGGAATGGGGGTACCGGCTGGCTCTGGAGCCCAAACGGCTGGCCAGCCGCTACCTGATCGACGGCCCGCCCGCGTACCTGAAGCTGCGCACAGCATCGTGCACCGTACCTCACGCCCGGCCGGAATCCGGGCCATCGTCCGCTGCCGCCCCGCGGACGCCGGGCCGCTTCACCGGACCGGACGGCGCTGCGGATGCTGCCGTCGTCGTCGTCGCCTACAACAGCGGGCACGGCATCGGTTCGCTGCTGGAGAGCCTGCGGGAGGAGACGGCGGACCTGACCCTGCGCGTGCTCGTGGCGGACAATTCCTCGACAGACGGCACCCTGGCACTGGTGCGCAGCGCCCATCCGGACGTGATTGCGTTCGCCACCGGAGGCAACCTGGGGTACTCAGGAGGCATCAATGCGGCCATGCGGCGGGCCGGGGACGCTGCCACAGTGGTGGTCCTGAACCCCGATGTCACTTTGGAACGCGGTAGCCTCATGGCCATGATGCACCGGCTGCGTTCATCCCGGGCCGGGGCAGTTGTTCCGCGGCTCCTGGACGAGCGCGGCGAAACGAGCCGCTCGCTGTACCGCGAGCCAAGCCTCGCCAATGCCCTGAGCGACGCACTGGTGGGGTGCAGGTTCCCCGACCGTCCCGGCTGGCTGGCCGGCACCGACTACAACACGGAGAGCTACGCCCATCCCCATACCGTGCACTGGGCCACCGGGGCTGCCCTGATGGTCCGCCGCAGCCTTGCCGACTCATTGGCGTGGGACGAGTCGTACTTCCTCTATTCAGAGGAGGTGGACTTCTTCCGCGGCCTGCGGACGATGGGTGAAACCGTCTGGTACGAGCCGGCCGCCGTCATGACGCATGCGGGCGCAGGATCCGGCACATCACCGGAGCTCAATGCGTTGCTGGCCGTCAACCGTGTCCGGTACTTCCGCAAGTACCATTCGGCC
Organism: Arthrobacter sp. 24S4-2; assembly: GCF_005280255.1. Classification (NCBI taxonomy): domain Bacteria; kingdom Bacillati; phylum Actinomycetota; class Actinomycetes; order Micrococcales; family Micrococcaceae; genus Arthrobacter; species Arthrobacter sp. 24S4-2. Next base: position 5,432,999 of record NZ_CP040018.1, on the reverse strand, counting down.
CCCCACGCGACGGTCTTCCACGGCGCCGTCATCCTCTCGGAACTTCTGCGGTGCTGGAAACCGGACCGCCGCGGGGTGCTGCGGACCATTCTCGACGAAAGCAGCTGGTCTGCCCTGCCGGGTGCCACCAGGGACCCGGTCCCTGTGCCTTTCCCTGACGGTTCGGTGATCGTTCCGGCGCACAACGAGGCCAGCGTTATCGCCCGGACGCTTGCCCCACTCGCCCCTCTTGCTGCGGCCCGGACGGTTGAGGTGATTGTGGTGTGCAACGGCTGTACGGATGACACCGCCGCGATCGCCCGCAGCTTCGAGGGCGTAACTGTGCTGGAAATTGACCGGCCTTCCAAGCCGGCGGCCCTCAATGCAGGCGATGCGGCTGCGACACTGTGGCCCAGGCTGTACCTCGACGCCGATGTGCGGATCAGTGCCAATGCAGTCAGGGACGTTTTGACGGCGCTGGCCCCCGGCGGCCCGTTGGCCGCGCGACCGGCCGTGCAGTTCGACCTTCAGGACGCCCACCCCTTGATCCACTCCTACTACCGCACCCGGCTGCGTCTGCCGTCGGCCAGAAACCGGCTTTGGGCTGGCGGCGTGTATGGCCTTTCCAAACAGGGGCGCGAGCGATTTGGGGCATTTCCCGATCTGACCGCAGACGACTTGTTTGTTGACCGGCTGTTCGGGGCGGAGGAAAAGGCTGTCCTCGACGTGGACCCCGTGGTGATCAGTCCGCCAAGGACACCCAGGGCCCAGTTGGCGGTGCTTCATCGCGTCTACCGCGGGAACGCCGAGCAGAATGGCGCCGCCGGCGAGCACAGCACTGCCCGGCAGACCCTCGGTGAGGTGCTCCGCTCTATTCGCGGCCCGCTTTCGGCAGTCCACGCGGCCGTCTACCTGGGGTTCGCGGTGGCCGGCCGCCAGGGCGCCGCCGGGCCGGGGACGTGGGAGCGCGATGAAAGTAGCCGCACTCTGGCGGGTGACTGACCCGGGCCGGCAGACTAACCGCCCGCACAGGTATCGGCGGGGTATCGCGCCGCAGGCAATCCAAGTACTGCCGCGATACCGGCTCAACACCGCCATTCCCAAGCGGGTATTCCACCCCTAAACCGTGGTGTCATGCGGGTAAATACGGGTACGCCACTCTCGTGACGGCGTCCAGGAGCGACGCGTTCAATGAAAGGGGCATCAACTGATGCCCCTTTGGCGAGTGGGAGGACACGGTGACTATCAGCGAAAATCATGCGGTAAGCCGCATCGGTGTCATGAGGCCGTGGGTGGGACAGGAGGAAGCCGATGCCGTCGTCCAAGTGCTGGCTTCCGGCCGAACTGCCCAAGGGCCGCGCGTAGGGCAGTTTGAAGAGGCGTTCGGCTCGGCGCAGCAGGCACCGCACGCCGTCGCGGTGTCCAGCGGCACAGCCGCACTCCACCTGGCGCTGCGTGTCGCCGGGGTCGAACCGGAGGACGACGTCGTCCTGCCCTCGTTTTCTGCCGTTGCCACAGCCAACGCCGTCAGCCAGCTGGGCGCCAGGACGGTCTTTGCCGATGTCGAGGCGGGAACCGGCAACGTATCCGTCCGGACGGTCGAAGCGGCGCTGACACCCGCCACCCGCGCTGTGATCGTTGTGGACCAGGGAGGCATGCCGGTTGAACTCGCGCCGATCCGGGACCTGTGTGACCGGCTAGGCGTCACGGTGATAGAGGACGCGGGCGGCGGTGTGGGCTCCACCTACCAGGGCCGTCCGGTGGGAGCCGGAGCCGAACTGACCACCTGGTCCTTCGACTCACATGAGGTCCTCACCACCGGGGAAGGCGGGATGCTGACCACCCCGAGCACCGCATGGGCAAACCGCGCCCGGCAGTTGCGTGATGAGGCAGCGGGCGCCGGCTTCAACTACCCCATGACCGAGCTGCAGGCAGCGATCGGCCTGGTTCAGCTTGGACGGCTGCAGGAAGCTGTGGCCCATCGCCGGGAAATCGTCGCCAGCTACCAGTTGGCACTTGCGCGCATCCAGGGGGTGCGCTGCATCCAGGACCCCGTTTACGGCACCAGCAATTTCCAGTCCTTCTGGCTTGAAGTGCTGCCGTCATTCGCTTCGGGGCGCAATGAGCTGCTGGAACGGTTATCGCGCGACGGAATCTCCGCCGGCACGGGGATGACGGCGGTCCATCGCCAGCCGGCCTTTTTGGGCCTGGACTACGGCGCGGCGGACCTGTCCGTTACGGAACGTCTGGCGGAGAGAACGGTGATCCTGCCCGTCTACCACCAGCTGACTCCGGGCGAGCAGTCCCGCGTGGTCCGCTCGGTGCGCCTCGCCGCCGCCGGCATACCCGTCACCGTGCGGCGGGGCAAATGGAACGGAGGGTTCCGGCGGGCGGAGGCGGCCAGCGCCTGATCAGTACGGACCTGGTCTGTCCAGCGCCGTCATCTGCCACCGCCTGATCCGCCGGCGACGTCAGCGTGACGCTTCGGAACCCCTATGCTGCACAGCCGCGGAAACGGCCGCGGCTGCGCCCGCGGAAACGCCCGACGCCGCGCCGGCTGACGTGAGTTCCTTGTCGCTGCCGGCGAGCTGCGTCAGCAGGTCGCGGATCTCCGCCAGGAGTGCCGTGTCCGCCGGGATGGGCTCTTCCTCGGGCTCTGCCGTCGCCAGCCTGCTCTTCACCAGCGAGTTGATCTTGTTCATGGGCGCCACGAAGATGAAATACACCACGGCCGCGGTGATGAGGAATGTCACGAAGGCAGTGATGACCCCGCCGAAGTTGACGAACGTTTTGTCGTTGCCGGGCCAGATGTGGACGCCGAGCCCTTCGGTCTGGACGCCGCCGGCCGCCGCGATGATGGGGTTCACGATATTGGTGGTGAACGCGCCGACCAAGGCCGTGAAGGCGGTGCCAACGACGACGGCGATGGACAGTTCGATCACGTTGCCGCGAAGGATGAAATCTTTGAATCCTTTGAGCATGGGTGCCTCCGGTATGCATTTCGGTCTGTGATTTAACCGATAGACACTACCAGTCCCCGCCCCGCACCGCCCCCGCCCCCGGCGCAGTGCGCCGGGGGCGGTGCCGTCCGGCCCGGGCGTAGGATTTGGAGTGGACGCCAACGCTGCCGCCACCAGACTGGCACCGTATCGAAAGGCGTGACCCCACGTGAAGCTGTTCGCCGAGATGTTCACCATCGCTCCGGGCAATAAGGACCATCACGTCGCCATCCGTTGCGCCGTGGGCGTCTTCGTTCCGCTGATCATCCTGGTCCTGCTTGGCCGCACGGACCTGGCCATCTTTGCCTCCTTCGGTGCCTTCACCGGAATTTACGGGCGCGGCGAGATGCACCGGAAGCGGCTGTTAATCCAGGTGCGCGCCGGATCGCTCATGCTCCTGGTCATCCTGCTTGCCACTCTGTCCGCCCGGGCGGGCCAGGCGCTGGGCCTGTCGGACACAGCTGCCACCTGGGCCCAGGTGGCAGCCACCACCCTGGTGGCCGGAGCCTGTTCCCTGGTGATTGCCAGGTGGCGGCACCGTCCGGCCGGCTCGCTGTTCCACATCTTCGCGTTCGCAGCCATCGCCTCCATTCCCAGCCAGCCGCCGCTGTGGCAGTGCTTGCTCGTCTCGGTCCTGACCACCGTGTTCTGCCTGCTGATCGGAATATCCTCGCGCCTGGTGCGGAGCCGCCGCACCCCGTGGGCCACGCCCGAGCCCGTACGGCTCACCCCGGAGGAAGAGCGGGCTGCCGGGCTCGAAGCGGTGGGCTACCTCGTGGCCGCCGGGCTCGCCGGGACCTTGGCTACCCTGGTGGGCCAGTGGCTCGGCTTCGGCCACAACTACTGGGCCATGGTGGCCGCCGTCGTCCCGTTGGTCGGCCGCACAACCCGCCACCGGGTGGCGCGGGGCATCCAGAGGATCATCGGAACCGTGCTGGGCCTCATCCTCCTTGCCGGTGTCCTCCTGCTGCACCCCGTGCCGTGGCAGACGGTCCTGGTGATTGCCGTGTGCCAGTTCGGCGCCGAGATGTTCATCGCGCGGCAATACGTCCTGGCGCAGGTTTTCGTTACGCCGCTGGCCCTGAGCGCAACACTTCTGGCGGCGCCTACGGCCCCGGAGCTGCTGCTGCGTGACCGGATCGTGGAGACGGTTATCGGCGCGGCCGTCGGCATCGCCGTCGTGGTGGCACCCGCCGTTTGGCGGCGCATCCGGGCCAATACCGCCGCCCAGCGGCTGCCCGCCTAGGAAGGCCCGACGGCGGTCCGCTTGCCTGCCGCTTCAGCGACCACCTGCGGGACCAGCACCAGCGCGGCAACCGCCAGGACGGCTGCAGTGGCGAACACGTAGAAGCCCCAGGGGTAGGCGATTCCGGCGGCCACCAGGGTACCTGTCACTGCCGGGCCAAGAATGGCGCCGAGGCGGCCCACCCCTGCGGCGAAGCCCAGCGCGGTGCCGCGCAGCCGGGCCGGGAACAGCTGGCTGACCCAGGCGTACACCAGCACCTGGGAGCTGAAGACGAAGACGCCGGTCACGAAGACAGCCGCGTTCAGGAGAAGTTCGTTCTGGATCTTGACGCTGAGCACGGCCAGAAACACCGCCGAGAGCCCGAACCAGAGAAGCACGATCCTCTTGGTGCCGTGCTTGTCGGCCAGGATGCCGGCCACCACCAGGCCCACGACTGCTCCCACGTTCAGCACCAGCAGAAGGGAGAGCCCGGCGCTGAGGGTGTAACCCGCCGAGGACATGAGCTGCGGCAGCCAGGTGTTCAGTCCGTAGACCAGCAGCAGGCCCATGAAGGAAGCCACGGCAACGCCGGCGGCAATGAGGGGATATGGTTTCCGGCCGAGGTCCTTGAAGCTGGCGCGTTCCTCGGCGGCCGCTGCGGGCTCTGTCGCGGGGGCCTTGTCCAGTGCCGGGAGGACCACGACGGCGGGCAGCGTCTCGGGCAGCCTGAACCACAGGAACGGCACCAGGGCGAAACCGGCAACACCGCCCACAACGAACATGACGCGCCAATCGGGGATGACCATCAGGGCCAGGAAAGCGGTGGCCACGGCGCCGGCGTGGTATCCGGTCATGGTCCGGGTGGTGGACCTTCCGGCCGATCCCGCCGGGGCGTAGTCGTTCATGTACGCCAGGGCGGCGGGAAGGCAGGCCCCCAGCCCCAGGCCGGCCAGCAGCCGGAAGAGGCTGAAGATGGCCACGTTGGGGGCGAAGACCACGGCGATGGTGAAAATGGAGAACCACGTAACGCACGCCACCAGCAGGTTCCGCCGGCCAAAGCGGTCCGAAAGCGGGGCAATGAACAGGGCGCCGAGGCCCACGCCCACGAGCGAGATCGTTGCGGCGAACGTGGCGCCGACGGCGTCGAAGCCAAGTTCGTGGGTCTTGATGAGGGTGGGGATCACCGTTCCCAGGACCACGAGGTCAAAGCCGTCCAGGACCATGGCCAGCCAGCATAGCCAGACAGGCCAGCGTGATTTGTGTTCCAACGACGTCGTTGACATTGCTACCTCAGGATCGATGTTTGCCGGTTGATTGCTGGCGGTCCCGCCGGGACCGGAGGTTCCCCTTTTGAGATTTGTACCACTGCACCGTGTTGTGTGGGACACTTCAAACCATTCAATGGAAGGAAAGACGTGGCCAACTCAGGGTCAGGCGATTCGGTGGTGGACCGTGTAGTCCGCGTTATTTCCGCCTTTCCCGAAGGCATCAACGTCCTGCAGCTCTCCGAACTGGCCGCCCGGGCCGGGCTGCCGCTGACGACGGCCCACCGGCTGGTCCGGCAATTGGCCGGCCATGGACTCCTGGACGTCGGGCCCGGCGGCACGGTGCAGCTGGGCCTTCGGCTGTGGGAGCTGGTGAACCGAAATTCCCCCACGCTCGAGCTGCGCCAGGCCGCGATGCCCTTCATGGAGGACATCCAGCAGGTGCTGAACCAGAACGTGAACCTTGCCGTGCTGGACGGCTGGGAAGCTCTCTTTGTGGAGCGGCTGTCCCGGCGCGGCTCGGTGGCCAACCGGGCCCAGGTGGCGGGCCGCATGCCCGTGCATGTGTCGTCCGCGGGGCTGGTCCTGATGGCTAACCAGCCCCACGCCGTCCAGGCGGAGTACCTTGACGGCTTTTCGGATCCGGCCGGGCGGCTGACCCGCGAGGAGCTGCGGATCCAGCTGGGTGAGGCGGCGCACCAGGGCTACGCGCAGCTGGCCGGCGTGGTGGATCCGGATACCTGGGGGATCGCCGTCCCGGTGATGGACCGGAAGAAGCGGACGGTGGCCGCGATCGGCGTCGTGGTTCCCCTGCGGGAGGTGCGCCTGCAGGCGCTGGTGCCCGCACTGCAGACGGCCGCCCGGGGTATCGGGCGCCGCCTAGCTGAATCGCACAGCGCAGCCGACTGGCGGGACTGACCGGCGTGAGACTGCCCGGAAAATTCCATTCAACGGAATTTCTGTAACGCGGATCACGGGCCGCGGCGCACACTGTTAGCCAGACGATCCAACAGGCCACCGGACACTTCCGCCGGGGCCGCGCAATGAAGCGAGGAACACCATGGCAGCCCGTAAAGTCATCACCACCCAAGTGGCCATTCTGGGCGCAGGCCCGGCCGGACTGATGCTCTCCCACCTGCTGGCCAAGTCCGGCATCGAATCCACCGTGATCGAAATCCGCAGCCGCCAGGAAATCCAGGAGACCGTTCGTGCCGGCATCCTGGAACACGGTACCGTAAACATGCTGGTGGACAGCGGCGTCTCGGACCGGGTGCTGCGGGAAGGGGACCGGCACGACGGCATCGAGCTGCGCTTCAACGGCGAAAGCCACCGGATCGACTTCAAGGACCTGGTGGGGGAGTCCGTGTGGCTGTACCCGCAGACAGACGTGTTCATGGACCTCGCCGCACGCCGCGAGGCCGACGGTGGGGATGTCCGCTTCACCGTCACGGACACCACCATCCACGACATCGAGGGATCGCCGAAGGTCTGGTTCACGGATGCGGACGGCACGGACTACGAGCTGCAGGCCGATTTCATCACCGGTGCCGACGGGTCCCGCAGCCACTGCCGCTTCCAGATCCCGGAGGCGCAGCGCAAGTGGTACTTCCACGAATACCCCTTCGCCTGGTTCGGCATCCTGGCTGAAGCGCCCCGCAGCTCCGACGAGCTGATCTACGCCAATTCGGACAACGGCTTTGCCCTGATCAGCCAGCGGACCGAGACCGTACAGCGGATGTACTTCCAGTGCGACCCCAACGAGGACGTGAACGACTGGAGCGAGGAGCGCATCTGGGACGCGTTCCGGAGCCGGGTGAACGGCAACGGCTTCGAGCTCAAGGAGGGCCCGGTCCTCGACAAGATGGTGCTGAAGTTCCGCAGCTTCGTGCACGCGCCGATGCGCCACGGCAAGCTTTTCCTGGCCGGGGACGCAGCGCACACTGTCCCGCCCACCGGGGCCAAGGGTCTGAACCTGGCCATCCATGACGTCAAGGTCCTGTTTGAGGGACTGGACAGCTACTACCACGGCGGGTCCTCTGCGCTCCTGGACGCGTACAGCGACCGCGCCCTCGAACGTGTGTGGAAGGCCCAGCAGTTCTCCTACTGGATGACCTCCATGCTCCACACTCCGGCGGATGCCGACGACTTCTCCCGCGCCCGCCAGCTCGGCGAACTCAACTCCGTGGTCTCATCCCGGCACGGCAAGGCATACCTCGCCGAGGCGTACACCGGATGGCCTTCCGCCTAGCAGCCCGGGGCCGCGCAACGCGGCTGCCGCCGTCGGGCTTCACAGGGTCGGGCTTCACAGCCGTCGGGCATAACATCGGTCCATGGAAGCCATAACCATTGTTGGGGGTGGCGTTGCCGGCCTGGCGCTCGCGGCGGGCCTGGACACGCAACGCTTCGACGTCACCATCCACGAGCAGCGGCCCGGACTGCCGTCGGTGGAGTCGTCGCTCGCCATGTGGCCGCAGGCGCAGCGTGCCCTGGCCGCGCTGGGCATCCTGCCGGAGGTGCAGAAGATTGCTGTCCCGTTGGGCGGCATGGCGCTTCGGGACGGCGCCGGCATCGCCTGGCTCTCCCCTGAAGTGCGTGGTGTCCTCGGCGTGTCCCGGGCGGGGCTACTCGGCGTCCTCGAGGCCGCCGTGCCGCGGTCGGTGCACCGCGTCACGCGGCGGGTGGAGGACACCTCGGCCATGTCCGGTCTCCTGGTGGGCGCGGACGGCGTGCACAGCGTGGTCCGCCGGGCGTTCCGGGATGGGCACGCGGATGCAAGGCCCACCCCGTACCTCGCGCTGCGCGGAGTTCTTGCTGAGCCTGTGGGGGAGGACGCAGGCGGCGAGTATTGGGGTCGCGGGACGCTCTTCGGCATTGCCCCCACGTCCCGCGGCGGGACCTACTGGTATGCATCGTTCAGGTCTGGCCTGGGGCCGGCCGGAGTGGATGTGGCCGAGGCCCTGCGGCAAACGCGGGCACGCTTCGCCGGGGGCGCCGCCGCCGTCGGCCGCGTCCTGGAAACCGCTGCTCCGGAGACAACGCTGGCCCAACGGATCTGGACCGTACCGCTGCTCGCCGATTATGGCCGGAAGGGGTCAGTGCTGGTGGGCGACGCCGCTCACGGGATGACGCCCAACCTTGGGCGGGGCGCCTGCGAAGCGCTCGTGGACGCTGCAACCCTGGCGCAGCTGCTGAACTCCCGGCCCGTTCCCGCAGCGCTCGCGGCGTACAACAGGCAGCGGGTTGTCCGGACGCAGCTCCTGCGCCTGGCGTCCGCCGGCATGACGCGCCTCGCGCTCGCCGAACGGGCCCAGCCCCTGCGGGACCGCCTGCTGCGGGTTGCCGCCCGGAAAAGCCGGGCAGCCGCCGTCGGACGTTCCTGATCCGGAGCCGACGGCGTTCGTTAGTCCTGTTCCAGGGTCTCCGTCAGGTGGTGGGTGGGGATCCGGTCGCGGTCGTAGGTGATTTCGGTGTAGCCGTGCGGTTCGGGCTTGCCGTGCGGGCTGAGGTTGACGAACACGATCTCCTCGATGGTGAGGATGCTTTGGCGCGTAATCATGTTCCGTACTTCGGCACGCATGGTCAGTGAGGTCCGGCCGAAGCGGGTGGCGGTCAGCCCCATCTCAATGAGGTCGCCCTGCACCGCCGAGCTGACGAAGTTGATTTCGGAGATGTACTTGGTGACTGCGCGGCCATTGCCGAGCTGGAGGATGGCATAGATGGCCGCTTCCTCGTCGATCCATTTCAGCAGGCTTCCGCCGAACAGCGTGCCGTTGGCGTTGAGGTCCTCAGGGCGCACCCATTTGCGCGTGCGGAAAGTGATGTCTGCCGATTCCATAATGCGAGATTAGCCGACAGCGGCCCGCCGCCCGCAGTGTGACGGCGGCGGCGGGCGGTTCACGCCGTCAGGCCATCGCCGTGTGGGCGGCGCTGTGGGAATCGATCTTTTTGGCGTAACAGTACGAGTGCTCCACGCCGATGTATGGGCCGAAGTTCGGCACTTCGTCAAAGCCGCAGCTCTGGTAGAAGTTCCGTCCGTCGGGCTGGGCCGAGCCCGCTTCGGCGGTGATGGATGTGACGCCCATGCCATATGCGTGCGCCTCCAGGGCAGCCAGGATGGAACTCGCCACGCCGGAACCGCGCGTGTACGGGAGGACGTAGAGGCGCTTGATCTCCGCCGTCGTGGAGTCCAGCATCCTCAGTCCGCCGCAGCCAACGGGCTGCCCCGAGCTCTTCTCGTAGGCCACCAGGAAAACAGCCGTGTCCACTTCCGACGGCGGCGGTCCGGGTTCGTGGTCCTTCGTGCCGAAGCGGGCATCCAGTTCCGCCTGCTGTGCTGCACGCAGGTCGGCGCCCACGGGGTTGGCCCAGGTGACCTGCCTGATGTTGAGTCGGGGGTTGGTCTGCATCGCTGCCTCGATTCGCCGAAGGGTTATGCAAAATAAGCCTAAGAGGGGGCCATTTCCGCGGTGTTTCCTGCGCGTAAGCGTCCGGAGAACTGTCGGTGTCGCGGCGGTGGGCGCAGGGGCCGGCCTCCGCGTCCGGACATATCCGGCAGTCGCCGTGATGGCCGTCACGCGGATTTGTATGTATGCTTACTATCCGTGTTTTGGGCGGTTTGCATAAGGAGTCGTGTGGCAGTTGGTAACCCTCGCTGAATTTCCCGGGTACATTTCGGGGCTGGCTACAGCTGAGCCCCTACTGTCATTTGGCGCACCGTTCCACTGCGGAGCCGCAATGGAGTGGACCACTCCGAGCTCCGGCCCGGCTGAATACGCCTACTCCTATGACGCTGCCGAGGCCCCTGCTGAACTCCCGGCCCTGTGGCGGTGCAGCTGCGGCTTCCAGCTCGACTCCCTGCCGAATGTGACGGCCGCAGCCAGGGCCATCGCCTAGTGCCGCACCAGCGTCCGCAGCAGCTTGAGCGCCACTGAGATCGAGTGGATGTCAGTCTGTCCGGGCCTGGTGGCTTCCGCGAACGTGTCCTTGATCCGCACCAGCTGCTCCTGGTGGCCGCGTTCCCAGGCCACGATCCGCTCGATTGAATCAGCACCTTCGGCGTCAGCGCCCTTCGTCATCTCCATCACCGAAATCGTCATGTCGGCAACGGCTGAATAGACATCGTCACGCAGTGCTGCCCGGGCGAGTGCCTCCCACCGGTTCTCCCGGGGAAGAGCCGTGATGCGCAGCAGTAACTTGAGTGCGCCGATCCGCGCAAACACTGTCCAGTACAGGTCCGTGATCCGTTCGATGGGTTCATCGATCTGTTCCGATATCAGGGAGATGTCCAGCAGCCCGAAGCTCTCAAGGAGGTCGGCGGCGCGGCGTACCAGGTCATGGGGCAGCCCGACGCCGTCCCAGTGTGCCTGCCGTTCCTCGACGAGGTCGATGCTGTCACCGCGCAGGAAGTCCCGGGTTCTGTTCCGCAGCAGCTCCAGCGTGGGCGTGATCCTGGCGAGGGCCCCGGCAACGGGCTGGTCACGATGGTCGTGGGTGACGTACCACCGGATGGCCCGGTCGAGGATCCGGCGCATATGCAGGGTCAGCTCTGCGGCGTGTTCGCTGGGGACCTCGGGGGGCAGCTCGGCCACCCGGTCCACGAACCGCTGCAGGTCGTATGCTTCGCGGGTTGCGATGAATGCCCTGGCAACAGCTGCGGCGGTGGCGGTGGTTTCCTCGATGGTCCGGAAGGCGAAAGTGATTCCGCCGAGGTTGATCATGTCGTTGGCCAGGACGGTGCAGATGATCTGCCGGCGCAGCGGGTGGGCATTGAGTTCCGGGCCAAATCGGTCCGCGAGCTGGTGCGGGAAGTAGCTGCGGAGTACGCGTTCGAACCACGGGTCCTCGGCGACGTCGCTCTCGTTCAGTTCCTTGGCAAGTTCGATCTTGGCGTAGGCCGCCAGCACGGACAATTCGGGTGCCGTGAGGCCTTTGCCGGTCAGCAGCCGCGCATGGAGCTGTTCGGCGCTGGGCAGTCCTTCCAGGCGCCGGTCAAGGTCGGAGGCGTTCTCCAGCCAGTCCATGGTTCGCTCGAAGCCGGGGCTCCAATTCAGGACCAGGGCCCGGTCGTTGAGCAGCAGGGTGTTCTGGTCCTGGTTGTTCTTCAGCACAAGCCGTGCCACTTCGTCCGTGAGCGAGTGCAGGAACCCGGCGCGTTCGGACGCTCCCATCCTGCCTGTGGCGATCATGCGGTCGATGAAGATCTTGATGTTGACCTCATGGTCCGAGCAGTCCACCCCGGCCGAATTGTCGATCGCATCGGTGTTGAGCAGGACGCCGCCCAGGGCGGCTTCAATCCGGCCGAGCTGGGTGACGCCGAGATTGCCCCCCTCGGCGATGATCTTGGCACGGACCTCATTGCCGTTGATCCTGACGGGGTCGTTTGCCTTGTCGCCCACCTCGCCATGAGTTTCGGAGGAGGCCTTGATGTATGTCCCGATGCCGCCGTTGTAGATAAGGTCCACCGGCGCGCGCAGGATGGCCTGCAGCAGCTCGGGCGGAGTCATCTTGGACGTCGTGCCCGGGAGCCCGAGCGCCGAAACTACCGGGGCGGTGATGGGGATGGACTTGGCATGGCGCGAATACACTCCGCCGCCCGGGCTGATCAGCGAGGCGTCGTAGTCCGCCCACGACGATCGTGGCAGCATGAACAGGCGGCGGCGTTCCGCCAGCGAAACCGCCGGGTCCGGAGCCGGGTCCAGGAAGATGTGCAGGTGGTCGAAGGCTGCCACGAGCCGGATGTGGTTTGAGAGGAGCATCCCGTTGCCGAACACGTCGCCGCTCATGTCGCCGATGCCGGCAACCGTGAAGTCTTCCCGCTGCGAGTCGATGCCGAGTTCGCTGAAATGGTGCTTGACGGACTCCCAGGCACCCTGGGCCGTGATGCCCATCTGTTTGTGGTCGTAGCCTACGGAGCCGCCTGAGGCGAAGGCATCGCCCAGCCAGAAGCCGTACTCGAATGCCACGCCGTTGGCCGTATCGGAGAATGCGGCCGTTCCTTTGTCAGCCGCCACCACGAGGTAGTAATCGTCGTCGTCGTGCCTCACCACATTCTCCGGTGAGATGACCCGGCCGGGGGTCCCGCGCGTTCCGCGCGATGGCGCCGTTCCGACGTCGGACGTGTCCAGGTTGTCCGTGACGTCCAGCAGCCCGCGGACAAAGTCCTTGTAGCTTTCCTCCCCTTCTTTTAGCCAGGCGGTACGGTCAGAGGCCGGACTGGGCAACCGTTTGGGATAGAAGCCGCCCTTGGCTCCGGTGGGGACAATCACCGAATTTTTGACCGTCTGGGCTTTGACGAGACCAAGGATCTCGGTGCGGAAGTCCTCACGCCTGTCCGACCATCTCAGGCCCCCGCGCGCCACGGGTCCGAACCGCAGGTGCACGCCTTCCACGCGGGGTGAATAGACCCAGATCTCAAATCTAGGCCGGGGGTAGGGTGCTCCCGGAATGTCGGACGGCCGGAGCTTGAAGCTCAGGTAGGGCCGGTGGCGGAAGAAGTTGGTGCGGGTTGTCGCCTCGATCAGGTTCAGGAAGGTCCGCAGTAACCGGTCCGCTTCCAAGGACGGGACGGCGTCGATCGCCTCGGCCACTGCGGCTCGGGCGGCAGCCGTATCCTGGAGCCGCCGGGAGGGGCTGAGCTCGGGATCAAAGCGGGCATGGAACAGGCCGAGTAGCGCGTGGGTGGCGGGCACGTTGGCCAGCAGGGTGTCGGCGATGAAGCCGTAGGTGTAGATGGTCCCCAGCTGCCTCAGGTACTTGGCGTAGCTGCGCAGGATGACCACCTTCCGCCACGTGAGCTCCTCCCGGAGCACAAGGGCGTCGAAGCGGTCAGACTCTTCGTCCCCCCGGACAGCTGCACTGAAGGCATCCGCCAGCAGCGCGCTGGTTCCGGCCGGGTCTACACCGGGTGGATACTTGACGCCGAGATCATACAGAAACAGCGGCCGGTTGCTACCCCGCACGACGTCGAAGGGGCGCTGGTTCAGCACCTCCAGGCCAAGGTTGTGGAAGAAGGGCAGGATCTGTGTCAGGCTCTGCGGCTCGGTCAGGTACAGCCGGATCCGTGCGTCTTCGGCCAGCGTGGGGGACGCATCGGTGCGGAAGTAAACCGCCAGCTGCGGATCGCTGAGCGGCCGCCCGCCCGCGCCGTCGAGGTCGAACTTTTCAAACCGCCTGATGTCCTCCACCGCGTCCTCGACCTCGAAGTCGGCGCGGTAGCTGGCGGGGAACGCGGCGGACCAGAGGACGGACAGCCGGCCGGCCTCTGGGGAGGGCAACCTGTCCCGGAGCGCTTCGTCCAGGCCTTCGGCCCACGTCCGTGTTGCGCTGACCAGGCTCCGCTCCAGTGCGGCAGCGTCGACGTCGCGCGCCCCGCCCACGGGCAGCAGGATCCGGAAGAAGACGCGGGCCATGGGCGATTCGCTGACCCGGACCTCGAATTCCAGCGACGAGGACCTGAAAGCCTGCTTGAGCTCCTGCTCTATCCGGAGCCGGACGGCGGTGCTGTACCTGTGGCGGGGAATGAACACCAGGGCAGACATGAAGCGGCCGTAGCTGTCGGCCCGCAGGAACACGCGTGTCTGATGGTGTGCCTGCAGGAGCAGGATCTCGCGGGACAGCCGGGACAGTTCCTCCGGGTCCAGATGAAACAGCTCGTCCAAGGGGAAGGATTCGAGAACGGCCAGCAACTGCTTGCCGGGGTGGGAGGCCTCGGTGAACCCGAAGTGCCGCTGGACCGCCTGGACCTTGTCCCGGATGACCGGGATGCGCCGCACGGACCGGCCCGTGGCGCCCGGGGCGAACAGGCCCACGAAGCGCATTTCGCCTGTCGCCCGTCCTGTCCGCTCGAAGGTTTGGATATGGATTTCGTCCGGGTAGGCCGGGCGCGGGACGGAGCATCTCATGTCCGAGATGGACAGCGTGAAAACCTCCGAGTGGGGGATGCCAGGCGACGATTGGCTGGCTTCGGGCCGGTCCTCCCTGAGCAGGCCCAGTCCGGTTCCCGGCCGCAACTTGAGGGCAGCCCGGCCGTCCGCTGCCGAATATTCGTATTCGCAGTAACCCAGGAACAGGAAGTTGCCGCGGTCCAGCCAGCGCAGGAGTTCTCCGAGCTGCTCCGGAGTTGGAGCCGAACCGCTGGAGAGCCTGTCCACGGTGCCGGTGGCCTGCGCCAGCCGGGAATGGATGGCGGGTGTGTCATCGGCCACCAGTTTCACGTCAGCCAGCACGCGCTGCACGTTGGCAACAAGTTCCCGGATGCCCCGTGCCCCCGGCAGGCGACCGATCTCCGCGGCCACCCAGGATTCCGACGACCAGCCCGGCGGGTCATTCGCCGTGTCGGCCGCCGCGGGGTCCGCACTATGCGCAATTCCGGCCGGCAGGCCGGACTGCGGCGATCCGGGCCGGATCTCCAGTAACTGGTGCGTTTCCGGATCCCGACGTACCAGGAACGTGGGATGGACCAACAGCCTGATGGACTCGTTTTCGCGGGCCAGCTCGGCCGTAAGCGAATGGAGCAGGTGCGGCATGGCGTCCGTGACCACCAGCAGGACGCTGGCATCGCTTTCATTGAGGACGTCGACGGCGGCTGTGCCGGGCGGGCGGACGCCGGCCAGTCCCCGGTGTGCCGCGGCCCGCTGTTCCAGGTTCTCGGGACTGTAGCTTTGAAGGTCCTCCGGCGCTACATGTTCGTAGTAAGCCGCCAGGAAGGGCTGGTCTGGCCCGGGGTGGCCGGGAGCCGGTGCATCTTCCGTGTGTACCGCCTTGCGTGACATGCCACTGCGCCTCCACTACGCGGGGAGCCACCGCACGCCGCGGCCGACTGTTCTGTCCCCCGCGCCTGCTTTCATCATGGCTGGCTTCCGGGGAGCAGTCCAGTGCATGTTCGTGGCCGGGCGTGGCACGGCGGGCCGGGCCGGCCAGGGCGGCGGCCGCTAGGCCGGCTTGCCCGCGGGGTCCTCGGCAGTAGGGTCAGCCAATGCCAGGCCGCCCACCGGGCTGTCGTCCCAGTGGATCAGGTTCCAGCCGGCGTCGGGGTCCCCATCCAGTGCCACGATGCCGGTATTGGCGAGGGCATGGCGGATGGCAAAGTCGGCTTCGATGTTGCCGGCCCGCAGGCCGGCCCACACCCGGATGGCTGCGCCGTGGCTGACGACGGCCAGCGACCCCCGGTTGGCCGCTCCGTCGGCCAGTGCGGCAACCTTGGCGATCGCGGCGTCGTAGCGGTCAAAAAAGTCCCGGCCGCTCGGACCGGCCGGCATCCGCCGGTCCAGCTCTCCGTCCGCCCAGGCGAAGATGGTGCCCAGGTACCGCTTGTGGGATTCGTGGTCCGTGAGCTTCTCCAGCGCCCCGGCCTCAATCTCGTGGATCCCGTCAAGCACCTCGACGTCGAGCCCGTGCAGCCGCGCCAGCGGCGCAGCCGTGATCTGGGTCCGGATCAGCGTGGAGGCGTAGAGGGCATGGATCTGCTCATTCGCCAGGGTACGCGAGAGCGCCTCCGCCTGCCGCTCGCCGAGTTCCGTCAGCCCGGGCCCGGGGTGCGCGGTGTCCAGCTGGCCCAGGACGTTGCCCGGGGTCTGGCCGTGGCGTATGAGCAGGAGCCTCATTTGAGGTGGTCCACCAGCCGGTCCGCGATGCCCGTGTACTTGCCCGGGGTCAGCGCCAGCAGCCGGGCTTCTGCGTCCGCGGAAAGGCCAAGGCCCTGCACGAATTCCTGCATCCGGGCTGCATCCACGCGCTGTCCGCGGGTGAGGTCCTTGAGGCGTTCATACGGGTTTTCCATGCCTTCGACGCCGCCAATTGCCTCCGCGCGCATCACCATCTGGATGGCTTCGCCCAGCACTTCCCAGTTGGTGTCGAGGTCTCCGGCCAGGACGTCTTCCGCCACATCCAGGCGGTCCAGGCCTTTGGCCACGTTGGAGATGGCCAGCAGCGAGTGGCCGAAGGCCACACCGATGTTGCGCTGGCTGGACGAGTCGGTGAGGTCGCGCTGCCACCGCGAGGTGACCAGGGTGGAGCCCAGCACGTCCAGCAGTCCGGACGAAATTTCCAGGTTCGCTTCGGCGTTCTCGAAGCGGATCGGGTTGACCTTGTGCGGCATCGTGGAGGAGCCCGTGGCGCCGGCCACCGGGATCTGCGCGAAGTAGCCGATGGAGATGTAGCTCCAGATGTCCGTGCAGACGTTGTGCAGGATCCGGTTGAAGCGTGCCACGTCGGCGTACAGTTCAGCCTGCCAGTCGTGGCTTTCGATCTGGGTGGTCAGCGGGTTCCAGGTCAGGCCCAGCCCCTCCACGAACGACTTCGCAACCTGCTGCCAGTCGGCGCCGGGAACGGAGGCAACGTGTGCGGCGTAGGTGCCGGTGGCACCGTTGATCTTGCCGAGGTATTCGGTCTTGGCGATGCGGTCCAGCTGGCGGGTCAGGCGGTGCGCGATGACCGCCAGTTCCTTGCCGAGTGTGGTGGGTGTGGCCGGCTGGCCGTGGGTGCGGGAGAGCATGGGAACGGCCCGGTTGTCCTGTGCCATCTTGCTGATCTGCGCAATGAGGGCGCGGGCGGCCGGCAGCCACACGTCCTCCACAGCGCCCTTGACGCCCAGCGCGTATGAGAGGTTGTTGATGTCCTCGGAAGTGCAGCCGAAGTGCACCATCGCGGTCAGGCGTTCGATGCCGATGGCCGGCAGGCGGCGGCCGATGTAGTACTCCACGGCCTTCACATCGTGGACCGTTACGGCCTCGATCTCGGCCAGTTCGGTGACCGACGCGGAGTTGAATTCGGTGACCACCGCGCGGAGCTGTTCCTGCTGCTCAGCAGTCAGCGGGCCCGCTCCCGGAAGGACGTTGTTGCTGGTCAGGTGGATGAGCCACTCGACTTCTACGGCCACGCGGTCCCGGTTGAGCGCCGCCTCGGAGAGGTAGTCCACCAGCGGTGCGACGGCGGACTGGTAACGGCCGTCCAGCGGGCCGAGGGCAATCTGGTCCGGCGAGGCGGCAAGGGCCAGGCGTCCGGAAGGCGTACGGGTGTCAGCTGTGGCGGCAGTTTCAGGCATGTCCTGATTCTTTCATGAAGTTCCGCCGCCCCTTAAGCGCGCGTTCCGTGTGACTTTCCCCCACCAGGCCTGGGGTTCTTCGGGGCCTTCGGTTTTCCACATAGCCGGCGGCGGCGGTTCCGGGTCCGCGGCCCGCTCCGTAGCGTCGTTTTCACCGAACACGCAGGTGAACAAAGTCAGGGGATACATAATGAGCGGCAGCATCACGGCAGCAGATGCGGACGCGTGTGGCTCGCGGAGCTTCGAGGTCCAGCAGTTGGCCTGGCGGGTCGCTGAGTGCGCGCACAGCCTGGACACACTGATGCTCCGGTTCCGTCAGGTTCAGTTGACGGAGTGGCAGTCGCCGGCCGGGCAGGCGTACCGCACTGCCGTGTCACTGCAGGCGGCCGCGCTGAGTCGTGCGCGGGAGCGGCTGTTTGCCGCGTCCGACGCCGTCCGACGCCATTCGCAGCAGGTTTCCGTTTCATCGCAACGGACCCCCGGGGGCGGTTACTAATGACGGAGGTCACGCCGTCGGGAAGCGGCGGTCCGCTGGGTCCGTTGCGGCCGGGCGAGGACGGAAGCCTGCGGATCCGCGGCGGTGTCGGTGGTATCCGCTTCCAGTTGGAGGAACTCATGGCCGGCGCCGCACAACTGGAAGGCCTGGCCGGCGAACTCTCAGCCATTGAAGTCAGCGTGCGGCGCATCTGGGAAGAGCTTTGTCCCTACGAAAACGATCCGCGCCCCAGCGGCACGGCCGCGCTGATCGCGGTGGGCGAGGGCGGCCAGTCGGTGCGCGCCGTCAGGGAAGAACTCCAGCGCCTCGGCAGCCAGGTGCGGGCCAGCCACCGGGAATACGAGGCGGCCGAGGCCCTCGCCGCCGCAGGGATCCGATGGCCGGACGACGGCTGGGGCTTCGTGCCCAACCTTTTCGTGGACTTGACCTCCTCCAACTACCCAAGCCGTGACGCCGCCGAGGCCTTGGCACTGTTTTTGTCACTCAGGCTGATGGCCGGGATTGCACCGACGGATCTCGCCCGTTTTCTGGCGGCGGAGATAGCCGCCGGCAGGGACATTTCCGCCGTAGGCCCGCTGGTACGCAGGTTCATCGAGGCATTTCTCCCGGAGCTGAGGCCGCGCCCCGTCACGGCCGTCGAGGAACTCACGCGCGAGCAGACAGTGGACACATCTCCTGCCGGCCTCCTGGCAAGCTTGCGGGAGTTGGACGCGGACGGCCACGGAAAGATAGAAGTCATACAGGTCGACAACGGGGGCCGCAAGGCCTATGTGGTCCTCGTTCCCGGCACGCAGCCCACAGATCCGCCCGGGGGCCCAAACCCGCTGGATGAGGCAGGAATTGCGGAGGCCCTGGGATACGGCTCCGAGCATCTCAACGCCGCCATTCTGTCCGCCTTGCACCAGGCCGGTGCCGTCAAGGGGGACGACGTGGTCGCCGTCGGCTACAGCCAGGGCGGGGCGCACGCCATGAACCTCAGCAGCGACAAGGCGTTCCTCGCCGAATTCGACCTGAAATATGTGCTGACGGCCGGATCGCCGGTCGGCGGTATCACGCCGGAACCAGGAATCACCTCGCTCCACCTGGAGCACCGCCAGGACTGGGTTCCCGGCAGCGACGGAACGCCCAACCCGGATACCCGGGACAGGGTCACCGTCACACTGACCGACAGGGCGCTCACCCTGCCGGGCGAAGACCCCGGACTTGGACCCGGCCACAAAATCGTCAACTACGAGGCAGGCGCCAGAGCCGTTGCCGCGAGTGAGGACCCCTCTTTGGTGGCAAACACCGCCGTCCTCGCCGGCGTACTGGGTGCGGGCGGCGCAGGGACGGCGACTCGCTTCGCCGTGAACCGGGTACCGCAGGTTACGCCCGCGCGCCAGCAGGGCACGCCGCCATCGGGCGCGGCCAGATGGGTTGGGCGGTAGCTAGCGTCGGACGCCGGTGATCCTGCCTGCCACGAGCGAGACCACCGTGATGATGATGGCTGCCAGCACCGCAGTCCAGAAGAACGAATCGATGGTGAAGTGGACCGGGGTGTAGCTGCTCAGCCAGGACGTCAGGTACAGCATCGCCGCGTTGATGACGATGGTGAACAGGCCCAGGGTCAGGATGGTGATGGGCAGGGAGAGCAGGCTGACAATCGGGCGGACCAGCGCGTTGACCAGGCCGAAGATCAAACCGATGAACAGGTACGCCAGGATGATGCCGATCGGGTCGGTTCCCTGTGAGACGCCGCCCTGCGCCACGGCTTCCGTCGTGGCGGTGGTGGAGATGTCCAGGCCGGGAAGGATCCAGCTCGCGATCCCGAGGGCCAGGCCGTTGATGAGTACCCGCACGATGAAAGAAAACATGGCTCCATGCTTTCATACGGCAGCGGTAAGCGGCAGGGAGGGACAAGTAGGCTAGTTGGCATGACTTCACCAGAGAACAGCGCGGCCGGAATCAGGCCGCGGCCGGTTGTGGACATGCTTCCCCGCTACGCCGCAGGCAAGCCTCCCGCCGTCGTCGAGGGCCTTACGAGCTACAAGCTCTCGTCCAATGAAAACCCGCTTCCGCCCA
Source organism: Arthrobacter sp. 24S4-2 (assembly GCF_005280255.1). NCBI lineage: Bacteria > Bacillati > Actinomycetota > Actinomycetes > Micrococcales > Micrococcaceae > Arthrobacter > Arthrobacter sp. 24S4-2. The sequence continues at coordinate 5,412,934 of NZ_CP040018.1, read as the reverse complement.
TTCCTGCAGTGTTGCAGGCCATCGCGGCCCAGACCGATTTCAACCGCTATCCGGATCCCCTCAGCACCAAGCTCCGAGGAGCGCTCGCCGAGTTCCTGGATGTTCCCGCCGAGGACATCGTCACCGGTGCCGGCAGCCTCGGCGCCCTGAACCAGATTCTCGTGACCTTCGCGGGCCAGAATGACGACGGCAAGGCGGATGAAGTTATCTACGCCTGGCGGTCCTTCGAGGCCTACCCCATCTGCGTCGGACTGGCAGGGGCCGAGAGCGTCCGGATCCCCGTGACCGCCGACGGTCGGCACGATCTCGACGCCATGGCCGCAGCCGTGACAGCGCGCACCAAGGTGATCTTGCTCTGCACTCCCAACAACCCCACCGGTCCCGTTCTGGAAAAAGACGAGACCGAGCGGTTTATCCGGTCTGTCCCGTCCGACGTCGTCATTGTCATCGATGAGGCCTACCAGGAGTTCGTCCGCGCGCAGGATGCCGTGGACGGCATCGGGCTGTACCGCAGATACCCCAACGTGGTGGTGCTCCGGACCTTCTCCAAGGCTCACGGGCTGGCCGGCCTGCGGGTGGGGTACAGTGTCGCCAATCCGGAGCTGACCCAGCACCTCCGCGTGGCCGCCACGCCGTTCGCCGTATCCCAGATCGCCGAGAACGCCGCTGTCACCTCCCTGCAGAATTTCAGTCAGGTTGTAGAAAGGGTACAAAGCCTGGTGGACGAACGGGATCGCGTCACCGCCGGCCTCCGCGAACTTGGCTGGTTTGTGCCGGATGCGCAGGGCAACTTCGTGTGGCTGAATCTGGGCGAAAACAGTGCGGAGTTCGCCGCGCTGGCGGGTGGGCAGGCCCTGTCGGTGCGGGCCTTCGGCAACGAGGGAGTCCGGGTGAGTATCGGCGAGACGGAAGCCAACACCCGCTTCCTGGAGCTCTGTGCGAACTATACAAACCCGCCACGGCGTTCCTAGCGCTTAACATAGCGCCCGGTGCCCGCCTACTGCGGATAAAGTAAGGGACAGTAAGCCAAAATATATGCCGGATCGGGAATGTATTCCCGATCCGGCATATATCCCAGCGAGATTGCGACGCACGCAGGTGCGGCAAGCGAGGAGACGGTATGGGCGCCACACATCTGCCTGCTACCGAGTTCGACGGAACCGGGGTAGACGACCAGCTCGAGGCGAAGGCCGAGGCCCTACTGGGTGAGCCTGCCGCCCACATGGTCCAGCTGCTTGGGCCGGACGGCACATTGGGTGAGGACCCGGTCTTCTCCGAGTACGCCAACCGTCTCGATGCCGAAAAGCTCTGCGGCTTCTACGCTGACATGGCAGCCATCCGGCGCTTCGACCAGGAAGCAACCGCGCTCCAGCGTCAGGGCCAGCTGGCCCTGTGGGTGCCGCTCACCGGCCAGGAGGCCGCGCAGATCGGTTCGGGCCGGGCCAGCCAGCCGCAGGACTACATCTTCCCGACCTACCGCGAACACGGCGTCGCACTGACCCGCAACGTGGACCTGGCCGAACTCCTTCGCCAGTTCCGCGGGGTGTCGAACGGCGGCTGGAACCCCAAGGACACGAATTTCCACCTGTACACACTGGTTCTGGCCGCGCAGACTCCGCATGCCGTGGGCTACGCCATGGGCATCCAGCGGGACCAGAAACTTGCGGCGGCCAACGCCACCCCGGGCCAGCCGCAGGAACCCAAGGCCGCCGTCATGGTCTACTTCGGCGACGGTGCCAGCTCCGAAGGCGACGTGCACGAGTCCATGGTGTTCGCTGCGTCGTATAACGCGCCCGTGGTGTTCTTCTGCCAGAACAACCATTGGGCCATCTCCGTGCCCAGCACGGTGCAGACCCGCGTCCCGTTGTCCAACCGGGCCAAGGGCTACGGCTTCCCGGGCATCAGGGTGGACGGCAACGATGTGATCGCGGTCCACGCTGTCACCGAGTGGGCACTCGAGCGTGCCCGCGAGGGCAAGAGCCCGGTGCTGATCGAGGCCTTCACGTACCGCGTCGGCGCGCACACGACGGCCGACGATCCCACTAAATACCGCGGCTCCGACGAAGAGGCGCAGTGGCGGGCGAAGGATCCCCTCGAGCGGCTCGAGAAGTACCTCCGCACCGAGGGCTTCGCAGACGACGCCTTTTTTGAAAAGGTCAAAGCCGACGGGGACGAGCTCGCCGCCTACGTCCGCAAGACGACCCACGACCTCGAAACCCCGGACATCCGGACGGCGTTCGCGAACACGTACGCCGAGGCGCACCCGCTGGTGGCTGAAGAGCTGGCCTGGTTTGAGGAATACAGCGCAGGATTCGCTGACGAAGAAGATGCCGACCAGGCAAACGCCGAGCAGGCAAACAAGGACGGGGCTGCCAAGCGATGACCACGATGACCATTGCAAAGGCAATCAATGAAGGCCTGCGCGCTACCCTCAGCAACAATCCCCGGACTCTGCTCATGGGCGAGGACATCGGTCCGCTGGGCGGCGTCTACCGGGTCACGGACGGCCTGATCGGCGAGTTCGGTGCCGACCGCGTCGTGGACACCCCGCTGGCCGAGTCCGGCATCATCGGAACCGCGATCGGACTTGCCCTCAGCGGCTACCTGCCGGTCTGTGAGATCCAGTTCGACGGTTTCGTCTTTCCGGGCTTCAACCAGATCACCACCCAGCTGGCCAAGATGCACGCACGCAGCAACGGGAACCTCACGGTTCCCGTTGTCATCCGCATCCCGTACGGAGGCGGCATCGGCTCGATTGAACACCACTCCGAGTCCCCGGAGGCACTGTTCGCGCACACGGCCGGCCTGCGCATCATCACCCCGTCCAACCCGCACGATGCCTATTGGATGATCCAGCAGGCCGTCGACTGCCAGGACCCGGTGATCGTCTTCGAGCCGAAGCGGCGCTACTGGCTCAAGGGCGACGTCGACACGGAGTCGCCCGGCGCCTCCGCGGACCCGTTCAAGGCACACGTGCTGCGCGAAGGCACGGACGCCACCGTGGTGGCCTACGGCCCGCTGGTTCCGGTGGCCCTGGCTGCTGCCGCTGCGGCAGCCGAGGACGGCCACAGCGTCGAGGTGATCGACCTGCGCTCGATTTCGCCGATCGACTTCGACACCGTTACGGACTCCGTCAAGAAGACCGGCCGGCTCATCGTGGCGCACGAGGCACCGACCTTCGGTGGGATCGGCGGCGAAATTGCGGCCCGCGTCAGCGAACGTGCGTTCCTGTCCCTTGAAGCCCCGGTGATCCGTGTGGGCGGCTTCCACATGCCCTACCCGGTGGCCAAAGTCGAAGAGGACTACCTGCCGGACATCGACCGTATCCTCGAGGCGCTGGACCGCGCCCTTGCCTACTGACGTCGCCTTCCAAACCGAGGACCCCATGACTGTAAACAAGTTCAACCTCCCCGATGTGGGCGAAGGACTCACCGAGGCCGAGATCGTTTCCTGGAACGTCAAGCCCGGTGACAGCGTCGCAATAAACGACATCCTGTGCGAAATCGAGACGGCCAAGTCCCTGGTGGAGCTGCCGTCCCCGTTCGCCGGAACAGTCACCGAGCTGCTGGTGCCGGTAGGCGTGACGGTCGACGTCGGCACTCCGATCATCAGCGTGAGCGACGCCGTGTCCGGCGACCCCACGCCGGCGGATGTTCCGGCCGCCGCCGCCGCGGCGGCGCCGGCCGCCCCGCAGCAGGCCCCTAGCCTGGAGCCCGCAGCCGGCGCACCGATGTACGGAACGCTGTCTGAGGAAGACAGCGAGGCACCGGCAGCGCGTGCCGTCCCCGTGGCTGGAAGTGCGGCCGGGCCGCTCGTGGGTTCCGGCCCGAAGGCCGACGCCGTCAAGCGCCGTCCGCGCAAGTCAGCCACTGCCGCCGCCGTTTCGGCGGGCTCCAGGACAGCACCGGCGCCGGCCGCCGCCCCCGTGACCGAGCCCGTCGAGTCCCAGGGCATCTGGATCAGCGCCGGCCCCGCGTCCGCCGCCGACCAGGGCGCCGCACCCGACGAAGGCACAGCACGCCCGACCCTCGGCGGAACTATTAGCGGCCTGGTGAACCGGGTCCTGGCCAAGCCGCCGGTGCGCAAGATCGCCCGGGACCTCGGGATCGACCTCGCCGACGTCGTGGCCACCGGCGCGCGGGGCGAGGTCACCCGCGAGGACCTGGTGAGCTACCAGGCCCAGCGCGACGCCGAGGTGGACAAGGCGGACACCTTCTGGGGCAAGTCCGGGCGGCCGCAGGACCAGCGCATCGAGCGGATACCCGTCAAGGGAGTCCGCAAGGCAACAGCCAAGGCGATGGTGGAGTCCGCGTTCGCCGCTCCGCACGTCAGCATCTTCGTGGACGTTGATGCAAGCCGCACCATGGAGTTCGTCAAGCGCCTCAAGGTGTCACGCGACTTCGAGGGCATCAGGGTCTCCCCGCTGCTGATCCTGGCCAAGGCGGTCATTTGGGCAGCCGCCCGGAACCCCAGCGTCAACGCCACATGGGTGGACAACGCCGACGGCAGTGATACCGCCGAGATCCATGTCAAGCACTTCATGAACCTTGGCATTGCGGCGGCAACACCCCGCGGCCTGATGGTTCCGAACATCAAAAATGCCCAGGACCTGTCCCTCAAGGAACTGGCGCTTGCGCTCAACGAGCTGGCCACCACGGCACGCGCCGGAAAGACCCAGCCCGCCCAGATGCAGGGCGGCACCCTTACCGTCACCAACATCGGCGCCCTCGGCATCGATACGGGTACCCCGATCATCAACCCGGGCGAAGTGGCAATCGTCGCCTTCGGCACCATCAAGCAGAAGCCGTGGGTCCTGGACGGCGAAGTCATCCCGCGGTGGATCACCACCCTGGGCGGATCGTTCGACCACCGCGTGGTGGACGGGGACCTCTCGGCACGCTTTATGGCCGACGTCGCAGCCATTCTTGAGGAGCCTGCCCTCCTCCTGGACTAGGACCTCCTAAACCAGGACCTCCTAAACCAGTGCTGCCTGGCAAAAAGGAAACCCCGCGGCTGGAATTCAGCGGCGGGGTTCCTTTGCGTCAATCGACAGAAGGCAGTTGAAGGGGACGTCCTAATAGGCGGGGTAGTTCGCGAGCATCTGGGCCAGGGCCGGGTCCGACGTCATCCCGCTCAGGGCGACCGCCGCGGCGATCATCGCGCCGGCAAACCCGGTGACGCAGGTGGTGACCACCGCGAAGAACTTCCAGTCATCGCGCATAACGGTCCGGAAGGTCTCCGGCAGGTTCAGGCCGGGCGTGATGAGGTTCGGGGCGCTGTCCGTTGACCCGTCGTCGAGGAAAGCGACCACCCGGTCGTTGACACGGTCCACGCGCATGGTGCTGATGTGGTTGCCGTGGCGGGCCAGAAGGATGTCGTGGCCTACCAGCTGGCGGCGCTGGAGTGTGAGCATGGTGTTCCCCTGAAGTCGATGGTACCCGGATGTCCGCACCATCGAGCACACTCCAATTTTACCGTTGCAAACCGCGCCATTCCGCCGAAAAACGGGTGAGGCTGCCCACCAGGGCGAGTGACGCCGGTCAAGCCGCGGCGGCGGATGCTTGACATGCCGCACTAGAGTGGCACCAGCTGCCGCCGGCAGCTTCCGCCGGCTGGCGGGAGCGGATCAAAGGAGATCTTGCGTGTTTTCGAGCCCTTTCCCGGACGTGGTCATCCCCGACCAAAGCCTTTATGAGTACCTCTTCGGCGGTCTCACGGAGGCGGATATGGACCGGACCGCCGTCGTGGACGGTGCCAGCGGCGAACAGACCACCTACCGCCAGCTGCTGGAGCAGATCAACGCCGTGGCGGGCGCGGTGTCCGCGCTCGGACTCGGCGCCGACGGGGTTGCCGCGATGCTCTGCCCCAACGTCCCGGCCTTCGCCGCGGTGTTCCACGGGCTGCTTCGCGCCGGCGCCACCGTCACCACCGTCAACTCCCTCTACACGGCCGATGAACTGACCCTGCAGCTCCAGGATGCCGAAGCCACGTGGCTGTTTACCGTGTCTGCGCTCCTCCCGGGCGCCGAGCAGGCCGCCGAACGCGCCGGAATTTCTGCTGACCGGCTGGTGGTGCTCGACGGCGCCGCAGGTCACCCGTCATTGACGGACCTGCTGGCAGCTGACGCCACGGCGCCCGGGATTTCCTTCGATCCGGCCACCCATGTGGCGGTGCTGCCGTACTCGTCCGGCACCACGGGACGGCCGAAAGGCGTGAAGCTCAGCCACCGCAACCTGGTGGCCAACGTAGAACAGTCCAGGGGCCTGCTGAACGTGGCGCCCGAGGACAGATTGCTTGCCCTGCTCCCGTTCTTCCACATCTACGGCCTGACGGTGCTCCTGAACCTGGCCCTGAGGGAACGCGCCTGCCTGGTCACCATGCCCCGGTTTGACCTCGCCGACTTCCTGCGCACCATCCAGGACCACAAATGCACGTACCTGTTTATCGCTCCGCCGGTGGCTGTGGCTTTGTCCAAGCATCCCCTCGTTGCCGACTACGATCTCAGCTCCGTCCACACCGCGCTCTCCGGCGCCGCGCCGCTGGACGGGGAGCTGGGCCGCGCCCTGGCGGACCGGCTGGGCTGCCGGGTGCTGCAGGGCTACGGCATGACGGAGATGAGCCCGGTGTCCCACCTGATTCCGCGGGACGCCACGGAAGTGCCGGTGAGTTCCGTGGGCTTCACGGTGCCCAACATGGACTGCCGGCTGGTGGATCCCGCCACCGGTGAAGAGATCGAGATCCCGGCGGACGGCACCAGCGCCCCGGGCCACCTGCTGTGCCGCGGTCCCAACGTGATGCTGGGCTACCTCAACAGGCCGGAGGAAACGGCGGACACCCTCGATGCGGACGGCTTCCTGCACACCGGCGACATCGCCACGGTCCGGGCAGACGGCCTGGTCACCATCGTGGACAGGCTCAAGGAGCTCATCAAATACAAGGGCTACCAGATCGCCCCGGCTGAACTCGAAGCGCTGCTCCTGACGCATCCCGGCATCGCCGATGCCGCCGTAATCGGAACGCCCGACGCCGATGGCCAGGAAGTGCCCATGGCCTTCGTGGTGCGTCAGCCGGGTGAGCCGGGCCAGGCGCTGGATGAAGCAGCTGTGGTCGACTTCGTGGCCGGCAGGGTGGCACCCTTCAAGAAGGTCCGCCGGGTGGAGTTCATCGACGCCGTACCCAAATCAGCGTCCGGGAAGATCCTGCGCCGGCTCCTGAAGCAGGGCTAGTCGGCCACGTCCGTCTTGGCTATATAGACGTCGCAGGGGGCGTTGTGGGCCACGCTGTTGGCCACGCTGCCCAGCACCCTGCCCAGTCCGCGCATCCGGCGGTTGCCCACTACGATCATGCGGGCGTCAAAACGCTCGGCTTCCCTGATGAGGGCTTCCGCCGGCTTGCCGCGGGCCGAGGAATAGGTGACCTTCAGGCCTTCCGTGTTCAGCCGGGCCGCCACGTCCTTGGCCACTTTCTCGGCCTCGCCCGCGTCGGAAACAATCCACCGGTCGCTGCCGCTGCCGTACACCTCGGTGCGGTCGCTGTCGAAGGCGCTGACCACGTGCAGCGTTGCTCCCAGCGATACGGCAAGGCCCTGGGCTGTTTCCGCAGCCCTCATGGCAGTCTCGCTGCCGTCAACGCCGACGACAATAATTCCGGTCATGGTCCTGCTCCTTTTGGATCGGTCAAGCTAATGGAAGAGCCTAGCGCAGTGCAGCGATGATTCAGGCTACAGCGCCCCCGGCTCCAGTGCGGCGATGGCATCCTGCAGCACCGGGGCGAGCCGCCGTACACCTTCGGCAATTGTCTCCGGCGGAACGGCGCTGAATGCGAGGCGCAGCTTGTTGGACGGCCCATCGGCATGCGTAAAGGCCGCACCCGGGATGAACACCACGCCGGCATCTATTGCCTTGCGCAGCAATGGATAGGTGTCGACGCCCTCGGGGAGCGTCACCCAGACGAAGAAGCCGCCCTCGGGCCGCGTCCAGCTCAGCCCCTCCGGCATGTACTGCTCCAGCGCGGCAAGCATGGCCTGGCACCGCTCGGAGTACAGTCCGCGGTACGTCTCGATCTGCCCCTTCCAGTCGTAGTCCCGCAGGTAGGCGGATACCAGCATCTGGTTGAGGGTGGACGGGCACAACGTGACAGCCTCGGAGGCCAGGTAGTACCGGCGCTGCAGGTGCGCGGGCACCAGCGCCCAGCCGATCCTCAGGCCCGGTGCGAAGATCTTGGAGAAGGAGCCCATGTAGATGACGTCATCGGGGTTTGCCGCCCGCAGCGGAGCCAAAGGCTTGCCGTTGAAGCGGAGCAGGCCGTATGGATTGTCCTCCAGCACCAGAATATTCGCATTGCGGCATATGTTGACGATTTCCTGCCGGCGCTCTTCGGCCATGGTGATGCCGGAGGGGTTGTTGAAGTTGGGGATCGTATACAGGAACTTGATGTTCTTGCCCGCTGTCTGCAGGGCGGCGATCCGCGCCTCCAGGAGGTCCGGAACCAGGCCGTGCCCGTCCATGGGAACGGCGGCCACTTCCACCTGGTAGGCCTCGAACGTGTTGAGGGCGCCGACGTACGTGGGGTCCTCCACGAGGACAACGTCGCCGGGATCGCAGAACACCTTGGTGGCCACGTCCTGGGCAGACTGCGAGCCGGCGGTGATCACCACGTTCCGGGGGTCGGCGTCGAGGATGCCCTCGGCCGCCATCACCTCGCAGATCTGCGTGCGGAGCTCTTCCGTACCCTGGCCGCTGCCGTACTGCAGGGCGGTCATGCCCTGGTCGGCGATGATCTTCGCTGCCGTCTGGCCGAGCCGTTCCAGCGGCAGGGACTGCAGGTACGGGCTGCCGCCGGCCAGGGACACGAGGCCCGGACGCAGGGAGATGTCGAAGACATCGCGGACGGCGGACTGCTTGATGTTGGCTGCGCGCTCCGAGAAGAGTTCATCGTGGCGGTGGGCGGACGTTGCCGCGCGTTCGATTGCGTCAATGGCTTCGGCCGGCAGGACTTCCGCCGCGGCATCAAGTGTTTCGTGGGTCACACTCACAGGATACAGCCACATGTTGCCAATTAGGCAACGTTTGTTGTCAAAATTTTCCCGGGACGCAGACTGCCGCGGCCGGGAATTGCTTTACCTTGGGCGGTCCAGGGCATGGAATAGACCCATGACTACGCAGAGCCGACCCGTACCCCTGGCTGACGCCTTCCACGCACTCCATGCGGCCGCCGCGCCGCTGGTCCTGGTGAACGTCTGGGATGTTGCGTCCGCCCGCCTGGTCCAGGAAGCAGGGGCGGCGGCGCTTGCCACGTCCAGTTCAGCCCTGTCCTGGAGCTGCGGCTATCCGGACGGCAACCAGCTGCCGCGGGAACTCGCCATGGAGGCGCTCCAGCGGATTGCGGCCTCGACGGACCTGCCCGTCACCGCCGACATCGAAACGGGCTACGCCGGCCTCGACGGCGCCTTCACTGATGGCGAGCTGGCCAAAACTGTCCGGAAGGTTCTCGCCGCCGGGGCAGTCGGCGTGAATTTTGAGGACTCCGGCGGGCAGCCTCTGACCGGGGTCGAGGAGCAGGCGCGCCGCATCGCCGTAGTCCGGCGCACAGCGGAGGAGGCCGGCGTCAATCTGTTCATCAACGCGCGGACGGATACATACCTGTCGGGAAACTTTCCCGATTCCGCGTACCAGGAGACCCTGCGCCGCGCGGACGCTTATCTGGCCGCGGGTGCCAACGGGATTTTCGTGCCCGGCGTGCAGGACCTGCACGTGCTCCACGACCTGTCCCACCGGATTGACGCGCCGCTGAATGCCCTCGCCAGCCTGGGCGCGCCCTCCGTGGGGGAACTGCACGACGCCGGCGTCCGGCGGATCAGCATCGGCGGCAACACCGCCAAAGCAGCTTATGCGACGGTCTTCCGGGTGGCCCAGGACGTGCTGGGGGACGGCAACTGGTCCGAACTGGCCGGCGCCCGCAGCCACGAGGCCATGGATGAACTGTTCCGGCGGCCTAACGGAGGCTGAGGATGTCTGCCAGGAGCCGCCCGTCCACATAGATTTCAGCCCTTGAGGCGCCCACGGCGGAGACCGCCGTGTGGGTGAGCTGGGCCTCCAGCCGGGGGAGATCGCAAACGCCGCCCGGCCGGAGGGTCCCGGTCAGGTTAACAACCACTGTGGTGCCGTCGAAGTAGGCCGACACGTACTCCACGTCCGAATTTTCCAGCGCGTTGTACAGCCCGTCAGGGGGGTCCCCGCCGCCGAGTAATATGTCGAAGGAGCTCCGCAGGGGTTCTTCAGCGGCGCCGGGGCTGTGGAAGACGGCCACCAGGCTGTCGTTGCAGCCGAACCTCACTCCTGTGGTGCCGCCGTCGTCCAGTGAGACGAAGTAAACGGGCGTCCCGCCGGGAAGTTCGCCGGGCAGCGCGGCCTGGCCTCCCACCGCTGCCTCAGGAGCCGCCAGGTTTCCCGCCCCGGATGCTCCTGAGCTTCCGGCCGCGGCGCCCCCGGAAGCGGTGCTGCCGGGCGGCAGTTGGCCCGAGCCCGCGCCCTCCACAGTATCGGCACCCTGCGCCGGTGAACCGCCGGAACTTGCACTGGCCTGCGGGGGAACGCTGCCGCCGGGCCGGAGGTTTTTGGCCGGAGCGGACGTGGCGGACTCCGTGGGCGTGGCCTCGGCGGAGGGAATCACCGGAAACGGCAGGGGCCGGGGGTCGGGCACGCCGCCCGCCTGGGCCGCAGCACCCTCCGGGGGCGGTGCAGCGGGCAGGGAGCACGATCCCAGCCACAGCGGAAGCATAATGGCCGCCCCGGCCGCCGCAGCCCGGATCCCAGGCGTGAAAATCATGAAGGCACCGCACTTCCAGCTCGCACGTCCCCCATCTCCACGTTACGGCGGTGTGCCAGCGTGCGGAATATGCGCCGAGTGACGGTTTTGCGTCAGCTCAGTCACGGAATGATGACGCAAAACGCCCCCGGCACTGCCGGGGGCGTTTGATGCGGGCGGAAGGGACAAGCACAGCGCGTGCCGGACCCGCCGCGGCTGGGTTCAGCGGATGAATCAGGCTGCTTCGGCAGCGGTCCGGGCGGTGGCCAGGACGGCAAAAATTCCCTTGATCTGCTCAACAACCTCGGCGTCGTCCTTGGGGTGGACTTCGGCGAAACGGACCATTGAGCCGGGGACGGCCAGCTTGACGTCTTCAAGGACGCGGGCGCCGGCAATGCCGACGGCCTTGCGGGCTTCGTCCTGGGCCCAGACGCCGCCGTACTGGCCGAAGGCGGTGCCAACGACGGCGGTCGGCTTGCCGCTGAGGGCACCGGCGCCGAAGGGGCGGGACAGCCAGTCGATGGCGTTCTTGAGCGACGCCGGAACGGTCCCGTTGTGCTCGGGGGTGACCAGGAGCAACGCGTCGGCCTCGTTGGCGGCGGCGCGCAGGGCAGCTGCGGCGGCCGGAATCTTGCCCTCGACGTCGATGTCCTCGTTGTAGAACGGGATGTTTCCCAGGCTGTCGTGGATAACAACTTCAACCTGCTCCGGTGCGTTCAGCTGGATGGCCTCGGCGAGTTTGTGGTTGGTGGATTCGGCGCGCAGGCTGCCGACCAGTGTGAGTACGGTGCTCTTGGACATGTGAACTCCTATTGTCTGGCCGCGGGGTGATCCGACGGCTGGATAATCGTGGAGGCGGTTGATGCCTTCACCCATGCTAAACGGACTGCGGTCCGGATATTATTCCCGGGGCTAGAATATTTCCTGTGAGCCTCATCCCAATCCGGTCCGGATCGCCACTCGGCGGGGAAACGGAACGCAGCGACGCCGCCCGCAACCGGGAGCTGCTGCTCAGGGCTGCCCGCGAACTCATCGAGGAATGCGGGGCGGACGGCCTCACCATGGGCAGGCTGGCCGAACGGGCGGGTGTGGGCAAGGGCACGGTCTTCCGGCGGTTCGGTTCCCGGGCGGGGCTCATGATGACGCTGCTGAGTGACTCCGAAGCCGCCTTCCAGGGCCGCTTCATGTTCGGGCCACCGCCGCTGGGTCCCGGCGCCCCACCCTTGGAGCGGCTTGTCGCCTTCGGGGCGGAGCGGATCGCCTTCGTCCTGGAGTTCGGAGAACTGGCCCGGGCCGCAGACTCCTCTGCCTACAACCGCTTCGACGTGCCGGCCGCAGTGCTCTGGCACCGGCACATCGAAATGCTCCTGCGCGCTGCCGGCGTCACCGCCGACCCCTGGCTTATGGCCATGTCGCTCAGTTCAACCCTGGACCCGGAGCGGCTGCTCCACGCAGTGCGCGTTCATCGCGTGGCCCCGGAGCGGCTCGCTGAATCCTGGCGGGAACTGGTCACCCGCGTGGTCAGCTGCGGCTCCGGTGATGCCCACGGGGCGGGCGAGGAGTAGGCCATGATGCGGAGCCCGGCCAGTCAAATCAATCCTCGTGATTTATTCATAACGATCTGGTACAGGCGCCCCGCAATTCCGCAGTTCGACACCCGGGAAGGCGCATCATATGTGGTAGTTTCCTCTGGAATGTGACCCGCAACATAGTCCACATAAGGACTTGGCCCAGAAGGCCGGCGGGGGCCAGACACCCGCTGGCCTTGATCCCGGATCGGCGGCGGAACCCGCGCCGAATGGGGGACGACGGAAGGATCGATTGCTGTGAACGCTGAAATGACACCGGCCCGGAAGGTCGCTGCCGAAGCGCCACCGTCATTAAGTGGCGCAGAACTGGCAACGGCGATCCAGAGCTAGGCAGACATGTTCCGGTACCTCGCCAAGCGGGCAGCCACCTACGTGCTCATGATCTTCCTGACTACGACGGCGGGGTACTTCCTTGCGGTCAGCACCCTCCAGCCGGCGCTGCTGGAGCAGGAACGGATCCCGAAGCCGACACCCGAGCAGGTGGCCAACTCCTTCAGGCTCAAGGGCCTGGACCCGACGCTCAACCCCTGGGAACGCTACGTTGACTGGCTCACGGCCATCGTTACGCGCTGGGACTGGGGCCGAAGCCCCAACGGCGCCCTCATCAACGCTGAATTCGGTGACAGGGTGTGGATCTCCACCCGGCTCTTCCTCGCCTCCATCATCCTGACCCTGATCATCGGCGTCGCACTGGGCGTCTACACCGCGGCCCGGCAGTACAAGTTCCAGGACCGGGTCATCACGTCCTACAGCTACCTTGTGTACATAGTGCCCGCGCCGATCGCCTACTTCCTGGTCCAGCTGGGGGCCATCAACATCAACGAAACGGTGGGCGAACGGATCCTGTTCGTCACCGGCATCTCCACCCCGGGGCTTGAAGGCGACGGCTGGGTCCAGTTCGTGGACATGCTGGCCCACTATGCGGTACCTACCTTCGCCATCACCATCGTGGGCTGGGGCACCTACCAGATCGCGCAGCGCCAGTACCTCCTGGACAACGTCAACGCCGACTTTGTCCGGACGGCCCGCGCCAAGGGCCTCACCCGCAACCAGGCCATCACCCGCCACGCCCTGCGGGTCTCGTTTATCCCGGTGGCGCAAAGCATCGCGTTCACCATCCCGGCCATCTTCGCCGGCGGCTTCTTTGCCGAAAAGATTTTCGCCTGGCACGGGGTGGGCTCCTGGTCCATCGACGCCATCGCCCTCCAGGACGTGAACGCGGCCACCGCCACCCTGGCCTACGGCTCCGTGATCTTCGCGATCGGGGCCATCCTCGCCGACTTTGCCACCACCCTCGTCGACCCCAGAGTACGGGTGCAGTAGCCATGACCAACCTGAACGCGATCGACCCCGCCGCCGTCGCGGAGGAAGCAAAGATCGAGAACGGCGGCGTGGTGATCGCCAAGTCCGCGATCATCCTGCGGCGCTTCCTTCGGAACAGGACAGCCGTGGCCGGCCTGGTCATTTTCCTCGCCCTGACGGTCCTCTCCTTCGTGGGCGGCTTCCTCTCCACCTGGGACAAGGAAACCATCGACCCCCTCAACATCGCCATGCCGCCGTCCGCGGACCACCCGCTGGGAACGTCCCAGGCCGGCATCGACCTCTATGCACTCATGGTGGAGGGCATGCGGGTTTCCATCCTCATCGGCCTGGTAGTCGGCCTGGTCTCGGTGCTGATCGCCGCCGTCTATGGCTGCACCATGGCCTACTTCGGCGGCAAAGTGGACAAGGTCATGCTGTTTGTCCTGGAAGCCCTCATCATGATGCCTGCACTGCTGGTTGTGGCAGTGGCCACCAGCGGCGGTGGCAACGGCCTGCGGGAGAACCTCCCCAGCTGGCTCCTGCTGGTCATTGTGCTCCTGGTCTTCAGCTGGATGGGCACTGCCCGCCTGATCCGCTCCCTCTCGATGTCGCTCATGCAGCGCGACTTCGTCAAGGCCGCCCAGTACATGGGCATTCCCGCCCGCCGGATTGTCTGGCGGCACCTGGTCCCCAACATCGGCTCCCTGCTGGTTCTGGACATCACCCGCGGCGTCACGGGCGCCATCCTGGCCGAGGTCGCGTTCTCGTTCATCGGCATCGGGATCAAGGTCCCGGACGTTAGCCTGGGCGTCCTGATCAACCAGGCCACCTCCCAGGTCCAGACCTTCCCCTGGATGTTCTGGGTTCCGCTGGTGGCCATGTTCCTGCTGACGGGGTCCCTGGCCATGATGAACGACGGCCTGCGTGACGCGTTCGACCCCAGTTCCAGTTCCGTTGGCAGCGCCAAGGGGACTAACACGAACAAGACCGCAAAGAAGAACAAATGAGCAGCGAAAAATTGACCGCGGAGCGCCTCCACGTCGCCGGGCTGCACGCCACCGGCGATGCCCCGGCGGATGCAGTCCTGTCGGTCCGGGACCTGAACGTCCGGTTCAACTCGGAAAACGGCGTGGTCCACGCGGTCCGCGGCGTCGACTTCGACCTCCTTCCCGGCAAGACGCTCGGCATTGTGGGTGAGTCCGGCTCGGGCAAGTCCGTGACCTCCCTGGCCATCATGGGCCTGCTCCCCACCGCCGCCGGGATCACCGGTTCGGTGCGGCTTAACGGCACGGAACTGGTGGGCCTCAGCGACAAGGCCATGTGCCGGTACCGCGGTAACGACATCGCCATGGTTTTCCAGGACCCGCTGTCCTCCCTCACCCCGGTGTACACGGTGGGTCACCAGATCGTCGAGGCGCTGACGGTCCACCACCCGAAGATGAGCAAACAGGCCACGGAAACCCGCGCCGTGGAACTTCTTCGCATGGTGGGCATTCCCAGCCCCAAGGACCGCCTGAAGGCGTTCCCGCACGAATTCTCGGGCGGCATGCGCCAGCGCGTCATGATCGCCATTGCGATCGCCAACAACCCGCGCGTGCTCATTGCGGATGAGCCGACGACGGCGCTCGACGTCACCATTCAGGCCCAGGTGCTGGAGGTGCTGCACACCGCGCAGGAGGAAACGGGCGCCGCCGTCGTGATGATCACGCATGACCTGGGCGTGGTGGCCGGCATGGCGGACGACATCATGGTGATGTACGCGGGAAAACCGGTGGAAACCGGCAGCGTTGACGAGGTCTACTACAGCCCGCGGATGCCATACACCATGGGGCTGCTGGGGGCTGTTCCCCGCGTGGACATCTCGGAGAAGATCTCGCTGGTGCCCATCGAAGGCATTCCGCCGAACCTCATCCACAAGCCAACGGGCTGTTCCTTCGCGCCCCGCTGCCCGCTGGTTAGCGACGCCTGCCTGCAGGGGGAACCGGACCTGTTGCCGGTCGGCGGTCCGCAGGGAGCGGGCCTTCGCGGCTCCGATGCCCACAAGGCTGCCTGCATCAGGGCCGACTCCCTGGGCGCCGAAGTGGAGGTCCGCGAGATCTTCCAGGCCCCGGCCGTTCCGGTCTCCCGTTTCGACGCTGTGCCGCGGCTGGAGCGGCGAACGGTCCTGGAGCTGAAGGACGTGCGCAAACACTTTCCGCTGCTGAAGGGCGCCCTGATCAAGCGGCGGATCGGCACGGTCAAAGCCGTGGACGGGCTGAGCTTCGATATCCGCGAGGGCGAGTGCTTCTCGATCGTGGGCGAGTCCGGCTGCGGCAAGACCACCACGCTGCTGGAGATCATGGAGTTCCACAAGAACCAGGACGGTGAAGTGACCATCGGCGGCCTGAGCAACAAGGCAGCCTCCGATGCACGGACCAGGAGCGCCATGCGCAAGGAGCTCCAGATGGTGTTCCAGGACCCCACCGGCGCGCTAGACCCGCGCTTCACCGTATTCGAAGTCCTGGCCGAGCCGCTGGAAAACCAGGGCATGGACAAGCCGGCCGTCAGGAAACGGATCATGGAGCTGATGAAGCTCGTGGGCCTGCAGCCGGACCACGTCAACCGCTTCCCCAACCAGTTCTCCGGCGGCCAGCGGCAGCGGATCGGCATAGCCCGGGCCCTCGCCGTGAACCCCAAGCTCGTGGTCCTCGACGAGCCTGTTTCAGCGCTGGATGTCTCCGTGCAGGCCGGCGTCATCAACCTCCTGGACAAGCTCCGGGCCGAACTTGGCCTCAGCTACCTTCTGGTGGCGCACGATCTCTCGGTGGTGCGCCATATTTCCAACCGCGTGGCCGTGATGTACCTGGGCAAGATCGTGGAAATCGGCGACGTCGACAGCGTCTTCGACAACCCGCGGCACCCCTACACGCGGGCGCTGCTGTCCGCGATCCCGGTGCCGGACCCGCACCTGGAACGGACGCGCGAACGCATCATCCTTCACGGTGACCTCCCCTCGCCCCTGGATGCGCCCCAGGGCTGCAACTTCGCCACGCGCTGCCCCGTGTTCGCGGCCCTGCCGGCGGCAAAGCAGGAAAAATGCCTCACCCTCGAGCCGCCCCTTGAACCGCTCGCTCCACCGCAAGCGGCCCAGGTGCCGGGCCAGAACACCGACCAGGCAGCGCCGGATCAGGAGTTCGCCTGCTTCTTCCCCGACGGCGAACTAGACGCTGACATGCTGGTAGTCCGCGAAGGCCCATGACTTGCCCCATCCCCAAAGAACCAATCTCGCACCAAAAAATGAAGGGAAAACCATGAAGAATCTGACCAAGATTGGCGGGGTGGCCGCCGTCGCGGCAGCGCTCGCGCTTACCGGCTGCGGCGGAGGCGGGACCCCCTCCGGCCCCGACGCCGGCAAAGGCCAGGGTGCCGGCAGCGACCTCACCAAGCTGATCAGCATCAACGCCAAGGACGCCAAGGACCTGGAACAGGGCGGCACCGTGACGCTTCCGCTGGGCAGCATCGGTCCGGACTTCAACGGCTTTTCCAACACCGGCAACAGTGGGGACAACACTGCGCTGCACCGTCCCATCGACGGTGCCGGGACCTGGGGCTGCTGGAACTTCGACTTCGACGGCACGGCCACGCCGAATAAGGACTTCTGCGAGGAGGTCAAGAGCGAGGTCAAGGACGGCAAGCAGACCATCACCATCAAGGTGAACGAGAAAGCCACGTACAACGACGGCACGCCGATCGACGTCAAGACCTTCCAGAACACCTGGAACATGCTCAAAGGTGAGAACAAGGACATCGACGTCGTCACCTCCGGCGCCTACGAATTCGTTGATTCCGTCAAAGCCGGGTCCAGCGACAAGGAGGTTGTGGTCACCACCACCCAGCCGGTCTTCCCGCTGGACGCCCTCTTCGCCGGCCTCATCCACCCTGCCGTGAACACGCCGGAGATCTTCAACACCGGCTTCACCGGTGAGATGCACCCGGAGTGGATGGCCGGACCGTTCAAAGTGGACAAGTACGACAGCGCCGCCAAGACCGTGACCTTGGCCCGGAACGACAAGTGGTGGGGCGCTAAGCCCGTCCTGGACAAGGTTGTCTTCCGCCAGCTGGAGACCAGCGCTTCGGTCGCCGCGTTCAAAAACGGCGAGATCGACGGCGTCTCCGCCAACACCATCGCACTGTACAAGCAGCTTGACGGCACCAAGAACTCCGAGGTCCGCCGCGGCCAGCGGCTCTTCGCAGGCGGCCTGAACCTGAACGCACAGAAGGCCCCGCTGACCGACGTTGCCATCCGCAAGGCCATCTTCGCAGCCGTGGACCGCGAAGCCCTGCGCAAGGTGCGCTTCAACGGGCTGAACTGGGATGAAACCAGCTCCGGCTCGATGATGCTGCTGCCGTTCTCCAAGTATTACCAGGACAACTACCCCGTCACGGAGACCGGTCCCGAGGCAGCCAAGAAAGTCCTGACCGACGCCGGCTACAAGCCCAACGCCGCTGGCATCATGGAGAAGGACGGTGTCCCCGCCGCCTTCAAAATCAGCAATTTCGGCGACGACACCACCATCCTGGCGTTCGCGCAGACCCTGCAGAAGCAGCTCCAGGCCGGCGGCATGGACGTAGGGATCGACCAGCGGGCCTCCGCCGACTTCGGCAAGGTGATAGGCAGCCGTGACTTCTTCCTGGCAGTTTCAGGCTACGGGGTGGGCGCCGACGCAACGGACGCCGTCAAGCAGTTCTACGACTCCAAGACCAATGAAAACGGACTCGGCGATGCCGAGCTGGATGCGGAGATCAAGAAGCTCAGCAGCATCGAGGACAACACCGAACGCAACAAGGCGGCCATGGAAGTCGAAAAGAAGCACATGGCCAAGTACTACTCCATGGGTGTGGTGATGAACGGACCGCAGATCTCGTTCGTGCGCAGTGGCCTGGCCAATTACGGCCCGTCCCTGTTCAAGAGCGCCTCGCAGGTTCCGGACTGGACCACCATCGGCTGGGAAAAGAAGTAACACCAGCCGCGCAATACTGCCGACGCAAACGCAGCGCCCCGCCGACGCTCTCCCACTTTTCACCGCTTTTTGGGCGACGCTCTCCCACTTCCTTCGCATTGCTCCAAATGAGGTGAGAGAGCGTCGGGTGGAACGTTGCAGGATCTGAGAGAGGATCCGGCCAAAAGCTGCCGGAAGTGAGAGAGCGTCCGGGGGTAGCGTTGGTCCATGAGCACAGAACCAACTCCCCGCACGGGCGCGGGAAAACGCACGATCCGCACTGCAGTGGCAGGCTTCGGACTGTCCGGCCGGGTGTTCCATGCGCCGCTGATCGCCGCCAACCCGGCGTACTCGCTGGACGTGATATCCACGTCAGACGCGGGGCGGCAGGCTGAGGCATCCGCAAGCTACCCTGGCGTGCGGCTCGTGGACACCCCGGCCGGCATCATCGCGCTCGCCGGCGACCTCGACCTCATAGTCCTCGGGACTCCGCCGGCCACGCACTTTCCGCTGGCCAAGGCCGCGCTCGAGGCAGGCCTCGACGTCGTGGTCGACAAGCCGTTTGCGGTGCGCAGCGCCGAAGGGCAGGAACTGATGGAACTCGCCGCCCGGCTGGGCCGCGTGCTGACGGTGTTCCAGAACCGCCGCTGGGACGGGGACTACCTCACGGTGAAAGGTCTGCTGGACAGCGGCGCCCTGGGCACTGTCACCCGGTTTGAATCACGGTTCGAACGCTGGGCCCCGGAAGTCTCCAAAGCCTGGAAGGCCGATGCCACGGCCGACGACGGCGGCGGGGTCCTGTTCGACCTCGGCACCCACCTCCTGGACCAGGCCCTTCAGCTGTTCGGACCGGCCGCCGTCGCACACGTGGAACTGCGGGCCCGGCGGCCGGGAGAAAGGACAGACGACGACGTGTTCGTGGCCCTGCAGCACGATTCCGGTGTGACCAGCCACCTGTGGATGAACATGCTGTGTGCCCAGCAGGGCCCGCGGTACCGGCTGCTGGGGTCGGAGGGTGGCTTCACCAAGCACGGCGTGGATCCGCAGGAGCCCTACATCGTGGCCGGGGGCGGCCCCCTGGACGAGGAGTACGGTATCGAGGACGGCGAATGGGCCGGTTCCCTGGGGCGCGACGGGCACCTGGACCGGTTGTCCACCGAACGCGGGGCCTATCCGGAGTTCTACCGGATCCTTGCGGACAAGATCAACGACGGCGGCGCATCCTCGCCGCTGCCCCTCCCGGTAGACCCCGCCGGCCCCATCGAAGTCCTCAAACTAATAGAAAAAGCACGGGAACTGGTTGCTGAGAGGGCGACGGCTTAACGTTTGAACGGCAGCCATCCAGAAAGCGCGCGTCAAAGCGACGAAGGAGCAGCACGCGTTGGATGACTGCCGTTCAAACGGCAACTAAACGGACTACGCAGCGACCAGTTCGTGCCAGTCAGCTACGAGGGGCAGGCCGTGCGCCTCGGAGACCGAGTGGTGTGCCACGTGGCCGGCGGCGATGTTGAGGCCGGCAGCCAGGGCGGGATCGCGGTCGAATGCGGCCTTCACGCCAAGGTTGGCCAGCGACACCGCATAGCGCAGCGTGACGTTGGTCAGTGCGTACGTGGAGGTGTTCGGGACCGCGCCGGGCATGTTGGCCACGCAGTAGAAGATGGTGTTGTGCACCTTGTACGTGGGCTCCTGGTGCGTGGTGGGGTGCGTGTCCTCGAAGCAGCCGCCCTGGTCCACCGCGATGTCCACGAGCACGGAGCCGGGCTTCATCCGGGCGACGAGCTCGTTGGTGACCAGCTTGGGGGCCTTGGCGCCCGGGATCAGCACGGAGCCGATGACCAGGTCCGCATCCACGACGGACTTTTCGATCTCGTACTTGTTGGACGCGACCGTCTTCAGCCGTCCCTGATACTGGGCGTCCAGTTCACGCAGGCGGTTGATGTTGATGTCCAGGATGGTGACGTCGGCGCCGAGGCCCAGGGCCATCGCCGCGGCGTTGGTGCCGGCAACACCCGCACCCAGGACAACAACCTTGGCCGGGCGGACACCGGGGACGCCGCCGAGGAGGACGCCCTTGCCGCCGGCGGGGGCCATCAGGGAGGTGGCGCCGACCTGGACGGAGAGCCGGCCGGCAACCTCGGACATCGGGGCCAGCAGGGGAAGGGTGCGGCCTTCCTGGACGGTCTCGTAGGCGATGGCCGTGACGCCGGCGTTTATCAGCTCGCGGGTCAGCTCCGGCTCGGCGGCCAGGTGCAGGTACGTGAAGAGGATCAGGTCCTTGCGGAAGCGGTGGTATTCCGCGGCGATGGGCTCCTTGACCTTCATGACCATGTCGGCGCGGGCCCAGACGTCGTCCGCGTCGGCGACGATCTCGGCGCCCGCAATGGCGTACTCCTCGTCGGTGATGCCGGAGCCCAGGCCTGCGCCGCGTTCCACCAGCACGGTGTGGCCGTGGGTGCGGAATTCGTGGACTCCTGCGGCGGTGATGGCCACGCGGAATTCGTTGTTCTTGATTTCTTTGGGGACGCCGATGATCATTTCTGGGGCTCCATCGTTTATGGCCTGGTAGGCCGTGGTGAGCGGGGAATCTGTACTTCCAGAATAAATCCGCATGTGAGGTACCTGACAGGATGGGGCCGGCCGGGCGGCGCACGTTCCGCTTGTTTCCGGGGTTTTCGCTTTTCCCGGATAGACATCTGTCGAGTCGCCAAGCGTCAGGTGTCGCCTGGTGTCCGTTCACGCCCCGGGGGCTGCGGGCAGTAATGTGGCAACCATGCACCAGCAGGATGTGGAACAGCTCGTTGAGCAGGTAGCCGAAAAGCTTGGCCGTGGACTTTCGCTCGAGGACCTCGACGGCCTCCTGCTCGCCTACAGCTCAAACCAGTCGCACGCGGACCGCGTCCGCGTGAACTTCCTGCTCAGCAAGCGGGTGCCGGTGGACGTGAAGGCGTGGCAGCTTTCGCACGGCATTGCGACGGCTGTGCGTCCCGTCGTCGTGCCTGCCAATGAGGAACTCGGCATGCTGGGGCGCGTGTGCGTGCCGCTGCTGGTGCGCGGCTTCCGCGTCGGCTACCTGTGGGTGCAGCAGGACATCGAGGACCAAAGTGCGACGGCGATCCTCACCCAGTTGCCTGCCGTCCGGGACGAGCTCGAGCTGCTGTCCGGGCTGCTCCTGGAGTCCAACACGGCCGAATCCGAATTCAGGCGCCGCAGGGAACAGGAGTTCATGAGTGCCTGCCGCGGCGAGGCCAACGCCGTTGCCGCCGTCGCCGGCTGGAAGGAAGTCCAGGGGCGCGGCCCGTGGCAGCTGGTGACCGTCCTCGACGCCGACGGCTGGGCGGAAGGATCCGATCCGATCGCGTCCACGTTGATCCACCGCTCAGCCGCACTGCAGGCGACCATCGGGGTGGATGCGGCGCTTTTCAGTGCAGGCACCGAGACCCATGCGGTGATCCTGTTCCGGGAGTCCATCGGCCGGGCGGCCCACGCACAGGTGCTGGTGCACTACCAGCTGGAACTCGCCAAACGGTCCGGGCGGCCCGTGCACCGGATCATCCTCGGGACGAGTGAAGGCTTCGCCAAGCCCCGCGAACTGGCTGATGCCTACCTGCAGTCGAAGCAGGCGGCCCAGGCCGCCACGGTGGACCCGCAACTGGGCGAACTGGTGGACTGCCGGGCAACCGGCGTGTACCAGCTGCTGGCCTCGGCCGGCGGCGGCGCCGGGGCGTGGGCCGACGCCGGATCGGTGTACTCGCGGATCCTCGAAGACCACGACCGGAACGGGGAGCTGCTCCCCGTGCTCGAGCTGCTGTACGACAACGACGGCTCGGTGCAGGATGTGGCCACCAAGCTTCACCTGCACCGCAGCAGCATCTACAACCGGCTGGGCCGGATCCGGCAGGTCCTCGGCGTGGACCCGCTCAAGGGCATGGCCCGGCTGGAGCTGCACGCCGCGCTGAAGGCGCGCCGCTGGTCCGGGCGGCCGCGGATCTAGCCGGTAACCCGGGTGGCCGCTTCCAGCGCCCCTAGCTTCCGAACACCTTCCGGGCCAGGAAGTCGTTGCGGAATTTGTGCTCCGGGTCCATCCGCTCCGCGAGGTCCTTGAAGTCGGCGAAGCGGGGGTAGAGGCCGGCCACGGTTGCGGCGTCCGCGTGGAACAGCTTGCCCCAGTGCGGCCGGGCATTCAGCGGAGCCAGGGCCGCCTCGATCACGGGAAGCAGCTCTTCCACCTCATCCTGCAACGGCTTCCAGGTGAAATGGAACCCCACGGAATCCTGGCCGTGGGCTGTGCTCAGCCACAGCTGGTCGGCGGCCACGGTCCGGATTTCCGAAACGAGGAGCAAGGGAGTGACGCGGTGCGAGAGGGCACGCAGCTCCGAAATGGCGGCGACGGCGTGCTCGCGCCGGACGAAGAATTCGCTCTGGAGCTCCGCGCCGCTGCTGGGCGTAAACGCCATCCGGAAGTGGGCCAGCCGCTCGGACCACGGACCGGGGACACCAAGCTGTTCCGTGCAGTTCTCGGCAGAGACACCGGGCAGCGGATGGTGGGCAACGGTGGCGCGGTTCCCGCCAAAAAAGGTCGCGCCGGAGAAGTCCGCCGCCTGCTTTGCCCCGGCAGCGTCCTCGGAAACCCGGCTTTTCAGCCAGGACTGCGCGACGGCGTCCCCGCTCCAGTCCGTAAACAGGCTGACGCTGTAGGCACTGGAGGTGACGGCGTCGAAATCTCCCAGAACCGTGTCCCAGGGGAGGGCTTCAAAGACGTCCTGCCGCACCGCGAACGTGCGTTCGACGTCCAGCGTCACCTTCGTGACCACGCCTAGTGCGCCGAGCCCGACGACGGCGCCGTCGAAGTCCGGCGAGATGCCGCGGCTGAGGTGGTGGACGGTTCCATCCGCTGCCACAATTTCCAGTGCGGCGACTGAGGTTGCAAGGTTTCCGTTGGCATCGCCGGAGCCGTGGGTGGCGGTGGCGACGGCGCCGGCCACGGAGATGTGCGGCAGGGATGCCAGGTTGGGCAGCGCGTAGCCGTTGGATTCCAGCTTTTCCGCGAGTGTTCCGTAGCGGGTACCGCCGGATACCGTGACGGTCCGGGCTGCTGCGTCGATCCGGATGCCGGGGTCCAGGTCTTCCAGCGAGATCAGGGCCCCGGGGGAATCGGCGATGGCGTTGAAGGAGTGCCGGGAGCCCAGCGCGCGGATTTTCACGGCGCCGGCTACCACTTCCTGGACTTCTTCAAGAGTCTGCGGGCGGTGGATGGCCGGGGCGGTGTAGCGGTAGTTTCCGGCCCAGTTCAGTTCCGGTGCCGAGTCCCCGCCCGCGCTGGTGCTGTCCGCCTGCCGGCCGAGTCCTGGCAGTTCGCTGATCTCAGTGCGCATTGCATCCCTTTCGCGCCGGACCAACGGGCCACCGGCAATATGTTATCGCTAACAATTCTGCTGAGGTGCTCGGTGTCGTGTCAATGGCTATCCACACTTCGGGTGGCACGCGCCGCGACGGGGCGTGGCGCCGCTCAGGGGCCGTGACCTTCGCGGCCGCTCCAGCCGTCCTGGGCGGCAGAAGGGGCGGACTTGCTTCGCTCCAGGAGGCGGGCGGCGGCATCGCGGCGGCGCCGGGCCAAATGGCTTTCCATGCCTTTGGAGACCGCGACGAAGGCGACGCAGCTGGCCATGAATGCGGCCGTGTTGTTCAGGCCCATGGCCGTTCCGAGGGCGGCAGTCAGCAGCATGGCGGCGAACCCCGCCACAATGTGCCACCCTCTGAACTTACCCACAAATAAAGGGTAACCCCGGCGTTTGGGGCGTTTTGGCGGTTACCGGGGATCGTTGCTTGATCCTTATCACTGCTTCACAAACTGCGCGTCCGCTGACATGCTACCCGTCAACGGAGTTATCCGGGGCGGCGCCGGCCGCCTTGGATTTCTTCTGCGTCTCCAGCCATTCCATGATGGCCGCGAGCCTGATCCGCCGGTGCGTGCCGCGGTATTCCACCGGGATGTCACCGCGGTCCGTCATATTCCGGAGGTAGGTGTGGGAGATCCCGGCGAGTTCCGCAGCCTGGGAAGTGGTGAGCATTTCCTCGACGCTGCTGACGGTCACCGCTTCGCCCCGGCTAAAGCGGGCAAGGAGGTCGACGACGGCGTCCCGCGCCTGGGGCGGCACCCGGTGGACGGTGCCGTCCACGAACACCGTGATGTCGTGGCTGCCGTCGAGGGCATGCTTGAGTTTCAGGGCTTCGTCGCCGGGGAGCCCGGCCGTCACGCGGGGAGCAATCAGTGCCATGCGGAAATCCTAGCGCCCGCAACGTCGTCGAAGGCTCGCCCGCAGCACGCGACGCGTCTACCTGGCTCAACCAGTTGACCGGCGTTGCCCACCGGAGGAGCATGAATCCGGGCGCGTGGAAGGAGTGGGGCGAATGCGGGAATTGCGCGGAATCTCCGTACTGCGTGCGGCTGCCTTGTTTCGGGTGATCCAGGTGGCACTCCTGCCGGTGGGGATCGTGGCTTATCTGTGGGGCGTTCCGAAGCTGCTCGTCTACAGCCGGCAGACTGCTGTATCGGCAACGCTGCTCGCTTCGCTCTACACCCGATACATGCAACACCGGCTGGGGACGAGGCCGGACGAGCCAGCCGCCCGGCTGTTGATGGTTATGCCCAATGTTTCCCGGACAGCCTTCCGACTGGAGACCGCCCCCACCATGGCGGGCCATCTCCTGACCGGCTACGTTCCCCGAATCTACCGCTACCCGTACGATGGCGAGCCCCCGATGCGGCATCAGCAAACCGCACGAACAAGCTTCTACGACGCGGCCCTGGGACGGCACCTCCCCAGCATCAACCA
This sequence comes from Arthrobacter sp. 24S4-2, assembly GCF_005280255.1. Classification (NCBI taxonomy): domain Bacteria; kingdom Bacillati; phylum Actinomycetota; class Actinomycetes; order Micrococcales; family Micrococcaceae; genus Arthrobacter; species Arthrobacter sp. 24S4-2. The sequence continues at coordinate 5,387,425 of NZ_CP040018.1, read as the reverse complement.
GCTCGTCATCCTTGGCGCCGGCTTCGACACCCGTGTCTACCGCCTGTCCCCGGAAGACCACGTGCGGTGCTTCGAGATCGATCGGCCCACAACGCAGGCATTCAAGCTCAGGATGTTGAAGAAAGCGGGCCTCTCAACACACCTGTCCACGTACGTGTCCGCCGACTTTCAGGCCAAGGAATGGTTCGAGAGACTCGTCGCGGCCGGCTTCGACCCGGGCCGGCGCACGTTCTTCCTCTGGGAAGCGGTAACCATGTATCTGGACCGGGCATCGGTGGAGGAAACCCTTCGCCGGATCGCCGGGACAGCCCCAGGCAGCGTCGTCGCCTTTGACTACTTCTCCGCCGACACCATCGCGTCCCGATCGCCACTCATGCGCTACGCCCGTGCCGCGGCGAAGTTCGTGGGAGAGCCGCTCACATTCGGGATCGACAACACGCCTCCGGCCAGAGAGAGCGCTGCGAAATTCGTGGCAGCCTTCGGCTTGAACCTTGAGGAGCACCGCAATTTCGGATCAGAAACCCGACGGCGGCAATCCCCGGGTGGATTCGTTACGGCCACCGTGGGCGAAGTTCCTGCTTCCAGTTCCGCCCGACACCACATCAGGCACACAATTTCACGGTAGCCCGGCCAGGTGCGAACATGCGTCCCACAGGCGTCGGCGGGCTTCGGAGCCCGATCCCATGCCGGGCGTCGGGAGTTCCTTGCGCTTTGCCCAGAGCTTTCCGGAGACCGCCGCTGTTTCCCTTGATGTGGCGAGCCAGAGCGCCGTGTCTGCCGCCTTTTCGGCCGGCGCACCGAACGCGTTCGTGATCCAACGGAACGGGCCCCCGACGTCTTGCAGCAACGACGTGTTCCTGACCAGTCCCGGGTGGACGGCATTCGCTACCACGCCCGAGCCGTGCAAGCGCTCAGCGAACTCCTTGGTGAGGAGAACTCGGGCAAGCATTGTGGGCGGCGTCGAGCGTAGGTAGCTGTACCGGCCCTTCGCAGTCTGGAGGTCGTCGAAGTGGAGTTTGGTGTTGCCGTATTTGGACGCGATATTCACGATGCGGGGCGTGCGCGCCGGTGCGGCCGGCCGGTCCGCAGTCCCGGCGCTTCCTCCTGTCACGGCGGCGTGTTTGAGCGCGCCCAGCAGGAGGTTGGTCAGCAGGAAGTAGGCCATCACGTTGGTGGCGAAGGTCAGTTCGAGCCCGTCGGGGGTCACCTGGCGCTCCTTGCGAAACACACCCGCTGCGTTGACGAGCACGTCGAGCCTGTCATGGCGGGACAGGAACTCAGCCGCCGCCGTACGGATCGAGGACTGGACTGAGAGGTCGCAGGCCAGTGGCTCGAGGCGGCCGGCAGGGACGAGCAGGCGGATGCCCTTTACCGCCTCTTCCGCCCGGGCTGTGGAGCGCCCGACCACCACGACCAAGGCTCCTTCGCGCGCAAGGCCGGTTGCCACAGCTTTTCCCAGGCCGCTCGCCGCGCCTGTCACCAGCGCCACGGTTCCATCCATGGAAGCCATCGTCTTCGCCTCCTGGGGCCTTGTGTCCTGCCGAATAAGTTGCCGGGCAGCTGTTGGGCGCTTCCAGCGCTCTACCTCGACTGGGCAACATCACAGCACACGCCAGTCGGATTGACCAGACTCCGGGCGGATGATCCCGATGGAGGAGAACGCGAAGATCACCCGGCTCATGGCACCCGCCAGCCTTCGGCGTTCGCTGCCCGGACCCGACTCCCGGCCCCTCGCCGCTATTCGGCGTCGAGATCGGTCTCCAGAAGCGTGACCAGGGCGTCCAGTGCCTGGTCGGCACCGTCGCCGTCGGCGCGCAGCACCACGACGTCGCCCTTGGCGGCCCCCAGCGTCATCAGCGAGAGGATGCTGGCGGCGTCGAGGGCTTCGTCCGCAGGTTCACCCTGCATGGAAATCGTGACGTCGACGCCGGCGTTGCCGGCGGCTTCGGCGAAGAGGGCGGCCGGGCGGGCATGGAGGCCGGAGCGGCTGGCGATGGTTGCGGTACGTTCGGGCATTGCTACTCCTGATGGTTTTTCGTCGTTGGGCGGCGGCGGTTAAAGGCCGAGTTCGTTCAGCACGGGCAGCTTTTCGCGCACCCACGCCCGGGCTTCGGTGGCGCTCGGCGCGGACAGGGCCAGCTTGGCCAGCTGCTGCGCTTCGGCCAGCGTGACGGTCTTGAGCACTGCAGCCACGGCCGCCAGCGAGCGTGCGGTCATGGACAGGGTGGTAACGCCCAGCCCGGTCAGCACGACGGCGAGGGCGGGGTCCGCCGCTGCCTCACCGCAGACGCCCACCGGCTTGTTGTGGCCTTCCGCCCGCGACCCCTCAACGGTGAGGCCGACGAGGCGGAGCACGGCAGGCTGCCACGGCGTGTTCAGCGCCGCCAGCGGACCGAGTTGCCGGTCGGCGGCCATGGCGTATTGGGTGAGGTCGTTGGTGCCAAGGCTGGCGAAGCCCACTTCGCGCAGGATGGCCTCGGCGGTGAGCGCTGCGGACGGAACTTCCACCATCACACCGGGCGTCTTGATGCCGGCGTCGGCGCACATGGAGGCAAAGCGGGCCGCCTCTTCCGCCGTCGAAATCATCGGCGCCATGACCCAGACGTCCGCTTCGGACTCCTTTTCGGCCAGGGCGATGGCTTCCAGCTGCCGGTCCAGGACACCCGGGGTGGTGAAGTCGGTGCGGTAGCCGCGGACGCCCAGGGCAGGGTTTGGTTCGGTGGAGTCGGTCAGGAACGGGAGCGGCTTGTCGGCGCCGGCGTCCAGCGTTCGGAGCACCACCTTCTTGCCCGGGAACGCATCAAAAACGCTCTTGTAGGCCGCGGCCTGCTCTTCCACGGTGGGTTCGGTGTCCCGTTCCAGGAAGCAGAATTCGGTGCGGAACAGCCCCACGCCCTGTGCGCCGAGCTTGGCCGCAGCCTGGGCGTCCTTGCCACCGCCGACGTTGGCGAGGAGAGGCACCAGGTGACCGTCCGCCGTCGTGCCCGTGCCGCTGAACTCGGCCAGCAGGGAAGCCGTGGCCGCCCAAGCCTCCGCTGCGGCACGCAGCGAGTCGTCGGGATCCGACGTGATGGTTCCTGCGGCGCCGTCCACATAGACTTCGGTGCCGTCCGGGAGCTCGTCCACTCCCACGGCAGCCACCACGGCAGGCAGACCAAGCGAACGCGCAATGATGGCGGTGTGGGACTGCGGGCCGCCGCCCGCCGTGATGAGTGCCAGGACCTTGTTCGGGTCCAGAGTTGCCGTGTCGGCCGGGGCCAGGTCCTCGGCCACCAGCACAAAGGGCGTACTGGAGGAAGGGATGCCGGGGGCGGCGACGCCGCGAAGTTCCGCCACAATCCGGGCGCGGACGTCCAGGACGTCGGTGGCGCGTTCAGCCATGTAGCCGCCCAGGTTGTGCAGCATTTCCGAGACTGAGGAGCCGGATTCCCAGATGGCGCGCTCGCTCGAGACACCGCGGGCAACGAGTTTGGCCGCGCCCTTAATCAGCATGGTGTCTTTGGCCATGAGTGCCGTGGCTTCCAGGACAGCCTTGCCGTCTCCGGTGGCGTGCGCGGCCCGGCTCTTCAGTTCGTCGTGGACGGCCTGCGAGGCTGTCTTGAGTGCTGCCGTTGCGTCTTCGGGCGTGACGCCGGCCGGCAGCTGTTCGCCTGCCGGCGGTTCGCTGATCGGTTTGGGCATTTGGCGGACGGTGCCGATGATGCGGCCGGGGCTGACGCCTACTCCTGGGAAGTTCTGCACTGAAGGTCCTCATTCTCTGCCGGTAAGCAGGCCCGCCATTCCATGCCTGGACGATTGCCCAGACCGCCGCGACGGCTACGTCCGACGGTGTTTTGCGGTGCCTGAAAAAATTGTATGTGATGCAGTTCATATAGCGGTGCTATAGGTGATAGGGTAGCGGTTATGAGTTTCGATGGCCAGCTGCCACCCAAAATGAGGCTGTTGCGTGCGGCAGCCGAATTGCTGGCCAATTCCGGGGGATTGGCCGTTTCCACCCGCCAGATCACGCAGCTGGCAGGTGTTACGGCCCCCACTCTGTATCACCACTTCGGTGACAAGGAAGGGCTGTTCGACGCCGTCGTCACGGCTGGTTTTGAAGAATATGTAGCAGGCGAACGCGACTTCGCGCCGTCCGGGCATCCGCTGGAAGACATCCGCCGGATGTGGGACAACCACGTCATGTTCGGGCTCAACCAGCCGGAACTGTACCTGGTCATGTTTGGCAACATTCGCCCTGAGAGCCGGCCGGCCATCGTTGCCGATGCGGAGGCCCTCATGGAGGAAATGCTGAACAAGGCGGCGGCTGCAGGCCAGCTGAACGTCCAGCCGCGCGAAGCGGCCAGGAGCATCCTGGCGGCGAACGTGGGCGTGACGCTCATGCTCATCGCGGAGACGGCCGCCGAGCGCAACCTTGAACTGTCCACCATGACCCGGGACGCCATGATCTTCGCAGTCGCCGCGGAGCAGGCCAGCGGCGCTCCGGAAGACTCCGGCAAGTCGTCGGTGGTGGTGGCAGCGATCGCCCTGAACGCTGCCCTTCAGGCATCCCACTCCGATCAGCTCTCCAGCTCGGAACTCAAGCTCTTTCTCGAATGGCTCCACCGGATCTCCACCAGTTCCACCAGCTAGTCGTCGAAAATATCGGACCATCCTGCGGTGCAGCAGGAATCACGGTTAGGAAATCACATGGCAACAGAGACAGTTGCAAAACCGCGGACCAGCATGCGGGTTCACGTCCAGAAGTTCGGGACGTTCCTGTCCGGCATGATCATGCCCAACATCGGGGCTTTTATCGCCTGGGGCTTCGTCACCGCCCTCTTCATCCCGGCTGGCATTACTCCCAACACGGAATTGGCCAAGCTCGTGGGCCCAATGATCACCTTCCTGCTGCCGCTCCTGATCGGCTACACCGGCGGTCGTATGGTCTACGGCGTGCGGGGCGGTGTAGTTGGCGCCGTCGCCACCATGGGCGTGATTGTCGGTACCGACATTCCGATGTTCATCGGCGCCATGATCATGGGCCCGCTGACGGCCTGGATCCTGCAGAAGATCGAAAGCCTCTGGGAGAACAAGGTCAAGCCCGGCTTCGAGATGCTGATCGACAACTTCACCGCGGGCATCGTCGCCGCCGTCATGGCCATCTTCGGCATGCTGGTGATCGGCCCGGTGGTGAAGGCTTTCAGCAACGGCGCCAGCGCCGTGGTCGAATTCCTGGTCCACAACGGCCTGCTGCCCTTCACTAGCATCTTCATCGAGCCCGCGAAGGTCCTGTTCCTTAACAACGCCGTCAACCACGGGATCCTGACCCCGCTGGGCACCGAGCAGGCGCTCACCCAGGGCAAGTCCATCCTGTTCCTGCTTGAGGCCAACCCCGGCCCCGGCGTGGGCATCCTGCTCGCCTACATGATTTTCGGCAAGGGCATGGCCAAGGCTTCGGCACCCGGCGCCGCGCTGATCCAGTTCGTTGGCGGCATCCACGAAATCTACTTCCCGTTCGTGCTGATGAAGCCGATCATCATCCTCGCCGCGATAGGCGGCGGCATGACCGGCATCTTCACCCTGGTGCTCACCGGTGCGGGCCTGCGGTCCCCGGCAGCCCCGGGCAGCATCCTCGCCGTTTTCGCGGCAACGGCAAGCGACAGCTACTTCGGAGTGGCGCTCTCGGTGCTCCTGGCCGCCACGGTATCGTTCCTCATCGCTTCGGTGATCCTGAAGTCCAGCAAGACCCCCGTGGGTGAAACCGAGGAGGACAGCCTCAGCGCCGCCACCTCCCGGATGGAAGCCATGAAGGGCAAGAAGAGCTCCGTTTCCTCCCTGCTGACCGGTGCAGGCGCAACCACGGCCGTCATGGCAGGTCCCGTCAGGAACATCGTGTTTGCCTGCGACGCCGGCATGGGCTCCAGCGCCATGGGCGCCTCGGTGCTGCGGAACAAGATCAAGGCGGCCGGCTTCCCGGACGTCAAGGTCACCAACTCCGCCATCGCCAACCTGAGCGACACCTACGATGTGGTCATCACGCACCAGGACCTGACAGAGCGGGCCAAGCCGGCCACGGCCAGCGCCGTGCATGTGTCCGTTGACAACTTCATGAACAGCCCGCGCTATGACGAGATCGTGGAGCTGGTCAAGAGCAGCAACACCGAAGGAACGGCTGCCGAGACCGGTGCTCCCGCTGCTGCAGCCGCGGCATCCGCTGACGCCGCCCCGCCGTCGGACATCCTGGTGGCTGACAGCGTCATCCTCAACGGCACGGCCACAACCCGTGACGCCGCGATCGACGAAGCGGGCCGGCTGCTGCTGGACCGCGGCGCCGTGGACAGCGGATACATCGATGCCATGCACGAACGCGAGGAATCCGTTTCCACGTACATGGGCAGCTTCCTCGCGATCCCGCACGGCACCAACGCCGCCAAGGACCACATCATGAAGTCGGCTGTATCCGTGATCCGCTACCCGAACGGCATCGACTGGAACGGCAAGGAAGTCAAGTTCGTGGTCGGCGTGGCCGGCATCAACAACGAACACCTGCACATCCTGTCCTCCATCGCGAAGGTCTTCACCGACAAGGCCCAGGTGGCCCAGCTTGAGGCCGCCACCTCGGTGGACGAAGTGCTGGGGCTGTTCGGAAAGGTCAACGCATAGTGAAGGCTGTTCATTTTGGAGCCGGCAACATCGGCCGCGGCTTCGTGGGACTGCTGCTGCACCATGCAGGCTACGAACTCGTGTTTGCCGACGTGGCGGAAGACCTGATCTCGCAACTCGCCGCCGCGGACAGTTATGAGGTCCACGAAGTGGGGGAAAACCCCACGGTCAGGACGGTGGACAACTTCCGGGCGCTGAACTCCGGTTCCCAGGAAGCCGACGTCGTGGCGGAGATCGCGACGGCGGACATCGTCACCACCGCGGTGGGACCGCACATCCTGAAATTCGTGGCGCCAGTGATCGCCAAGGGCATCGCCGCCAGGCCCGCGGGGTTGGCCCCGCTGCAGGTGATGGCATGCGAGAACGCCATCAACGCCACCGACATCCTGCGGGACGAAGTGGCTGCGCTCTGGGATCCGGCCGCCGGCCAGCTGGAGTCCGCGGCCGTCTTCGCCAACACGGCCGTGGACCGGATCGTTCCCAACCAGGAGCCGGGCAACGGCCTCGACGTCACGGTGGAGACGTTCTACGAGTGGGTCATCGACCGCACCCCCTTCGGGGACAATGTGCCCGTGATCCCGGGCGCCACCTTCGTGGACAACCTCGAGCCGTACATTGAGCGGAAGCTCTTCACCGTCAACACGGGGCATGCCGCGGCCGCCTACTTTGGCTTCGAAGCAGGGCTTGGCAAGATTTCTGAGGCCATGGCCGACCAGGATGTCGCCGCCGACGTGCGCGCCGTCCTGGACGAGACCAAGGAACTGCTGATCCACAAGCACGGCTTCAACGGCGAGGAGCAGGAGGCCTATGTCCAGAAGATCCTGGGCCGCTTCACCAACCCGCACCTGCCGGACACCGTGAACCGCGTGGGCCGGGCACCGCTCCGCAAGCTCAGCCGGCACGAACGGTTCATCGGCCCGGCTGCGGAACTGGCCGAACGCGGAATCGTGCCCGAGGCGCTGCTTGGAGCCATTGCCGCTGCCCTGCGCTTCAACGATCCCGCCGACGCCGAAGCTGCCGAACTGGCGCAGATCGTGGCATCGTCCACGGCAGCGGAAGCGACCGAGAAGGTGACGGGCCTGGCGCCCGGACACCCGCTCTTCGCCGCCGTCGAGGGGCTGATGGAAGAGATCAAGGCGGAAGTTAAGGCGTAGGAGGCATCACTCCCTGCCGACGACGCCTTTCAGGACGCTCTCTCACTTCCTGCCGGATTTACCCCAACGCTCTCTCACCCCAAAACATGAGGCGGGAGAGCGTTGGGGTTTTTCGTGCGAAAGGTGAGAGAGCGTCCGGCCGTGGCAAGCTGGTCCGGTGACTTCAGAACAACGTGACCAGCCCGCCTTGCTGACCTTCGGCGTCGACGGCGGGACCTTCCGGCTGCGTCCGGCGAACCGGGCGGACGTGCCGCACATCCTCCGGCTCCTGGCCGACGACCGGCTGGGTGCCAACCGCGAGGTCACCTCCGATATGGCCCCTTATGAGCGGGCCTTCGAGGCGATCGACGCCGACCCTGCCCACCTGCTGGTGGTGGGCGAGCTGTTGGAGCCCGGGGCGCTGGCCGGGCCTGTCGTGGCCACGTTCCAGCTGAGCTTCCTTCCGGGCCTGTCCCGCCGCGGTTCCTGGCGCAGCCAGATCGAAGCCGTCCGGGTGGCGGCGGAGCTGCGCGGCCACGGGATCGGGGCCGCAATGGTCACTTGGGCGGCAGAAGAGTCCCGGCGCCGCGGTTGCTCACTGATGCAGCTCACCACCGACAAGTCCCGGACGGGCGCCCACCGCTTCTACGAACGCCTCGGATTCGCGGCCAGCCACGAGGGCATGAAACTCATCCTCTGACGCCCACCCTGGACGCGCGGGGAGCCGTGTCCGCGCGAGAGAGCGTGGGCGTTTTTCGTGCGAAAAGTGAGAGAGGGTGCGCATTGACTGTTAGGTGCCCTAACTGTTAGTCTACCTAACTATGAACGAACCCGAGCCGACACCTGCTGCGCTGCAGGCCCTCGCCCAGGACTTCCGGGAGGCGCTCCGGCACAGCGTCTACCTGGTCCGCCGCCTCGATGCGGACGGTGAGCTCAGCGCCGCACAGCTCAGCACGCTGAAGATGCTGCTCCACAACGGCGTCCGCGTCGGCGAGATCGCACGCAACCTGGGAGTCAAGGTGCCCAGCGCCACCGAACAGATCATTAAGCTCGAGAAAGCCGGCCTCGCCCGCCGCGAGCCTGATCCTGACGATTCCCGCGCCGTCCGCGTTGTGCTGACGGCGGAGGGGCGGTCCGCCGTCGACTCCGCCAATGAGCGGCGCAACGCCGTGATGGCGAAGATCCTGGTGGCGCTCAGCGGCGCCGAGCGGGAAGCCCTCGCCGCTGCGCTGCCGGTGATCGAGAAGATCAACAGCACACTTCAGAACTGAAACCCAAGACTTAGGAGTGCCCTTCATGGAAGGCCAGCTCGCCGCCACGCGGCCAGCAGTAGAAGAAACCCTGGAAGCCGAAAAGGCCTCCTTACTCAAGCAGCCAAAGGCGGTCTGGGCCACGGCCCTGGCCGCGGTGTTCGCGTTTATGGGGATCGGGCTGGTGGATCCGATCCTCCCGGCGATCGCCAAGAACCTGGACGCCACGCCCAGCCAGGTGTCGCTCCTGTTTACGAGCTATTTCCTGGTCACCGCGGTGGCCATGCTGATCACCGGTTACGTGTCATCCCGGATCGGCGGCAAGAAGACCCTGCTTATCGGCCTGGCCGTGATCGTGGTCTTCGCCTCACTGTCCGGACTGTCCGGCAGCGTGGGTGAGCTGATCGGCTTCCGCGCCGGCTGGGGGCTGGGCAACGCGCTCTTCGTGGCCACCGCCCTCGCCGTCATTGTGGGAGTGGCAAGCGGCGGCGCCGGCACGGCGATCATCCTTTACGAGGCGGCACTCGGCCTGGGCATTTCCCTGGGCCCGCTCCTCGGCGCCCTGCTGGGCGGCTGGCGGTGGCGGGCACCGTTCTTCGGCACCGCCGTGCTTATGGCGGCAGCCTTCATCGCCCTGATCGCGCTCCTGCCCAGGACCCCGCTGCCCGAGAAGAAGGTCCGGCTCCGCGACCCGCTGCTCGCTTTGGGGCACAAGGGACTGCGCACGACGGCGGCCAGCGGCCTGTTCTACAACTACGGCTTCTTCACCATCCTGGCTTTCACGCCGTTCATCCTCGGCATGGACGCCTACGGCATCGGCGGGGTGTTCTTCGGCTGGGGCGTGGCCGTCGCGGTCTTCTCGGTGTTCGTGGCGCCTGTGCTGCAGAACCGCTTCGGTGCCACGCGCGTCCTCACCGGCACGCTGGCCGTCCTGATGCTGGACCTGCTGGGGCTGGGACTGGCAGCCGGGCACTCTGTGCCGGCCGTCGTCGTCCTCGTGGTGGTCTCGGGGGCGCTGCTGGGCATCAACAACACTGTCTACACCGAACTGGCAATGGGCGTCTCCGATACGCCGCGGCCCGTGGCGTCGGCCGGCTACAACTTTGTGCGCTGGATGGGCGGTGCCCTGGCCCCGTTCGCCGCCGCGCAGCTGGCTGAGCACTTCGGCCCGCAGGTCCCGTTCTTTGCCGGTGCGCTGGCCATGGTGGTGGCCATCGCCATTGCCTTCCTGGGCCGCCGGTACCTCGCGGCCCACGAACCCCACGTCGTTTAGCCGGAGCGACGCTCTCTCACTTCCTGTCGGTCTTTCACCAACGCTCTCCCACCCCGGTTCGGCGGGTGAGAGAGCGTTCGTGCTTTTCGCGCAGCAAGTGAGAGAGCGTCGGGCAGGTCACTTCGGCGTGTGCCTTCGGACGTGTGCCCTCAGACAGGCATTAGACCTTGACGGTCCCCTTCGGCACGAACAGCGTCTCCGCCTGCTCCAGGGACATGCCGTTGGTCTCCGGCACCTTGAACATCACGAAGAAGAACGACGCCGCCGCGAACGCAGCGTACATGGCGTACGTCAGCGGCAGCGAAGCTACCGCCATGACGGGGAAGCTCAGGGTGATGGCAAAGTTGGCGATCCACTGGGCGGCCGCGGCCAGGCCCAGGGCTCGGGCGCGGATCCGGGACGGGAAGATCTCGCCCAGCAGCACCCACACCAGCGGGCCCCAGGAGGCGCCAAAGCTGATCACGAAGACGTTGGCAGCCACCAGGGCTACGGGGCCCCACGCGCCGGGCAGCGAAATCTCTTCACCGGATCCGGTGGCCGAGGCGAAGGCCAGGGCCATGGCGCCCAGCGAAACAGCCATGCCGATGGAGCCGGCCAGCAGGATGGGGCGGCGGCCGATGCGGTCCACCAGGGCGATGGCCACGAGCGTGACCAGGATGTTGGTGATGGACGTGGCCACGGAAATGGAGAGCGAGTCCTTCTCCTGGAAACCGACGGCCTTCCACAGCGTGGTGGAGTAGTAGAAGATCACGTTGATGCCGACAAACTGCTGCAGCACCGAAAGGGTAATGCCGATCCACACCACAGCCTGCAGCCCGAAGACCTTGCCGCGCAGCGAGCCCTTTTGGCCTGCGAGTTTGTCTTCCTCAATGGCGGACTGGATCTCGCGGATGTGGCGGTCGGTGTCCTCGGACGGGGCGATGGTTTCGAACACCTTGCGTGCCTCGTCCTCCTTGCCCTTGAAGACCAGGAAGCGCGGTGATTCGGGCAGGGTGTAGGCGATCCAGCCGTAGACAACGGCGGGGACAGCACCCGCGAGGAACATCCAGCGCCAGGCTTCCATGCCGAGCCAGAGCGCCTGGTCCGCGCCGCCGGCGGAGTTGGCAAACAGGGCGTCGGAGAGGAGGGCGGCGAAGATACCCGTGGTGATGGCAAGCTGCTGGAGCGATGCGAGCCGGCCGCGCACGTGCCGCGGCGAGATCTCCGAGATGTAGGCCGGAGCAATGACGGAGGCCAGGCCGATGCCGAGGCCGCCCACCAGGCGCCAGAAGATCAGGTCCCAGACGCCGAACGCGAAGCCGGTGCCGACGGCGCTGATCAGGAAGAGGACGGCGCCGAGCTTCATGGCGGGGATGCGGCCGTACTTGTCTGCCACTTTGCCTGCCAGGAAGGCGCCGGCGGCGCAGCCCAGCAGGGCGACCGCCACGGCGAAGCCGGTGACCGCCTCGCTCAGGGCGAATTCGTCCTTGATGGCGTCTACGGCGCCGTTGACAACGGAGGAATCAAAGCCGAAGAGGAACCCGCCCACCGCTCCCGCGATGGCGAGGCCGATCACCTTGCGGGGAACGCCAGGGCGGCCTTCGGTGCTGGATGTGGACATGGATCTCCCTTGGGATTTTGATGCGTTGGGTTTTTAGCTGTGCGGACATCGTTGACCACGGAACCGGCCCTGCTGGCCGGCGCACACGCGCTAAACAGTGTGCCACTTCACGCTGTGAGGTTCCACTTAGGGACGGAGGACGACGACGGCGGGAGGCGCCGCCGTCGTCGAAGAAACGGCCGAATACACAACCGCAAAAAACACAACGGCAGGCAGTCCGAAGACTGCCTGCCGTGAGGTGAGCCGGAACCCCGGCGAGGGAAGCGGACCTAGTGGGCCGGGACGGATTCAGATGCTGCTCGCTGCGCGACGGCCTTCGGGTCGGTGAGCTTCTTGTTCGGCAGGGCGAAGCTGATCAGGAAGGCGATGCCGGTGAGCACGGCGGCCGTGAGCATCACGGCGTCGATGGACTGTGCGAAGCCCTCGGTGATGGGCCGGGTGAGTACCGGATTGGCCGTGTGCAGCCAGCTGGTGTCATTGAGGGAATCGTTGCTGGCGCCGTTCTGGAAGAACTCGTAAAGCTTGGCGTTGGCCGGGTCGGCCGCCACGGCGGGGTCCTTCAGGACCTTCAGGTAGTCGGCGTTCTGCATGGCGTCCTTCATGCCGGTGGCGATGCGGTCCGCGGCCAGGCTGAACAGCATGGAGATGAAGACCGCTGTGCCCACGGCGCCGCCCATGGACCGGAAGAACGCCGCGGAGGAGGTGCCCACACCCATGTCCTTCGGCGGAACGGACACCTGCATGGCCAGCGTGAGCGGCTGCATGCAGAAGCCCAGGCCCAGGCCGAAGAACACCGCGATGACGCCCGGAACCCAGAGCCCGGTGTCCACGCCCAACGAGAAGCCCATTACCAGGGCTGCGGCGGTCAGCACGGCCGTGCCCACGATGGGGAAGATCCGGTACGTGCCCGACGCCGAGATGGTCCGTCCGGCCGTGATGGAACCGGTCAGGATGCCCACGGTGAAGGTGATCATCATCAGGCCGGCCTCGGTGGGGGTGAGGCCCTTGACCAGCTGGAGGTACATCGGGAGCATCGCGATGGCACCGAACATGCCAATGCCGATGATGAAGTTCAGCAGCGAGGACAGCCCGAAGGTGAGGTTGCGGAAGAGCCGGAGCGGAATGAGGGCGTAGTCGCCCGCGCGCTTCTCGGCCAGCAGGAAGGCGATGATGCCCACGATGCCCAGGCCGATGCACAGCAGGGAGCCCGCCGAGGTCCAGCCCCAGCTGCGGCCCTGTTCGGCCACCAGAAGCAGCGGAACGATGGCCAGCGTGATGGCCGCGGCGCCCCAGTAGTCGATCTTCTGCTTCACGTGCTTGGCGGGCAGGTGCAGGTACAGGAAGACGACCGCCAGCGCGGCGAGGCCGATGGGCAGGTTGATGAAGAACACCCAGCGCCAGCCGTCGAAGCCCAGGATGTTCGCGGAGCCTGCGAAGGCGCCGCCCACCACGGGTCCCAGGACGGAGGAGATGCCGAAGACGGACATGAAGTAGCCCTGGAACTTGGCCCGGTCCTTAAGGGCCACAATGTCGCCGATGATGGTCAGCGCAAGGGCCAGCAGGCCGCCGGCGCCCATGCCCTGGATGCCGCGGGCGATGGCCAGCTCGGTCATGGAATGCACGGAACCGGCGTACAGGGAGCCGGCCAGGAAGATCACGATGGCGGCCAAGTAGAGCGGGCGGCGGCCGAAGATGTCGCTGAGCTTGCCGTACAGCGGTGTGCTCACCGTGGACGTGATGAGGTATGCCGTGGTGGCCCAGGCCTGCAGGGAGAGGCCGTCGAGGTCGTTTGCGATGGTGTAGATCGACGTGGACACGATGGTCTGGTCCAGTGATGACAGGAACATGCCGAGCATGAGACCCACCATCACTGTGATGGTCTGACGCTTGGTCAGGACGTCCCCGGCTGCGGGCCCGGCGGCGGTTTTGGACATGACTGCTCCATTACAAAGAAAGGGGATTCAAGCTTGATAGTTGCTTTCAGTAACTATCTTACGTCGTGATTTGTTCCCCTGGCTCTGTGAAAGCCCTGCGAAATGAGGAATTTACCTCAGCGTTCCACCAGGATCCCGTCCGGATCGCACCAGATCATGGCGCCGGGGCGCACCGTGACGCCGTCGATCTCCAGCTCAACATCGGTCTCTCCGGCGCCGTCCTTTGCGCTCTTGCGCGGATTGCTGCCCAGCGCCTTGACCCCGAGCGGCAGGTCGGCGAGGACCTCGCGGTCCCTTACTGCGCCGTTTATGACGACGCCGGCCCAGCCGTTCGCCACGGCGCTCGCCGCGATCATGTCCCCCATGAGCGCTGTGCGAAGGGAGCCGCCGCCGTCCACCACCAGCACGGCGCCCTCGCCCGGCGTCCCCAGGGTGGACTTGACCAGGGCGTTGTCCTCGAGGCACCTAATGGTGCGGACCGGCCCGCTGAAGTGCGACAGCCCGCCCAGCGACTGGAACTGCAGCGCTAACGAATCGAGTTCCTCGCCGCGTTCGTCGTAGAGGTCGGCGGTATTAATGCTGGGGCGGCCGGGGTGGTGGAACCCTGGGGCGTGTCTGCGGGCGAAGCGGTCATTGGTTCTCCTCGGAATGGCTGTGGACAACCCGGGTGCGGGCCGTGGTGCTCACGATAGTCTGAAAGTACACCGACCATCAGTTCCTTGGGGGGAGCCGCAATGAGCCTGTCCGACCTGCCGGGGCACGTCCCGGATCCTTCCGTTGCGGCTGCATCGCCGGGGGAATGGCGCACGGCGGCCCTCGCCGAGCCGAAGCGGCGCGTCCGCCCGCTCTGGACCACCGGCGTGGTGCTGGTGAATGTCGGCATCAATGCGGCTTTCTTCGGGCCCATCCAGGTGCTGCTCGGCCAGCAGGCGGCTCATTTCAGCGAAGGCGACAAGGAAGCCATCCTGGCGCTCGTCACCGGCGCCGGAGCAGCCGTCTCGCTGGTGGCCAACCCGCTGTTCGGCGCCTTCAGCGATCGCACCACGTCGCGGCTGGGCCGCCGCGTTCCGTGGGTGCTCTTCGGGGCCATCCTTGGAGCCGTCGCGCTGATCGCCCTGGCCGGCGCCCCGAACGTGGCCGTCATGACGTTCCTGTGGTGCCTGGTCCAGGCTGGCTGCAACGGGGCGTACGCCGCCATCACTGCTGCCATCCCGGACCGGGTGCCGGTGCCGCAGCGCGGCACGGTGGGCGGGCTCGCAGCCATGGGGCAGACGGTGGGCATCCTGATCGGCGCGGTGATTGCCGCCGTCGTCAGCGGGAACTTCGGCGTGGGGTACCTCGTGTGCGCGGCTGCGCTGGTTGCCGGCGTCGCGCTGTATTTCTTCAAGAGCGACGACGTGAGCCTTCCCGCGGAGGGCCGGCCGCCGTTCAGCCTGGCCGCGTTCGCCCGGGGGTTCTGGATTTCGCCGGCTCTGTATCCGGATTTCGCCTGGGCCTGGCTGACCCGGCTGCTGGTGAACATCGGCAACCACATGGTGACCCTGTACCTGCTGTTCTTCCTGACTGACGCGGTGCACGTCAAGGAGACGCAGGGGATCGAGCCGGCCTTCGGCGTGCTGATCCTCACCGGCCTGTACGCGGTGATGGTGATCGTGACCAGCGTGATCGGCGGCCCGCTCAGCGACCGGATGGGCAAGCGGAAGCCGCTGGTGATCGCCTCGTCGGTGATCATCGCGGTCGCATCGCTGATCCTTGCCTTTGCGCCCACCTGGGCCGGGGCAATTGCCGGCGCCACGGTGCTGGGAATCGGCTTCGGCGCCTATCTGGCCGTTGACTTTGCGCTGATAACCCAGGTGCTTCCCAGCGCGCTGGACCGGGGCAAGGACCTGGGGGTCATCAACATCGCCAACTCGCTCCCGCAGGTCCTGGCGCCCCTGATCGCTTTCCCCTTCGTCACGCTGTGGGGCGGCTATGTTTCGCTGTATGTCGCGGCCGCCGTGATCGGGCTGCTGGGAGCCGTTTTCGTCGTGAAGATCAAGGGCGTGGACTGAGAACACGTGGCAAAGCGCTGCCCCGCTGCACAGCCTTTTCACTGATTGGCGCCAAGATTGGTGCCGTATAGTGGACTCGAATTGCTGCGGCAGTGCTGTGATGGGGATCCGCCTGACCGCTGTACGAAACCCACTCCCGGAACGCTGCTGATGCTTGAACTCAACTCAGATATCCCGCCCATGGCCGCGCCGCCGACCCTGCCCAGACAGCAGATCCGCTATGCCCGGATCCTGGACGCCGCCGCCGGATTCGCCCGGAAGGGCCTGGATTCCGTGAGCCTTTCCGAAGTCTCGGCCAAGGCCGATGTTCCGCTGGGAACCCTGTACCGGTATTTCCCGTCCCCCGCGCACCTGATGCTGGCGCTCTACCGGAAGCAGCTCAGTGAACTGCAGGTGGGAAGCTGGCCGGACACCGGGGGCAGCCGCGTGCGTTCGCTGGCCGGCGTGGTGATGGAGATCTTCCATATGCGGCTGATGCAGCCCGCGGTGGAGCAGTGCCTGAGCCAGGGTGTCTACACGAAGGACAAGGACACCACGGGCCTCCTGCGCGAGATCGACGTCATTGCCGAGCAGGCAGTCACGGTGGCAAGCGGCGACGCCGCCAAGTCCCGCGTGCTCCTGCTGACGGTCTCCGGTCTGGTGCAGGCCGTCCGCTGCCGCCGGCTGTCGCTGTTTGAGGCCGAGGAAGACCTGAAGAAAGCCTGCTCGCTGCTCACCCGGTGCTGACCGAAGCCGTAACCGGTCTAGACCACTAAAGGCCTTCCGGCTCGGTTTTTGTGTGATGTGGATCACGCCCAGGAGTGAATAAACGTTTTAGCATGACCGGTGGTCGGCCCAGTGGCAATTCGGGTGGGCCCAGTTGTTTACGATTGCAGGACCGGAGTGGCTAGCAGCCCGTACTTTGCAGGAGCTTCACCGCGGTCCGCCATCCTTGGACCGCAGAATTTCCCGACTGTCCATCTTGAGCCCCCTATGTGCTTGAGCCTTTTTTGTGCCGTGCGCCCACGGCTAGCCCTAGGAGACAACGACGTGTCCACTGAAATCATCGCTCCCGCTGACAGCAGTTCCGCTAATGACTCCTCGGACACGGCAACCGTGCTGTCCGACGAGGAGATCTTCGAAGCCCACCAGGGCGGCAAGTTGTCCATCTCCAGCACCGTCCCGCTCTCCAGCAAGCGCGATCTTTCCATTGCCTACACTCCGGGCGTTGCCCAGGTCAGCCGCGCGATCCACGCCGAACCGGAGCTCGCCAAGACCCTTACCTGGGCCCAGCGCCTGGTTGTAGTGGTCAGCGACGGCACCGCCGTCCTGGGGCTTGGCAACATCGGCCCCAGCGCGTCGCTGCCCGTCATGGAAGGCAAGTCTGCCCTGTTCAAGTCCTTCGGCGACCTTGACTCCATCCCGCTGGTGCTCAACACCACCGACGTGGACGAAATCGTTGAGACCCTGGTCCGCCTGCGCCCCAGCTTCGGCGCCGTGAACCTTGAGGACATCTCCGCACCGCGCTGCTTCGAGCTCGAAGAGAAGCTTATCGAAGCCCTGGACTGCCCTGTCATGCACGATGACCAGCACGGCACCGCCGTCGTGGTCCTCGCCGCACTGACCGGCGCTGCCAAGGTGACCGGCCGCGAACTTGAAGGACTCCGTGTGGTGGTTTCCGGTGCGGGTGCCGCAGGCATCGCCGTCGCCGAAATACTGCTCACCGCCGGCATCCAGGACGTTGTCCTGCTTGACTCGCGCGGCGTCATCAACAAGGACCGTGCGGACATCGCTGCCGACGCCGCCAGCAAGAAGGCCCAGATGGCCCAGCGCAGCAACCCGCGCGGCATCACCGGCGGCCCCGGCGAGGCGCTGCTCGGCGCCGATGTGTTCATTGGCGTCTCCTCCTCGCAGCTGGACGAGGAGCACCTGAAGCTGATGAACCACGGCTCCATCGTGTTCGCCCTGTCCAACCCGGACCCTGAAGTCCTTCCCGAGGTCGCCTCCCGCTATGCCGCCGTCGTGGCCACCGGGCGGAGCGATTTCCCCAACCAGATCAACAACGTGCTGGCCTTCCCGGGAATCTTCCGCGGGGCGCTCGACGCCGGTGCCCGCCGGATCACGCCCGCCATGAAGCTTGCCGCCGCCCGCGCCATCGCCGAACTGGCCGAGCCCGAGCTGTCCGCGGACTACATCGTGCCCAGCCCGCTGGATCCCCGCGTCGCTCCGGCAGTTTCAGCCGCCGTGGCCGCCGCGGCCGAAGCGGAGTAACCGCGGAGTAACCCTTCCGCCAGCAAGTTCGACGGCGGCGCCTCCCGTGCTGGGGAGGCGCCGCCGTCGTTGCCGTTCGCCATCGTTGTCCTTAGCCGCCGACGTCTTCGAAGGCATGCTGTCCCTGGCGGAACCTAGACTGAGGTGCATGAACCCCGAGATCCTCGTGACCATCCTCTGCGGCCTGGCCATTCTGGTAGGCGTCGCCGGCACCGTCATCCCTGTCCTTCCGGGCAGCATCCTCATCGCCCTCAGCCTGCTTGCCTGGGCCATCTGGGGCGGTGCGGGAACCGGCGGCTGGGTGGTGTTCGGCATCGGCATGGCCTTTGTGCTGGCCGGAATGGCGGCAAGCGCCGTGCTCACGGGACGCAAACTCCGGGAGCACCGGATCCCCAGCCGCAGCGTGGCGGTGGGGCTGGTCCTTGGCGTTGTCGGCATGTTCCTCATTCCGGTGGTGGGCCTCTTTGTGGGCTTCGCCGCCGGCCTGCTGCTCAGCGAATCGCACCGCACGCGTGATTTCAGGACCGCCGTGACCACCAGCTGGGCAGCGCTCAAGGCCACGGGGCTGGGCATGCTGGTGGAATTCGGCCTGGCATGCCTCGCCGCGAGCACGTGGGTGATCGGCGTCTGGGTGGCAGCGGCCAGCTAGCTGCACTGCTGGCTGCGAGCCGGCCCCTCCGGCCTTTGTCCAGCGGGCACTACTAGCATGGAGGAATGACCGCCGGGCAGACCTCTGGACCGATCTACCGTGACACCCGCGACCTCACCCCGTTCGGCAACGGGCAGATCCGCACGCCGGTGCGTGACCTCGCCGGCGGCGTCGGCGGGATCCTCCACAGTGTCCTGGGCGGCCGCGGCGGTGCGCTGATCAGCGTTGACGGCCCGGTCCCCAGACTCAAACGGCTCCCGGGCAGGGCCGCCAGGGCCGTGTATGACGCGATCTTCCACAATGCCGATCCCAACCGCCTGATCGCCACGGGCCGTGAGTACCCGGGCTGGGCTGGGCTCTGCGGCGTGATGGCAGGGCTGCTCGCCTACAAGCAGGGCGGCTACCTGCGCGCCTCGGAACTGCTGCAGCGGGGCCTTTCCACCAGGAACGACGACGACGCCAACCAGTTCGCTGCGAGTTACCTGACGCGTGTGGTCACCACGGTCGAAGTCGCCGAACGCGTCGAGGTTCCGGTGCTGTTCAGTGAGGAGGCAGTGTTCCTGACCCTTTCGCACTCCCTCCGGGAAACGGGACATCTGGAATCGGCGTTGCAGACGGTGGCCATGCTGCCGCCGTCGTTGCCCGCCGCACTGGCCCGCTGTTCGCTGGCGTATTCGCTGGAGAGGGATAAGGAAGTGGTGGTCTGGACCGAGGGGCTGCTTAACGCGGACGACCTCTCCGCCGCGCTGCTGCTGATCCGGGCCCGCTCGCTCCGGCGGCTCGGCGCGCACTCCGCGGCACAACAGGCGCTGAAGGAGGTCCTCCGGCGGCGGAAGACGGACCTGGCACTTCGCAACGATGCCCTGACCGACCGCGCCCTGCTGCTGCTGGACAACGGGCGCAAGTCCCTCAACCCGCGTGACTGGCTGCGGGGCCGGCCCGCCGAACTCGAAACCTTTGAAGTCATCCGCAAGGACGTTGAGGAGCGCCGCCTGTGGGAACAGGAATGGAAGAAGCTGGACGGGGAATGACCCGCCGGCCGGGTCCGACGCCCTTGTGGGCGGTGGCGCGCCGCGGTACAACGGACCAATGAGCGATGCAATCAGGCAGTGGATGGAAAAATACCTCACGGCGTGGACCACCAATGAACCGGACGACATCCGGGCGCTCTTCACAGAGGACGCGGTCTATGCCACCCGGCCCTACGACCCGGACGCGTGGCGCGGCCACGGGCAGATCGTGGAACACTGGCTGACCGAGGCGGATGAGCCCGAGGAATGGACCTTCGAATGGTCGCCGCTCGGCTCGGACGGCGACCTGCACTTTGTCCAGGGGCGCACCACGTATCTGGGGGACCGGCCCAGCTACGAGAACCTCTGGGTGGTCCGGCTCGCACCGGACGGCCGCGCCACCGCCTTCACAGAATGGTTCATGGAACGCAAGGTCTGAAAGACACGATCCAGCCCCGCCGGCTGGCGCTACTGCCAGGCGAACCCGGCCACCACGGGAATCAGCTGCTCGGACAGCAGCGCGGTCCCCAGTGCCATCATGATGACCCCGCTGGCAAGCGTCACCCGCCGGGCTGCCCCCGGGCGCGAGTGCAGCAGCTTACGGGAGAGCAACGCCACGCAGGTGTAGACGACGCCCGCCAACAAAACGAACGTCAGGCCCAGCAGCCCGGACTGCACCGGAACCGGCAGGGCCGCCTCCGGGCTGACGAACTGCGGAACCAGGGCCACGAAGAACAGCAGCCCCTTGGGGTTGATTCCGCTGGTGCCCACGCCCTGCAGGAAGCTGCGGAGCTGGGTGGAAGATGCCGGCGAAGTCACCTCGGCGGTGAAGGTGGCGCTGCGCCAGGACCGGATGGTGCCGAAGCCCAGCCACAGCAGGTAAGCCGCGCCGGCCACGGTCAGCCAGCCAAGGACACCCGGAAGGCCGGCGAGCAGTGCGGCCAGGCCGGCCACCATCAGTACGGTGTGCAGGACGTAGCCGCCGCAGAGGCCGGCCACCGCAGGGACGAAGCTGCGCTGTTTCAGGCCGGCCGCAATGGAGTACGCCCAGTCCACGCCGGGCGTGCAGGCAAGGGCGCACGCGACCACCAGGAATGCGAGGAATAGCTGGGGATTCACGGGCGGCCTCCTACGGTCTGCTGATAGGAGCAACTCTAGGCAACTTCGCGCCATAAGTGTTCCCTGATTTACTCAGGAAATGCTGTCAGCGAGTAAGATAATTGCGTGATTGACCACATTGACAGAAATATCTTGCGCTACCTCAAGGAGGATGGCCGGATGACGGCTACGGCGCTTGCCGCGAAGGTGGGATTGACGGTTGCGCCGTGCCACCGGAGGCTGCGCGACCTGGAGTCGTCTGGCGTGATCAGGGGATACCGCGCGGACATCGACCCCGCCGCCGTCGGGCTCGGATTCGAGGCGATCGTTTTCGTCACGCTGCGGCAGGTGGACCGGCCCACCATGGAGATCTTCGAGAGCCGCGTGGCGGACAATCCCAACATCGTGGAGGCGCAGCGGCTGTTCGGCTCACCGGACTACCTCCTGAAGGTCATCGCGGAGGACCTGCCGGCGTACCAACGGTTCTACGACGCCGAGCTGACGTCCCTGCCCGGAGTGGAGCGGCTGACATCAACGCTGGTGATGAAGAACCTGAAGTCGAACGCCGGACCGCCGGTCTAGGCTGTGCGGCTGCGGTGCGTCGGGCGCTGCCCGTTAGGCCGCGGAACAGTCAGGCGGCCGGGCTGACATGGACGATGATCACCTGGGTGTCCTTGGCGCCGTCGTACCGGAGGTCGTAGTTGACTTCCAGGCCGGTGTCCGTGCCTGAGGTGATGGAAAAGTCGCTCTTCGTGGCGGGGTCCGCTTCCGCTGAGGTGATCCACCGTTCGGCGGAGGCGCTGTCGATTCCATACCGCTGCACGCCGTCGCGGATGAGGCTGAAGTAGGCTTCCGGCGAGTCGGCGGTGAGGAAGTAGGTCACCTCGCTGAAGTCCGTGCGCGCGGCGGTGGTCTTGAAGCGGATGCGGTCGGTTTCGCCGGTGATCTCGCCGTTGGGTGCGACAACCGTCAGCGCGATCTTGCCGGTGTCCTGCGTGTTGATTTCCGGGCCGAAGCTGTCCGCGGTGACCCGCACGTCGGCCTTTTTCAACGAGCCCGAGCTCATGTCCAGCCGCGCGGTCTTCGTGGCACGGATCTGTTCCACTCCGGCGGCGTCGAGGGTGGAAAATTCGGAGGTGCTCACGGTGCTCCCTTGGGACGTCGGTTCGGTGGCGATGGGGCTGCTGATCTGGCAGCCGGTGAGGGCGAAGCTTCCGGCCAGGACAAAGAGGACGACGGCGGCCTGCCGCCGAAAGCACCGGCGGGAGGTCAGCCGGGCGGGCCTCACTGGTGCACCTCGGCGTCAAAGCCGGAGACGAAGCGGTCCATGATGCCCGGAATGTTGTTGGTGGGCCGGTACTGGTCCACCCGGTCGTTGAAATCGGAGCCGATGATCTGTTCGGCCCGGGCCGGGTCGGTGGCCAGCAGGTTCTGGTAGGCCGGCAGGGTGTCCTGCTGGATGAGTGCCCAGCGCTGGTCGGCGTTGGCGATGTTGCCGTCCGGAAAGCCGGTGGTGAAGTCGGTGCGGAACTGCGTGGGGTTGTCCCAGTTGGTGAACGGCACGTTCTCCGGTCCCGGACTCTCCACGCTGAACTTGTAGGGGAACACCTCGGGGTAGCTCTTGGCGCCGGGGATGGACGGTTCGCCGGCCAACGTGACCATGTAGGTCACGGCCTCCCCGCCCGGGTGGCCGCGCATGCTGTCGTAGTCGTCAGCGATGATTTCGTTCTGCTCGCGGTACAGGAGCGCGGTGTTGCCTTCCTGCACCTGGGCGGGGTCGCCGGAATCGATCTGTGCCCACGAGCGTGCCGTTTCGGGGTCGATGGCGCCGGAATCACGGAGCCGGTTGATTTCGTCCAGGCCGCCGTTCATGTAGGCCTGGTGCTGCCGGGCCTGGTCCAGGAAGATCTCCTTGTTCATGTCCAGCATGCTGGTTTCGTAGAACTTGATCTCCTGGTCGGTCATGCCCGCCAGCTGCTCGATCTGGTCCAGCACCGGCAGGGGGATGTCCGACGCCGGGTTGTCGGCGATCTGCTGGGCGAGGTCCCGCATCATGGCCATGTCTTTGAACCCTCCTGCGAAGGACGGGCCGATCATGTTGGCCATTCCGGCCCATTGCAGGTCGGGGTTGGACAGGTATGCCTGGCCGTAGAAGTCGTAGACCTTCTTGATGGTCTCCCAGTTGTACTCCGTGCCCTTGGACGTGTCCCAGTCGGCGGGGTCGATGCCCATGTCCCGCATGGCCTGCTGGTTCCAGTAATCAGTGAGGAAGTGCGAATATTCCGGGGAGTTCTTGTCGACCAGCCCGGAGTCTGCGGCCGCGTCCAGGGCGGCCTTGGCGGCGTCCGGGTTTTCCAGCGCCCACTTCTTGAACTCGTCGCTGTTCAGGTAGGCCGCACGTTCGGCCGGACTCATGCCGTTGAGCCTGTCCGTCAGTTCCTGCGCGGCGCCGTCGGTCGGAGCATTGCCCGCGCCGGTGCCGGTTCCGCCTGCGCCTCCTGTCGAGGCGGCGCTGGCCCGGTCCTGCTGACCCGCGTTCTGCAGCAATGCTTTCGATGCCTGCTGGATGCCGGCGGCGGCCGCCCGGAGCGCCTTCGCATGGGAGCTGTTCCAGTCGCTCCGGAACCGGTCGCCGTCGTGGCCCTTCCACGGGCTGGAAGCGATTGAGCTGCCCAGCTGTTGCCCCAGCTGGTCCAGCCGGCTGGCGCCGTTCGCCAGGTCCTTGGCGAGCTGGCGCAGCTGCGCGACGTCCGCACCGTAGAAGTTCCCCGCCATGTTTCCCCCTGTTGAAGTCCACGGTCAGCCTAACGGCTTTGGTGCGAAGGCGGCGATGGGGAGAGGTCCCCGTCCCGGGCAACCGATGAGGAAAGAGAAGCCGCTCAGGCGCCCAGCAGCCCGGTGGTGCGGTACGGGATGACTTCGCGCAGGAACATGCTGGTGGACGTGCGGACGATGCCCGGGCAGAGCCGGATCTCCTCGGACACCCGGTAGAGGTCGTCCGGGCTCTTGGCCACCACGCGGATCAGGAGGTCGGTGTCGCCGGCAGGTGCGTGGCACTCGAGGACTTCGGGGATCTTACGCAACGCGGCGATGGCCTCGTTCAGGTGGCTCTGGTCAAGTTCCGCGCTCACCGATGCGGCCACGCCGCGACCGAGGGCCGAGGGCAGGACCCTGCTGCTGTTGGGACGGAGCGCCCCCGACGACGCCATCCGCTCCAGGCGCGACTGCACGGTTCCGCGCGCCAGGCCGAGCTTTTGCGCCAGCACCATGATGGGGACGCGGGGGTCTTCGTCGAGAGCCGCGAGGATTCGCCGGTCGGTGGCGTCGAGTTCCTGCAATCTGATCACTTCCTGCCTGGGCAGCGCTCCGTGATTGATCAGATTGACCAGGGAAGCAGTTGCTCGTTGCGCCTACTGTATGGCTTCTGCTCAAATAGTGGCAACAAGGGACGCAGGCTACCGCCGGATCCCGCAGGCTACAGGGACCCCGGCACACCACCCGGACCCTGGACCACGCATCCCGCAAGGATGCCGCCGCTGATTGACACTTGTTCACGCATCGTCATTCCGCAAAGCAGTGCAAGGGGTCCGGAGCCACGCTCGCGGACCCGGCACGGCAAGAGCCCTGAGCCACCGACCCCCGATCACCCGGAGAGTTCGGTAGCTGAGGGGCTCTTGTGTTTGGCCCTTTAGTGGTGTTTCGCGCGTGGTTGCTGAACGCCGTGCTGCCCGGCCTAGGCTGGTGCCATGACATCAGCCGGCCGCTTCGCCCCGAGCCCTTCCGGCGAACTCCACGTGGGGAACCTTCGGACGGCGATCCTCGCGTGGCTGTTCGCCCGCTCCACGCGCAGGCAGTTCCTGATGCGCGTCGAGGACCTGGACCGGGCCCGGGCTGGCGCTGAGGCGGAGCAGCTCCGCGATCTGGCAGCCATTGGCGTTACCTGGGACGGCGCCGTTGTGCGCCAGACCGAGCGGGAGCCGCTGTATGCGGCGGCGATCAGCCGGCTGGCCACCGCGGGGCTCACGTATGAGTGTTTCTGCACGCGGCGTGAAATCCAGGAAGCACCGTCCGCGCCGCACGCCCCGCAGGGTGCGTACCCCGGCACTTGCCGGAACCTGGACCCTGCTGAACTGGAATTCAAGCGGACCATCCGGCCGGCAGCCATCCGGCTCCGCGCGGGCGTTGCTGACTGGACCGTGGAGGACATTCTGCACGGCACCTACACGGGCGTGGTGGACGACTTCGTGCTGCGCCGCAATGACGGGGTGACTGCCTACAACCTGGCCGTGGTGGTGGACGACGCAGCGCAGGGGATCGACCAGGTGGTCCGGGGGGACGATCTCCTCCCGTCCACGCCGCGGCAGGCCTATTTGGCTTCCCTGCTGCATATTCCCGTACCGGAATATGCCCATGTGCCGCTTGTGGTGAATTCCGACGGCGCCCGGCTGGCCAAGCGGGACGGTGCCGTGACGCTGGCGGACCTGGCGGCGGCCGGGCTGGATGCTGACCGTGTCCGGGACACCATCCTTGAGTCGCTGGGGCTGCCGGCCGGACCGCTGCAGCGGGCCCTTGCGCACTTTCATCCCTCGGCGCTGCCCCGGGAGCCGTGGGTGTGGCCCGGTGTGCCGGACGCAGGCGCGTAGGCTGGAACCATGCCAGAAACAGGAACCACGGACGCAAGCGTCCCCCAGCCACGATTCACTGTTGAGACGGCCAAGGTCCTCGCCGAAGTTGCCCACAACCGCCAGAAGGACAAGCTCAAGCGGCCGTACCGCGATCATGTTCTCGCCGTCGGCGATGCCCTGGCGGATTTCGACGACGACATCCGGATCGCAGGCTACCTGCACGATATTGCCGAGGACACCCCCATCACGCGGCAGGCGCTGCTGGACATGGGCGTCTCCGAGCGCGCCGTGGACATCATTGAGCGCGTCACCAAGCGGCTGCACGACGACCCGGACGACTATCAGGCCGGTATCCGGTTTATCGCCGAGGACCACGACGCCACCCTGGTCAAGATCGCGGACAACGCCCACAACTCCCTTCCCGAGCGCGTCAAGGCCCTGGCCGAAAAGTGGCCGGACAAGCCGCCGGTCACGCGCTACGACGAGGCCCGGCCGGTGCTCTATGACGCCGTACCGGTGGAGGAAGTCCGGATGATCCTGGCCCGGGTGAATCCCTGGCTGCTGGAGGAACTGGATGACCGCCTGGACGAGGCGGACGACACCGACTACGAGAACCTCTCCTACGAGTCCTAGCGGACGCCCTTCCAGAGGTCCCGTTCCCATGCCCGGGGGTCGTAAACGACGCCTGAACCGGTATTGAACAGCATGGTGGTCCGGCGCTCGAGATCGTAGCCCGGCCAGCCGGGATCGCCCGTAGAGGCTAAGGAAATCCACGCGGCGTGCATGGCGTCAGCCAGTTCCTGAGGCGGGTCCGTTCCGAGCAGCGGTCCGAACAATCTGGAATCTTTGTCCAGGGTGTCGAAAACGAACGGCACTTCCAGGGCGTGGACTGCGCCGAGGCCGGGGCGGCCCAGGCAAACTCGTACATGTACGTGCGCGCCGGTGTCGTC
Organism: Arthrobacter sp. 24S4-2; assembly: GCF_005280255.1. NCBI lineage: Bacteria > Bacillati > Actinomycetota > Actinomycetes > Micrococcales > Micrococcaceae > Arthrobacter > Arthrobacter sp. 24S4-2. The sequence goes on along the minus strand of NZ_CP040018.1, from coordinate 5,360,960 downwards.
GACGCTGCCTTCGCGTGGGCATCCGCCAGGCGGATCGCCGGCATCCGCACCCACCAGTCGGTTTCCACGGCGGCGAGCAGCTCGCCAGGAGAACTGCCCGGATAGTGGGAGCGGTACTCGTCGAGCGCCGTCCCGGCGGGGAGGCCGTACACACCAATCGGCGGGAAGCCGTCGACGCTGTGGGACTCCGCCAGGTCCTGCTCCGTGACCTTGGCGATCACGCCCGTTATGGCCAGGAACAGTTTCCAGTCCTCAGTATTGGTGCCCACCATGAGGTCCACCGTCGCGCTGGCGCCGGCACGAATCCGGTCAATGGGGCGCCGGGGAATGACATCACCGTCGATAGAAGGCTGCCAGAGCATCATGCTCGTCGCTGCCTCGTGTCCCCAGAGCTCGGGGTTCGGGTGGGCACGGAAATCTGCCTGCAGTTCCGCCTGCGCCTCGAGGAAACGCGGGACGGGAACGCCTGCCATTGCCTCCCGGGTTTGCGGCACCCCAAGCTTCTCGGCAAGGGACCGGCCGATACGGTGGGCGCTCTGGGCGGGGAGCACATGGTGGGCGGCCCCGCTCTGTAGGATGGCCCGCCGGAACAACCCTTCGGCGCGGGGCATCGAGAGGAGAACTCCGATGCTCATGGCACCTGCCGACTGGCCAAACACGGTGACGTTGCCGGGATCACCGCCGAAGGCTGTGATGTTCTCGCGGACCCAGCGCAGGGCCGCGACCTGGTCGAGGAGACCGACGTTGGCCTGCCCGTCGCCAAGGTCCAGGAACCCGTCGGCGCCTACCCGCCAGTTGATCACCACACAGACGACGCCGTCCCTGGCAAAATTCCTGCCGTTGTACGCCGCCGTGGAGCCGATTTCGAAAGCGCCGCCCTGAATCCAGACCATCACCGGAAGCCCGGTGCTGCCGGGGTCGGGTGTCCAGACGTTCAGGTTCAGGCAGTCCTCTCCGGCCAGTGCCGTGTCCCACTCCGTGCCCGCACTTTCCGGCGGCGACACCTGGGGAGGGGAGGCTCCGTAGCTCGTCGCGTCGCGGACTCCGCTCCAAGGCTGGACGGGCTGCGGCGGGAGGAGCCGATTCTGGCCTGACGTTGGCGCCGCGTATGGAATGCCCAGGAAACCGTGCACGCCGTCGGCAACGCTCCCGCGCAGCAGGCCGTGCGCGGTCTTGACGACAGTGTTCATGCCTACTACCTTCACGGTCGAGGATTTCCGGCCACAGTGTCACCTTGGCACCCCACCGTGGTGCGGTTGAAGGGCCGAAGGTCACCCCCTGGAGAGCGAGCCTGACGAGACCGCGGCAGCGGCGGGCACCCGGCCGGACGGGGCCTGTTAGGCTCCGGCTTTCAGCTGCTCGAGCGCTGCGTTCATCCGTTCGGTGCCGCGCTTCTCATCAATGACAATGGAAACGGCCAGCGCGAGCACGATCACCAGCAGGCAGACGGGCACCGAGACCCCGGCGGCGGCTAGTCCCACGCTGCCTGCCAGCGCGGCCAGGACGCCGGCTGCCACGGCAATGACGGTGCGGTCCACGCAGATCATCATGCTGAACAGCCACGTCAGGGACGCCTTGAAAATGGCCACGGGCACGGCGATGCTGGCCACGGCCACGGCGGCGCTGATGTGCGCCTCATGGTCGATGTAAAAGGCCGCCACATGGAGTCCGGCGCCTGTCGCGGCGATGGCGGCGAAGATGGGGATGTGCCCGTAGCCGAAGAAGAACGAGCGGTGCCGCTGGAGGTGCAGGGCCTGGCCGGCGGGAAGGATGAAGTAGATCCACCACATGCCGAACGCCAGCGCCGTTCCGCCGAAACCCACCAGCGCAGCATCGACGCTCCAGCCATGGTTGGCCACGATGGCGCGGAGGGTTTCGATCGCGCCGATCAGGCATTCGCCAAGGGCAATGATGGCCAGAAGCCCGTAGCGTTCGGCGATGTGGTGCGCGTGCCACGGGGTCCGCATGGAGCGCTCGGCGACGTAGGGCGTGGCCATTTCCAGCACGTAGAGCGGCACGGTCATCAGGATGGTCGTCAACAGGTCGGCCTGAATTATCAGCACCGCAATCCAGCCGAGCTGCACCGTACCCAGGTAGACCGCGTAGCGCAGGCAGGTCTGCCGGCGGGCCGGGTCCTGCCGCGCCGCGCGCAGCCACTGGAACACCAGGGCAAGTCGCATGATTACGTAGCCGCCCACGATCACGGCGTTGTCCACATGGTCGCCGTCCACCAACGAGTGGAACAGCGGCTCGATGCCCATGGCCAGAATGAGCACACCAACCAGTTGGACCAGGGTGACCACGCGGAACACCCAGTCGTCGGTGTCGTAGGCGCTGGCGAACCAGGTGAAGTTGATCCAGGCCCAGATCACGGCGAACATCGCGTAGGAGAAACCCAGCAGGCCGGCACCGAAGTGGGCTTCCGCGATCTCGTGGGCGAACTGGCTTCCCGCCACGCCGAAGGCAATCACAAACGTCAGGTCGAAGAACAGCTCCAGCGGGGTGGCTGCCCGGTGTTGCTCATGCGGGTCGCGGCCGCCCATGCGGGCCATCGCATGCCGGAGGGGATTGTTGGACATGGCTCAAAGAGTACCGCCGGGAGTCGCGGCAGCTCCAGCGCCGCTCAGGAACGCAGGGCGGCCCGGACCGGCGCCACCGCCCGAGCCCGCCACAACAGGCCGATATACACAAGGTCGAAGATGCTGCAGAGGGCGCCGACGCCCAGGACCAGCGGCGAGTTTCCGAACCAGCCGAACACGATGGTGGGCGCCAGCGTACCGATCCATTTGGCCACGGCAATCAGCAGGGACTGGCCCCGGGTGCCGCCGCGGGCAGCGAACATGGCGATGAAAAGCCCGGACATCAGCAGGTTCTGCAGGAAGGCCGAGTAGCGCGACGCAGCCTCCCAATCGAATTCCGCCACGAACAGCAGCTGCACGGCGAAGGACGCGACGCCCAGTAGGAGGGCCCAGCCCAGGAAGAGCTTACGCGTCACCCAGGCCGGGAGCTCTGACCGTCCGAACCTGAAGAACGTGTACAGGATGACGACGTCCGCCAGTGCCCACACGATGTTGATGACGCCCTGCACGGACAGCGCTGTGACCGCCGAGCGCGTCGCGTAGATGCTCTCCCAGGCGAAGTTGAGGCCCAGCGCGGCCGCGGGGATTGCATAGCTCCGGTCCCTGAACCCGATCCGGATCGCGTCGATGTAAACGGCCGTCCAGGCGATGCCGCTGACCACAGTGAGGAACAGGACCATCGGACTACCTGGGCTTACACACGTCCCAGTGAGTCGATGTCCTCCAGGAACAGCTCGTGGACCTCTTTGCTCACCGTGGTCCGCGTGTCCGCGATCGCGTCGAGGTAATCCTGTGTGGCCGGACCCTTCCGGACAGCTTCGCGGACGGAGACATCGCCCCCGGAGGCCAGCCCGCCGTCGTCGTACACTGCCTTTTCCAGGGCGCGCTGGGAGGCGCTCCGGGCCGCATACTCAATGTCCGCGGGGGAGAAGCCCTCGGTGCGGTCCACCAGCAGCTCGACGTCCACGTCGTCCACCACGGTGGCCGGGATGAAGCGTTCCCACATGGCGCGGCGGGCCTCGGCATCGGGGAGCCCGATGGGGATCACGTAGTCGAAGCGGCCGTGCCGCAGGAAGGCGGTGTCCAGCGCGCGGATGAAGTTGGTGGCGCACACCAGCAGCCGGCCGGGCTGCTCCCGGAAGGCGGGGATGATTTTGAGGAGCTCGTTGGTGACGCCCTGCAGTGGCGACGGCGGTTCGCCTGAACGCTGGGATGCAATCTCCTCCACCTCGTCTATGAACACAACGGCATGTTCCAGTTCGGCGATTTCCAGGAAGGTTTCGCGGAGCGCGCCGGCCAGGCCCTTGGGATCGGCGGCGAGCCTGGAGGGGAATACTTCCACGAACGGCCATTCGAGGCGGGACGCGATGGCCTTCGCAAACGTCGTTTTGCCGGTGCCGGGAGGACCAAAGAGGACGACGGCGCGCGGCGGCACCACGCCGAACTCATCCGCAAGGTCCGCTTCGGCCAGGGGGAGCACCAGCCGGCGTTCCAGCAGTTCCTTCTCGCTGCGCATGCCGGCCACGTTCTCCCAGAGATCGCGGGCCAGGATGCGGCCGCCGAGGAGGCCCAGGGGCTCGAGTTCCTGGCGCTGCACGGGGATGGTGCGTTCGAAGTACCGGAGGTTCTTTTTGAGCACGAAACCGCGGCTCAGGAATGCCTCCACGCGGGTTTCGGACTCCGGCATCAGCGCGGACAGCTTGTTCAGCCCGTGCGGGGCCATCCGGTTTTCGACGGCGGCCAGCAGTGAGGTGCCGATGCCGCGGCCGCGGTATTCGGGGAGGGTGGCCAGGAAGACGATCCAACCCTGGTCGTGCGCGGCGCGGCCGACGGCGGCGCCCACCACCTGCTCGCCCTGCACGGCCACCACGGCGTGGTCCTTTTCGCAGGAGGCCAGGACTTCGGAGAGCGCGTAGACGGGCTCCACGTTGCTGGCCTTGAGCGATTCCCAGAGGTGCAGGATGCCGTCAAGATCGGCCGAATGGAAATCCCTGATCCGCCAGGTGGTCATGTGCGCTTCTCCTGTGGTGGTTCGTCGTTGAGCCAGCGTGAACTTCTCTGCTGAGCATATGCGAACCCGCACCCGCCGGGGGTTGCGGCGGCGTTGCATTACGCCGTCGCAACCGGGACCAAGGGATAGCAGCGAGGCGAGGCTTGCTTCCTTGCTTGCAGCCTAGATTCCCAACGTACTCATCGTGTTCCGCAGAGTTTCAGCCGAATGCTGCAGGGCAGCCAGTTCACCGTCGTCCATGGGCGTGTGAAGGACGCGGTGCACGCCCCCGCGCCCCACGATGCTGGGAAGGGACAACGCCACGCCGGAGATTCCGTAGGGGCCGTCCAGGACGGTGGAAACGGGCAGCACGGCGTTCTCGTCCCGGAGCAGGGCTTCCACGATCCGCGCGCCGGAGAGGCCGATGGCGTAGTTCGTGGCCCCTTTGCCGGCGATGACTTTGTAGGCCGCCTGCGTCACTTCACGGGCCGTTTCGGCGAGGTAATCCGCGGTGAAGACCTGTTCGCCGTCGGCTTCCCAGTCACGGATGGGGATGGGCCCGATGGTGGCGCCGGACCACACCGGAAACTCCGTGTCGCCGTGCTCGCCCACCATGCTGGCATGGACGCTGGCCACGGAGACGCCGGCGCGGCGGGCCAGCAGCCACCGCAGCCGCGACGTGTCCAGCACGGTGCCGGAGGAGAAAACGCGTCCCGGCGACAGCCCGGAGATCTGTTGCGCTGCAACAGTGAGCACGTCGCAGGGGTTGGTGACCAGGACATAGACGGCGTCCGGGGCATGCTGGAGCAGCTGAGGCATAAGCTGCTCCAGGATGCGGACGTTCGTGCCCGCCAGGTCCAGGCGCGTTTGGCCCGGCGCCTGCTTAGCTCCGGCAGTGATCACCACGACGTCGGCGCCCGCGGTCACGGCGATGTCGCCGCCGCCCGTGACGGTGGCGGCCGCCGCGGCGAACTGGGTGCCGTGGGCGAGGTCCAGGACCTCGGCCTCCGCCTTGAGGGCGTTGACGTCGAACAAGGCGATGTTGCTTGCCGAACCCCGGATCAGGGCGGCGTAGGCCAGCGAGGTGCCCACGCTTCCGGCTCCCACCACGGCAAGTTTGGATCCTGACATGAGCTACCTCTTCCCCGGCCCCGGAGCTCCAGAACCCGCGCTGATGGTGCAACCGTCCGCAATGGCTTCATGCTACCGATTTAGGGCTGGCCGTGCACCAGCGCGAACGGACACTTGCTGCCCTTGAATCCGAAGATTTCGGGGCTGCAAGTGTCCGTTCACGCTATGGGGACTGTTGGCTGCAGGGAGGGCTAGCTTTTGTCCTTCGCGCCCGGTCCCGGGCGGTTGGCTACCAGCGGGTACGGGCCGGTGAAGCCGTCACGGACCGCGGCGAGCTCCAGGACACGTTCCCGGCAGAGGCGCCAGCCCAGCATCAGCGCCGGGATGACCACCAGCAGTGAAGCGATGGTCCAGGTGCCCACGGGGGAGTCGAAGGCCATGAGGACCAGCACCGCCAGCAGGAAGGCCAGCGTGATCCAGCCGGTCACCGGGGCGCCGGGCATCCGGAACGCCGGGCGGAGGAGTTCACCGCGCTTGGCCAGCCGCGCCAGCTGCATCTGGCACATCACAATCACGGCCCAGGTGCTGATGATGCCCAACGAGGCGACGTTCAGGACGATCTCGAAGGCTTCCGCGGGAACGAGGGCGTTGAGCACCACGCCGAAGACGGCCACCGCAGCAGTCAGTGCGATGCCGCCGTAGGGGACGCCGGCCTTGTTCATGCGGGCGGCGAACTTGGGGGCGGAACCGGTGACGGACATGGAGCGCATGATGCGGCCTGTGGAGTACAGGCCGGCGTTGAGCGAGGACAGCGCCGCGGTGAGGACCACCAGGTTCATAATGGCGTCCACGCCTTCGACCCCGATGGAGCCGAAGAAGGTGACGAACGGGCTTTCGCCGGCCTTGTACGAGGTGTACGGCAGGAGCAGGGAAAGCAGCACCAGGGAACCGACGTAGAACACCGCGATACGGACGATCACCGTGTTGATGGCCTTGGGCATGATCTTTTCCGGGTTCTCGGTTTCACCGGCTGCGGTGCCGATCAGCTCGATAGAAGCGTAGGCGAACACCACGCCCTGCATCACCACAATGGCCGGAAGCAGCCCGTTGGGGAACATGCCGCCGTTGTCCGCGATCAGGCTGAACCCCACCTGCTGGCCGTCCACCGGCGTGCCGAAGATGACGAAGTAGATGCCCACCACAAGGAAGGTCACCAGCGCCACCACCTTGATGAGGGCGAACCAGAACTCGAGCTCACCGAACACCTTGACGGAGATCAGGTTGAGGCCGAGCACCAGGATCAGGGCCGTCAGTGCCCAGACCCACTGGGGAACATCCGCAATGGGTGCCCAGTATTTCTTGAAGAAGTTCATGTAAAGCGCGACGGCGGTGATGTCCACGATTGCGGTCATCGCCCAGTTCAGCCAGTACAGCCAGCCGGTGACGAAGGCGGCCTTCTCGCCAAAGAACTCACGGGCGTAGGAGACGAACGATCCCGAGGAGGGGCGGTGCATCACCAGTTCGCCGAGGGCGCGCAGGATCATGAAGGCAAAGAACCCGCACACCGCGTAGCTGATGACGAGGGCGGGCCCGGCACTGGCAAGACGGCCGCCGGCACCCATAAAGAGCCCGGTGCCGATCGCGCCGCCGATGGCGATCATCTGGACCTGCCGGGGCTTGAGCCCCTTGTGGTAGCCCTCGTCCTCGCGGTGGAGGGTGGCTTCGGAGGCGTGCGCGTGCGCCGGAATGGTGTGGTCAGTGACGACACGCTTTTGGGCAGTGTCCTGTTGGGGCTGTGTCATGGGAGTCCTTTGGTTTCCTGTTGGGGAGGAGCCGGAGGTGCTTCGGTGGGTGGGGCTGCAACCGCTGGGTTCCCTAGCCGGGCTTGCGGGGTTAGGGAGCGGTTGGGATTATTTGCTGAGGTTGGCCAGGCGTTCGGGGCTGAGGAGTTCCTGGAGTTGTTCGTCGGTGAGGAGGCCGTGTTCGAGGACGAGTTCAGCGACGCCCTTGCCGGTGGCGAGGGCTTCCTGGGCGATGGCGGTGGCGGTGGTGTAGCCCAGGTGGGGGTTCAGGGCGGTGACCAGGCCGATGGATTGTTCCACGGTGAGGCGGAGGTGTTCGGTGTTGGCGGTGATGCCCCGGATGCAGCGTGCCGTGAGGGTGCGGCAGGCGGCTTCGAGGTGGGAGATGCTCTTGTGGAGGCTGTGGACGATGATGGGTTCGAAGGCGTTGAGCTGGAGTTGCCCGGCTTCGGCGGCCATGGTGATGGTCACGTCGTTGCCGATCACTTCGTAGGCGACCTGGGAGACGACTTCGGGGATGACCGGGTTGATCTTGCCGGGCATGATGGAGGATCCGGACTGCACGGCGGGCAGGTTGATCTCGCCGAATCCGGCGCGGGGCCGGAGGAGAGCAGGCGCAGGTCGTTGCAGATTTTGGAGAGTTTCACGGCGACGCGTTTGAGGACGCCGGAGAGGTGCACGAACGCGCCGACGTCCTGGGTGGCTTCGATGAGGTCGATGGCGGTGACCAGGGGCAGGCCGGTGATTTCGGCCAGGTGCCGGCAGGCGGTGTCGGCGTAGCCGGCCGGGGCGTTCAGGCTGGTGCCGATGGCGGTGGCGCCGAGGTTGATTTCGTGGATGAGCAGGTCCGCTTCGGCGAGCCGGAGCCGGTCTTCGCCGATGGTGACGGCGTAGGTGCCGAATTCCTGGCCCAGGGTCATGGGGACGGCGTCCTGTAACTGGGTGCGGCCCATTTTGACGACGGTGCGGAACTCCACGGCCTTGGCCGCGCACGCTTCTTCGAGTTCGGCCAGCGCGGCGAGGAGTTCCCGAACGGCGAAGATCGTCGCGAGGTTCACGGCGGTGGGGTAGACGTCGTTGGTGGACTGGGAGAGGTTGACGTGGTCGTTGGGGTGCAGGCGGGCGTAGTCGCCTTTGGGGTGGCCGAGGATTTCCAGGGCGCGGTTGGCGATGACCTCGTTGGCGTTCATGTTCGAGGACGTCCCCGCACCGCCCTGGATCACGTCCACGACGAACTGCTCGGCCAGGTGTCCGTTCATCACGTCGGTGCAGGCGGCTTCGATGGCGTCCGCGCGTTCGGGGTCCAGGAGTCCGAGTTCGCGGTTGGTGCGGGCGGCGGCGAGTTTCACGGCGGCGAGGCCGCGGACCAGATGCATGTTGGTGGACAGCGGCTGGCCGGTGATGGGGAAGTTCTCCACGGCGCGGAGCGTGTGCACGCCCCAGTACGCGGTGGCCGGGACGTCCCGGTCACCGAGGAGATCGTGCTCGGAACGGAAAGCGGCCGGGGCGGTATCGGCAATGGTGGTCATGGGGTCCTCACAGGGCTTCGGTGACGGGCGTGGACAAGAAATCGGTGGCCTGCAGCAGGCCCACGGGCCGTCCCCCGCCGAGGACAACGCCGGTGGCGATGCCCGCGAGCGGTGCGGTGTCGACGTCGAGCGCTTCCAGCGCACGGACGGTGACGGGCATGCGGGCGCGGTCCCCGCCGTCGGAAATCTTCACTGCCACGGCGCGGCCGTCCGGAAGCCCCACCAGCTGCACGCCTTCGAAGCCGTCCTTGGCCAGGAGCCCGGGGGAGAGGCGCATCAGTTCGGTGACATCGCGGCCTACGCCGGCAACCATTTCGGGGTGCTGCATCATGGCGCGGCCGACGGCGGCTTCCGTGCTTTCCGGGTCGGTCACCACAGCGGTGGCTAGGCGTCCGAACGCGCGGGCCATGCCGCGGAGGGTGAGGGCGAACAGGGGAGTCCCGCAGCCGTCGGTGCTGGTGCGCTCCGGTGCTTCGCCCGTGAGGTTCCGGACGGTGGTGGCCACGAGCTGCTGCAGAGGATGTTCCGGATCAAGGTAGCCGCTTACGGGCCAGCCGTTGATGACGCAGGTTGCGGCCATCGCAGCGTGCTTGCCGGAGCAGTTCTGGGTCAGCTGGGTGGCGGTTCCGCCGTTGCGGAGCCAGGCGTCCCGCTCGTCGGTGCCGTACGGGAGGTCCGTGCTGTTTCCCAGGGCATCGGCCGTCAGTCCGTGCATTTCGAGGATGCGGAGCGCGCCGTCGCGGTGCATTGCGGCTCCGGAGTGGCTGGCCGCGGTGAGGGCCAGGAGATCGGCGGGGAGCTCAAGGCCGGCGCTGACCATGGCGACGGCCTGCAGGGGTTTGAGGGAGGACCGCGGGTAGAAAGGGGCCAGCGGGTCGCCTGCGGAGAGCAGGGTGCGGAGCCCGTCGTCAGCGGTTTCGTCCGGGGCCGTAGCGATTACGGAGCCGTAGTGGATGCTTTCCACGAGCCCGTCGCGGGTCTGCACGGCCAAAGCGGCGTGCTGCGGCAGGGCCATGACATCCGGAGTATGAACCGGAGTCTGGGCATGGACGGGCAAGGCTGGGGAGAGCATGGGGTCCTTGTGATTGGTGTCGGTTGCTGGGAGCTACTGGCTGAGGATTGATTCGAGGGCCAGGCCTACGGCATGCAGGTGGTCCTGCATGGCGGCCCGGGCCTCGGCGGCGTTGCCCGTTTCGATAGCGGCCAGGATCCGCTGGTGTTCCTGGTCCGAGGCGTGCTGGCGGTCTGCCACCATGTTGAGCGTTTCGGACTGGTAGGCCAGGGCGTCGCGGATGTCGGAGACGACGTTCTCGAACACCTTGTTGCGGCTGGCCCGGGCGATGGCTGCGTGGAAGCTCGAGTCGAGGCCTACCCAGGCCTCGGGATCGTCCTCGGTGGACATGGCAGCAACGATGTCCCGCAACGCCTCAAGTTCCTCCGGGGTGCGCCGTTCGGCGGCGAGGCCGGCGGCGGGAACTTCGATGTGCGGGCGGGCCTCGGTCAGGTCCAGGGCGGAATACTGGCCGAGCACCAGGTCCTTGGCAACCCGGTCGGCCACGACGAACGTGCCGCGGCCGGTTTTGGTCATGGTCAGGCCGAGGGCGTTGCAGGAGCGCAATGCCTCACGGACCACGGAACGGCTCACCCCGTACTGCTGGGCGAGGGTGGCTTCGGAGCTCAGCTTGGCGCCGACCCCGAGCTTGCCGGATTCGATATCCGTGCGGAGGACGTTGAAGACGGCTTCGGCCGCGCTAAGGCGGGCGAGGGGCTGTCCTGCTGTCCGGCTGTCTGACAGGTTCACACTTCAAATATGGCACGGGTCACACGGGCTGTCAATTGTGATTCCGGTCGCGGGTGCTGAATCCGGCACGTTCGTTCCGAAATTGCCCTATACGGGTTCGCGAGCCACTCAATAGAATGGAATCCAGCAGAAAACGGTACGTTCGTGCCTATCGGGAGGTTCATTTTGACGGAAACGTTCACCGACGGGCTCGCGGCAGAGGTCCGGGCCCGGCGTGCGGCCCTCCGGCTGACCCAGCACGAGCTGGCCCAGCTCGCCGGAGTGTCCGAGCGCTTCGTCCGCTTCGTGGAACAGGGGAAGCGCAGCGTGCAGCTGGACTCGCTCCTGGCGCTGCTTGAGACGCTCGGGCTGGAGCTTCAGCTGACCCGGCGGACGCGCGCCGCGGCCCGCGCCATCGACGGACACCGGGCCACAAACCAACCCCTGCCAGGGGACCAGCCATGAGGCACCGCGTCGCCGATGTCTACAAGGCCGGCGTGCTGGCTGCTCGGCTCGAAAGGCATGAGGGCGGCACCAGGTTCAGCTACCTGCCGGCGTACCTGGCAGCGGGAGGTCCCGCCGTCGCCAGTTCCCTGCCTCTAACAGCCGAACCCGTGCTGTCCGCGGCGGGTGCCGCGCCGCCCTACTTTACGGGGCTGCTGCCGGAGGGCAGGCGGCTGAACGCGCTGCGCCGTTCGGTGAAGACCAGCGTGGACGACGAACTCTCACTGCTCATCGCGGCGGGCGCCAACCCGGTGGGAAATGTGCAGATCGTGGGGCACGGCGAACCGCTGGACCCGGACGAGCACGCCGTCGAGCTGAACCCCAGGGCACCGGTCGATTTCGATGCGCTGCTCGGCGATTCCGGGCTGATCGACCCCGTTGCCCTGGCCGGCGTGCAGGACAAGTTGTCCGCCGGGATGATCTCCATGCCCGTGGCCAGTGCAGGCCGGCGCTACATCCTCAAGCTCAATGCGCCAGAGTTCCCGCATGTGGTGGAGAACGAGTTCGTGATGTTCCGGTATGCGGCCAGGCTGCGGCTTCCGCTGAGCAAGGTGCGGCTGATCCGGGACGTCGGCGGCCGGCCGGGGCTTCTGGTGGAGCGCTTCGACCGGATTCCGCTGGCTGGCGGCGTGCACGGCGCGGTGCAGCGGCTCGCTGTCGAGGACGGTGCGCAGGTGCTGCGGCTCTACCCGGCGGACAAGTACAACGTGGGCTACGGGCAGGTGTGCCATGCGCTGGCGGACTATTGCGCGGCGCCGCTGCCGGCGCTGCGGAACCTGGCCATCCAGGCCGCCTTCGCATGGCTGAGCGGGAACGGCGACCTTCATGCGAAGAACGTGTCCATGGTGCAGCAGCCGTCGGGGGAATGGTCCATCGCGCCCGTGTACGACATCCCCTCCACGGTGGTTTACGGCGACAAAACGCTCGCCCTCACGTTGGACGGCAAGCGGACCGGGATCTCGCGGAAGCATTTCCTGGCGTGGGCCACCGGCTTGGGGCTAGCGGAACGCGCGGCGTCGCAGGTGCTGGAGCTGGGACTGAAGGCGTCGGGTCCGCTGGTGGCGGATCTGGAAGCGGGAACGGCTTTTTCGGGAACGAACGACGACGGCGCCTCGCCGTTTTCGGCGATGGTCACCAGGTCCTGGCTCAAGGAACTCAAGCACCGACGCCGGCTGCTGGAAGCGTAAGGGAGGGCGCACGGCTATGGCTAGTCCCGGCGTCGGGCGTTACCTATGGCGAGGCGGTGGCTAGAGGTGCTGGATCCCGGCCCGCTGCATCGCGTCTTTGTAGATTTCGACGCTCCTGCTCAGCAGCTCTTCCTGCTTGTTCGCGGAGACCGCGAAGGCGCGGCCGCCGAGGGCGCTGGCCTTGTAGATCTTGATCCCGGAGTTCTTCAAAGACTGATGGTAGGTCTTTTCGAAGAGAGTCAGGAAGGTCTGGGCGTCCGTGCCGTGGGCGATGATGGCCGAGACGCGCCTGTTGATCTTGAGGAACTGGCGGAAGGGCCTGAGGCCGTCCGTCTTTTCCTGGACGTTGAGGGCCGAGGGCAGGTCGGGGTCGCGCACCCAGGGGTAGGCGTTCCACGGCATGACATAGCGGGCGTCGAGTTCCACGATTTCGTAGATTGAGGTGGCCCGCCGGGCCGCTTCGTCGTCGTTGAAATGCGAAACGAAGCCCGATTCGGTGCCCTTGCCGGGGCTGACATGGAGACTGACGATCCTGCATTCGTCCTCGTCATGGACGGGGTCGATGTACGGGACAACGGAGCCCGGCTTCTTTTCCATGAGTTCGTCGCAAAGCTGGGTTACAGCAGCGATGTTCGGTTCCTGCAGCAGGGCCTTTTTTTCGTCCCAGTCAATCGTCACGATTTCTCCCTCAGCACACGGCGTCCAGAATCAGGCGTCTGGTTCCACTCTACGCTTTTGGCCGGGGTTGATGTTCGGCGGATTTTGGCAGCAGCAGTGACGGCGCCCCATTCGGGTCCCAGGCAAGGGGCTCCTGACCTATTTTCAGGCGGACCGTACGGGCGTACGCTTAAAGCGCCTGCAGGTAACCGTTCAGATAACGCGGGCCGTTCGGGACATGCGAATGTCCGGGCCGTCTCTTAGCGAGATCGCGAAGGTACCTGCAGGTCTTTGTTGTTTAAAGCGTGGTGCCGGTGAGGCTGCGCGCTACTTCTTTCGCATCTTCCCTGTTACCTCTGCAGCTTGGCGGTACGCCCGTTTGGCTTCGGGGCTGGTTACTGCCTGGTATACCGTCTTGCCGGTTTCGGTCAGCATTTTCGCTTTCGCCTGGACGGCGGGGTCTGCTGCCAAAACTGCTGTGTAGCTAAGGGCAGAACCCAGTCCTGATCGAAGGAGCAAGAATGAAGAGGCGCACGCTTATCGAAGATGGCTTCGTCGGGTTTAGACCGTTCGCCGAACTTGAACTCAGCGAGGTTCCGCAGTCTCCCGGGATCTATGCCGTCCTTGTGCCTGATGAGTATGAACCACACTTCCTGAAAGATAGCGTGGGCGGTTGATTCAAGAAGAATGACCCCTCACTGAGCGCAGCAGCTCTGGCCGCCGAGTGGGTAGGCGGCGTTGATGTCCTCTACAGAGTTTCGCCGGCTCCACGGTCGACTACCATTCGCCAACCTCGTTCAGGCGCGTGCGTCAGCAGGTTAACCCGCTGCGACTCATGCCGCGGTCCTGAGCCTGCCACGCCTGAGCGCCTTGGCCAAGTGCCGGAGTTGGCGCCGGCGGCGGGAGGCTGCTGTTTCGGGATACGGATGTCCGGGTAACGGCGGGGCCGTGGACTGGTAGTTGTGCCCGGTGGGCGTTGTCAGTTGGGTCGTGTGCCGGGGGCCCGGCCGGGGGCGGGTGCTCCACCCGGGTGCTTCCTTGGAGTGGTTGCAGGCTTCACAGAGCCCGGCGCCGTTGCTCTGGGTCGTGGTTCCGCCGCTGTGCCACGGGAGGACGTGGTCCAGGTGCCTGATCGGGGCGTCGCAATACGGCGTTCGGCACGTATAATCCCGGACTTGGACAAGGCGGCGCAATCCGGGCGGGAAGAGCCTCGCTTTCGACTCCATCGCCACCAGATCTCCGGTACCCGGGGCGGTGTAGACCCGCCGGAGCCAAATGTTCATGGGTCGGTCCTGGTTTTGAACAGCAATCTCGCGGGCCCACCCCGCAGGGACGATGCCGTAGCCCGGGAGCCGTGCCGGTTCGCTGTCTGCCTGGAACAGCGTGCGGTCGGTCATCACGAGCTGGATCTCGATGCCGCTGAGTCCACCTGCCGTCCCCGTGGTGCGTTCAACCAGCGCGTCGGCCATGAGCTGGCCGCGCGACCGCGGGTCCCCGTTGGAGCGGAGGGTGTCGGCATGCTTGGTGAGGACAGCGTGGACGGCCACGCCCTGGGCGACTGGGAGGAATGCCGTCACGTAGCACATGGTGTCGGGCGCCGGCCGAAGACTCACGTGGCGCTCGGCGGCGGCGTGGCTGGCTCGATCCGCAACAGACCGAGGATCCCGCCGGTATGCGGCGGACCGTACCGCGGCGACAACGGCACGATCGCCCGCTCCACTGAACCTCCCGGCGTCGGACGCCAATTCTTCGTCGACGGCGCTGCGGTCAGTCGCGGACAGGCAAGCGGTCTCACGGACCAAAAGCGTGGCGCGCCATTCATTGAGCCGGCCTGTCTCCAGCCCGGCAAGGGCATGCGGCATCTCGGTGACGAGCGCCTTCGCCAGACCCAGCAGCCGGCTACCCTTGGCCGGTGATTCCCTCCGGGCGAGGGCGATCTGCGCAGCGATCCCAGCGCCCAGCTCTTCGGCGGGCACACCAGCGCGGGCCTGGTCGCGGCGCTGCGACCACTGACAATAAAGCGGCCACGGAACCCGCGAATCCGTAAGCTACTAGCAACGCCCCCGAGCCAAGGAACTCATGCCGATCAACAGACAGTCGCTGAAACAGGACGGGTTCACCGGATTCCGGCCGCTCGCGGACCTGGACATCAACCGGATCCCGCAGAAACCCGGGATCTTCGCCGTGCTGCGGCCCGAAGGCTTCCAGCCGCAGTTCCTGGCCAAGAGCACGGCCGGAATCTTCAAGAAGAAGGACCCCACCCTGAAAACGGAGCAGCTCGACGCCGAATGGGTTGACGGCGCCGACGTCCTCTACGTGGGCAAGGCCGGCCCCGGCAGCAAGGGCAACCGCGGACTGCGCCGGCAGATCCAGGAATTCGCCGACTTTGGCAGGGGCAGGCCACCGGGCCACTGGGACGGCCGGCTGATCTGGCAGCTGGCCGCGGCCGGTTCGTTGGTTGTGGCGTGGAAAGAGTTGCCTGTTGAGCAGCTCAACGCGGCCGAAGCGGGGTACCACGCTGACTTCCGCGGGGAATTCGGCCGCCTGCCGTTCGCCAACCTCGTCCAGGCCCGCTCGAAAAGCTAGCGTTGGGGGGCGCAAGTGACCGTTCGCGCTGGTCAGCCGCCCTGCATAGCCAGCGCGCCGCCGTCGTACGTGAACTGCCCCGCAACGAGCGTCGCCGCTACCGGCATGGACGCGAACGTCCTGTCCGGTACGCCGAGCGGATCGGCGTCCAGCACCGCGATGTCCGCCGGATCTCCCACGCGGATCCGGACCCGTCCCCGGGAAGACGCAAACAAGGCTTCCGCCCGGGTGATCGCCTGCTCCGGGTGCCAAGGCCCGCGGCCGTCCAGGGCGGACCTTGTGGTCGCGGCCGACATCGCGGTCCACGGATCCAGTGGCGCCACCGGCGCGTCAGAGCCGAATGCCAGCGTGGCCCCGGCAGCCAGCAGCGACCGCAATGGGAACGCCCGGTCAGTGCGGTCGCCCCAGTTGGCGTCGGCAGCGTCCCTGTCATCCAGGGCATGCGCGGGCTGGACGCTCGCAGTCAGGCCCAGCCGGCCAAAGCGGGCGAAGTCCTCCTGCCTGACAAACTGGGCATGTTCTATCCGTCCGCGGATGCCGGCAGCCTGGAATGCGTTCAGCGCCACTTCGTTGGCGGCGTCGCCGATCGCGTGGACGGCGGGCAAGAAACCTTCCCCTCCGGCGCGGACCAGCAGGGCCAGCAGCTCCGCTTCACTGACGGTGAGCATGCCCCGGCCGCCATGCGGATAAGGGTCCACGCAGTAGGCGGTCCGGGTGTTGAGCGAGCCGTCGATCAGCACCTTGAGCGGCCCCACCCGGAGCAGGCCGTTCCCGCCGGGAATGTCCTGGCCCGTCCGCATGCCCTCAAGCCGCGCACGGTCCAGATGCTCGGGATAGACGGCGGCATCCACCCGCAGGGAGCCGAAGCCACCGGTGACGCGCCTGAGCCACACGTCGCGGTTCCAGGTCATCTCAAAGTCCACTACGCCCACCACCCCGCGGGCGGCGGCTTTCTGTGCGGCTTCCCGGACCCAGGCGTCCACCACGGAGTCCGGCAGGCGGCCGAGCTCGCGGGTCAGGGCAAACGCCGGATCCTCGCGCAGCAGGCCGCTGGCGCCCACGTCCACGCCGTAGCGTTTCGCGGCGGCACTGTTCACCCAGACACAGTGGAGGTCGTGGCTGATGAGCGCCGCGGGAAGGCCCTGTGTCACGGCGTCGAGCATCTCCAGGCTGGGGTCGTCCGCCCAGACGGCGTCGCGGAAGCCGACGCCCACCAGCGTCGGGCCGCCGCCGCCGTCCTGGCCGTGGTCGCCGGCCATCCGTGAGCGGATGATGTCGACGGCGGCGCGGGCCGATGCGGCGTGCGACAGGTCGGTCCGCTTCGCCGCCATTGCCCACTGGGTCATGTGCACATGCTCGTCCCACAGGCCCGGAATGACGTACCGGCCGCCGAAGTCAACGATGCGGGCACCTGGCGGGCCATCCTGTGCGGCCGTTATCCGGGTGACAACACCTCCGGATATGTGAATGTTCCGGGATTCCGTTTCCCCGGGCTGCCGGAGGGAGGCAAGGACGAGGGCAGGCTGGGCTCCGTGTGGCATACGAACAGGCTAGGGTGCGGACGTCGCGGCAACAATCCGGGCGCGTCCACAACTCGCCCATTGAAGGTGTTCCTGCCGCTGCTAGGGCATCACTTTGTAGAGATCAATGACGGTCTCTTCGGGCGGTGCGGCGAACCCGCCCTCGATGCCCGCCTGCATCCGCGGCATGAGGATTCCGTCGCGGAACTTCTCCCAGCTCTCCTTCGACTCATGGACGGCCATGATGGTCCAGCCGCCGGCCGACGGGCCGGCGGCGTGGAAGACCTGGCCCTCCGGCAGCGCGCCCTCGCCCGGGTGAACCGCGGCAATCGAGGCGTCATACTGCTCTTTGGTGCCTCCGGCGAAAAAGTGCACGATTCCATATGCAGTGGCAGTCATTTCTGCTCCTAACGGTGGGAGTTGGGACGGTGGCACATGCCTGACACGGCCAGTACCAGACCCCGGCGTTGTGCCTGTCAATAGCCGGTCGGCGGCCCGGACCGCACCTGGAACATCCGGGACTTTCGTCCCTTACCCTTGCTGCGCGGACCAGCCATCCTTGATGTGGGGCATCTCACGCCTGCGTTACTCACGCACGCACCTTGGGAAGGGAAATGCTTCGCCGATCAGCAAAAGGTCTCGCTACGACATTGGGGAAGGGCTGGCGCAGTGCGCCTCCCGGATATAGCAGGAGACCACGGCCTCATGAATCACCAGACCCGTACCGTCTTGGGTACCCGAACCTCCGTCGCCTCCCGTCATGGAGCCGCATCCACCACGCACTACGACCATTCTGAGCATCGCCTGAAGATCATGGTCCGCATTGAGGCGGACCTGGAGGCTGCCAGCATGGAAGTCCACGGCGTTGTGACCGGGGCCAGCCTCCGCGCACTCTACGTGATCGCGCGGCGCACCACATCGCTGCTGCATGGCAAAGACCTCACCATCGATCTCTCCC
Source organism: Arthrobacter sp. 24S4-2 (assembly GCF_005280255.1). Classification (NCBI taxonomy): domain Bacteria; kingdom Bacillati; phylum Actinomycetota; class Actinomycetes; order Micrococcales; family Micrococcaceae; genus Arthrobacter; species Arthrobacter sp. 24S4-2. The sequence goes on along the minus strand of NZ_CP040018.1, from coordinate 5,342,797 downwards.
GCGCCCGGGCAACCGACACGGTCCTCGAGCAACTCCACGAGTGTGCCCGGCTGTCCCGACTGTCGTCCGGAGTGGACAGTTCGGAAGTGCCGTGCCGCGTGAAAATCGTGGATCCCGGCTTTATCCACAAAGTCAAGGAGTACGCATGAAAGCGCTCGTCTACGGCGGTCCCGGCGAAAAGTCGTGGACGGACGTCCCGGATCCCACCATCCAGAACCCCAGCGACGTGATCGTCAAGGTGGACACCACCACCATCTGTGGAACGGACCTGCACATCCTCAAGGGGGACGTGCCCGCAGTGCAGAAAGGCCGGATCCTGGGCCACGAAGGCGTGGGGACCATCACCGAGGTGGGCGCCTCGGTCACCAGCCTGAAGGTGGGGGACCGGGTCATCATCTCCTGCATCAAGTCCTGCGGCCACTGCGCAAACTGCAGGACCGGCCTTTACTCGCACTGCATGGGCGAGGAAGGGGCAGCGGGGATCGGCTGGGTCTTCGGCCACCTGATTGACGGTACGCAGGCCGAATATGTGCGCGTCCCGTACGCCGAGAACTCGCTGCACCTCCTTCCCGAAGGGGTCAGCGACGACCAGGCCGTGATGCTTTCCGACATCCTGCCCACCGGCTTCGAAATCGGCGTGCAGTACGGGCGGGTCAAGCCGGGGGACACCGTGGCGGTTGTGGGCGCGGGTCCGGTCGGGTTGGCAGCAATCGCCACCGCCGGGCTGTACGGCGCGGCAACCATCATCGCAATCGACCTTGACGCGAACCGGCTGGCAAAGTCCCGCGAGTTCGGTGCCACCGACGTCGTTCTCTCCGGCGACGCCGACTGGAAGGAACAGGTGCTGGCGCTCACTGACGGACAGGGTGTGGATGTGGCCATCGAGGCGGTGGGCATCCCGGCGACCTTCACCATGTGCACCGACATCGTCCGGCCCGGCGGCAACGTGGCCAACGTGGGCGTGCACGGCAAGTCCGTGGAGCTGCACGTGGAGAACCTCTGGATCCAGAACATCAACATCAGCATGGGCCTGGTCAACGCCAACACCACGCCGATGCTCCTGAAGCTGGTGGCCCAGAAGAAGGTTCCGGCGGAGAAATTCGCCACCCACCACTTCACGTTCAACCAGTTCATGGACGCCTACGACACCTTTGCCCGCGCCGCCGAAACCAAGGCCCTCAAAGTGGTGATCACTGCGTGAAAGCCCTGGTTGTCTACGACTCCGCCTACGGAAACACCCGGCAGGTGGCCGAGGCCATCGTCGCCTCCCTGGAGCCTTTGCAGGCTGCGGCTCTTTCCGTAACGGACTTCGAGGCACCCGCGCTCGCAGAAGGCGACCTTCTCGTCGTTGGGAGCCCCATCAACGGCTGGCGGCCGACGCCGAAGGTCACCGAGATGCTTACGACGCTCGGCGGTGGCCGCCTCAACGGCGTCAAGGCGGCCGCTTTCGACACTCGGGTCAGGTTTTTCCTCCACGGGGACGCGGCGAAGAAGATGACCAAATCCCTGAGGGCCGGCGGCGCCGACATCATCTCCAAGCCCATGGCGTTTTACGTGCAAGGCAGCGAGGGCCCGTTGAGCAGCGGGGAACTCGACAAAGCGGCCGCATGGGCCGCGGACCTGCTCAAAAGAGTGGGTGGATAGCCGCCGGGGGGCCAGGCAAGAGGCAAGAAAGGACTGCGGCCATGAAACCAGGCCGGATAGTCATGCTGGTGCTCGGCACCCTCGCCGCCCTGATGGGGCTTGGATTGCTGATAACCGCCGGCGCCGTCGGATGGGTCAACTTTCAGCAGCGCGACAACGGATATTTGACCACGCCCACCGAGCGCTATGACGTGGCCACGCGGGCCATCACCTCGCCCGGCCTGAACGTCCTGGTGGACGAGAAACTGCCGGACGTCCTGCCGGTGGACAGTGCGGGCCGGTTGCTGCTGCGCGGCACGGGGGCAGCGGGACAACAGATCTTCATCGGCATCGGACCCCAGGAGGACGTGGCCCGGTACCTTGACAACGTCCGGCATTCTGAAATCACCGAATTGAACTCCTACCCGTTCCGCGTCCAGTACCGCGAAGTACCCGGCGACGCCGTACCCGTTGCCCCGGGAACGCAGCCATTCTGGTCCACATCCGCCCAGGGAACCGGGACCCAGCAGATTGAGTGGGACCTGCGCAGCGGCCGCTGGGCAGTGGTGGTCATGAACGCCGACGGCGCCGCTCCGGTTTCCGTTGACCTGCAGGCAGGCGTCCGGTCCGATCTGCTGTGGCCGGTCTTCATAGGGCTCCTGATCGGCGGCATCGCCCTGCTGGTGGTAGGGGTGCCGCTGATTGTGGCTGGCGCCGCAGGACTCGGCAGGCACGGCCCGCCGCCGCACTACCCGGAGGCCGCTCGTGTGGCCCCAGGCGCCGTGCCGGTGGGGCCGGATGCCCACGGCCCGAACGCCGAGGCCCCTTACGCCACAGCCGCTGCGCCCATACCGCCAGGAGGGGGTGGCAGACCGTTGCCCACGGACCCGCAGCCCTCAGAGACATCCCGGTACCCCGTGCGGTTGAATGGGTATCTGGACCCGGGACTCTCCCGCGGAATGTGGCTGATCAAGTGGTTCCTGGCGATCCCGCACTACATCGTGCTGTTCTTCCTGTGGTTCGCGTTCTTCGTAACCACCATCGTGGCCGGCTTCGCCATCCTGTTCACCGGCCACTATCCGCGCTCGCTGTTCAACTTCAACGTAGGCGTCCTGCGGTGGAACTGGCGTGTTGCCTTCTACGCTTACGCAGCGATCGGGACGGACCGCTACCCGCCCTTTACGCTGGCGAGGACCGACTACCCGGCGGATTTCGACGTCGAGTACCCCGAGCACCTCTCCCGGGGCCTGGTGCTGATCAAATGGTGGCTGTTGGCCCTTCCCCAGCTCCTGATTGTCTCCGCATTCTCAGGGGCGGCAAGCACCTGGGGCACCCGGCGCACTTGGGTGGACGGCAGATGGGTGGACGGCAATTGGGTTGACGGAACCTGGGTTGGATACCAGGGCGGCGGCGGGATCTCACTGATCGGGCTGCTGGTGATCGTGGCCGGCTTCAGCCTGCTGTTCACCGGCCGCTTTGGCCGGAGGCTCTTTGACCTGCTGATCGGCCTGAACCGTTGGACCCACCGCGTCATTGCCTACGTGGCGCTGATGCGGGACGAATACCCTCCGTTCCGCCTGGACATGGGCCCGTCAGACCCCGCCGACGCTCCGCCGGTAGGCTACCCGCCGCCGGTTCCCGCCCGTCCCGAAACGCAAACCCCGGAAGGCGAACCATGAGACTCACGGTCCACACGTTCCTGACCCTCGACGGCGTCATGCAGGGCCCTGGCGGCAGGGAAGAGGACACCAGTGGCGGATTCGAATTCGGCGGCTGGCTGGTCCCGCACGTTGACGACGACTTCGGCCGGATCGTTGACGGCTGGTTCGCCGAGGCCGATGCCATCCTTCTCGGCCGGACCACGTACCAGCTGTTCCAGCCCTACTGGGAAGAGGTCACCGACCCGGACAACACCGTGGCAGCAGCGCTCAACGCCCTGCCCAAGTACGTGGTTTCCAACACGATCACCGAAGCCACCTGGAACGACACAACCATTCTTTCCGGCAACTTTCTGGAAGCGATCGACGACCTCAAGTCCGGCCCCGGCCGGGAACTGCAGGTGCACGGCAGCCACCGTCTGGCCCGCGCCCTGCACGATGCAGGCTTGGTGGACGAATACAGGATTATCGTCTTTCCCGTGGTGCTCGGCCAGGGCAAGCGGCTCTTTGAATCGGGGGCCGCGCCGTCCGCTTTCACCCTGGCCCGGAGCAAGACCACGGCGTCAGGCGCGGTCTACCTGGTCCTGGAGCCCACAGCGTTTGGTGCTGGCGAGCTGGAGGTGGGGGACTTCGAAGTGCAGGAGGGGCGGGAGCAGATCAAGGAATGAGCCGCTGCGCTTGAGCCTCCAGCCGAAGTGGAACCCTTGCGACCTGCCGCCCGCAAGAACATAGTGGAGGGATTCACCACTCCGGGGCAGGAGGCCCGCAATGCTGCTGGAAAACGGTAAGGAGCCCAACGGGACAGTCCCAAACGGCCTGCTGCGGGGCCGCACCGCCCTCGTGTACGGGGCGGGCGGTCCCGTCGGTGGTGCCGTCGCCCGGGCCTTCGCGGCGGAAGGCGCGGATGTCTTCCTGGCCGGCCGCACGGAGTCCCGCCTCCTGAAAGTAGCCCGGGACATCCGTGAGGCAGGCGGCGTGGCGGAAACCGCCGTCGTGGACGCCCTGGACGAAACCCAGGTGAACGCGTTCGTGGACCAGGCGGCGAAGAAGAGCCGGCGCATCGACGTCTCCTTCAACCTGATCTCGTACGGGGACGTCCAGCAGCCGCTGATGGACATCTCAGCCGATGACTTCACCCAGCCCATCAACGCCGCGACGCGCACGCACTTCCTCACCACCCGCGCCGCGGCGCGCCACATGATCAGGCAGCGGTCCGGCGTCGTCCTGATGTTCGGCGGCTCCGGCCCCAGACCCTGGCCGGGCTGGGCGGGTTCAAGATCGCGCTGGACGCCATGGAGGGTCAGCGCCGGCAGTGGGCGCTGGAGCTCGGCAAGAACGGCATCAGGGTGGTCACCCTGGTTACGGGCGGGATCGTGGAAACCATTCCCTGGCAAGCCGAAGGCCGTGAGGAGATCGTGGAGGAAATCACCCGGACTGCTCACCTGAACCGGACGGCGACGCTGGAAGACGTGGGCAACGTGGCTGTATTCATCGCCTCGGACCGGGCCGGCGCCATCACTGACGCCACGGTGAATATTTCCTGCGGCGCGATCGTGGACTACTGAGCCGTCGCCTTGCCGTCACGTTCGGCCAGGAGCTGCCGCAGTTCCCGGAGGATCTCCAGCTGTTGGTTGTTGATGGCGGTGAGTTTCTGGATTTCGTCTTCCGCCTGTACATCCGTGTCGTAGTCATGCTGGGCCATGGCGGCTGCGATGGCATCCTGCCGCTTGGCGGCGATGAGCAGGATGGCGCCCTGTAGGCCAGCCAGCATGGACAGGAACAGGTTCAGCAGGATGTAGGGATAGGGATCCCAGGCATTGTTGGCAAGAACAATTGAGTTGAGCAGTGCCCACACCATCATGGACGCTATGAAGATTCCCACGAACGGCCAGCTGCCCATGCCGTTGCGCAGGACGTCAGCTGCCCGTTGCCCCCTGCTCAGGCCGGCTTTGTGTTCGGCGTGCCACGTCTTCTTTTGCTCGGTCATGTGCCCAGCGTAGGCCGTGGAGCCGGGCCTTCTACGCCACCAGGTTGTCCGCGGCGGTGTCCATGTGTTCCCGGATGGTCTTCCGGGCCAGGGAGGCGTCGCCGGTTTCAATGGCTGCCACGATGTCGTGGTGCCGGTCCACGCTCATGTTCGAAACGCCCTTTTCCAGGCCGGCAAACATGATGGACATACGAATCGAGCCTTCCAGGGATTCCCAGGAGTGGAGGAGCGTCTCATTGCCCGTGAGACGGCACAGGGTGCGGTGGAAATCGAGGTCCGATTCGATCCGCTCCTCGAGACTACCCTTGGCCGCGGCATCCATGGCACCGATGGCCGCGCGCAGCGACCCGATCACGTACTGGCGGTCCGGCAGTTCGCACAGGGTGCGCGCTGCGAGGGATTCCAGCGCCGCCCGCACAGAGTAGATGTCCCGGATTTCCTTGGCGTCGAGGTGCCGGACGGAAAGGCGGCCCCGCGGTCCGGCCGACAACAGGCCCTCCTGCTCCAGCTGCCGCAACGCCTCCCGGAGGGTTCCCCGGCTGATCTGGAGCATGTCCGAGAGTTCGGTTTCCACCAGGTGCCGGCCCGGTTCCAGCTCTCCGCTGGTGATGGCGGTGCGCAGGGCAGAAAGTGCCTGCTCGCGGAGGCTCTTCTTCTGCAGTCCCAACAGGGGCGCTGTCACTCCGGCCATCGCGGCACTTCCTCACTGTCAGTGGTCGACTGTTTACAGTCGGTGTGTTAACTGTTGATCTTACGGCAGAAGCGCGGACCCGTCTTGTATCCGGGTCCGCGCTTCTGCCGATCGGCCTAGCCCAGTTCTGCGAGGACCTTCGCCACGATCCGCTGGACGGACAGGCCGTAGCGCTCGTGCAGCGTGGGCAGCGCGCCGGCATCGAGGAACTCGTCCGGCAACGCCACCGGCACCACCCGTTTGCCCAGTCCCGCGGTCACGACGGCGGACGCGACGGTTTCGAACAGGCCGCCGATCACGCTGTGGTTTTCCAGCGTCACGGCCAGGCGGTCCGTGTTGATCTCGGCGAGGACGGTCGCCGCGTCGAAAGGTTTGATGGTGGGCGTGTGAACGACGGCGACATCCACGTTGTGTTCGGCCAGCGCCTTGGCGGCCTGCAGCGCCCGCATGGTCATGAGTCCGCTGGAGATGAAGACGACGTCGTTCCCGCCGCGCAGGACCTTCGCCTTGCCGAGCTCGAAGGTGTAGCCGTACTCGTCCAGCACGGTGGGCACGTTGCCGCGCAGCAGCCGCAGGTACGTGGGGCCCTCACTGGTCGCGAGCTGTGGGACGGCCTGCTCAATGTCGATCGAGTCGCAGGGATCCACGATGGTCAGATTGGGCATGCCGCGGAAGATCGCCATGTCCTCGGTGGCCTGGTGGCTGGGGCCGTAGCCGGTGGTTAACCCGGGCAGGCCTCCCACGATGTTCACGTTCAGGTTCGGTTCGGCGCTGTCCAGGCAGAGGAAGTCGTAGGCCCGCCGCGCCGCGAACACCGAGTAGGTGGATGCGAACGGCACCAAGCCGGTCTCGGCCAATCCGGCGGCCGCCCCGAAGAGCAACTGTTCGGCCATGCCCATCTGGAAGAACCGTTCGGGGAAGGCCTGGGCGAAGATGTGCATGTCGGTGTACTTGCCCAGGTCCGCGGTGAGGCCAACGATCCTGTCGTTCTCCTGCGCGGCCTTGACCAGGGCGTGCCCGAACGGTGCGGAGGCGGTCTTCTGGCCGGGATCAGCGAAGGACGCGATCATGGCCGAGGTCTTCAGCTTGGGGGCGACGCCCTTTACTGCTGTGCCCTTTGAGGCGGTGGCGGCGCTCATCGTGCGGCCTTTCCTTCGAATCCTGCGGTCAGCTGCTCGCGGCATTGCTGCCATTCGTGTTCCTCGATGCGCATGAAGTGCGCCTTCTCGCGCTTCTCCAGCAGCGGTACTCCGCGGCCCACCTTTGTGTCGCACAGGATCACGGAAGGACGTCCGACGGCGGCGGCCTGGGCGGCTGCGTTGTCGAACGCCGCCAGCAGCGCACCGACGTCGTTCCCGTCCACGCGCTGGGTGTACCAGCCGAAGGACTCCCACTTCTCCGTCACGGGCTCCGTGCGAAGCACGGTGTCCGTCTTCCCGTCTGCCTGCAGCGCGTTGATGTCCACCATGGCGGTGAGGTTGCCCAACTGGTGGTGGTGCGCGCCCATGGCGGCCTCCCACGTGGAGCCTTCGTCCAGTTCGCCGTCGGAGAGGAAGTTGTAAATCCTCGCCGCAGAGTCCTGGTACCGGAGGCCCAGTGCCATGCCGATGGCGATGGTGAGGCCGTGGCCCAGGGAGCCGCCGGAGATCTCCATGCCCGGTGTGTAGGTGGACATGCCGGACATCGGCAGCCGGGAATCGTCCGAGCCGTAGGTCTCCAGCTCCTCCACCGGGACGATGCCGGCCTCGGCCAGTGCGGCGTAGTGTCCGATCGCGTAGTGCCCGGTGGAGAGCAGGAAGCGGTCCCGCGCCTCCCATTCCGGATCCTCGGACCGGAAGCGCAGCTGGTCCGCGTAGACCACAGCCAGCATGTCCGCGGCGCCGAGCGCCTGGCCGACATAGCCCTGGCCCTGCACCTCACCCATATTCAGGGCATGGTGACGGATGCGGTAGGCGGCAGCGGAAACCCGCTCGAGGCGAGCCGCCGGCGTTTCCCCGGCCGTTGGTTCGTTCCCGGCTTGTTCGTTTCCTGCTTGTTCGTTTCCTGCGCGTGCCGCGCTTTGCAGTTCCTGGGTCATTGCCATCAGGCGTTCACCGACTGGGGGGTGCTTTTGGTGGCTTCGTCGGCGAACTCGCGTTCGCGCTTGCCCCACGTTTCACGGGTGACGACGGCGGCCCACAGGCCGATGGCGGCGTAGGTGCCGAAGAGGAGTGCCGGTCCCATCCAGCCGAAGCTGACGAACAGGAGCGTGGTGATGAAGGGGGTGAAGCCGGAGACCATGGCGGAGATCTGGTAGGCCAGCGAGGCGCCGGAGGCTCGGGTCTTGGCCTGGAAGAGCTCGGGGAACCATGCACCCTGGGCGCCGGCCAGTGAGTTCTGGCAGACCGCGTAGGAGAGCACCAGGGTGGCGATGACGAAGATGAACAGGCCGGTGTTGACCAGCAGGAACATGGGGATCGCGAACAGCAGGGCGAAGGCGCAGGACCAGATGTAGAGCGGGCGCCGGCCGATCCTGTCCGTCAGCCGGGCCCAGGCCTGCGTGGCGAAGATGCCGATTGCGGAGGCGATGCACAGGGCCACGAGCGTCTGGGTCTTGTCGGCCAGGTGCTGGCTGTTCAGGTAGGAAATCATGTACGTGATGGAGACGGCGTAGCCGGCGGTCTCGGCGATGCGGAGGCCGATGCCCTTGACGATGTTGCGCCAGTCGGTCTTGAGGACCTCGACGATGGGGGACTTCACGATGGTGCCGCTGTCCTTGATCTCATCGAAGACGGGGGATTCGGGGACCTTGGAGCGGATGATCAGGCCGACAACCACCAGCACGATGCTGGCAAGGAAGGGAATGCGCCAGGCGAGTTCGCCGCCGAGCTGGACGCTGACCAGGAACACCAGGTTGGCGAGCAGCAGGCCTACCGGGAAGCCGGCCTGGACCATTCCGGTGTATTTGCCCTTGGACTTCCAGGGTGCATGCTCGTAGCTCATCAGGATGGCGCCTCCCCATTCAGCGCCAAAGGCCAGGCCCTGGACGATCCGGACGAACACCAGCAGCGCAGGGGCAAGGAGGCCAACCTGGCTGTAGGTGGGGAGCAATCCGATGATGAAGGTGGCGACGCCCATGAGGATCAGGGACGCGACCAGGACGGGTTTGCGGCCGAGCTTGTCTCCGAGGTGGCCGCCGATGATGCCGCCGATCGGGCGGGCGGCAAAGCCGACGCCCAGGGTGGCGAAGGCGGCCAGTGTCCCGGTCACCGGGTCTCCGGTGGGGAAGAAGGCAGTGCCGAAGTACAGGGCTGCTGCGGTGCCGAAACCGATGAAGTCATAGGTCTCGATGACTGCGCCGACGCTGGACCCAATGGCGACGCGCTTGGCGTCTTTGGTGCCGTGGACCGGTCCCCGCATGGTGAGAGCTTCTTTGCTCATTGTGAATCCCTTTCGAAGAGCTACCGACGCTTCCGCATCGGCACTGTCGACTGTTAACAAATGATACGCCAGTGTGACCCGCATCATGAAGATCTGTCAACAGTCAACTTCAAGGGTTGACTGTTGACAGTTAACTTCCGTAGTGTGGTTTCCATCACTACCGCCCCGGGCATGACCAGAGGATCAACGAAGATGTTCAACTCCCGACTCGGCTGCTCGTCCATCAGCTTCCGCCACCAGGACCTGAGCACCGCCCTGCGGACCATCGGCGGCCTGGACTTCGAGGAAGTCGACCTTGGCGCCCTGCCCGGCGTCTGCGACCACGTCCCCTACGACCTGGATGCGGACGCCGTCACGGCCGTCACGGCGGAGGTTGCTGCCTCGGGACTCCGCGTCCGCTCGATCAACGGGGACATCGGGGACCTCAACGCAGTGCTCGACGCCGGCCAGCTTGCCGCCCGCGAACGGCACCTGGAAGCGCTGCTGACCCTCACCGCGAACACCGGCGCGAAAGCGCTGGTCCTTCCGTGCGGCGCGTTGGGCCACGACCCGGTCCGTAGCGTTGACGAGGACCTGGACACCATCGCGGCCCAGCTCATCCACGCCGGACAGCGTGCCGCTGAGTTCGGCGTCGAACTCTGGACAGAATCCCTGCACTTCCTGCGCTTCTGCTGGAACCTGGAGCGCGCGGAACTGCTGGCCCAGCGGCTGGCAGGTTCCGGCGTGGGGATCGTGATGGACTTCAGCCACATCGTCGCCGCCGGCGAGGACCCGCTGGAATACATCGGCCGCCACGAAGGCCGGATCGCCCACGTGCACCTGCGTGACGCAGTTCCCGGCAACATCAACCTCAGCATCGGCAACGGCCACGTGGACTTTGCTGCCGGGCTCCGCTCCCTCGCCAACCGCAGTTACACCGGACACTTCTCGCTGGAACTGGAAACCCGGGACGTCACCCATGACGAACGACCCGCGGCAGCCGCCAAGGCGGCAAGCTTCATCACCGACCTCATCTGAACCACTTCATCAGCAACGCCTACTACCAATTCCAAGGAGCATCATCATGACCACCACCATCCAGCGCACCGCCGTCCTCACCGGAGCCACCTCGGACCGCGGCATTGGCATCACCACCGCCCGCCGCTACGCCAACCAGGGCTGGGCGGTGGTGATCCTGGACCTCGACGGCGAGAAGTCCGCCAAGGTCGCCGCTGAAATCGGCAACGAATTCAACGTCCCCGCCTTCGGCCACGAGATTGACGTCGCCAATGAGGGCTCCGTCAACGCCGCGTACAAGGCTGTGGCCGCAGAAGTCAGCGCCGGCAACCTGCCGCCAGTGGGTGCCCTCGCCAACATCGCCGGCATTACCTCGCCGGTCCCGTTTCTGGAAACCACTTTGGAACTCTGGCACAAAGTGATGGACGTGAACGCCACCGGCACCTACCTGGTCACCAAGGCATTCCTCCCGGACATGATCGCCAGCGGCTGGGGCCGGATCGTCAACATGTCCTCCGTCTCAGCACAGCGCGGCGGCGGCGTGTTCGGCAAGGTCCCCTACTCGGCCGCGAAGGCCGCCATCCTCGGCTTCACCAAGTCCCTGGCCCGCGAAATCGGCGCTACCGGCGTAACCGTCAACGCGATCACGCCGGGCGCCGTAGACACCAACATCCGCGTGGGCAGCACGGAGGAGCAGGAGGCCGCCATCAACGCCGGCATCCCCCTGGGCCGCAACGCCACCACCGAGGAGATCGCCGCCGTCATCACGTTCCTGTCCTCCGAGGAATCGGCCTACCTCACCGGAACCACCATCGACATCAACGGCGGAAGCCACATCCACTAGCAGCCGCGCCGTTCAGAAGACCAAGCGCAACCTGGAGAGCCCACCATGACCAGAATTTTCAACGATCCCTCCGACTTTGCCGACGAAGCCCTTGCCGGGTTCTGCGATGTCCACTCAGACCTGGTTCGCCAGGTAACGGGCGGGGCCGTGCGCCGCCACCGGCCAGCCAAGCCCAAGGTGGCTGTCCTCGCGGGCGGCGGTTCAGGCCACTACCCGGCCTTCGCCGGGCTGATCGGCACCGGTTTTGCCGACGGCGCCGTGGTGGGCAACATCTTCACCTCGCCCTCCGCGCAGCAGGCCTACGCCGTAGCCAAGGCCGCTGACTCCGGCGCCGGTGTGGTGTTCACCTACGGCAACTACGCCGGGGACGTCCTGAACTTCGGCATGGCCAGCGAACGTCTCGGGGCCGAGGGGATCCGGGTGGAAAACGTGCTGGTGACGGACGACGTCGCCAGCGCCCCGCCGTCGGAAGCGGACAAACGCCGGGGCATCGCCGGTGACTTCACGGTCTTCAAAGTCATGGGTGCGGCCGCCGAGGCGGGCGCTGACCTGGCCGACGTCGTGCGTCTTGGCCGGAAGGCCAACAGCCTGACCCGTACCATCGGCAGCGCCTTCCACGGCTGCACGTTCCCGGGTGCTGAGGCGCCCCTGTTCACCCTCAAGGACCGTCAGATGGGCCTGGGCCTGGGCATCCACGGCGAACCCGGGCTGTTCGACACCGAGCTGCCGCCCGCCAAGGAGCTGGGCCAGGAACTCGTATCCCGGCTGCTGGCCGAGACGCCGCACGGCGCCGGCGACCGCATCGCCGTTATCCTCAACGGCCTGGGCTCCACCAAGCATGAGGAACTCTTTGTCCTCTGGCTCACCGTGGCTCCTCTGCTCCGTGCCGCCGACTACACGCTGGTGATGCCGGAGGTGGGCGAACTGGTCACCAGCCTGGACATGTCCGGCGTCTCCCTCACCATCACCTGGCTGGACGACGAACTTGAGCCGCTGTGGACTGCTCCGGCCGAAACGCCGGCCTACCGGCGGGGCAATGCCGCCCTCCATCCCGGCGACCGGATGGCGGAGCGCGCGTCCGACGACACCGCCGCACCCGCCGTTTTCGACGCCACCGAGGAGTCGCGTGGCTATGCGGCAAACTGCGTGGCCGCTCTCGCTGCCGCCCGGGAATCCCTGCACGGTGCCGAAACCCGGCTGGGGGACATGGACGCCGTCGCGGGTGACGGCGACCACGGGCGCGGAATGGTCCGCGGCATCGACGCCGCCGTGGCAGCCGCCAGCGATACCATTGCCCGTGGTGCAGGGGCAGGCGCCGTGCTGACAGCCTCCGGGGACGCCTGGGCGGACAAAGCCGGCGGAACCTCAGGCGTGCTGTGGGGTGCCGGCCTGCGGGCGTTCGGCGAATCCCTCGGCAACCAACAGTCACCCGGCTCCACGGACCTGGCCACCGCTGTCGGCGCCTTCGCGGCGCGGATCACCGGCCTCGGCAAGGCCGAGCCCGGGGACAAGACCATGGTTGACGCGCTGCTCCCCTTCACTGAGACATTCAGCCGCCTGGTGTCGGAAGGCGGCGACCCTTCACGGGCCTGGACGGAAGCCACCGCAGCAGCCGCCGCTGCTGCGGAAGCCACGGCTTCGCTCCGTCCACGCAAGGGGCGCGCCCGGCCGCTGGCGGAGAAGAGCGTGGGCACGGCGGACCCGGGGGCGACTTCGCTGGCGATGATCTTCACGGTCATGGGCCCGCACCTTGCTGGACCGGTTGAAGCGCGACACACCGCCGGAACACCGTCATGACAACGGAAGGACAGCCGGCAGGCATCCGACTCATCGTGGGCGCCGACGAAGCCGGCGTTGACTACAAGGACCGGATTCTGGCGGACCTGCGGAACGATCCCCGGGTCAGCGAAATCATCGATATCGGCGTCAACCGCAGTGATGCCCCGGAGCAGTTCACCACTCCGTACCCCTATGTGGGGATCGCCGCCGGGAAAATGATCCGGGACGGGCTCGCGGACCGCGCCATCCTGTTCTGCGGCACCGGCATCGGTGTGGCCATCGCGGCGAACAAAGTGGACGGGATCCGTGCAACTACGGCCCACGACTCGTTCTCCGTGGAACGGTCCGTGTTGTCCAACGACTGCCAAGTGCTCACCATGGGCCAGCGCGTGGTGGGCGTGGAGCTTGCGCGCAGGCTGGCCAAGGAGTGGCTCGGCTATACCTTCGACCCCACCTCCGCCTCGGCATGCAAGGTGAAAGTCCTCACCGACTTCGAAGGCTGCTGACGCAGGCCGCCTCAGCTGACCGGCGGCGCACGGGCCGTTTTCCAGGGAACCCCGGCCTTTCCTTGGAAAACCCGGGGTCTTCCAAGGAAAGGCGCCTATCATGGGCCCGTGCCGCCCCTTGATGTAGTTCTCACCGCCTGGCAGATCGACTGGGCCGCCGCTGCCCTCATCAGCGTTTCGGCGGTGCTGTATGCGCTGGGCCTGAGGGCTGCGGCGGCGCGCGGCCACCGCCAGCCCGTTTGGCGGACGCTGGCGTTCTACCTCCTGGGCCTGGGTTCCCTGACCGTGCTGACGTGCGGTTTCCCCGGCGTGTTCAGTGCACAGCTCCGGTGGGCGTTCACGCTCAAGGTTTCCCTGCTGCTCTTCGTGGTGCCGCTGCTGATCGGCTTGGGTAAACCGATCTCCCTTGCCCGGGCGGCCCTCCCGGCGCGGGGCGTCGACCGGCTAAACAAAGTGCTCGCACACCGTGCGGTGCGGTTGGCCGGCAACTCAATGGCCGCTCCGCTCCTGGGCCTCGCCCTCTTCTCAACGTTCCTCACGCCGGCGTTCTACACGCTGCGTACGGCCCCGCTGGCCGAGGCCCTGCTGGTAGTCGGGGTCCCGCTGCTCGGCATGATGATGGCCCTGCCGATCATCGAGGAGGCGGATTTCCGCCGTTCCAGCGCCTTCTTCATCCTGGAATTCGTGTTTGTGTTCATCGAACTGCTGGTCGATGCCGTGCCCGGGATCCTGCTGCGCCTCAACGGACAGGTCCTCGATCACGTCACAAGCGTGTCAACCCCGCCGGGTTGGTTCCCCGACGCCCTACGCGACCAGCAGCTGGCGGGGGACGTCCTGTGGTTCATCTGCGAAATTGTCGATTTGCCCCTGATCATCCTGATGTTCATCCGCTTCTCCCGCAGTGACAAACGTGAGGCCAGCGGCTTCGATGACCTCACGGACGAGGAATTGGACGAACTGAACGCGGAGCACCTGCGGCGGGGCCGCTAAGTTCCCCGCCCTGGGCACTACTCCACGCTGACCTTCACGCGCTGCACCACGTTGTTGCCCATGCCTTGGTAGTTCCAGGCCTGCTCCAGCGGTTGCATCGCTCCGGTGGAATCGGTGGCGCGGCAGGCGAGCTCATGCTCGCCCCGGTCCGCCACCCAGGGCAGCGACCATTCGCACCACGCAAACGGCCCCGCCGGATGGCCAAGGTGCGCCGCCACCCACTTCCCGTCGATCCCCACCTCCACGCGGACCACGGCACCTTCACCGGACCACGCCCTGCCTGTGAGCATTACCGGACCGGCGGAAAGGACCCTGCTGCGGGTGAAGAAGTCCGGGATACCCGGCGGAATCATCAGCGAACGGATCTTGGTGCGGGACACCGGAGTGCCGGCGTCGTCCGCGTCCTTCTGGTAGCGGTACGCCACCGCCTGCTGGAAGCCTTCAAAAGGATGCGTCACCACCTGGATGGACTCCAGCCACTTGACGCTGGCCATGCCGTACCAGCCGGGGACCACCAGCCGCAGCGGGTAGCCGTGCTGCGGCGGCAGCTCGCGGCCGTTCATTTCGTACGCGAGCACGACGTCGGGGCGCATCGCTTCCTTGATCGGCAGGCTGCGCGCGTACTTTTGCCGGACGCCGCCCTGGATGCCGGCGTCGGCGCCGGTGAACACCACTTCGACGGCGTCCTCATCAACTCCGGCCTGGGCCAGCAGGTAGGCCAGCGGAACCCCGGTCCACTCCGCAGTGCCCACGCCTTCGAGCCGCCACGGCTGGCTCAGCGGCCGGGGACGCAGCATCGAGCGGCCGTTGCCGGCGCACTCCAGCGTGACCGGGATGCTGATGGCAGGGTCCCGCCGGAGCGCCTTGAGGTTGATTTCGACGGCCCGCTGCACGGCACCGCCGATCCGCAGGTGCCAGGCACCGGCGTCAATAAACGGGATGTCGAAATGCGTCAGCACGTAGTGCAGCCCCGGCGGCGTGGTGTCCTCCCGCAACGCCTCCAGCGGCATCGAATGGTTCCTGACCGCAAGCTGCAATTCTTCTGCGGTGATCGGCCCGTGGGTGGGTTGTCCGGCATGCGCCGTGGGCTGTACGGCTTGGCGGCGCCGGGAAATCTGCTTCGTCATGGCACTGCGATTCTGGGTAGGGCCGGTTTCTGGGTGTGCGGTTTCTGCGTCGGGAGCTTGCCCGTGTTCACAGGTTTACGCCCGCCTCCACCGGCCCGTCAAGACCACCTCCGCGGCCTCGCGGCTAGAGGCGGTGCGCCTCCTTCAGGAAGTCCGCCAGCCCGTGCGGTTCCCTGCCCGTGAGGCCATGAACGTCCGACGTCGGTCCGGACAGTTCGCCGCGCGCTATGGCCGTGTATGTGCTCACCCAGGCGTCCACCTGCCAGGCTGGTGCGCCGTAGGACGCCCGGGAGGCGTAGGCCTCCTCCACGGTTTCGTGGTGGAAAGAGACGGTCCGTCCGGTGCCCGCAGTGAGAAGCTCCGCGGCCCGCTGTAGGGAAATGTCCTCCGGCCCGGTCAGGTTGTAGGTGCGGCCCACGTGCACGGCCGGATCGCGCAGCACGGCCGCGGCGCACCGGGCGATGTCCCCGCGGGTCACGGCAGCCATGACGCCGTCGCCCGCCGGGCCGCGGATGACGCCGTCGTCTCCGGTGAGCAGCGGCAGGAAGTCGAGGTAGAAGTTGTCCCGCAGCAACGTGTACCTCATCCCGGAGGCCTTGATGCGCTCCTCGGTGGCGTAATGATCCCTGCCCAGCGTGAACGTGCAGTCTGCGGACGCGCCGAAGAAGGACGTGTACACCACGTGCTCAACCCCGGCCGCGGCGGCCGCGTCAACGAACGCGAAATGCGTCTGGAGCCGGTCCTCTGCCTCCGCGGCGGAGACCATAAGAAGCGTTTTCACGCCCGCCAGGGAGGCCTTCGCCAGCACAGGGTCCGCATAAGTCGAGACCACCGGAACCCCGCCCGGAAGGCCAGGCGCCCTGGCGGCGTCGCGCACCAGCAGCCGCTGCGGCAGCCCGGCGTCGGCGAGGATCCTGGCGACGAGTCCGCCGAGCTGCCCCGTGGAGCCGGTGACGGCCAGATCGGGCAGGTCCCCGACCGTCGGTGGAGCCGTCCCCGTGTCCGCCGCTGCTTCCCCGGCCGCCACGGCTAGGCCTCCCGGGACGCGGGCGACTTGGTCTGGGCCGGGTCCCGTTCGGCCAGGGACCCGATGGCGCCATCGATCTTGTCCATAATGGCCTGGTCCAGCTTGACGCCGGCGGCCGCCACGTTGCCGGCTATCTGTTCAGGGCGGGACGCGCCCATGATTGCCGAGGCAACGTTCTTGTTCTGCAGCACCCACGCGATGCTCAGCTGGGCCATGGTGAGCCCGGCCTCCTCCGCGATCGGCTTGAGCTGCTGCACTCCGCTCAGGACCTCGTCGGACATCCAGCGTTCGATCATCCGGGCGCCGCCCTTGGTGTCCGTGGCGCGGCTTCCCTCCGGGGCCGGTTTCCCCGGCCGGTACTTGCCGCTCAACACGCCCTGGGCCATGGGGGACCAGACGATCTGGGACAGGCCAAGCTCTTCGGATGTCGGGACCACTTCGGCTTCGATGACCCGCCACAGCATGGAGTACTGCGGCTGGTTGGAGATCAGCTGGAACCCCAGGTCCTTGGCCAGTGCGTGGCCGTCCCTGATCTGGTCGGCCGTCCATTCGCTGACGCCGATGTACAGGGCCTTGCCCTGCCGGACAATGTCCGCGAACGCCTGCATGGTCTCTTCCAGCGGTGTCTCGTAGTCATAGCGGTGGGCCTGGTAGAGGTCCACGTAGTCGGTCTGGAGGCGCGTCAGGGAACCGTTGATGGACTCCATGACGTGCTTGCGGGACAGGCCCACATCGTTGTGGCCCTTGGGCCCGGTGGGGCCGAACACCTTGGTGAAAATCTCCAGGGACTCACGGCGCTCGTCCTTCAAGGCTTCGCCCAGTACCTTTTCCGCCGCCGTGTTGGCGTAAACGTCGGCGGTGTCGAACGTGCTGATTCCCGCGTCCAGTGCCGCCCGCACGCACTGGGTGGCCACATCGTTCTCCACCTGGGAGCCGTGCGTGAGCCAGTTGCCGAAAGTGATTTCCGAGATCTTGAAGCCGCTGTTGCCGAGGTATCTGAATTCCATGGTTTTCACCGTAGCCCACTTGGTTGCTCAGGGTAAGGGCTTTCCCCCAGGCTACCTTCGGCGAAGCTCCGCATACTCCAACGATGGCACCACGGCGCCGGCGTCCCGTTCCAAGAAGTTGGTGCCAGGGGGCACCAGTTCGTCGATGGCATCCAGTACGGATTCGTCCAGCACTGTGTCCGCGGCTTTGAGGTAGGCGCGCAGGTGCTCCTCACTCCGCGGGCCAACGATCACGCTGCTGACGGCTGGATGGTTCAGCGCGAAGCCGACTGCCAGGTCCACCAGCGGAAGTTCCAGCTTGTCCGCCAGTCTGGCCAGGGAATCTGCAGCGAGCAGCTTGCGCTCGCTGGCAGGACCGGAAATGTCGTAACGGCCGGGCAGGGAGTGCACCCGTGTTGGCGGCTTTCCGGCGTCCAGGACGAAGCTTCCGGACAGCCAGCCGCCCGCCAACGGGCCGTAGGCCAGAACGCCCAGGCCGTATTGCTGGGCGATGGGAAGAACGTCGCGCTCGGTGCCGCGGACCAGCATCGAATAGGGGACCTGGTTGGCGACGGGCGGGATGAGGTGGTTGGTGGTGGCCAGCCATTGCGCTTCGACCAGTTGCGCCGGGGTGAAGACGGACGTCCCGTAGTAGAGAATCTTGCCTTGGCGGATGAGGTCGTTGAGGGCCGTGATGGTCTCGAGGACGTCCGTATTGTAGTCGGGCCGGTGTGCCTGGTAGAGGTCGATCCGGTCTGTCTGCAGGCGGCGGAGGCTGCCCTCGACGGCCTGCATGATCCAGCGCCTGGAGTTGCCCGAGTGGGCGGGGTTGGCGCTCATCTGGCCGTGGAATTTGGTGGCGATGAAGACGTCGTCGCGGCGGCCCTTCAGGGCACGGCCCACCACCAGTTCGCTCTGCCCCTGCGAATAGACGTCCGCCGTGTCCACTGCAGTGATGCCGGCGTCCAGTGCCGCATTGATGATGCGGATGCTATCGTCCGCGCTGGTGGGAGCGTAGCCCTTTGAGGCGCCGCCTGTTGCGGCCGAACCTGCAGGCGCGCCTTCGCCGAAATTCATGGTGCCCAATGTGAGCGGGCTGATCAGCGTCCCGCTGCGCCCGAACACCCGTAGCTGGTTGAGGCTCATCCCGGTTTCCTCACGTTTGATTCCCACGCTGATTGCTGTGGATCGTCACGAGGCTACACAGAATCAGCCGGGCGCAGGACGCAGGAGAAGCACTTCTTAGCTTTCCGTAGTCCGGGGTAACGAAGGGCGCGCCAATGACGACTTGAAAACCGGACTTGGCGGCGCTCGGTTGACGCGGGCGGCCTCGTTAGCCGGCGCGGCGGCGCTCCACCGGGAGGGTGCCTTTCAAGGCGGCCGGGTGGCCGGCCAGCGAAACCAGGGAACCTGTTTCCAGCATGGCCATGCGTCCGGGGCCGGGAGGTTTCTCGAAGGCGCGCGGTATTGCGTTCACAATGGCATGCTGGTCCGTCGCGGACTCCACGAGGGGAGCCACCGCCCTAACCTCTTCCACCGGAGCATCGGGGCTGGGAAGATCACGGACGGTGACCTTCACCTCAGGCGCCACCTCGGCCCTCGCCCTTGCTTCGGCACGGGCGTCCGCCTGGGCAACCGCTGCGGCCCAGTCCTCGGACAGGATGTGTGGTTCCCGGTGCGGAAGGCCGAGTGGCGGGCGCTCAGTCTTAGCACGCCCCTTAGTCAAGAGCGGGCCCTTGGCAAGGAATGTCTTCAGGCCGGGCGTCCGGCGTGGCGCGTCGGCGGACGCTTCCGGTTCCGGCGCAAGGCCCGTGGCGCCGTCGTACGCGGTGTCCTGGCCGGCAGCCGCCTTCAGTGGGCGCAGCGTTCGGACACCCGCGGCCGATGGAGGCCGACGGCCGAACGGTGCCATCACCAGGACGCCCACCAGCCGGCCCAGGCCCGCAATCACCAGCGTGGCCACAAAAACCAGGAACAGTCCGATGAACATGACGAAGGCCACACCGAGGGTGCCAAAAAAGGTCAGGTTCAGGGCAATGGTGGTGGGATCTTCCATTTACCTCTCCTCACAGCCTGCTGCACCTGCCTGCCGGCAACAATCACCCGGCAATGGCACCCCTTAACAATACGGACTTTTGCGGGACAACACGCCCGCATCGCGGGTCTGCTGCCCGGTTGTGTCGAAGCTGTTATCCGATATGACAAAGCGGGTGCCGTCCGGCTGCGCATATAGTCGGAACCAGTCAAGTTGGCCCCTCGCCCGGCCTCCCCGAAAGGACCCTCCGTGTCGCAGTCCCTGCCTGAAAATCCCCGAGCCGAAATTAATGGTGAGGTCCGGGAAGCCCGTTCGCCGGAGTTCCGCGGAAACTGCCCGTGCCTGTCCGGTGAGCAGTACGCGGACTGCTGCGGCCGGTTCCACAGCGGGAAAGCCGAGGCCCCGACGGCTGGGCAGCTGATGCGGTCGCGGTACAGCGCGTTCGTGGTCGGTAACGCCGCCTACCTGCTCCGCACCTGGCACCCGGAAACCCGGCCAGGCGAACTTGAACTGGATCCGGCCATGCAGTGGCGCCGGCTGGATATTGTGTCCACAGGCCGCGGCGGTCCGCTGGACTCCGAAGGGACCGTGGAGTTCAAAGCCCACTTCCGCCACGACGGCGAGCATGGCGTCCACAACGAGACCAGCCGGTTCCTGCGCGTGGACCGGCGCTGGTACTACCTCGACGCGGTGATGCTTTAGCCGTGAAGGCCGCCCGGCGTTGGCCGTTCAGCGCTGGCGTTCGGGCTTAGCCTTACTCCTCAACTTCCACGGGGGTGAAGCCGGCGCGGTCCACCTTGCGGTGGAAGTGCATGCCGGCCAGTCCGCCCAGCACGGCGCCGATCAGCGCCACCACGGCCACTACGACGGCGGCGATAATGCCGGTGGTGGTCAGCTGTCCCTCGTTGACGGGGATGCGCGGGAAGCTGTTCAGGTTGGCCAGGATGTTGAAGCGCTCGCCGGCGATCATGGCCAGCAGCGCCACCAGCACCGCGAAGATGAGGGCCCAGACCCACACCATGAAACCCTGCTTGAGGCCGTTGAAGCGGGCCATGCGGCCTGCCACGTAGCCCCCGCAGTAGTACGCGACGAACAGGATGGCCAGCAGCACGATGACGCCCACCAGCCCCACGGTCTGGTTGGAGGAGGCCTGGTTCACGGCCTCGTTGACGTCCGTGCTGGTGGCAAGCCCCACCGCTGTTCCCGCGGCGGCCACCAGTGCGGTCAGCAATACGGACATTCCCGTCGCGGCCAGCCAGCCAAAGAAGGCCGAACCAATTTTGATTCCGCCGAATTGCTCTCTTTCGCGCGCCGCTACAGTCTCACGGGTGGCGGCATTCGGGTCAGCGACCATGGCGGTCTCGGCGGCGGGGGACACTGCGTAGGCGCGGGTATCGTCGCTGTAGCCGGTGCCGGCGTCGTAGTTCCGGCTCGCCTCAGGGCCGTCAGCGTAGCGGCGCCGGCCCTCCAGCCTGTCTTCAACGTTGCTGTCTTCAACGTTGCTGTTTTCGACGCGGCTCGTGCCGGTGCCGGCATCGGTGCCGCTCGCATCAATGCGGCCGGTGTCCTCGGCGCGGGCGCCTCGGCGCGTCGGTCTGTCGTTGGACCCTGCTGTGCTGCTCATCAGGCGTTCTCGCTTTCATCGCTAGAACCGGTCCCATTGTTGGACCCCGGCTGCCGTTATGCGGACCTGCATGGTGGCCTCCTCTCCACCTAACCACGGCACGCAGGTGGTAGCAAGGATGCTTAGTATCCCGGACGGGGCGAAAATCAGCGTGAATCAGCGGTATTTGCGATGCAGGTTCTCCTTGGTGGATGCCCGGGGAGAGGCATCGGCGATCCACGGCCCGGTGCCTTCGGACTGGTCCAGGACTCCGGCCTCCAGCCAGGTGTAGTCCCCGGCGAGGACCTTTTCCGTGAGCTCGCGGTCGGCGTCGTCCGTGTTCCGCCACAGCTGGTCGAAATACTCGTCAACCCGCACCCGCGCCTGTTCGCAGTACGCCTCGGCGAGTTCGTAGGCCGTTGCGGCGCGTTCGGGTGCGGTGTGCAGCATCCCCTCGGCCCGCGAACAGCATGCCGCCATGGCAAACAGCTCGGCGCCGATGTCCACGATCCGCCCAAGGAACGCCTGCTTGTGCTCGAGTTTGGCCTGCCAGCGGCCCATTCCGTAAAAGGTCTGCCGGGCAAGCCGCCGCGAGGATCGCTCCACGAACCGCAGTTGCTTGGCCAGCCTGCCGAACTCGGTGTAGGAGCGCGGGTCCATGCCGGCGCCCGCCACCAGCCTGGGCAGCCACTTCGCGTAGAAACCTGAGGCGCCGACGGCAGCCCTCGCCTTGTCGGACAGGCTGGCATCCGCGGAGGCAAGGTCCCCGGCGGCCGCGAGGTGGGCGTCCACGGCCTCCCGGGCAATTAGCAGTTTCATGATCTCCGAGGAACCCTCGAAGATCCGGTTGATGCGGAGGTCACGGAGCTGCTGTTCCGCCGGGACAGCACGCTCGCCGCGGGCCTCCAGTGAATCAGCGGTCTCGAAGCCGCGGCCACCGCGGATCTGCACCAGTTCGTCCGCGATCCGGCAGCTGATCTCGGTGGACCAGAGTTTGGCCAGGGCGGCCTCGATCCGGACGTCCTTCTGGCCGGCGTCGGCCATTTCTGCGGACAGCTCGAACACGGCGTCCAGGGCAAACGCGCTCGCCGCGATGAACGCGATCTTCTTGCCCACGGCCTCGTGCTTCCCCACCGGCCGGCCCCACTGGGTGCGCGCATTGGACCATTCACGGGCGATCTTCAGGCTCCACCGACCGGATGCCACGCAGAGCGCCGGAATGGAAAGCCGTCCGGTGTTGAGGGTGGTGAGGGCGATTTTCAGGCCCTGGCCCTCGCGGCCCAGCCGGTTGGCCGCGGGAACCCGCACCTGGTGGAAACGGGTCACGCCGTTTTCGATGCCGCGCAGCCCCATAAAGGCGTTGCGGTTTTCCACCGTGATGCCGGGGGAGTCCATTTCCACCACGAATGCGCTGATGCCGCCTTTGTGGACGGTGCCGTCGGAATCGGTGTGTCCCGGAACCACAGCCATCACTACTACCAATTCGGCTATTACGCCGTTGGTGGTCCAGAGTTTCACGCCGTCGAGGATGTACGCGTCGCCGTCGTCCGTGGGAACAGCTGTGCTGCCCATCCGCGCGGGGTCGCTGCCGACGTCGGGCTCTGTCAGTAGGAACGCCGTGATGGCGCCGGCCGCACAGCGGGGCAGGTACTCCTGTTTCTGTTCCGGAGTGCCGAACACTTTCACGGGCTCCGGCACGCCGATGGACTGATGCGCGGACAGCAGCGCGCCAAGGCTCGGATGCACCGAGCCCAGCAGCGCCAGGGCCCGGCCGTAATACACCAGGGACAGTCCCAGGCCGCCGTATTCGCGAGGGATCTTCATCCCGAAGACACCCAGGTCTGCCAGGCCCGCGAGGTATTCGTCGGGGATTTTTGCGTTGCGCTCGATTACGCGGCCGGACATGGTCCTGCAGTAGGCGGTGAGGCGGGTCATGAACTCGTCGCCGCGTTCCACGTCCTCCGTTTTGGCCTCGGGCCAGGGATGGATCAGTGAGAGGTCGAAGTTGCCCAGGTACAGCCCCTTGGCGAAGCTGGGCCTGTCCCAGGCGGTTTCACGGGCGGCCTCGGTGATGGCGCGGGCGTCCGCCTCGGTGGCACCGGGACCGATCTGTTCGGGTGCGACAGGAACGTCGGCGGCTGGACTGTCAGTGGCAGAGCTCACGGGGCATCTCCTCTAACCGGGGTGGCCGGTTCGAGCCCTGGGTCCGCCTCGGGTGGAGAACCCTTCAGCTGTCCCTCAATGCTACCCGCGGGTAGGTTCCCGTGCTAGGGGCTGGCTGGCCCTGAAAGTCGCCCGGGAGTTCCACGGTTGAGGCGTGGTGCACCAGCCGGTCCCACAGGTGGTTGATGCCGTGGACCAACCCCAATAGGGCGCCGGCGATGACGAACCAGGCAAAGCGGCCCACCCCCACCATCACCATCGCCACGAAAGCGGCTGACATCATGAAACCCACGATCAGCAGGCCAAACACGAGCGTTCCGATGAACACGAAAGTGCCTGTCTCTACTGCGCTGAGATCGAACTGCATGGTTTCCCCCTGCGTCATTGCCTGGTTGGATCAAGTAGCACGAGCGTAGGGCGCGGCACGCCCGTCAACCAGAGTCCGACGCCGTGGCGGGGGGCGTTGATACGGGATCGAAATGCTACCGGGCCGTAGGTCACGGCGCGGTCACTGAAACCCCACCCGTAACACGCGTAACAGTAATTCGCGGCCCGCGCCTGCCAAGGGAGGCGCGGGACGGCCCGGGCGGGGGTGCAGGGGGTGGCCGGCACAGCCGCCGGGCCAGCCGGGCGGCCCACTGCGTTAACCTTGTAGTTGGCAGTTTTCGGGTTTTCCGCTGCCCGACGAGTCTCGAGGCAGCTGAAGGAGAGTGTGTGTCCCGCTCCGCCCCGTCCTCCGCGGACGCGATCAGCGCCCGGCTCCGGGACCTCGAACTCCTCACCAAGGGGCCTGCATGGGCGCTCACCCGGTCAGCACCATGGGTCATTGCCGTCCTGCAGGCTTCTTTCACCCGAACCCGTCCGCAGCTTCCGCTGGAAGAGTTCCACGCCGACGTCGACGCCTTGCTGGAGCAGCTCCGCCGCCAGGACCCGGGACTGGGCGGCAGCGCCAACGGAAAGTCCTTTGGCGACGAGTGGACCCGGAAGAACTTCCTGACCCGCCGTAACCAGTCAGGGCAGATTGTCTACGAAGTCACCGAGCCGGCGGCCCGTGTCCTCGCGTTCCTGGACAGCCTCTCCAGCGACCGCTCCACCCTGAACGGTTCCCGGCTGGGGACGCTGCTGGGCGACGTCGAAAAACTCGCCAATGAGACCAACCCGGACCAGACCGCCCGGCTGGAGTCCCTCGAGGACGAGATCGAGGAACGGCAGCAGCTCATCCAGGACATCAGCTCCGGCGACTTCGACGGGCTCCTGGACGACGACGAAGCTGTGGAGGCCGCCGGAAACATCCTGGACCTCGCGGCCAGCCTGCCTGCGGACTACAAGAAGATGCGTGACCGGATCGAGGAGCTGGTGGGCGAGCTCCGCAACCAGATCATCGAGGAATCCTTAAGCAAGGGCGCCACCATGGCGCAGGTGCTCGAGGCGGACAAACGGCTTCGGCAGAGTCCCGAGGGCCGGACGTTCCGGTCATTCACGGCCTTCCTGGAGGACCCGCAGCAGCAGCTGCGCTTCCGGTCCGCGATCGGCGAGGTGCTCAGCCGGCAGTTCGCGGACGACCTCAGCCACGAGGACCGCGAAACGCTTAAGAACCTGGTGGCCGAACTCCGCACCCAGCACAGCCAGATCCAGCGGATCTACGGCAAGCTCAGCGAGAGCCTCAACACCTATATCCAGAGTGACGATTTCCGCCAGTCAGTGCGGCTCCGCAAGGTGCTCCGCGAGGCTGAACAGGCGATCCGTTCCCTGCCCTACGAGCGCGAACGCCCGGGCCTGGTGGCTGGTCCGGTGCTGTTCAACGCCGGCTTCGAGTCCCTGTCCATGGTCAAACTCTTCGACCCCGATGAGTTCGCGGCGCCGCCCAAACTTGCGGACCCCATCGCCTTCAGCGACTCCGACCGGGTGCGCGCACCGCGCACGGGCAAGGCCAAGCCGGCCGCCATCCGCGCCGCGCTCGCCGGAGCTGCCACCCTGACGGAGGCGTGGAAGCAGCTTCCGCCCGAGGAACGCCATATCAACTCCATCCGCGCCCTGCTGTCGCACGCACTGCACGATGGTGCCGGCTTTGACCGCGCCGGCTGGGATGCCATCGACTTCGAACAGATAGACGGAACCACCCGCCAGGCCTTCCTGCCGGTGGTCACCCTCAAGAAGGACTGACGATGACTGACGTTATTAACGCCACAAGCGCAGCGGCGGAAGCTGCCGTTGACGGTGACACCCAGGAAGCGGACACCGCGGAAGCGGACAGCCAGGAAGCCCCCCGGCGCCCGCACACACCCACGCCGACCCCTTTTTGGTCACCCCCCGGGACACCTTCGTTGACGGCGCTGCGCTGTTCCCGGGGGACACCGGCGTCCTCCCGATGAAGGTCCGGCAGGCTCTCGTGAAGCTGCTGAAGGGTCCGTACGTCGACGGCGGACGGGACGAGAAACTGTGGACCACGCTGCTGGACCACCAGCTGATCCTGCGCAGCCGCCTGTCCGAGCTGTTCCTGACGCTCCAGCTGGACCACGAGCGCAAGGTTGCCGTGCTGCGCCCGGTTGACCCGGAAGCCATCGGCGGCAGCACCCGCTCCAGCATCCTGCGCCAGCAGCGTGCGCTCAGCCGGGTGGAGACCATCGTGCTGCTGCGCCTGAGGCTCCTGCTGGACCGCCACGTCACGGCCCAGACGGATCCGACCATCACGAAAGAGGAAATCGCCGAACTGGTGGCCCACTACCAGCCGTCCGGCCAGCAGGACGCGCTGCGGGACTCCGACGTCGTCAACCGCGCGATCACCAAGCTCCTGGCCCGCCAGCTCCTCATCACCACGGGCCTCGACGACGTCTACACCATCTCCAACGCCCTCCCGCTGGCCCTCCCCTTCGAAAACATCGGCGACATCCCGGCCCAGATCGAGGCGCTGGTAGCAGCCACGGCAGACCCCACAGGTACGGAAGCCCTGATAGAGCTCGACGGCGAGAACCCCGCTAGCTCGGATGACCAAGAGGCAGACGACGACGCCGATGCCGCCACCGCCCCTGAGCCGGGCGCCACTCCCTGGGCGGCACCGGCGTCGTCGCCCCTGAGCGCTGAAGACAGCGGCCGCGCCGGGGACATGCGGCAGCATGCGTCTAAGCGAGGAACGAGCGAGCATGCAGAGCATGTGGCCGGTGGGGTCGCGGAAGGCAACCACACTGACGAAGCGGAGGCAGCCAAGTGAGCATCGCAACCATGCTGCCGATGGGCGAGCTGACCAACCCCGGCCAGATGCGGCTCGCGCTGGTTCAGGTGGTCAACTGGGGCACGTTCCATGGCGCCCACACGATGCACGTGGACCGCAACGGCACGCTGCTGACCGGCAACTCGGGCGTCGGCAAGTCCACGCTGTTCGACGCGATGCTGCGCGTGTTCGACGCCCGGCCGCGTTCCAACGAGGCCGCCGCGCAGCGCTCCGGTGCTGTGGAGGACAAGCGGACCACGTTCACGTATATGCGCGGCAAGGTGGGCGACAAGGCCGTGGGCGAGGGTTCGGCCAGTGCCTTCCAGCGGCCCGGTGCCACCTGGTCCGCCGTCGCCCTGACGTTCGATAACGCAGCGGGCACAAAGGTGACGGTGTCGGCGCTTTTCGACCTGCCGAAGAACGGCACGGAGTCGAGCGTCGGGCGCTATTACCTGATCGACAACAAGCCGCTGGACCTTGCCGCGATCGAGGGCATCGCGGAGAAGCGCTTCACCAAGGCCGCGCTGGACGCGATCTTCCCGGACGCGCAGGTCTTCGATGTGCACAAGGCGTTCGCCGAGCGGTTCCGCCGGCTGTTGGGCATCAACTCGGACCAGGCCCTGCCGCTGCTTCGCGTGATCCAGGCCGGCAAAGGGCTGGGCGGCAGCGTCAACACGTTCTTCCGTGACCAGGTCCTCGATGCACCGGCCACGCTGGCGGCGGCGGACGACGTCGTCGAGGAATTCAGCAACCTGATGTCCATTCGGCAGCGGCTGGAGGATGTCCGCCAGCAGCGCGACCAGCTCGCGCCGGTGCCCGCGCTGAACAAGGAATATGCGCAGTCACTGCTGGACGCCAACCGGCTGCGCGAACTGGCCGGCGAAGAGTTCGATGCTTACAAGCAGCAGCTCGCGGTAACGGTTCACGAGAAGACCCTGGTCCGTTACAAGGAACTCGCCCAGGCAAAGGCCAAGGAGCTCGGCGCCGAGCGCGGTATCCGTGACGGGCTGGCCAAGGAACTGCGCCAGCTCGAGGCGGACTACAACAACCAGGGCGGCAACGCGATCTCGGCGATCGAGCAGTCGCTGGAAAACGCCCGTGTGGGGCTCAAGCTCCGCCAGCAGGTCGAAGAGGCCGCACGCCGGGCCTTGGCCGACGCCGGCCTGGCCCTCGAATGGACCTCCGAGGGCTGGGAGCAGGCCCACACGCACGCAGCAGACCGCTCGGCCGAACTGCAGGACGATTCGGAGACCCTCAAGGAGCTGCGCTTCGAGGCCTTCGACGGTCATGCCACCAAGAAACGTGAACTCGCGGCGGCCCAGCAGGAGCTCGTGTCGCTGAAGACACGCAAGTCCCTGTTGCCGCCGTCGAGCATTGAAAACCGGGCAGCGATCGCCTCGGCAACCGGGGTGCCCGAAGAACAGATGCCGTTCGGCGGCGAGCTCATCGACCTCGCCGAAGGGGAAGAACAGTGGCGGCCGGCCGCCGAGCGGGCGTTGCGGAACCTGGCCACCACGCTGCTGGTTCCCGGCGAACACTTCGCCGCCGTCACCCGCTACCTCAACGGCCACTCTGTCCGCGGTGCACTCCGCGCCGTTGACGTGTCCAAGCCGCTCGTGGGCGGCGCGCTGGCCGTGGAGGACGTGGCCGACGGCGAGCTGCTGACCAAGCTGGACATTCTCACCATTGGGCCGGTGGCCGACGCCGGGCAGTGGATCCGTGAGCGGATCGCCGTCGACTTCGCCTATCCGTGCGTCGAGGACCCGGACGAGCTCGCCGGGCTGGACAAGGGCCTCAGCCTGGGCGGCGTGGTTAAGCGCAACCGCCACACGGTGGAGAAGGACGACCGCTTCACCGGCAGGCAGGATTACGTCCTCGGCTTCGACAACGCCTCGAAACTTGAGCTTGTGGCCGCGCAGGTGGAAGACCTGCAGCAGGAACTGGCCAAGGCCGCCGAACTTGCGCGAAGCCGCGAAGAGTCGCACCAGGGAATGACCCGGCAGCTGGATGCCCTGCGCCGGATCGCCGAGGACCACCGGCCGTGGGAGCAGGTTTCCGCGGCCGTGGCGCAGGACGAGCTCGGGAAAATCGAGCAGCGCCTCAAGGATGCCCTTGCAGCGCAGGCGGACCTGGAACCGCTGCGGGCCAACATCGAGGCGACGCGGCAGAAGCACCAGTCCAGCACCGAGGCTGCAGCCGTCCTGCAGAGCGAGTACAAGGCGCTGGACCAGCAGCTCACCGCAGGGGATTCGCTGCTGGAAGCCGCACGCACCCGCCTTCGCCAGGCGCCGTCGTCGGACTCCACCGTCACGGCGCTGGAACCGTACTTCGCCGGTTTCGACGACGTCACCGAGATGCATGAGCTGGACAACCTGGCCAACCAGGTCCGGACCCGGCTCCTTGCCGAACTGCACGCCGCGGAGTCCCGCGGGCAGGCTACGTCAGAGCGGCTCACCCGCATGTTCGAGGGCTTCGTCCGGGAATGGGGCACGGCGATTTCGGCGGACCACGGCACGTCCATCGGCGCCGCCGGCGAGTTCGAAGCCCGGTACCACGCGATTGTCAGTGACGGCCTGCCCGCGCAGGAGGCCGAGTTCCGGCAGTTCTTCAACCAGCGCACGCACGAATCGTTCAGCACGCTGCTGCACCTGTTGGACGAGGAACGCCGGTCCATCACCAGCCGCATCCTGCCGCTGAACGGGATCCTGTCCGAGGTCAATTTCCATGAGGGCAGCTTCCTGGAACTGGACATCAAGCAGACCCTGCCGCCCACGGCGAAGCAGTTCAAGGACGCCATCCAGAACGCGTTGAGGACACGGCACACGCGGCCCTCGCGCTCGGCGTCGGCAGCGGCTTCGGAGACGGACGACGACGCCGAGCTCACCAACCGTTACAAGTCCCTGGAAACGCTCGTGAAGCGTCTGGGGTCGCAGACGCCGGAAGACCGGCGTTGGCGCGCCGAGGTGCTGGACGTTCGCGGGCACCTGTTTATACAGTGCAAGGAGCACCGCGAAGTGCTAGGTTCCCGCGGCGGCAAGCGGACCGACGTGTTCATGCACGCGGACACGGGCTCCATGTCCGGCGGCGAGCGGCAGCGCTTCACGGCGTTCATCATGGCGGCTGCGCTCAGCTACCAGCTGGGCATCGCGGAGCAGGGCTTCACCACGTACGGCACCGTGATGATGGACGAGGCGTTTGTCCTGGCCTCGGAGGAATTCGCCGGCGCGGGCATCAAGGCGCTGCACGAATTCGGCTTCCAGCTGCTCCTGGCCGCCCCGGAAAACGTGATCGACCTGTCCCGGCACCTCGGTTCCGTGACGGAAATCCTCCGGGACAAGCGGACCAACCGCTCCGGTGTGCTCACGGCCCCGGTGATCGGCCCGAGGGCCGGTTCCGAGGGCCAGTGGAGGTCCGAGGCGAACCCGGTGGACATCGTCCTCCGCTAACCCCCGCGCGCATAACCCGGCCCGCCCATCAGGACGCTCTCTCACTTCCTGCAGCGAATCGGCCGACGCTCTCTCACTTTTCGCAGGGTTTCCACGGACGCTCTCCCACGGGGGGTGAGGGAGCGTCCGCGGCTGAGGCGGAAGTGCGTGCGACGCTAGCGTCCCTGAACCCGGTCCAGGAACAGGCCGGTCCGGGCTTTCAGCCCGTCAATCTGTCGAAGTACGACGGCGGCCGGGTCCGGGTTGATCTCGTTGGCCGGTGGCTCCACGCGGACGTTGCCGCAGCAGAGGAAATCGGCGCAGATAAGCGTCCCCACGGTGTTGCCGTCCCTGCCGGACTGTCCGGCGCGTTTGGCAACCCACATCAGCACGTCATCTTTGGAGAACACGTCGCGGCAGAGCTCGCAGAGCACGGAACGGCTTTTCTTTGCTCCGCCTTCAGGGGCACGGAGCATGATCCCCGTGAGGCCTCCCTGGCCAGGCAGAACGAGATACCCGCGGAGCGGCATCTTGTGGTCCCGCCACCCGAGGAAGTCCAGGCTGTCCCAGTCCAGGGTGTCGAAGTCGCGGGGCAAGGACATCTTTGCTGCCTCGGAACGGCTGGCATTTACGAAGGATGAACGGATCTGCCGGGCAGTGATTTTTTGCATGGCTGTGAGCTTTCGAAGTCGTGTGGTTCCTTAGGGGAAATGACGGTTGGTGTCAGCAGAATCCACGCACTCTAAAGGAAGCCCAGCCCTGGGCATTGCACTTTGGGACGGCTAGAAGCTGATCCGGCGGGGGAAGGCTGACGTCGCGGCGGACGCAAAGCAGGCCATTGCGGCCGCCCCGCTTCCCACGGCTGCGATGACCTCAACGGTCTTCAGCATGCTCATCCCCTCGTTACCGGCCGATTCGATCCGAATCGCCTTATGGCCGGGCGCCAGCGGCCCGCCCAGCCATCCTCCCAAATCCCGGCCCTCCCGGCAACGCGGACACGGGATGTTGGGGAATGCCTTTGGGGGAAAGGCGGCAGAAGGTGGGAGAGCGTCACGGGCGGTGTGCCTGGCAGGCGTCGATCTGCGCCTGGACGATCGCCCCGTAGTGGGCAACCAGTTCGTCGAAGTCCCAGCCATCGAACATGCCGAGGGTACGCACCGCCTCACCGAAACCGGTCATGAGCGCGACGACGGTGGAAGCGTAACGCCGCTCCGGCGTCGTGTCCTCAATCAGTCCGGCGATGCTGGCGAGATACCGTTCGCGCGTTTCCGAGCGGGCGGTGTCGGGCGTGGGGGAGTCCTGGATGGTGAACGGGATCATGGCCCAGGGTTCCTTGAGCCCGCGCTCCCGGCGCATCAGTACACGGAACACCAGCGTGCCTCCCAGTTCGGCGGCGGGAACGTCGAGATCGGACAGGAGCGATTCGTCCGGCTTGGCGGCAGCGAAGAGTTTCTCCTTGGAGCCGAACAGTTTCATCACAAGGGCAGCGGACACCCCGGCGTCCGAGGCGATGTCGCGGACCGTCACGCCGCGGTAGCCGCGCTCGCCGAACAGCCTCCCGGCCGAATCCAGGATCGCGTCGCGGCTGGAAACCGCCGCCGCGCTCACGCGTCCACCAGCTTTCCGGCGGTGACGTCTTGTGCGGCCGGAGCGTCCATGGCAAGGTCCGCCGTGACCGATCGGTTGTCCACGGCCAGTTTCCGCGCCATGGCCTGATGGGTCGCGGGGTGCAGGAGGGTCACTATATAGCGCCCGGCGAGGGGAAGCGGTAGCGAATACCTGCCCGAGGCACCGGTCCGGGTGGTTGCCACATGTTCACCGGAGGCCTGCAGCAGCGTTATGACGGCGTCCGGCAGCGCGGCGCCAGCCACTGTTGCGGTTCCACCCAGCTCCAGGCGGTCATCCAGGTGGAAGTTCTGCTGCAGGGTCCGCCCGTCGAAATCGAAGACCTCGGCCATCGGCGCCCAGCCTGCGGCGTTGGCCACCATCAGGTACTTCCCCGCACCGGGCAGGGCCACCGAATAGTTGCCGTCGCTGTCCACCCGGCTCCAGTCCACGGGCTCGCCGCTGGTCTGCAGGACGGTCACGACGGCGGGAGTGACCGGGCGGCGGTCGGCAGTCAGGACGCGCCCCTGTACCACCAGTTCGGTGGCGGGCGGAGCCGGGATTGCTGCCTTGGCGGCGGTCGCGGCCCTCGGAATGAACACGGCGGCAACCATGGAAGCGGTGGAAGCCAGGGCCGCCATCCAGAAGACGTCCTTGAACGCCTCGAAGGATGGCAGCCGGGCGGAGCCCACGGTGATGGTCACAGAGGTGAGGACGGCGGCGACGGCCGCACTCGACGTCGAGGTTCCAATGGACCGCACCAGGCTGTTGAGTCCGTTGGCGGACGCCGTTTCAGTGATTGGCACGGCGCCCATGATCAGGGTGGGCATCGCGGCGTAGGCAATGGCTGTGCCGATGCTCACCACCGTGGATCCGATGATTACCCAGGCGATGGAGTCCCAGAAGAAAACGCGCGCCACGTAGCCCGCCACCATGACGGCGGCACCCGAGATCAGCGCAGACTTCCCGCCGAACCGCCGGATGATCCCGCCGGAAACGGGGGCAAACACCACCATGGCCAGGCCGGACGGGACCATGCACAGGCCCGCAGTAATAACGTTCAGCTGGAAACCGTAGCCGGTGGACGTGGGCAGCTGGAGTTGCTGGGTGGTGAGCAGCATGTTGGCGAACATGGCGAAGCCCACCAGCAGCGAGGCAAGGTTGGTCAGGAGGACGGGGCGCCGGCCGGAGGTCCGGAGGTCCACCATCGGCTGGCTGACCTTCAGCTCGTAGGGCACCCAGATGGCCAGGAGGATCGCGGAGGCGAGGAACAGCAGCAGCACGGGCTCGGAGCTCCAGCCCCATGAGCCGCCCTTGGAGATGGCCAGGAGCAGGGCGGCCAGGGCTGCGGAGAGCACCACCGCGCCGAGGTAGTCGAAGCGGCCCGGCGTGCGCACTTTGGATTCGGGAACCACCAGTACGACGGCGGCGAGCAGCAGTGTGCCCGCGGCGCCGGAGACCCAGAAGATGGACTCCCAGCCGAGGCCCTCATAGAGCAGCCCCGCCAGCGGAAGGCCCAGGGCGCTGCCGATGCCCAGCGTGGCACTCATGAGGGCGACAGCGGACCCCATTTTTTCCTTGGGCAGTTCGTCGCGCATGATGCTGATGCCGACGGGAATCAGGGCCGAGGAGAAGCCCTGCAGTGCCCGGCCGATGATGAGCCAGAGGAAGCTGCCCCCGACTGCCGCGACGATGGAGCCGGCCACCATGATGGCGAGGCACATCACCATCATTTTGCGCTTGCCGTACATGTCCGCGCTGCGGGACACGATGGGCGTGGCCACGGCGCTGGAGAGCAGGGTGGCGGTCACCAGCCAGGAGGCGTCGTCGGCCGTTACTCCGAGGATCTTGGGAAAGTCCGGAAGGAGCGGCACCACGAGGGTCTGCATTAATGCCACCACGGTTCCGCTCAGCGCGAGGACGGCCGTGATGGCGCCGGGGGACAGGGATCTACTGCGGGGTTGTGACATGGGGGCCTTCTGGGCGTGAGGCGGCCACAAGGGGTGAACGCGCGTTTACTCTCTATAAGAGTGAACCATTGTTCACCCGGGGCCATCAACAGATTTCTGGGTGTGAAGGCTCACTTTTGCCCGGCGGCCCTCGCGATCGATCCGCAATCAACGCATGACCGAGGCAATTACGTTACGCAAACGTTCCGTAATTCATTGAAGGATAGGCTAACCTTACTTAGGTTCGCATCATTCACCTAAGGAGTTCCGTGACTTCCCCCTTCTTCTCCGGCCCGGGCGCCGGCAGCGGCTTCGCAGCCGGCCACAGCGGCGTCGCCGCCGGCCCGTCCCGCCGCACGCTGCTCAAGACAGCCGGCAAGGCAACGGCCGTCCTGGCCGCAGCTGCCCTCTCGCTCACAGCATGCTCCACCGGCCCGGCGGCATCCGGCTCCGGCAGCGCAGCAGCCAGCCAGTCCGCCAGCTCGCAGTTCCCGGTGACCATCCAGCACGTCTTCGGCGGGACCACCATCAAGGAACAGCCCAAGCGCGTGGTCACCATTTCCTGGGTCAACGACGATGTCGCCATCGCCCTCGGCGTGGTTCCCGTGGGCGTCCCCAAGAATGAATGGGGCGGCAACGACAACGGCTCCACCCCGTGGAAGGACGCCGCGCTGGAGAAGCTCGGCGCCGGCTTCGGTTCGGACAAGGCCCCCGTCCAGTTCTCCGAGGCTGACGGCATTAACTTCACCGAGATCGCCAAGCTCAACCCGGACGTCATCCTGGGTGCCTACTCCGGCCTGACCGAGGAGGACTACAGGAAGCTCAGCGAAATCGCCCCGGTCGTGGCGCACCCGGAGATCGCCTACGGCACCTCCTGGCAGGACTCCACCACCATCATCGGCAAGGCCCTGGGCAAGGAAGCCGAGGCCACCAAGCTGGTTTCGGATACTGAAGCCACCATCAAGGACAAGGTCTCCAAGTACCCGCAGATCGCCGGAAAGTCCTTCATCTACGGCAACCTGGAGCCGGACAGGAGCGACGGCGTCAACGTCTACACCGCCAACGACAACCGTCCGCGCTTCCTCAGCGAAATCGGCATGAAGCTCGCCTCCGTTGTGGAGGACAACTCGAAGGGCTCCAAGGAATTCTTCATCCCGTGGTCCGCCGAAAAGGCCAACGAGCTCAAGTCGGACATTTTCGTGACCTGGGTGCCGGATGCGGCCACCGCCGACTCCATCAAGGCCGACCCCCTGCT
Source organism: Arthrobacter sp. 24S4-2 (assembly GCF_005280255.1). NCBI lineage: Bacteria > Bacillati > Actinomycetota > Actinomycetes > Micrococcales > Micrococcaceae > Arthrobacter > Arthrobacter sp. 24S4-2. Next base: position 5,307,920 of record NZ_CP040018.1, on the reverse strand, counting down.
TGGCCAGATCCCGGCCATCAAGAGCGGCGCCCTGGTTGCCGACTCGGACAACACGCTCACGCTATCCGTCTCCGCTTCCTCCCCGCTGAGCCTGCCGTGGTCGCTGGACACGTTCCTGCCGCAGCTGGCCAGCGCAGCGGATAAAGTCTCTGCCGCAGCGAAGTAAGGCCTTTCCATGATGAAAAGTACGACGACGGCGCCCGCCGCCAGTGCGCTCAGCGCACCTTCGGTCCGCACCGGGAAGAAATCCGCCGCGAAGCAGGCTGCCTGGCTGCTGGCCGCCGTCGTCGTGCTTGTCCTGGTCTGTGCGGCGTCCCTGGCTGTCGGTGCCCGCGGGGTTCCCCTTGGTACCGTCTGGCAGGCACTCACGCAGTTCGACCCCACCGACGGCAACCACGCCGTCATCCACGCCCGCATCCCCCGCACCGTGCTGGGACTGGTCGCCGGCGGCGCCCTGGGGCTCGCCGGCGCGGCCATGCAGGGCGTGGCCCGCAACCCGCTCGCAGACCCCGGCATCATCGGCGTCAACGCGGGCGCTGCGCTCGCCGTGGTCACCGGCATCTACGTTTTCGGCGTTTCGTCCCTGACCGGCTATATCTGGTTCGCGTTCATTGGCTCCGCAGTGGCCGCCGTCGTCGTCTATCTGATCGCCTCCATGGGGCGGGACGGGGCGACGCCGGTCAAACTCGCCCTCGCCGGCGCGGCACTGAGCGCCGGACTGTACTCGCTGATGAACGTCATCCTGATCTCCAGCCAGGACACCCTGGACCGCTTCCGTTTCTGGCAGGTCGGCGGGATCGCCGGCCGGGACTGGTCTGTAGTGCTGCCCGGGCTGCCGTTCCTGGCCGCCGGGGCGCTGATTGTCCTCTTCACCGGACGGATCCTGAACAGCCTTGCCCTCGGGGACGACATCGCCCGGGGACTGGGCCAGCGCGTCGGCCTTGCCCGCGGCATCACCGCACTGGGCATCGTGCTGCTCTGCGGCTCGGCCACGGCGCTGGCCGGGCCGATCGGATTCGTCGGCCTGGTGGTTCCGCACGCCGTCCGCTTCCTGACCGGCCCGGACTACCGCTGGATCCTGCCCTTCTCACTGGTCCTGGCGCCGGCGCTGCTCCTGCTTTCGGACGTGGCGGGCCGTGTCATCCTGCTGCCCGGCGAAGTCCCCGCGGGCATCATGACGGCCCTCGTGGGTGCGCCTGTCTTCGTGTGGCTGGTCCGCCGCGGAAAGGGGGCCGGGCTGTGAGCAAGGCAGACCTGGCCAACGTTGGGCACGGGCTGGGAGACAACGCCCCCGCAGGGCGCGAACTGGCAGATAATGCCCTCAAAACCGCGCCAGCAGGGCATTATCTGCCAGTTCGCGCTCGCGGCTTGGGCCGGATCGTCCTGAACCGCACCGTAATCCTGGCGTTCGCCGCTGTGGTGCTCCTCGCCGTCAGCATCCTGCTGGGCAGCTACACCGTCACCATCCCTGATTTCTTCAAAATCCTTACCGCGCACCTCACGGGCGGCGAGAAGATTCCCGGCGCCAGCTTCATCGTGATGGAAAACAAGCTGCCGCGGGCGGTCATCGGCACCATGATCGGCATTGCCTTCGGGCTCTCGGGCACGCTGTTCCAGACCATGCTGCGCAACCCGCTGGCCAGCCCCGACGTCATCGGCATCAGCTACGGGGCCAGCGCGGCGGCGGTCACCGCGCTCGTCGTTTTCGGGGCGTCCGGCGCGGCGGTTTCGGGCGCTGCGCTCTGCGGGGCCATGGCCGTGGCTGTCGTCATCTACGCAATTTCCAGGAGCGGTTCCCTCGTCTCCGGCGGCGGCAACCGAGGCAACGCAGCCGGCAGCCGACTCATCCTGGCAGGCATCGGCATCGCCGCGGCACTGAACGCCGTGGTCAACTTCCTCATGACGCGGACCGACATCCGCACCGCGGCCGAAGCCCTGATCTGGCTGAACGGATCGCTGAACTCGACCAGCTGGGACCGCGCCGGGGTCCTTGCCCTGGCGCTGGTGGTCCTGGTGCCCGCCGTCGCATTCCTCGCCGGCCCCCTCCGGATCCTTGAACTCGGAGATGACGCCGCCGCCGGACTCGGCATCGGCGTGGGCATCACCCGGCTGGGCATCGTGGCCACCGCCGTCGCCCTGGCCGCGGTGGCCACGGCAGCAGCCGGGCCGGTGGCATTCGTGGCCTTCCTGGCGAGCCCAATCGCCCGCCGCTTCACCGGCAAGGCCAGCCTCCCGGCCGGCGCGTTCGTCGGTGCCCTGCTTGTCCTCGCCGCGGACTACTTCGCCGCCAACATCGCCCCCCTGCTGCTGGACGGAACGGTCCTTCCCGTTGGTGTTGTGACCGGCGCCCTCGGTGCCCCGTTCCTGCTGTGGCTCCTGGTCACAGCCAACCGAAAGGACGCCTGACATGGCAGTTCTCAACGCCAAGGACCTGACCCTCCAGTACGACCAGCGCCGCGTCGTGGAAGGCCTCACCGCGGAGATTCCCGAGGGCAAAGTGACAATGATCGTGGGCGCCAACGCCTGCGGCAAATCCACGCTCCTCCGCGGCCTGTCCCGGCTCCTCAAGCCGGCCGGCGGTACCGTGACCCTGGACGGCAAGGACATCCATTCCCGCCCGGCCAAGGAACTCGCCCGCATCCTGGGCCTGCTCCCGCAGCACCCCACAGCACCGGACGGCATCCTGGTCAGGGACCTCGTGGGCCGCGGGCGCTACCCTCGCCAGGGCTTCTTCCGCAGCTGGTCAGCGGACGACGACGCCGCGGTGCAGCGCGCGCTGGAAGCCACCGAAACGCTGGAGCTCGCCGGGCGGAACGTCGACGAACTCTCCGGCGGGCAGCGCCAGCGCGTCTGGATCGCGATGGCGCTGGCCCAGGAAACGGAGGTGCTGCTGCTCGACGAGCCCACCACGTACCTGGACCTGGCCCACCAGGTAGAGGTCCTGGACCTGGTTACCGACCTGAACCGGCAGCGCGGCACCACCGTGGCCATCGTCCTGCACGACCTGAACCTTGCTGCCCGGTACGCAGACCACGTCATCGCCATGAAGGGCGGCAGGATCGTGGCCGAGGGTACCTCCACCGACGTGGTCACCGAGGACCTGGTCCGCGACGTGTTCGGCCTGGACTCGCGGGTTCTTCCCGACCCTATTTCCGGCACGCCGCTGATCATTCCGCTCGGCCGGCACCACACCGATTTCCCCAAAGCCGAAACCACAACCCTGGAGCTGGTCCCATGACGGCAGATAGCAGCAATGCAATTGACAGCAACGCAACAGACATGGGCGAGGCCCGGGCGCGACGTGCGAATTCGGCCCGTGCGAGTTCGGCCCGTATGAATTCGGCCCGTGCGAGTTCGGCGGTCAAAGACCATCCGGCCACCGAACCCATGACCCTGGCTTTCGACGTGACCGTCTCCGCCGTCCAGGAGCTCAGCCCCAGCTTCCGCCGCATCACCTTCGGCGGGTACTCCCTGCGTGATTTCGGTGTCCACGGAGGAACCCTGGACCTTCGCGTGAAGCTGATGATCCCGTCGCTTGCCGAAGACGGCACGCAGCTGCCGCTGCCGGTCTTCCGGATGGGGCAGTCCGGCTGGTACCGGGAATGGCTGGCCATGGATCCCGCAACCCGCGGCTCCATGCGCACCTACACCGTGCGGCAGGAGCGCCTCGACGCCGTCTATCCCGAGATTGACGTGGACTTCGTGATGCACTTCGACGCCGAGGACAACGGCGGTCCCGCCGCCAACTGGGCCCTGAACGCCAAACCCGGGGACGCCCTCACCATCATCGGCCCCAACAACCGGGCCGCGCACTGCGTCACCGCCGAGATCTACTCCGGCATCGAATGGCGTCCGGGCCTGGCCCAGCGCGTGCTGCTCGCCGGTGACGAGACCGCCGTTCCGGCCATCAGCGCCATCCTGGAAAGCCTCCCGGCCTACATGAGCGGGCACGCCTTCCTTGAGGTCCCGGAAGCCGGCGACTTCCTGGACCTGAAGTCGGACGCCGACGTCGAAATCACCTGGCTGGCGCGCGGCGCCTCAATCGGCCGATCACGTCCGCACGGCGAACTCCTGCAGGAGGCCGTCCGCGCCGCTGTTCCCGAGCCCGGCTGGGTGGGCATTAAGGCATCCGCCAGCGGGGCCGGCCCGGAACCGGAGGACGTGGACGTGGACCAGGACATCCTCTGGGAAACGCCCGCGAGGATGGAGACCGCAGCCATCACCGCCACAAAGAACCCCGGAATGCCCGCCGGTGCCATGCCGTTCTACGCCTGGATTGCCGGCGAAGCAGGCGTCATCAAGGACATGCGGCGGTACCTGGTGCGCGACGTCGGGATCGACCGGAAGCAGGTCGCGTTCATGGGCTACTGGCGTAAGGGCAAGGCTGAGCTGTAAGCCATTGCCGGTTTGGTGCGCCGTCGGTGCCGGTCCTAACGCTCTCGCACTTCCTGCAGGTCTTTTGGGACGCTCTCGCAGATACTGCCGCTTAATCGCCGACGCTCTCGCACGTCCTGTTGCTGGCCGTTAACCCTGTCGTTTCTTTCGGGGGCTAGGGTGCCGGGGTGGGTTCTTTTCCTTTACTGCCGGATAGGGGAGGGCGACGGCGGTTTGTTGCCTTGGGGGATTCCTTCACCGAGGGTGTGGGGGACCGGAGCAAGCGGCTGCCCAACGGGGTGCGAGGCTGGGCTGACCGTGTGGCTGAGAAGCTGGCAAAGGCGCAGCCGGGGTGGGAGTACGCGAATCTGGCCATCCGCAGCAAAAGGCTTCGCCACATCATCGACGAGCAGCTGGCGCCGGCGCTTGCGATGGAACCCACGCTGGTGACGCTGTACGCGGGCGGAAACGACATCCTGGATTTTGGCACGGACATGGATTCCCTCATGGCCGAGTATGAAGCCCTCGTGGCCCGGCTCGCCGCTACGGGTGCCACCGTGGTGCTGTTCACCGGCTTCGACGTCAAGGTGTCCGCTGTCCTGGAACCGCTGAAGAAACGCAACACCGCCTACAACCACCGGGTCCGCCAAATCGCGGCAAAGTACAATGCCGTTCTGGTGGACTACTGGTGCTTTGACGCATTCCATGACCGCCGCATGTGGGACTCGGACCGCCTGCACATGTCGAAGGCTGGCCACAAATACCTTGCCGCCCAAGTGCTGGACCATCTCGGCGTTCCGCATAAGATCAGCCCGCTGGACTGGGAGCCGCCGGACAGGTTGAGCCTGCGGGAGTGGGAACGCCGGCAGCGCCGCTGGGTGCACGACTGGGTGCTGCCGCTCTTTGGCCGCAAGCTCCGTGGCGTCACACTCGGTGACAGGCTGAGCCCCCGCTGGCCGGAACCGGTAAGGGTCCCGCGCAAGGGCGGACTGAAGAAGCTGATGGAAAAGGCGGCCCGCGACTACTAGCCGCCTAAGGGCCTAAGCGTCCAGGAGGTTTTCGTAACCCGGTGCCACCCTGCCGGCGTGGAATTCCTCGACGTCGAACTCAGCCACCCCGTTCGCATAAAAGGGGTCCTTGACCAGCGCCGCGTCCAGGCTGGCACGGTCCGCGTTGGACAGCAGCAGCGCGCCGGTGCGGGGGATCTTCCGGCCGGCGACAATGAAGATGCCCTGGTCGAATGCTTCCTGCAGCCACGCGACGTGCGCCTTGAGATGGAAATCGACGATCTCTTCGGGAACCTTGTAGGTCAGGGAGACTACGTACATGCGGCCAGCCTACCGGTTCCACAATCGTCCCTGCGAGGGGCAACAACCCTTGGCCCGCCGTCGTGCGTCGCTGACCAAGGCGGTGATCATCAGAACCGTGGCTTGAACTGTCAATGATTTTTTCTCCTAGGATGTATCCATGACCGAACCGCGCTGGCTCAATACCGACGAACGCCGTGCCTGGCTTGCCCTGCTGAGCATCAACACCCTGCTACCGGCGGCCCTCGACACGAAGCTGCACGCGGCGGGCAAGCTCTCGCTGTTCGACTACAACGTGCTGGCCATGCTCTCCGAAGCTGAGGGCCGCTTCCTGCCCATGAGCGAACTCGCCGCGCGCACCAGCGCCTCGCTGTCGCGGCTGTCGCACGTGGTGACCAAGCTGCAAAACCGCGGCTGGGTGGAACGCCGTCCGCATCCGCGTGATGCCCGCGTCACCACCGCCCACCTGACCGACGACGGCATGGGCACCATCGTGGAACTCGCGCCCGGCCATGTGGAAGCCGTCCGCTCGCTGTTCCTTGACGCACTCTCCGAGCGCGACGTCGCCGATCTGGCCCGCATCGGCGAGAAAATTGTGGGCCGCCTGGATTCCGGTCACTGGATTCTGCGCGAGTCCTGACCGGCAACCCTGAGGGCTGCAGGCACGGCTTTGTTGCTCCCGGCAACGGGTGGCAGACTAGCGGCATGGACTTTGCCGCCCGCTACGTAGCTCTGGGAGATTCATTCACGGAAGGCGTCGGCGACGACGATCCGGCCCGCCCCAACGGTGTTCGCGGCTGGGCGGACCGGGTCGCGGAACAGCTGGGCGCCGCGGACCCCTCCTTCGGCTACGCAAACCTCGCCATCCGCGGCAGGAAACTCCGGCAAATCATGGCCGAGCAGGTGGACGCCGCCGTCGAACTTAAACCCACACTGGTGAGCATTTACGCGGGGGCCAACGACATCCTTCGGCCCAAGGTGGACATCGATGACCTTTTGGTGGAGTACGACGCCGGCATCCGCAAGTTGAGCGCCACCGGCGCCACCGTGGTGATGTTCACGGGCTTTGACTCACGGGGTTCCAAGGTCTTCAGCACCACCCGCGGCCGCACCGCCATCTACAACGAACTGGTCCGCGGCATCGCGGGAGACCACGGCGCGCTGCTGGTGGACTACTGGCGTTTCAGCGAGTACTACGACTGGGGCATGTGGGCCAAGGACCGGATGCACATGTCCCCGGCCGGCCACGCGAACATGGCGAAAAGGGTCCTGACTGTACTTGAACATGACCACTCCATCGAGGTGCCGCCCATGGCGCCGGTGCCTGAACTCAGCCGGGCCGAAGCCATCCGAGCGAATGCACGCTGGGTGCGCGAATTCGCCGGACCGTGGGTTGTCCGCCGGATTACGGGCAAGTCCTCCGGCGACGGCCTCCAGCCGCGGTACGGCCAGCTCACACGGATCTAGCCTCAACCGGCGCCGGTTTGAACTGCGCCTAGCGCCGGAAGCCGGCCGTCGCGAGGAGCCCGCCGCCGGTCCGCACAGCCAGCACCTCAATGTCCCAACCGTCCGTGGCACGGTCGAGCATCGGCTGCCCGCCCGCCACGATCGCCGTCGCCAGCACGTCAGCCGTCACGATGTCCGCCGCGGCCACGGACACCTGGCGGAACACCTGCGGCGAGGCTCCCGCCCGGGCTCCACTACCCGCACCCGCGGCCCAGATGTGGTCCCCCCGTTCGGCTGAGCCTGATGTTGCCAGCGCCAGTTTCGCCCCGGCCCGGCCGCCCAGCGGATAGCCGGCAATCAGCGTGCGGCGGTCCTCGGGGTCCACAATCCCCGCCCGCCACGGCTGCCGTTTTCCGGATTCGGTGCTCCCCGGTGCGGGCGATCCGCTGGCCAGCACGTCACCGCCGGCATTGAGGCACCAGTCGTGGAGGCCCAGCGCCAGCAGGGACGTGCCGGCCTCCTGGATCGCAAATCCCTTGACGATCCCCGACAGGTCCAGGACGCCGTCGGGCCGTTCAGGGGTGAAAGCACCCTCGGTCAGCAGCCGCCAGCCGACCGCGTCGGCATAGAGCCGGCGCATCTCTTCGGATGCGTCGGGCAGCCTGATCTCAGCGCGGGCCAGCCGGCTGGCCTCAGATTCCGGGCGGTACAGACTGAACGTTTCGTCCAGGCCCGCGAAGAGCCGTTCGACGACGCCGGTGGCGGCTACCAGCTTGTCCTCGCCGGACGCCCAAGGCAGGGTAAGGCTGATGACCGTTCCCATGCAGCTGAAGGTCCTCGCCCGCAGCGCCGGCCCGTCTTGTTTCGGAGCCGCCCCTTGGAGCGCGGAATGATTAGAGGTTCGCTGCATCGATGGCTGCCTGGAGGGAGTTCAGGTAGGCGTCACTGGTCACGGTGGCGCCTCCGATCGTCTGTACATCGGCTGACTGGGCAGCCAACACTTCTGCCCGCAGCAGGGGTGCTGCCCGGTTGCTGATCTGCACGGACTTGCGGTCGTCGTCGGTCAGCTGCAGGGCCTGGACGTCGGTGATGGAGCCGGCCTTCATCGTGATCTGCACCTGGACGGCACCGAATCTCGTCTGCACCACGCTGCCCGCGTACGTTCCGCCGGCCTTCGCCGCGGCGCCGGTGGTGGGCTCCGCGGCCGTTCCCGTTCCCGTTCCCGTTCCGGTGCCGGTTGAACCGGTGGGCCCGGTTCCCGTGGAACCAGTGGTCCCGGTTCCGGCCGAGCCTGCGGCCGACGACCCGGAGGCCCCTGTTGTCCCTGCCGACGTGCTGGCTGCGTCGCTCCCTGTGTCCTCCACGTGGATGCCCGACTGCCACCCCGCCAGGAGTATCCCCGCGGAGGCAAGTGCTGCTGATACTGCTGCCCGTATTCTCACCAGTCAAACCTTTCGTAGTGGAGTTGGTCTTCCTTGACGCCTGCGGCGCGGGCGTCCTGGAGGACGTTCCGGGCCCACGCCGCCGGCCCGCAGACATACACGTCCGCATCTGCCACATCGGGGGCGTAATCCTTCAGGCGATGGCCGGCGCTGGTGGCACTTTCCGGAAGCCAGCTGTCGGTGTTCCGGGCCGACCGCTGGCCAGTCAGGTGGAACAGGGTGGCGCCCCTTTCCCGGGCTAGTTCGAGGATCTCCTGGCCGAGGTAGAGTTCCTGATCGCTGCGGCCCCGGAGGATTACGGTGGCGTTCCCTGGTGCGAACGGCGTCGACTCAAGCAGCGCCCGAAGCGGCGTAATACCAATGCCGGCCCCGACCATCACCACTTTGTCCCGGCTCCGGGCCGCCGTGCTGAAGATTCCGTACGGACCCTCCAGGGCGACCTTCGTTCCGGGCTGCAGCCCTGCGAGCTGAGCCGATCCCTTGCCGAGGTTCCGGACAGTGATCCTGAGCAGGCCGCGTCCTGCAGCGTCGAATTGGAGCGGTTCTGCCGAGAGGCTGAACGGGTGTGGGTGCCACCACAGCCCTTGGGCCAGGAAACGCCAAATGAAAAACCTGCCGCCCGTTCCGGCGAGCTCGTTGAGCCGGAGGCCGTGCATTTCAATGTTGACGACGCCGGGTGCCACCGGCACCACGCGACTCACTGTCAGCTGGTGCCGGAATGTTGCAATGATCGGCTCCAGGACGCGGTAGTGCAGGAGTGCTGCACCGGTGGCGATGCACACCGCCAGCCAGTACCAGCGCTGCCACGTACCTTCGGCGAACAGCCCGCCCACACTGAACTGGTGGGGCAACGAGGTTGCGACGGCGGCATAGGTCAGCAGGTGCACCGCGTACCAGAACTCGTACGGAAAACGGCGCCGGACGGCGACGAGGGAGGTCACCACAACCGCGATGAACAGCGCAATGGAGACGAACGCGAGCCACATATCCGGCACCAGCACCCAGAGCGATACCGCTTCGCTGACGGGATCAAGCCCTTCGGCCATGCCGTAGCCGATGGCGATGAGGATTCCGTGCGCCAGCAGCAGGTAGAGCGACGGTTTCCCAAGTTTCCGATGGAATTCCAGGGCGCGGTCGTGGCCGACTGTCTGGTCAATGAGCGGAATCCGTGCCGCCAGCAACAGCATCAGGAGCACCAAGTCCATGCCGGCAAGGCCCGCCACGATGCCCAGGGCGGTGAATGATCCGGCGATCGTCGAGAATCCTGTTGCGCCGCCGTCGGCCAGCCACAGCGCCACGGCCGCGGCAACGGAGGCCCAGGCTGCGGTTGTCAGCAGGTCGGCACGCAAGAGGCGACGGCGGTGCCTGGCTTTGAAGCTGCCCCGGGAGGAGTCCTGGCCCCGTGAATCGGCGGCCAGAGCCGGCAGGAGGTGTGTGTTCATGACTCAAGAGTCGGGCGTAAGCCTTTCATTCTGCTGTGAAACTACTGCGGCCCAGATATGACTTCGGCACGGTGAGGCGGCCGGGCTTATACACCCGCCGGGCGCGATGACGGCTACCCGATTGGCCTTTAATTAGTCAAGCTCGTAGACTTGGTAGGCGCTAGGTGGCGCGGAGCGTGTGCAATTGCTCCGGTTGGCGGGATTTGTCCTCAATGATGGCAGTCCTAAAGGCCGGTAGTTAGGGGCTCAAGTTGCGTGCACTCCTGTATTCGCCCAGCATCCCGGTACTTCGCAGTGGATTCCTCTGCCCGGTACTCGTGGCTAATCATCTTCGCCGCAGTGCGGAAAACAGCCGGCTTTCGCCGGATGTCCACGCCTGCGGAACACCGGACATGTGAACGCTGGATGCGGACGCCGCCTGTCGCACGGTACGCGGAACGCTGCGGACCGTTTCATTTATTTTCATGAGGAGAGTCGTCATGGCAGCACACTGCCAGGTGACCGGAGCCGAGCCGGGCTTTGGACACAGCATTTCGCACTCGCACCGACGCAACAAGCGTCGGTTCGACCCGAACATCCAGAAGAAGCGCTACTGGGTTCCGTCCCTGCGCCGTAACGTCACCCTGCAGGTCTCTGCACGTGGCATCAAGACCATCGACGTGCGTGGCATCGACGTTGTCGTAGCCGCCATCCTGGCACGAGGAGTGAAGCTCTAATGGCTAAGGATAAGGACGTACGTCCGATCATCAAGCTCAAGTCGACCGCGGGCACGGGTTACACCTACGTGACGCGCAAGAACCGTCGTAACGACCCGGACCGTATGGTTCTGAAGAAGTACGACCCCCGCATCCGCAAGCACGTCGAATTCCGAGAGGAGCGCTAAACACATGGCTAAGAAGTCAATGATCGCTAAGAACGAACAGCGTAAAGTCATCGTCGAGCGTTATGCTGCAAAGCGCCTCGAACTGAAGAAGGCCCTGGTTGACCCCGCGTCGACCGACGAGGCACGCGAAGCTGCACGCCTCGGCCTGCAGAAGCTGCCCCGCAACGCCTCACCGGTACGTCTGCGTAACCGCGACATCATCGATGGCCGCCCTCGCGGTACCTTCCAGAAGTTCGGTATCTCCCGTGTTCGCTTCCGCGACATGGCTCACCGCGGTGAGCTCCCGGGCATCACCAAGTCTTCCTGGTAATTCAGAGCTGCTGCTAAGTCAGCACTGCTGATTCCAGTGGTCTAGGAAGGGCCGGCAACCTCAGGGTTGCCGGCCCTTCTTGCGTTTAACCCGAGTTAGCCCTGCCGGGCAGGCGCTCCGGAGATGCCATCGATATCCGGTTCATGCAGGCGGCATCTGCAGAGGGTTGTCCGTGGTGACGCACCACACAGACACCAAGAACGACGCCGGCGCCCGGGAGGGCGCCTCCGGGGCCCGTTTCGCCCCGGATTGGCGGGGATTGGTGCCGATACGGGGGAGGGTTTGCGGTGGGGGCAAAGTGGGTGTATTGTTTTCTAAGTCGCCGAGAGGGGGCCGGCGAGAAGCTGGTTACCGAAGGCGGCCAATCCCCTTCTAAACAGCCTGAAAAACGGTTCGCCACTTGGCGTGCTGTGTGAAGGCGGGGCTGGTCTCGATGACGGGTGGGTCGCGGAAACGCTGATTTGCTTTGAGTCTTGAGTTCGGGTAAGTTTGGGAAGTTGCTCCGGAGCGATCCGCGACCGAATTGTTGGTTGTGGTGGTGCCGGGTGTGTCTGTTGTTTGAGAACTCAATAGTGTGCCAAGTTTGTTGATACCAATTTGTTTATATGGATTGGTTGAATTGACTGGATTATGCCACCCCGTGGTGTGGTCTGGTTTTTACAGCTGGTTTCAAATTTTGTGCATTGTGTGCATCCCGTTTTCCCGGGGGCGCATGGTGTGTCTGTTTTTGTTTTACTTCAACGGAGAGTTTGATCCTGGCTCAGGATGAACGCTGGCGGCGTGCTTAACACATGCAAGTCGAACGATGATGCCCACTTGTGGGTGGATTAGTGGCGAACGGGTGAGTAACACGTGAGTAACCTGCCCTTAACTCTGGGATAAGCCTGGGAAACTGGGTCTAATACCGGATATGACTCCTCATCGCATGGTGGGGGGTGGAAAGCTTTTTTGTGGTTTTGGATGGACTCGCGGCCTATCAGCTTGTTGGTGAGGTAATGGCTCACCAAGGCGACGACGGGTAGCCGGCCTGAGAGGGTGACCGGCCACACTGGGACTGAGACACGGCCCAGACTCCTACGGGAGGCAGCAGTGGGGAATATTGCACAATGGGCGCAAGCCTGATGCAGCGACGCCGCGTGAGGGATGACGGCCTTCGGGTTGTAAACCTCTTTCAGTAGGGAAGAAGCGAAAGTGACGGTACCTGCAGAAGAAGCGCCGGCTAACTACGTGCCAGCAGCCGCGGTAATACGTAGGGCGCAAGCGTTATCCGGAATTATTGGGCGTAAAGAGCTCGTAGGCGGTTTGTCGCGTCTGCCGTGAAAGTCCGGGGCTCAACTCCGGATCTGCGGTGGGTACGGGCAGACTAGAGTGATGTAGGGGAGACTGGAATTCCTGGTGTAGCGGTGAAATGCGCAGATATCAGGAGGAACACCGATGGCGAAGGCAGGTCTCTGGGCATTAACTGACGCTGAGGAGCGAAAGCATGGGGAGCGAACAGGATTAGATACCCTGGTAGTCCATGCCGTAAACGTTGGGCACTAGGTGTGGGGGACATTCCACGTTTTCCGCGCCGTAGCTAACGCATTAAGTGCCCCGCCTGGGGAGTACGGCCGCAAGGCTAAAACTCAAAGGAATTGACGGGGGCCCGCACAAGCGGCGGAGCATGCGGATTAATTCGATGCAACGCGAAGAACCTTACCAAGGCTTGACATGGGCCGGACCGGGCTGGAAACAGTCCTTCCCCTTTGGGGCCGGTTCACAGGTGGTGCATGGTTGTCGTCAGCTCGTGTCGTGAGATGTTGGGTTAAGTCCCGCAACGAGCGCAACCCTCGTTCCATGTTGCCAGCGCGTAATGGCGGGGACTCATGGGAGACTGCCGGGGTCAACTCGGAGGAAGGTGGGGACGACGTCAAATCATCATGCCCCTTATGTCTTGGGCTTCACGCATGCTACAATGGCCGGTACAAAGGGTTGCGATACTGTGAGGTGGAGCTAATCCCAAAAAGCCGGTCTCAGTTCGGATTGGGGTCTGCAACTCGACCCCATGAAGTCGGAGTCGCTAGTAATCGCAGATCAGCAACGCTGCGGTGAATACGTTCCCGGGCCTTGTACACACCGCCCGTCAAGTCACGAAAGTTGGTAACACCCGAAGCCGGTGGCCTAACCCCTTGTGGGAGGGAGCTGTCGAAGGTGGGACTGGCGATTGGGACTAAGTCGTAACAAGGTAGCCGTACCGGAAGGTGCGGCTGGATCACCTCCTTTCTAAGGAGCACCTACAATCACCCTGCCGGGCGTATGCCCGTGTGGTGGGGTTGTCAGGAGTAACGCCCGTTGCGCAGACGTTTGTTCTGCGGCGGGTGCTCACGGGTGGAATATCAGCAGATAGCGGCCGCGGGTTTTGTTCATCCTGCCTAGTACGGATGCCGGTTCTTTGGAGCCTGGTGTCCTGGAACGGTGCGGGTGGGGGGACCGCGGTTTAGTGTTTGGCACACTGTTGGGTCCTGAGGCAACAGGACCGGGGTTAGCCCCGGGATTTGTTTGTTTCTGGTTTCCTGGCTGCAGCGATCATGCGCGGATGGTTTTTCCTTTGGGAGATGCCGGTGTGTGGGGTGTGTGGTTTGGGGTTGTTGTTTGAGAACTACATAGTGGACGCGAGCATCTTTTATAAGAAGCAATTTCCAAGAATATGAACCTGGATCTGGCTGCGCGTGATGATGGCTGGCCCTTTTGGGGGTTGGTGGTTGTTGGGTGTGGTTGGTTTCTGTGGTTCTCTCGAAAATTAGCGTTTTTGATCTTTTGTGGTCAAGTTTTTAAGAGCACACGGTGGATGCCTTGGCATTAGGAGCCGAAGAAGGACGTAGGAATCTGCGATAAGCCTGGGGGAGTCGATAACCGGACTGTGATCCCAGGGTGTCCGAATGGGGAAACCCCGCCAGGGGCGCGAGCTGCCTGGTGACCCGCATCTGAACACATAGGGTGCGTGGAGGGAACGCGGGGAAGTGAAACATCTCAGTACCCGCAGGAAGAGAAAACAATAGTGATTCCGTTAGTAGTGGCGAGCGAACGCGGATCAGGCTAAACCGTTCCATGTGTGATAGCCGGCGGGCGTTGCATGGGCGGGGTTGTGGGACTTTCCGTACTGTCTCTGCCGGGACAGTGGGGTGTGATGTGCAGGCATAGGTGAACGGTCTTGAAAGGCCGGCCAGAGAGGGTGTGAGCCCCGTAACCGTAATGTTGTGTACCGCCTGTGAGAGTATCCCAAGTAGCACGGGGCCCGAGAAATCCCGTGTGAATCTGTCAGGACCACCTGATAAGCCTAAATACTCCCTAATGACCGATAGCGGACCAGTACCGTGAGGGAAAGGTGAAAAGTACCCCGGGAGGGGAGTGAAACAGTACCTGAAACCGTGTGCTTACAATCCGTCGGAGCCAGTCTGATTCTGGTGACGGCGTGCCTTTTGAAGAATGAGCCTGCGAGTTAGTGTTACGTCGCGAGGTTAACCCGTGTGGGGCAGCCGTAGCGAAAGCGAGTCTGAATAGGGCGTTGCAGTGGCGTGATCTAGACCCGAAGCGAAGTGATCTACCCATGGCCAGGTTGAAGCGACGGTAAGACGTCGTGGAGGACCGAACCCACTTCAGTTGAAAATGGAGGGGATGAGCTGTGGGTAGGGGTGAAAGGCCAATCAAACTTCGTGATAGCTGGTTCTCCCCGAAATGCATTTAGGTGCAGCGTTGCGTGTTTCTTACCGGAGGTAGAGCTACTGGATGGCTAATGGGCCCTACAAGGTTACTGACGTCAGCCAAACTCCGAATGCCGGTAAGTGAGAGCGCAGCAGTGAGACTGTGGGGGATAAGCTTCATAGTCGAGAGGGAAACAGCCCAGACCACCAACTAAGGCCCCTAAGCGTGTGCTAAGTGGGAAAGGATGTGGAGTTGCGAAGACAACCAGGAGGTTGGCTTAGAAGCAGCCATCCTTAAAAGAGTGCGTAATAGCTCACTGGTCAAGTGATTCCGCGCCGACAATGTAGCGGGGCTCAAGTACACCGCCGAAGTTGTGGATTTCAGATAGTAGCCAAGCCGCTCCCTTTGTGGGGTTGGTTCAGGCGTCTGGAGTGGTAGGGGAGCGTCGTGTGGGCAGTGAAGTCGCGGTGTAAACCAGCGGTGGAGCCTACACGAGTGAGAATGCAGGCATGAGTAGCGAAAGACGGGTGAGAAACCCGTCCGCCGAATGATCAAGGGTTCCAGGGTCAAGCTAATCTGCCCTGGGTAAGTCGGGACCTAAGGCGAGGCCGACAGGCGTAGTCGATGGACAACGGGTTGATATTCCCGTACCGGCGAAAAACCGCCCATGCTGAACAGGGGATACTAACCGCCCGAGACCTGCCCTAGCACCCTTCGGGGTGTGTGGGTTTTGGTGGAGCGCGGGACCTGATCCTGGGAGGTAAGCGTATTAACAGGTGTGACGCAGGAAGGTAGCCGAGCCGGGCGATGGTTGTCCCGGTCTAAGGATGTAGGGCGAACGGTAGGCAAATCCGCCGTTCATGATGCCTGAGATCTGATGGGACCCCCTCACGGGGGATTTGGTGATCCTATGCTGCCGAGAAAAGCATCGACGCGAGGTTTTAGCCGCCCGTACCCCAAACCGACACAGGTGATCAGGTAGAGAATACTAAGGCGATCGAGAGAATTATGGTTAAGGAACTCGGCAAAATGCCCCCGTAACTTCGGGAGAAGGGGGGCCCCAACCTTGAACCACACTTGCTGTGGGGAGGGGATCGGGGCCGCAGAGACCAGGGGGAAGCGACTGTTTACTAAAAACACAGGTCCGTGCGAAGTCGCAAGACGATGTATACGGACTGACTCCTGCCCGGTGCTGGAAGGTTAAGAGGACCGGTTAGCCGCAAGGCGAAGCTGAGAATTTAAGCCCCAGTAAACGGCGGTGGTAACTATAACCATCCTAAGGTAGCGAAATTCCTTGTCGGGTAAGTTCCGACCTGCACGAATGGAGTAACGACTTCCCCGCTGTCTCAACCATAAACTCGGCGAAATTGCAGTACGAGTAAAGATGCTCGTTACGCGCAGCAGGACGGAAAGACCCCGAGACCTTTACTATAGTTTGGTATTGGTGTTCGGAGTGGCTTGTGTAGGATAGGTGGGAGACGTTGAAGCCCGGACGCCAGTTCGGGTGGAGTCATCGTTGAAATACCACTCTGGTCACTTTGGACATCTAACTTCGGCCCGTAATCCGGGTCAGGGACAGTGCCTGATGGGTAGTTTAACTGGGGCGGTTGCCTCCTAAAAAGTAACGGAGGCGCCCAAAGGTTCCCTCAGCCTGGTTGGCAATCAGGTGTCGAGTGTAAGTGCACAAGGGAGCTTGACTGTGAGAGAGACATCTCGAGCAGGGACGAAAGTCGGGACTAGTGATCCGGCGGTACATTGTGGAATGGCCGTCGCTCAACGGATAAAAGGTACCTCGGGGATAACAGGCTGATCTTGCCCAAGAGTCCATATCGACGGCATGGTTTGGCACCTCGATGTCGGCTCGTCGCATCCTGGGGCTGGAGTAGGTCCCAAGGGTTGGGCTGTTCGCCCATTAAAGCGGTACGCGAGCTGGGTTTAGAACGTCGTGAGACAGTTCGGTCCCTATCCGCTGCGCGCGCAGGAAATTTGAGAAGGGCTGTCCTTAGTACGAGAGGACCGGGACGGACGAACCTCTGGTGTGTCAGTTGTACTGCCAAGTGCACCGCTGATTAGCTACGTTCGGATGGGATAACCGCTGAAAGCATCTAAGCGGGAAGCTCGCTTCGAGATGAGATTTCCATACACCTTGTGTGTGAGAGGCCCCCAGCCAGACCACTGGGTTGATAGGCCGGATGTGGAAGCGAGGACTAACGACTCGTGAAGCTGACCGGTACTAATAGGCCGATAACTTACACCACACACCATTGGTGAACCCGTTCAAAAGGGGTTCACACCAACAATGGTAAAAAGAAACAAGACTGCTTGCGTCCACTATGTGGTTCCCAACCAACAAACCCGCACCACGGGCGCGTTGCACGGAAACCGATAACTGAATAACAACACCACACCTGCCTTAACCGGCAGGAACATGTTGTAACCACAGATTTCCCACCACCCCGGTCAAAGCCAGGGCGGAACGGGTACAAGGGTTACGGCGGTCATAGCGTGGGGGAAACGCCCGGTCCCATTCCGAACCCGGAAGCTAAGACCCACAGCGCCGATGGTACTGCACCCGGGAGGGTGTGGGAGAGTAGGTCACCGCCGGACAACCATTAGGTCGAGAGCCCCAACCAGGCAACTGGTCGGGGCTCTCCCACGTTAACCACCACTCCCGCACCCAGGCACCCCCTCCCACATCCCGCAGCCCTCCAGGCAACCCTCTCCCACATCCCGCAGCCTTTCGGGCAGCCTTCTCCCAGCGTCACCTCTAGACTTACTCTCCATGAGCCCCACATCCTCCGGACGCCCGGCCAAGCCGGCAACAATCCTCGACGTAGCGGCCGCCGCAGGGGTCTCACGCCAAACAGTCACACGCGCCATGAACGGCATGCCAGGGATCAAGGAAACCACCAGGGAACGCGTGCAGGAGCTTGCACGGGAACTTGGATACACACCAAGTCGCTTCGCAAAGGGCCTCGTCCAGGGATCGAGGACTTCGGTAGGGCTTGCTATCCCCGATCTCACAAACCCTTATTTCCCAGCATTTGCTTCGAGCGTGGTGGAACTGGCCACGCAGCGGGGTTGGCATGTCGTTGTTGACGACTATGGCCACGGCGGCCGGACGGGGCTCGATGCGGTGGACCATCTGGCGCCCCAAGTTGACGCCATTATCGGATACCTGGGCGGGTACGCCGATCAGGCCCAAGCCGCGCTGGGCCGGCGGCCGCTGATAGTCCTGGACGAGACTCCGGGAGGTGCGGCAGGCAGCATCAACTTTGACTACGCCCACGCGGCGAGGCTGGCCGTGGATCATCTGTGGAACGCGAACCGGCGCAACATCGCCTATCTGGACGCCAGCGACTACCGTCGAAGGGCGCCCGGGCCGGCACCGGAAAACCCAGTCCGGCAGGGGAGTGCCGACGAGCGGGACCCCGCCCCATCGCCGGATGGCGTCAGAGGGTCGATCACGGTCCGCGGCCGGGCCGTAGCCGGGCGACTGGACCAGACCGGGGCATCGTGGTCACTGTTCGCAGCAGAGGAAACGGCCGACGCAGCGAGGGCGGCTGCGACTGCCTTGCTGCAGGAGCGGCCCGGGACCGATGGGATCCTGGTCTTCAATGACCTAATGGCTGCCGGCGTTCTCAAGGCTGTAGCTGATGCAGGGCTCCGGGTCCCCGAAGACTGCGCGGTCGTTGGCATGGATGGCATCCCGTTGGGCGAACTCCTGACACCTGAGCTCAGTACTCTGGCGCTGGACCTGCGGGAGGTTGGCCGGGCCGCCGTCGAACTCCTTGACGGTCTCCTAACGGGGGCCGTCGCGCCCGGCTCGAAGGATGCCCGGCTGACGCTGCAGCATCAACTGATCCTCCGAAGCTCGGCCTGAACTGCTTCGCCGGCATTTCCGGCAGCCGCGGCCGGGTTGGGTGCCGCCGCCGTCTCCAAGCTGTCGACACCCTGTTCAAAAATGGCACGTTCGCGTAGGATCGTTGGGAAACGTGAACGTTCACGCAAACTAGGATGCCGCTGATCCGCAACTCCGCGGCCCCCGGTAGCGGAACAACCCAACCCGAGGAAACGCCATGTCAGTTGAGCACACGACCACCGGACACGACGCCGTCGCCGTAGCGGAATCCGCCCTTGACCTGGCCGCTGAGCAGGTTGCCGGGCTCGCGTCCCTGGCACCGCCGCAGGGCACGCTGCCGGCGCGTGCCTACCTCGAAAGCAGCGCACCCCGGCTATCCCTAAACGGCACGTGGAAGTTTAGGCTTCACCCCGGGATCCGTCGGGCACCGGAGCACGGCTGGCAATCGGGCGGGGACCGTCCGGACTTCGTCGATCTCCCAGTGCCGTCCAGCTGGCCGATGCACGGCCACGGGACACCCTGGTACACAAACGTTCAATTCCCCTTCGCTGTGGAACCGCCGCACGCGCCGGACGCCAACCCTGTCGGCGACCTCTTCTTCGAGTTTGCCGCGGGCCCGGAGTATTTCCCGTCCGCGTTACTCCGTTTTGACGGCCTCGAATCTGCCGGCACGGTGTGGCTAAACGGCACGTTCCTGGGCACCACGCGCGGCAGCCGGCTCGCGCACGAATTCGATGTCACCGGGGTGCTGGTACCGGGCAGGAACGTCGTCGCTGTTCAAGTCGCCCAGTTCTCGGCCGCCAGCTACGTGGAGGACCAGGACATGTGGTGGCTGCCAGGTATCTTCAGGGACGTCACGCTGCAGGCGCGCCCGGCGGAGCGGATTGACGACGTCTTTGTCCATGCGGACTTCGACCACCACACGGGGGAGGGGATCCTGCGCGTCGAGGTGAGCCGGGCAGGCGAGCCGATTGCCGCCGTCGTGCGCGTCCCGGAACTGGGACTGGAGCTGCCGGCCGGGGCGGAGCAACGGCTCCCGGGCATCGACCCGTGGTCGGCGGAACTGCCTCGGTTGTACGGGGCGAGCGTCAGCACGCCGGGGGAGACGGTCGCCGTGCAGCTCGGCTTCCGCACCGTCAGCATCGAAGATGCCCAGTTCAAGGTCAACGGGCGCCGGATCCTGCTCCGCGGTGTGAACCGCCACGAACACCATCCCAGGCTGGGCCGCGTGGTGCCGAGGGAGGTCATGGAGAGCGAGCTGCGGCTCATGAAACAGCACAACATCAACGCCATCCGGACGTCGCACTATCCGCCCCACCCGGATTTCCTGGCGCTGGCGGACCAGCTGGGCTTCTACGTTGTCCTCGAGTGCGATCTGGAAACCCACGGTTTCGAAGAAGGCGGCTGGCTGCAGAACCCCAGCGCCGATCCGCAGTGGCAGCCCACTCTTGTGGACCGGATGTCCAGGACGGTGGAACGCGACAAGAACCACGCCTCGGTCATCATGTGGTCACTGGGCAACGAGGCGGGGACGGGGGAGAACCTTGCGGCGATGTCCCGCTGGACCAAGCTCCGTGACCCGTCCAGGCCTATCCACTACGAGGGCGACTGGAGCTCGGCGTACGTCGATGTCTACTCCCGGATGTACGCCAGCCAGGCGGAGACCGAGCTGATCGGCCAGGGCGTGGAGCCTCCCTTGGATGATGCGGGCCTCGACTCACGGCGGCGGGAAATGCCGTTCGTCCTGTGCGAATACGTCCATGCCATGGGCAACGGCCCGGGCGGCATGACCGAATACCAGGAGCTCTTCGAGCGCTACCCCCGGCTGATGGGCGGCTTTGTGTGGGAGTGGCTCGAGCACGGCATTGTCCGCACCGGCGAGGACGGGAAAGAATACTTCGTCTACGGCGGCGATTTCGGCGAGGAAGTCCACGACGGCAACTTCGTCACCGACGGACTTGTTGACGCCCACCGGAACCCTCGCCCGGGCCTTTTGGATTTCAAGAAAGTGATCGAGCCGCTGTCCATCGAGGTATCAGGGGATGGAACCGGGTTCTCGCTCACCAACCGTTTCGATTTTGCTGACACTTCGGGGCTGGAGTTCCGGTACACGGTGGAGGCCGACGGCGTGACGGTCGACGGCGGCCGGGTTGACGTTGCGCCCGTCGCGCCGCATGAATCCGCCGACGTCCGGCTGCCGGCTGGCCTGCTGGAACGATCTGTCCAGGCCCCCGTGGTGCTCACGGTCAGTGCCGTACTTCGGGAGGACGCGGCGTGGGCAGGTGCAGGGCATGAACTTGCTTGGGGCCAGGCGTTCGCCAATGCGTCAGCGGTCCCCGCGGTGGTGGCCGCCGCCAGGGTAGAGGTGGAAGATGATGTTCTTCGCCTGGGGCCAGCGGTCTTCGACCGTGCCACAGGTGTACTTGCGCGGTTGGGCGAAACCCCCGTTGAAGGGCTCAGGCTCATGCTGTGGCGCGCCCCCACGGACAACGATCTCGGAGCGGAATGGGGGAGCCCGGATCCTCGTCCCGCGGCGAAGCAGTGGTTGGACGCGGGCCTCAACCGGATGCACGCGCGGCTGGTCGGCATCGCTGCCCGCCCCTCGGCAGACGGCGGAGAGGAACTCGTGGTGCGGACACGGGTAGCCCCTGCCGGGAAACAGTTCGGGGTCCTTGCCGAGTACACGTGGTCCAGCGATGGAACCGGCGTCAGCCTGCGGACCAGGGTCAAACCCGACGGGTCGTGGACCAACGCCGGGTGGCCGGTGACCTGGGCTCGAATCGGGTTTGAAATGATCATGGGCACGTCCACCCGATCCGTGGAGTGGTTTGGCCAGGGACCGCACCACAGCTACCCGGATACAGGCCAGGGCACCAAGCTGGGCTGGTACGAACTGCCGTTGCAGGACATGGACGTGGATTATGTCCGGCCCCAGGAATCGGGCGCCCGTTCCGGCGTGTACTCGGCAGCTTTGAAGCTCGACGCCGGCCGGCTCGCCATAAGCGGTGCACCGTTTGCACTTACCGTGCGCCCCTACAGCCAGGAAGTCCTGGCCGCCGCCACACATCAGCCGGAGCTGGTCCCGGATGGCCGCACATACGTCTACATCGACCACGTGCTCCATGGCGTCGGCACTGCGGCCTGCGGCCCGGGGGTCCTGGACGGCTATCGCCTGGAGCCGCGTGAGGCCGATTTCACGGTTGCATTCGATGTGACTCAGTCCACATAAGGTCGCTCCGCCGTCAGGGACGCCCTGAAGCGGCTGACTGGGCCGAAGATCCGCGGAATTCCGCGGATCTTCGGCCCACGCCTTTGGCGATTGGGTGCATTTGCGTGGGGTGCCCGGGCCGTGTAAAGTAATTCGAGTCGCCGCCGCTGATGCGGAAAGATAGCGACCGACCCCCTTCTGAATGGCCTGAAAAACGGCGCTTTTATGGCGTGCGGAAACCGGGTGGGGAACCTCTTGTGGACATGGAAATCGGCGGAAACGCTGATTTGCAAAGTTCCTCGAAAGCGGGTAAGTTTGGGAAGTTGCTCCGGAGCGATCCGCGACCGAATTGTTGGTTGTGGTGGTGCCGGGTGTGTCTGTTGTTTGAGAACTCAATAGTGTGCCAAGTTTGTTGATACCAATTTGTTTATATGGATTGGTTGAATTGACTGGATTATGCCACCCCGTGGTGTGGTCTGGTTTTTACAGCTGGTTTCAAATTTTGTGCATTGTGTGCATCCCGTTTTCCCGGGGGCGCATGGTGTGTCTGTTTTTGTTTTACTTCAACGGAGAGTTTGATCCTGGCTCAGGATGAACGCTGGCGGCGTGCTTAACACATGCAAGTCGAACGATGATGCCCACTTGTGGGTGGATTAGTGGCGAACGGGTGAGTAACACGTGAGTAACCTGCCCTTAACTCTGGGATAAGCCTGGGAAACTGGGTCTAATACCGGATATGACTCCTCATCGCATGGTGGGGGGTGGAAAGCTTTTTTGTGGTTTTGGATGGACTCGCGGCCTATCAGCTTGTTGGTGAGGTAATGGCTCACCAAGGCGACGACGGGTAGCCGGCCTGAGAGGGTGACCGGCCACACTGGGACTGAGACACGGCCCAGACTCCTACGGGAGGCAGCAGTGGGGAATATTGCACAATGGGCGCAAGCCTGATGCAGCGACGCCGCGTGAGGGATGACGGCCTTCGGGTTGTAAACCTCTTTCAGTAGGGAAGAAGCGAAAGTGACGGTACCTGCAGAAGAAGCGCCGGCTAACTACGTGCCAGCAGCCGCGGTAATACGTAGGGCGCAAGCGTTATCCGGAATTATTGGGCGTAAAGAGCTCGTAGGCGGTTTGTCGCGTCTGCCGTGAAAGTCCGGGGCTCAACTCCGGATCTGCGGTGGGTACGGGCAGACTAGAGTGATGTAGGGGAGACTGGAATTCCTGGTGTAGCGGTGAAATGCGCAGATATCAGGAGGAACACCGATGGCGAAGGCAGGTCTCTGGGCATTAACTGACGCTGAGGAGCGAAAGCATGGGGAGCGAACAGGATTAGATACCCTGGTAGTCCATGCCGTAAACGTTGGGCACTAGGTGTGGGGGACATTCCACGTTTTCCGCGCCGTAGCTAACGCATTAAGTGCCCCGCCTGGGGAGTACGGCCGCAAGGCTAAAACTCAAAGGAATTGACGGGGGCCCGCACAAGCGGCGGAGCATGCGGATTAATTCGATGCAACGCGAAGAACCTTACCAAGGCTTGACATGGGCCGGACCGGGCTGGAAACAGTCCTTCCCCTTTGGGGCCGGTTCACAGGTGGTGCATGGTTGTCGTCAGCTCGTGTCGTGAGATGTTGGGTTAAGTCCCGCAACGAGCGCAACCCTCGTTCCATGTTGCCAGCGCGTAATGGCGGGGACTCATGGGAGACTGCCGGGGTCAA
This sequence comes from Arthrobacter sp. 24S4-2, assembly GCF_005280255.1. NCBI lineage: Bacteria > Bacillati > Actinomycetota > Actinomycetes > Micrococcales > Micrococcaceae > Arthrobacter > Arthrobacter sp. 24S4-2. The sequence continues at coordinate 5,284,253 of NZ_CP040018.1, read as the reverse complement.
CTCGGAGGAAGGTGGGGACGACGTCAAATCATCATGCCCCTTATGTCTTGGGCTTCACGCATGCTACAATGGCCGGTACAAAGGGTTGCGATACTGTGAGGTGGAGCTAATCCCAAAAAGCCGGTCTCAGTTCGGATTGGGGTCTGCAACTCGACCCCATGAAGTCGGAGTCGCTAGTAATCGCAGATCAGCAACGCTGCGGTGAATACGTTCCCGGGCCTTGTACACACCGCCCGTCAAGTCACGAAAGTTGGTAACACCCGAAGCCGGTGGCCTAACCCTTGTGGGAGGGAGCTGTCGAAGGTGGGACTGGCGATTGGGACTAAGTCGTAACAAGGTAGCCGTACCGGAAGGTGCGGCTGGATCACCTCCTTTCTAAGGAGCACCTACAATCACCCTGCCGGGCGTATGCCCGTGTGGTGGGGTTGTCAGGAGTAACGCCCGTTGCGCAGACGTTTGTTCTGCGGCGGGTGCTCACGGGTGGAATATCAGCAGATAGCGGCCGCGGGTTTTGTTCATCCTGCCTAGTACGGATGCCGGTTCTTTGGAGCCTGGTGTCCTGGAACGGTGCGGGTGGGGGGACCGCGGTTTAGTGTTTGGCACACTGTTGGGTCCTGAGGCAACAGGACCGGGGTTAGCCCCGGGATTTGTTTGTTTCTGGTTTCCTGGCTGCAGCGATCATGCGCGGATGGTTTTTCCTTTGGGAGATGCCGGTGTGTGGGGTGTGTGGTTTGGGGTTGTTGTTTGAGAACTACATAGTGGACGCGAGCATCTTTTATAAGAAGCAATTTCCAAGAATATGAACCTGGATCTGGCTGCGCGTGATGATGGCTGGCCCTTTTGGGGGTTGGTGGTTGTTGGGTGTGGTTGGTTTCTGTGGTTCTCTCGAAAATTAGCGTTTTTGATCTTTTGTGGTCAAGTTTTTAAGAGCACACGGTGGATGCCTTGGCATTAGGAGCCGAAGAAGGACGTAGGAATCTGCGATAAGCCTGGGGGAGTCGATAACCGGACTGTGATCCCAGGGTGTCCGAATGGGGAAACCCCGCCAGGGGCGCGAGCTGCCTGGTGACCCGCATCTGAACACATAGGGTGCGTGGAGGGAACGCGGGGAAGTGAAACATCTCAGTACCCGCAGGAAGAGAAAACAATAGTGATTCCGTTAGTAGTGGCGAGCGAACGCGGATCAGGCTAAACCGTTCCATGTGTGATAGCCGGCGGGCGTTGCATGGGCGGGGTTGTGGGACTTTCCGTACTGTCTCTGCCGGGACAGTGGGGTGTGATGTGCAGGCATAGGTGAACGGTCTTGAAAGGCCGGCCAGAGAGGGTGTGAGCCCCGTAACCGTAATGTTGTGTACCGCCTGTGAGAGTATCCCAAGTAGCACGGGGCCCGAGAAATCCCGTGTGAATCTGTCAGGACCACCTGATAAGCCTAAATACTCCCTAATGACCGATAGCGGACCAGTACCGTGAGGGAAAGGTGAAAAGTACCCCGGGAGGGGAGTGAAACAGTACCTGAAACCGTGTGCTTACAATCCGTCGGAGCCAGTCTGATTCTGGTGACGGCGTGCCTTTTGAAGAATGAGCCTGCGAGTTAGTGTTACGTCGCGAGGTTAACCCGTGTGGGGCAGCCGTAGCGAAAGCGAGTCTGAATAGGGCGTTGCAGTGGCGTGATCTAGACCCGAAGCGAAGTGATCTACCCATGGCCAGGTTGAAGCGACGGTAAGACGTCGTGGAGGACCGAACCCACTTCAGTTGAAAATGGAGGGGATGAGCTGTGGGTAGGGGTGAAAGGCCAATCAAACTTCGTGATAGCTGGTTCTCCCCGAAATGCATTTAGGTGCAGCGTTGCGTGTTTCTTACCGGAGGTAGAGCTACTGGATGGCTAATGGGCCCTACAAGGTTACTGACGTCAGCCAAACTCCGAATGCCGGTAAGTGAGAGCGCAGCAGTGAGACTGTGGGGGATAAGCTTCATAGTCGAGAGGGAAACAGCCCAGACCACCAACTAAGGCCCCTAAGCGTGTGCTAAGTGGGAAAGGATGTGGAGTTGCGAAGACAACCAGGAGGTTGGCTTAGAAGCAGCCATCCTTAAAAGAGTGCGTAATAGCTCACTGGTCAAGTGATTCCGCGCCGACAATGTAGCGGGGCTCAAGTACACCGCCGAAGTTGTGGATTTCAGATAGTAGCCAAGCCGCTCCCTTGTGGGGTTGGTTCAGGCGTCTGGAGTGGTAGGGGAGCGTCGTGTGGGCAGTGAAGTCGCGGTGTAAACCAGCGGTGGAGCCTACACGAGTGAGAATGCAGGCATGAGTAGCGAAAGACGGGTGAGAAACCCGTCCGCCGAATGATCAAGGGTTCCAGGGTCAAGCTAATCTGCCCTGGGTAAGTCGGGACCTAAGGCGAGGCCGACAGGCGTAGTCGATGGACAACGGGTTGATATTCCCGTACCGGCGAAAAACCGCCCATGCTGAACAGGGGATACTAACCGCCCGAGACCTGCCCTAGCACCCTTCGGGGTGTGTGGGTTTTGGTGGAGCGCGGGACCTGATCCTGGGAGGTAAGCGTATTAACAGGTGTGACGCAGGAAGGTAGCCGAGCCGGGCGATGGTTGTCCCGGTCTAAGGATGTAGGGCGAACGGTAGGCAAATCCGCCGTTCATGATGCCTGAGATCTGATGGGACCCCCTCACGGGGGGATTTGGTGATCCTATGCTGCCGAGAAAAGCATCGACGCGAGGTTTTAGCCGCCCGTACCCCAAACCGACACAGGTGATCAGGTAGAGAATACTAAGGCGATCGAGAGAATTATGGTTAAGGAACTCGGCAAAATGCCCCCGTAACTTCGGGAGAAGGGGGCCCCAACCTTGAACCACACTTGCTGTGGGGAGGGGATCGGGGCCGCAGAGACCAGGGGGAAGCGACTGTTTACTAAAAACACAGGTCCGTGCGAAGTCGCAAGACGATGTATACGGACTGACTCCTGCCCGGTGCTGGAAGGTTAAGAGGACCGGTTAGCCGCAAGGCGAAGCTGAGAATTTAAGCCCCAGTAAACGGCGGTGGTAACTATAACCATCCTAAGGTAGCGAAATTCCTTGTCGGGTAAGTTCCGACCTGCACGAATGGAGTAACGACTTCCCCGCTGTCTCAACCATAAACTCGGCGAAATTGCAGTACGAGTAAAGATGCTCGTTACGCGCAGCAGGACGGAAAGACCCCGAGACCTTTACTATAGTTTGGTATTGGTGTTCGGAGTGGCTTGTGTAGGATAGGTGGGAGACGTTGAAGCCCGGACGCCAGTTCGGGTGGAGTCATCGTTGAAATACCACTCTGGTCACTTTGGACATCTAACTTCGGCCCGTAATCCGGGTCAGGGACAGTGCCTGATGGGTAGTTTAACTGGGGCGGTTGCCTCCTAAAAAGTAACGGAGGCGCCCAAAGGTTCCCTCAGCCTGGTTGGCAATCAGGTGTCGAGTGTAAGTGCACAAGGGAGCTTGACTGTGAGAGAGACATCTCGAGCAGGGACGAAAGTCGGGACTAGTGATCCGGCGGTACATTGTGGAATGGCCGTCGCTCAACGGATAAAAGGTACCTCGGGGATAACAGGCTGATCTTGCCCAAGAGTCCATATCGACGGCATGGTTTGGCACCTCGATGTCGGCTCGTCGCATCCTGGGGCTGGAGTAGGTCCCAAGGGTTGGGCTGTTCGCCCATTAAAGCGGTACGCGAGCTGGGTTTAGAACGTCGTGAGACAGTTCGGTCCCTATCCGCTGCGCGCGCAGGAAATTTGAGAAGGGCTGTCCTTAGTACGAGAGGACCGGGACGGACGAACCTCTGGTGTGTCAGTTGTACTGCCAAGTGCACCGCTGATTAGCTACGTTCGGATGGGATAACCGCTGAAAGCATCTAAGCGGGAAGCTCGCTTCGAGATGAGATTTCCATACACCTTGTGTGTGAGAGGCCCCCAGCCAGACCACTGGGTTGATAGGCCGGATGTGGAAGCGAGGACTAACGACTCGTGAAGCTGACCGGTACTAATAGGCCGATAACTTACACCACACACCATTGGTGAACCCGTTCAAAAGGGGTTCACACCAACAATGGTAAAAAGAAACAAGACTGCTTGCGTCCACTATGTGGTTCCCAACCAACAAACCCGCACCACGGGCACGTTGCACGGAAACCGATAACTGAATAACAACACCACACCTGCCTTAACCGGCAGGAACATGTTGTAACCACAGATTTCCCACCACCCCGGTCAAAGCCAGGGCGGAACGGGTACAAGGGTTACGGCGGTCATAGCGTGGGGGAAACGCCCGGTCCCATTCCGAACCCGGAAGCTAAGACCCACAGCGCCGATGGTACTGCACCCGGGAGGGTGTGGGAGAGTAGGTCACCGCCGGACAACCATTAGGTCGAGAGCCCCAACCAGGCAACTGGTCGGGGCTCTCCCACGTTAACCACCACTCCCGCACCCAGGCACCCCCTCCCACATCCCGCACCGAAACCCCGAACGCTCTCCCACATCCCGCACCGAAACCCCGAACGCTCTCCCACATCCTGCACCGAAACCCCGAACGCTCTCCCACATCCTGCACCGAAACCCCGAACGCTCTCCCACATCCTTCAAATTTTCGGAAGACGCTCTCTCAGATCCTGAACCGCAACCCGGGACGCTCCGTTCCTTCCGCGAAGGGCCGGCGAGGCACCCACGCCCGCACACCGCCGTCGTCCCCGGACACAACACGTGAGAGAGCGGGAGTGTCACTTTTTCGGTGGCCCGGGGTTGGCATTAGTTGATTCTTCCTTCGAAGGTGATGGCGAAAGCGTTCAGGGCCGGCTTCCATCGTGTGGCCCATCGTGCCCTGCCTTTGCCTGTCGGGGTCCAGTGCCCGGGTGTGGCCAGGTAGAGGCATTTCAGGGCCGCCTGTTCGGTAGGGAAATGTCCCCTGGCCCTGACCGCGCGCCGGAACGGGCGTTGACGGATTTGATCGCGTTGGTACTCCAGATGACTCGGCGGATTTCGACGTCATAGTCCAACGGCACGAACTCGCTCCACGCGTTCTCCCACAGCCGGATGATCGCCGGGTACTGCCTGCCCCACTTGCCCGAGAAGTCCACGAAGCGCTCTTTGGCTGCGGCCTCGGACGGCGCTGTGTAGACCGGGCGCAGATCACGGGACATTTCGTCCCAGTACTGCCGGGCCGCATACCGGAAGGTGTTGCGGATCAGATGGATCTTATGCCGGTCTGGACCACAGCACGCTCCCAGACCGCGGTGATGGCTTCCGGCAGGCCCTTGAGCCCGTCACAGACCGTGATGCAGACATCCTGCACGCCCCGGTTCTTGATCTCGGTCAGGACCGAAAGCCAGAACTCGCCCCCTCGCCGCCGTCCCCGGCCCATAACCCGAGAATGTCCCGTTCGCCGTTGACCGTGACGCCAATAGCTACGCGAACGGGCCGGTTCGTGACCTGCCCGTCGCGCACCTTGACGTGGATCGCGTCGATGAACACCACCGGGAACACACGGCCGAGCGGCCGGTTCTGCCACTCGGTCATCTCCCCGATGACCTTCTCCGTGGTCCGGGAAATAGTGTCCTTGGAAACGCTGGCGCCGAACACCTCGGCGAAGTGCGCCGCGATTTCCCCGGTCGTGAGGTCTTTCGCGCTCAGCGACAACACGATCTCATCCACACCGCTCAGCCGGCGCTGCCGTTTCCTCACGATCTGCGGATCGAACGTTGAACCGGTATCGCGCGGCACGTCGATCTCCACCGGCCCGATCTCGGTCAGCACGGTCTTGGTGCGGGTGCCGTTACGGGAGTTCCTGCTTCCGCGCCAACAACGTCGTGTTTTTCGTATCCAAGGTGCCCGTCCATTTCCGCTTCCAGGGCGGTCTCCAGGACGCTTTTGGTAGGCCGGTTCAACAGCCCGTCCGGGCCGACAAGGGCGATGCCCTGTTCCCTGGCCTGGGCCAGGAGCTGCTGCGCTAACTCTTGCTGATCCACTTCAGTCGCCATGGGATCCATGGTTCCGCTCATGATCAGTCCTCCCCGCCAGGCATCGCCGGCGTGTCAGGCCAATCCCGGATCCACCGTTATTCAGACCCTCCCGAGAGGGCGTCACTGATTTTCCCGCGGGAAGTGAGAGAGCGTCAGTGATTTTCCCGCGGGAAGTGAGAGGGCGTCCTGGCCCGGGGGAGTGCGAAAGATGAAGGAGCCTTCGGCCGTCCACCCCCGCCCTTCCGTCCCTCGCCGCCCGTTCCGCCCCTATCCCGCGCCAGCTGCGGGAGCCGTCCGCTGTCGGCGAAATACGGGCCAAAAAGGCCTCATTACCGGTGATTTACCTCAAAAAATGGCGGAAACACGCGGAATTTGCGGACCTGACCGCGGCAAGCTGGTAAGTTTTCGAACAGTGGCTTGTACGCATGCCGCGTTCAGGCTCCAGAAATCATGACCGTCCAGGAGGACATCAATGGCTAAGAACCGTAGTGAACTTGTTTCCGAGGTAGCAGGCAAGGCCGGCACCAGCCAGGCAGCCGTCAACTCCGTGCTGGATGCACTGTTCGAGGTTTTCGAGACCTCTGTCGCCGCGGGCGAGAAGATCACCATCCCGGGCTGGCTCGCTGTTGAGCGTACCGACCGTGCAGCCCGTACCGGCCGCAACCCGCAGACCGGCGAGACCATCCAGATCGCCGCTGGCCACAGCGTCAAGCTGACCGCCGGCTCCAAGCTGAAGGCTGCTGTCTCCAAGAAGTAGCATCCGGCGTCCAACGCTTATAAGGGAGCGGCAACCTGAGGGTTGACGCTCCCTTTGCGTTACCCCCTCCGCACCCCAGCAGGGAGCCTTTTGTGGGCTGTTGCCCGATTCGCGGCGCAGGCACCCGTAGCGGACAATGGATAGGTGCCCTCCGCAGCAAAATCCCGTCCCACACTTCCGCAGCCTTCCCCGAGCCAGGGAAAGAGTGGGGCAACTGGCGGTGCTGCAGGCATTTCGCGGCCATGGCAGCTTGCCGGGCTTGCAGCACTCTTCCTGGGCCTTGCGGCCGCGCTCCTGTTCTCCGGAGCAGCTGCGGCACGGGAAGTGTCCGATCCCGGTGCCCTGATCCGCTGGGGACTCCCCATCAGCAAGGCCATTCACAACGTGTCGCTGGCCACGGTCATTGGTGGCCTCATCTTCGCTGTCGCCATCGTGCCCCGGAACGCCAACGGTTCCCGGTCCAGGGATGCGACAGCCCCCGAGCACCCGGCGTTCACTCGTGCACTGGCGGTGGCCGCGGCGGCTGGCGCCGCGTGGACCTTGTCCGCGATCGCCGTGCTGGTGCTGACCTACTCTGATGTGGCAGGCCAGTCGCTGTCGGGGGACGCGGAATTCACCCGGGCACTGGTCTACTTCATGACGGACATCGAGACTGGCCGCGCGTGGCTCGCCGTCACGATCGTGGCCGCCGTGGTAACCACGGCCCTCTTCGGTGTTCGGTCCCTGACCGGGCTGGCCCTCACCCTGGTGCTGACCCTGGTGGGAATGGTGCCCATCGCCCTTATCGGCCACTCCTCGAGCTCCAGCGACCACGAAGGCGCCATCAACTCCCTGGCCCTGCACCTGGTGGGTGTCTCGGCGTGGGTGGGCGGCATCATCATGCTGGCCGTGCTGTCCGGCATCCTGACCGGGACAAAAGCAGCCGGCAAGGCTGACATCACCGAGTCCACGCTCCGGAGGTTTTCCTCGCTGGCCGGTTTTGCCTTCGTCCTGGTGTTGGCCTCCGGTGTCATCAACGCCAGCATCCGGATCACCAGCTGGCACGACCTGTTCGGCTCCGCCTACGGGCAAATGGTGCTTGCCAAGGCCGTAGCCACGCTGCTGCTTGGCGGCATCGGCCTCATGCACCGCCAGTGGGTCATCCCGCAGCTCAGCCGCAAGGGCGCCGCGCTGTCCTCACGCCGCGTGCTGTGGCAGCTCGTCCTGGCAGAGCTGCTGATCATGGGCGTCACCTCAGGCATCGCCGTCGCCCTGGGCCGTTCAGCGCCGCCCCAGCCCACAACGTTCGCCCCCGACGCCTCCCCGGCGTTCATTCTCTCCGGCTACGAGCTGCCGCCCGAGCTGACCCCGGAACGCTGGCTCACGGAGTGGCGCCTCGACTGGCTGTGGATCGCCATCGCAGCCTTCGGCCTGGTGGCATACTCCCTGGGCGTGGCCAAGGTGCTGCGCCGCGGCGACAGCTGGTCCTGGTTCCGCAGCATCAACTGGGTGATCGGCCTGGTAGTCCTGACTTACATCACCTCCGGCCCGCCGTCGGTCTACGGCCGTGTTCTGTTCTCCGCGCACATGGTGGACCACATGGCGCTCACCATGGTGGCCCCGATCTTCCTGGTGCTTGGTGCCCCCGTAACCCTTGCGCTGCGGGCCCTGCCGGCACGCGGAGACGGGTCACGGGGTCTGCGCGAGTGGCTGCTGCTCTTCGTGCACTCCAAAGTCTCGCAGCTGGTCACGCACCCGCTCTTCGCCGCCGCCAACTTTGCCGGCTCCATCGTGCTGTTCTACTATTCCGACGCCTTCGGTTACGCCATGCGGGACCACGTGGGCCACGAACTCATGAACCTGCACTTCGCCCTGACCGGCTACATCTTCGTGCTGACCATGATCGGCACAGACCCGCTGCCCCGGCGTGCGCCCTACCCCATGCGGCTGCTGCTCCTGCTGGCCACCATGGGCTTCCACGCCTTCTTCGGCGTCTCCATCATGGGCGGGACCAACCTCCTCGCTGCTGACTACTTCGGCAACCTGGGCCGGGCCTGGGGGCCGTCAGCGCTGCTGGACCAGCAGATGGGCGGCGCAGTGGCCTGGGGCATCGGCGAAGTGCCGACCCTCCTGGTGGCGATCGGCGTCGCCGTCATGTGGTCGCGGTCCGATGCACGTGAGTCCAAAAGGACCGACCGTGCGGCCGACAGGAATAACGACGCCGATCTCACTGCTTACAACGATATGTTTGCCAAATTGGCTGAACGCGACGCCAAGCTGGCTGAACGCAACTCAAAGCTGGAAGGACGCTGATGAGCGAAACCGTACGCACCCACCACCGGGTCCGCGCCTCCGAACTGGTGGGCCGCAACTGGCTCAACACCGGCGGGAAGTCCCTGGACCTCGAAGCTCTGCGCGGCAAGATCGTGCTCCTGGACTTCTGGACCTTCTGCTGCATCAACTGCCTCCACGTGCTCGACGAGCTGCGCCCGCTCGAAGAGAAGTACTCCGACGTCCTGGTGACGGTGGGCGTGCACTCCCCGAAGTTCGAGCACGAGGCCGACCCCGTTGCCCTCGGCGCCGCCGTGGAGCGCTACGAGATCCACCACCCGGTCCTGGACGACCCCGAGCTGGAGACTTGGAAGGCCTACACGGCCCGCGCCTGGCCCACCCTGGTGGTCATCGACCCCGAGGGCTACATCGTGGCGCACCTTTCCGGTGAAGGCCATGCGGACGGCCTGTCGGTGCTGATCCCGGAGCTTATCGCCCAGCATGAGGCAAAGGGGACCCTGCACCGCGGCCACGGCCCGTACGTTGCGCCGGAGCCGACGTCGGGCACCTTGCGCTTCCCGGGCAAGGCCCTCTTCCTCCCGGCAGGGCGGGGCACCCGCTCCAACGGAGCTTCCGACGGCGGGACTTCCGACGGCGGGACTCCGGACGCCGGCTCCTGGCTCGTCACGGACACCGGCCACCACCGCCTGGTGGAGCTGGACACGGACTTCCACACGGTGTTGCGCACCTACGGTTCCGGGACCAAGGGCTACGCCGACGGCGCCGGTGCCGACGTCGACTCCGTCAGGCCCACCGCACAGTTCAACGAGCCGCAGGGTCTTGTCCTGCTGCCGGAAGACGTGGCAGCGAAGACGGGCTACGACGTCGTAATCGCTGACTCCGTCAACCACCGCCTGCGGGGGCTGTCCCTCGCGCACGGAACTGTCACCACTCTCGTCGGCAGCGGCGTGCAGCGCCTGCTCGAGACCGGACCCGCGCGGGTGGATGAGGACGCGGCAGGATTCACCGGACGCCTTAGCGACCATCCCCTGGACGTAGCGCTGAGCTCGCCGTGGGACGTTGTATGGTCCGCCAAGCTGGACGCCGTGGTGGTTGCCATGGCCGGTGTGCACCAGATCTTCAGCTTCGATCCGATCTCCGGAACCGTGTCCATCCTGGCCGGAAACGGACTGGAGGGCCTCCTGGACGGGGCTGCGCACGAGGCCTGGTTCGCGCAGTCCTCCGGGCTGGCCGAGGACGCCGACGGCAACATCTGGGTGGCCGATTCGGAGACCTCCGCATTGCGCAAACTGGTGATTGACGACGACGGAACGGTCACCGTCGAGTCCGCCGTCGGCAAGGGCCTCTTCGACTTCGGCTTCCGTGACGGGCCGGCGTCCGAAGCGCGGCTGCAGCACCCGCTCGGCGTGACGGTGCTGCCGGACGGCTCCGTGGCCATCGCCGACACCTACAACGGCGCCGTTCGCCGCTACGACCCCGCCACCGGAACCGTGTCCACGCTTGCGCGGGGGCTGTCCGAGCCGTCCGACGTTATTGTGGACCACACGCACGTTGCCGGCTCCGAGCCGCTGCTGGTGGTGGTGGAGGCCAACAAGCACCAGCTGGTCTACGTTCCCATCCCCAAGGAAGCACAGCAGGTGGACGAAGGTGCCGTGCAGACGCACCGGCCCAAGAGCCCCGTGGCTGCGGGCCCGCTGGAACTGACTGTCCGCTTCACCGCGCCCACCGGCCAGAAGCTCGACGACCGCTGGGGCGACCCCACGCAGCTTAAGATCTCCTCCACGCCGCCCGAACTGCTGGTGAGCGGCGGCGGAACCTCCGTGGGCCTGCTCCGGACCCTGGAGCTGTCCTCCGACATTCCCGAGGGCGTGCTGCACATTACGGCGCGCGCGGCAGCCTGTGACGGCCCCGAAACCGAGGATGGCGAGATCCCGGACCACGCGGCCTGCCACCTGTACCAGCAGGACTGGGGCATCCCGGTGGTGCTGCAGCCCGACGGCGACACGGAACTGGTGCTGGACCTCCGCGGCATGGACTGAGGTCCAGCCATCCCTTTAAGTACGCTGAAGTGGCCCGGTTTTCGACCCTCGCGGGCTGATGGCCGGGCCATTTCTGTTGGTGCCGGCGGGAAAAGTGAGCCAGTGGGCCGGAAAAGGTGCGCCAACGCGGCCGCGCGTAGGTCCGGCGGCCTAGTAGCTGAGCAGCGGGGTCACCCGGATGGTGTCGCCGTCGACGTCCAGGCGGGTGGTGAAGCTGAAATCGTGTTCCACGTTCAGATCGCTCACAGCGCCGGTGAACAGGTCGGTCTGCTGGGCCTTGAGCCGTGCTTTCCCGTCCAGCGGAGCCACCACCCACCGGCCGCCGAAGGGCTCAATGGAGACCTTCGGGTACTCGCTGATGCTCCAGTCGATGGTTCCCAGCGTCACCCGGTTGAAGGTGGCGTGATAGAACGGGCAGTCGGGCTGGAGCTTCTGTGCCTTCACGGCCTCGGCGGCGCAGGTGTCGAGGAATTCCTTGACCTTGGCGCCAACAGCATCCTTCAGCCCCTGGGTGGCTTGCGTCAGCAGGCTCAGCGGGGCCGTCGGAACGTCGCGGCCGGACACCGTGGCGCGGGTGGCGGGGGCTGAGAAGTATTCGCCGTTGAGGCTGGCTTCGTATTCGCCGGGGTAGAAGACGGCGAACGAATTGCGGCCATTGGGCATGTTCACCGGGACACCGTTGAGCGTGGCCTGGCTGGAGTTGACCACCGTGACGTCCAGGACCGGCAGTGCTGCCGGCACAAACGCCCACTTGTTGAAGAACAGCCACTCGGACCCGGTCCGCTCCAACAGGAATTCGGTGTTCAGCCGGCTGCCGTCGATGGTGTACTCCATGGGAACCATCACCTGGTTGCCGGGGCGCTCCTGGGTCTCGCCGAACTTCACGTTCGTGACGCGGGACGCGGCGGTCTGCAGCGCCGTTCCGTCGAGCATGGCGGCGTCGCTGTTAGGCACCGATGCGCGCAGGAGGCCCAGTGCCTTTTCGCCTTCGCCCTTCTGCAAAGCGTCCAGATATTCGCGGACGGGCTGCTCCGGACCTGCCACCGAGGCGTTCACGAGGTTGACGGCCACTACGGCCCCGGCGATGGCAAGCATAAGGCCCAGCAGCCACCCGGCTGCGATCCTCACCAACGCTTGACTCATCTGCACGCACCTTACGTTACCTGCAAGGTGCGCGAAAGCAGGATTAGCGGCAGTCCCGCGTGACGCCGCCCGGCGGCTGTCAGACAGTCCGGCGGCGGCTGGCCAGCCTTACCGGCGGCGTCTTGAGGAGGTGCCGAAAACGCCGCGCAGGAGCTCCCGGCCAAGCTGGGTTCCCAGCGACCGGGCCATGCTTTTGAGCCCACCGCCAAGCGCGCCGCCCAAGGCTTCCCCGAGGTCGCCCACCATTCCGCCGCCGGAACCCTGGGATGCCGGCGGCGCCTGGCGTTCCACGTTCCTGGGCCGTTCCGGCGCAGGTGCCGGACGGCTGCTGGGGCGCCCCAGGATTTCTTCCTCGATGCGCCGGGCGTCGGCGTCGACCGCCGCCTGGTCCATGGCCCCGGGGTCAGGCCTACCGGGCGTAGGGCTCCCGGGCACAAACACGCCTGTGGACGGCGTGGGGGGCTGGCCCGGTGCTGCGGCCCCCGTGGGTGCGGCGGCCTTGCCAGTGATTTTTTCGTAGGCGGAGACGTTGTCCACGGCCGTGCCGTACTTGGCGAGGAGCGCGGAACCTGCCACGGTGCTTTTGACCAGTTCGTCGGAGCTGGGCCCCATCACGGATTCCGGAGCGCGAAGCCGGGTCAGGGCCACCGGTGTGGGCGCGCCCTTCTCATTCATGACCGTGATGACGGCCTCGCCGATGCCGGCGGAGGTGAGGGTTTCCTCAAGGTCATAGTCGCTTATCGGGAACGTTGACACCGTGGCTTTCAGCGCCTTGGCATCTTCCGGGGTGAATGCCCTCAACGCGTGCTGGATGCGGTTGGCCAGCTGGCCAAGGACGTCGGCCGGAACGTCCTTCGGTGTTTGCGTCACGAAGAAGATGCCCACGCCCTTGGACCGGATGAGCCGGACAGTGGTGGTGATGGCCTCCAGGAATGCCTTGGAAGCGTCGTTGAACAACAGGTGGGCCTCGTCGAGGAAGAAGACGAGTTTGGGCTTGTCCAGGTCGCCGGCCTCCGGCAGGTCCTCGAAGAGGTCCGCGAGCAGCCACATGAGGAAGGTGGAGAACACCAGGGGCTTGGTCTGCAGCGTGGGCAGTTCCAGGCAGCTGATGACGCCGCGGCCGTCGGGGGCGGTGCGCAGCAGCTCGGCGGTGTCGAACTCGGGCTCGCCGAAGAACGCCTCCATGCCCTGGGCCTCGAGGGTCACGAGTTCACGGAGGATGACGCCGGCCGTGGCTTTGGAGAGGCCGCCCAGTGCCTCAAGCTCGTCCTTGCCCTCGTCCGAGGTAAGGAACTGGATGACGGACCGGAGGTCCTTGAGGTCGATGAGCTCCAAGTTGTTCTTGTCCGCAAAGTGGAACACGAGCTGCAAGCTGGATTCCTGGGTGTCGTTGAGGTCCAGGATACGTGAGAGCAGGATGGGCCCGAACGAGGTGATGGTGGCACGGACCGGGATGCCGTTGCCGTCCCCGCCGAGCGCCAGGAACTCCACCGGGAACGTCTTGCCGGCCCAGGCCTGCCCGATGCTGTCCGTGCGCACCTTCAGTTTCTCGCTGCCGATGGCAGCTGTGGCTACCCCGGACAGGTCGCCTTTGATGTCTGCCAGGAACACGGGAACTCCCGCATTGGAAAGCTGTTCCGCCATCATGTGGAGCGTGACGGTCTTGCCCGTGCCCGTTGCGCCGGCAACCAGCCCGTGCCGGTTCATCATGGAGAGCGGCAGCCGGACGGGGGCATCCTTGTGGAGTTCGCCGTCGACGATGGCGGCTCCCAGCTCGATGGTGGCGCCCTCCAGGGTGTACCCCTTTTGGATGGTGGCGACTTTATCTGCAGTGGATTTGATGGCCATGCCGATAGCTTAGCTGCGGGGGTCCAGATCTTTCGTGAAAGCCAGGAATTTGATGGTTTCCCGATCCGAGGCCAGGTCGACCTGCGGCTCGTACCCTGAATTTCGGCCAGCACGAATCGGGCCGGTCCGCGGCGGCGGTGGGCGGAGTGGGTCCAGATCCTGTGCCTGCGGAGGGCGCCGCCTGCCACCGAGTCGCCGTTCTCTTGGACGATCAGCAGCGCGCGGGCCGGCGCTGCAGACGCCACCTCCAGGCCGGCAACATCGGAAGCGAGGGTCTGAGCCGATGGGTGGCCAGGTGTCCGGGACGGAAGTGGAAGATGCTGACCAATATTCGGCAGATTCCGGAAAGCTGCAGCTGACGGTCTGGCAGCAGCACCTCCAGGGATCCAGGCCCGCCCGCCGGACCAATGTTTGGGCCTTCCCGCCAAACCGGGAATCCCCCGCCGGACGTTCCGGCGGGGGATTCCCGGGTTGTTCATTTGTGGTGTGGAACGTTACGCCTTCGTGGCCTGGGAGATCCGGACCATGTTGCCGGAGGGATCCCGGAAGGCGCAGTCGCGCGGACCCCAGGGCTGGTCGATGGGCTCCTGCATTACCTCGGCGCCGGTCGCCCGGACTTTTTCGAACGTTGCGTCCAGGTCGTCGGTGCGGAAAACGAGCATGGGCAGGACTCCCTTGGTGAGGAGCTCCTGCATCATGTCCCCGTCCTCCTGGGAACGGCCGGCATGCGGTTCGGAGAGCACGATCTCGAGGTCCGGCTGGGCGGCGCTGCCGAGCGTAACCCAGTGGAATCCTCCGGAGGCGACGTCGTTGCGCACCTCGAGCCCGAGGGCATCCCGGTAGAAGGTGAGGGCTTTTTCGGTGTCGTTGACTGTGATGTTGCAGTACTGGAGTGAGATGTTCATGCAAATAACGCTATTCGGCCGGCGTCAGCATCGCTTCTCGAATCCTGCTCGCTTGGACTCCGTCCTCAGCCCCGGCTGCTTCGGCCCCCATGCTGTGCCGGGCGGGCCTTGTCCGGATCTTCGCCACGCACGCGGGCATGGCCTCCACCGCGCTGTGTTCGCCGGTCCGGTAGGCGCTGGGCGGTTCGCCCACGATCTCGGTGAAGCGTGAGCTGAATGATCCCAGCGAAGTACAGCCCACGGCCATGCAGGCATCGGTCACGCTCATGCCGCCGCGGAGCAGTGCCATGGCCCGCTCAATCCGGCGGGTCATCAGGTAGCTGTACGGAGTCTCGCCGTAAGCCGCCCGGAACTGCCGCGAAAAATGCGCAGGGGACATCAGGGCTTTGCGGGCCATGGTGGGCACGTCCAATGCATGGGCAAAGTCCCTATCGATCAGGTCCCGGGCCCGGCGCAGGTGAGCCAGGTTGGCGAGCTCTTGTGGGGTCATGCCATGAGCGTACGCCGCCGTGCCGGGGTTTTCCACGGTACCGAAAGCCGGACTACTTCTTCGGCAGGCCCGCAGGGTTCAGTTTGGACGTCTGAACGGCCTCCGCTGTGAGGCCGCAGCGCTCGAGGATCGTGGCATAGCTGGCGTTTTCGATCAGCTGGTTCAGGCCTGCCAGTTTGGTCTTGGTGTCTGAGGCCGCCTTGAAGGCTGTCGTCGCATTGGGTGTGCCAGCAACTATCCGGCAGGGCGGCGATACAGAGGGTAACCGGGGTTAATCAGGCGTCAGGGGACGTCACGGAATCCTCCGGGGCAGCGCCGCGACGTGCATTAAAGTGCCGGACATTCGCTGGCCCGCCGCGGGCCCGGCAGTAAGCTTTGGTATGGCCGCATCAATGCTGAAGATGGTTCTGTCGATTGCCACCACGGTTCTGCTGACCCTGCTGGGCGGCAGCCCTGCGATGGCGGCCCCGCCGAGACCGGCCGATCCCGTGGGCATCGATGTGTCCTGGCCACAGTGCGGAAAGACGCTTCCCTCGGGACTCGCCTTCGCAATAGTGGGAGTCAACAACGGACTCGCGAACACCACCAACCCCTGCCTGGCCGCGCAGCTGGACTGGGCCGAAACGACAATCAAGAAGCCGCAGGCGACGGCGCAGCCGCGCGTGGCCCTCTACGTGAACACCGCCAATCCGGGGCTGGCCGGCTCCTGGTGGCCCACTTCCAACGTCTACCAGGGAACCACCGTGGCCAACCCGTACGGTAGGTGCGAGGGCAAGAACGACCAGGCGTGTGCCTATATTTACGGCTACGCGAAGGCGTACGACGACGCCGTGGTGCGCGGGGTAAACGACCCGGGCGGCTATTTCTGGTGGCTGGACGTGGAGACCGGAAACAGCTGGCAGCCGGATAAGGTGGCCAACAGGGCCGATCTCGAGGGCATGACCGCCTACTTCAAAAGCATCGGCGCCGAGGTGGGCCTCTACTCCACCGGCTACCAGTGGGGCCAGATCGCCGGTACTGTTCCCTCCAGCAGCAATCTGGCGGGGCTACCCAGCTGGCTTGCTGGTGCCCGCACGCTGAACGGCGCGAAGTCGAACTGTGCCCTGGCAGGGCTCACGCCGGGCAGCCGCGTGACGGTGACCCAGTATGTATCCGCCGGCCTCGACTATGACGTCGCCTGCAAGTAGCCAACGCGTGACGCCAGCTGCGGCAGCGTGAACTGTGTGACGGAAGTGCCGCAATTCAGCAGGAGTCAGACTCAGTGAACAAGTGAGTACTGCGTGGACAAAACAGGTATGGATCCAGCCGAAGTCGAGTGGACTCTACTGGTGTCTCCCTAGGTAAGCACCCTTAGCATCGGGACTATTAGTGCGGCCAATGATGGTCGCATTTCCCATTTCGCACCCGGGGGTTTCCATGCAACATGTATCCACTACGTCCGTGTTCGCCCGCCGGCTGGCTGCCGCCGTCGTCCTGCCCGGCGTCCTGACCAGCATGCTGGTATTGGCCCCGGCGACTCAGGCGGCCGGCGACGCCACCGGCATCTGCAACGGGGTGGTGAACCAGCTGGCCCACCGTGGCACTGTGCAGGAGAATCTCCTCCAGGCGGCGGCTCGCAAGAACGCGGTGCTCATCGCATCCCTGCAGGCGGAGCGGGCGGCACTGCAGTCAACGGCGGACGGCCTCTCGGCAGACATCGCCGCGGCAGACAAGGCAATTGCCGCCCTCAACGCGGAGGAACAGCAGTTGATCTCGGACATGGACTCGGCGGCAACCGAACTTGCCGGGCTTAAGGTGGCCCAGACCAACGTGATTCAGGCGGTTGCCGATGCCGAGAAGGCGCTGGACGGACTCGAGTCGGAGAAAGCCGCCACCGAAGCACAACTCACGCCGCTGCAGGAAGAGCTCGGCGTTGCCCAGGCCGCTGCCGCGCTGCTGGACAAACAGAAGGCAGACCTCGAAGCTCAGGAAGCTGCGAAAAAGAGCGAGATCAGCGCCGCAGAGGGCGAACTTTCCGGGCTCCAGACCGCAGCCGCCGCCGCGGCGGACTCCCTCGCCGGCAAGAACGCCGAAATCCTTACGGCGCAAGGAGACCTGGCAAAGCTGACGGGCGTAGCGGACACCGCGGCCGCGGCCGTCACCGCAGCGGCCCAGGCAGTCACCGATGCCGAGGCCGAGCTCGGGCGGCTCCAGGGCATCGGGGATACCGCGCAGGCGCAGCTCGACGCCCAGCAGGCGAAGGTTGCCGAGGCAAAAGCCACGCTCGCGACCCTTCAGTCCACAGCCCAAACAGCAGCGGAGGCTGTGGCCGCCAAGAACTCAGAGATCAGCACGGCGCAGGGCGAACTCGCGGCGCTGCAAACAGCCGCCAGCCAGGCTGCGGACGCCCTGGCCGCCAAGAACGCTGCGATCACCACGGCGCAGGGAGAGCTGACCACGCTTAACACGAACGCGGCCTCGGCGGCCTCGGCGCTCGCCGCAAACACGAACAAGACCGCCGCAGTCAATGCGGAAATCACCTCGCTCCAGGCGCAGATCGCGGCGAAAAACACCGAGATCGCGGCCAAACAGTCCGAACTGAGCACGGCGCAGGGCCAGCTCACTACTTTGCAGGCCAGTAAGACATCCCTGGAGTCGGAGATCGCCGCACTTACCCTCAGAATCAACACAGAGTTTCCGCCAAACTCAAACGCGAGCAAGAAGCGGGAGCTTGAGGACCAACGCGCTGCCAAGCAGACCGAGCTGAACACAGTGAACGCCCAGATCGCCACCAAAAATACCCAGATCTCCGGGTACCAGGGTGACCTGACCGCTCTTCAGAACTCGGTCAACAACCTCAACGCCCAGCTTCTGGCCAAGCAGCAGGAAAGCAGCACCCTGCAGCAGCAGGCCGCGCCGTTGCAGGCCGCCCTGACTACAGCGAACACCGCCGTTGCCACAAAGGAAGGCGAGATCGCAACGCTTAAGGGCCAGGTGCCGACGCTTCAGGCTGCGGTCAGCGATGCCAACGCCGCCGTCACCGCCAAGCAGGGTGAGCTCAGTGCCCTGCAGGGGCAACTGCCTGCACTCCAAAGCGCCGCAGCCACGGCCGCGGACAACGTCTCCGTGCAGCAAAAGCTCGTAGCGGACCTTGAGGCCGCATTGCCGGGACTGACCGAGGGCGTGGCTGAGGCCCAAGCGGACATCGCGGAGCAGAAGACCGTGCTGGGTGGCCTGGAAGCCACTCTGGCGGCAGCAAAGGACGCCCTTGCCGCTGCAAACTCCTCCGTCGAGGCCAAAAAGGCAGAGGTCAGCAGCCTGCAAGGCGAACTGCCGGCGTTGCAGGCCACGCTGGACGGCGCCAACGCGTCGGTTTCCACCAAACAGGGTGAGATCGCGACTTTGAACGGGGAGTTGGACACGCTCGTGGCCCAACTTGCGTCCCTCAACGCGGGGATCGCCGCCAAGGAAGCGGAGATCCTCGATCTGCAGACCCGGGTGGCGCCGCTGCTGGACCAGCTGAACAAGCTCAACGGCGAGATCAGCGCCACGGAGGCTCAGCTCAAGACGCTTCAGGCGCAGCTGACAGCACTGGACCTGCAGGTCACGTCCGCCCAGGGCCAGCTCAACACTCTGACCGCGCAAAAGAAGGCCAACAAGGACGCCATCGATGCGCAGAAGGCGAAGGTCAAGTCCCTCCAGGCCCAGCTTGGCAGCGTACAGGACCAGATCGCTGCCATCGACGGACAGATTGCCCTCGGCGGTTGCGTGGCCTAGAACGGCAAGCAAGTAGCACGCATGTGCTAAAACGCAGGGAAGGGGTCGCCGGAAATGGCGGCCCCGCTCCTGCGTGTCCGGCGCCACGGCGACATCCAGAAATAACCCGGCCGCCGCCGTCGTTGTCGCAAGTGCGTCCGTTCCGCTACCGGAACGGACCGCCACACCGCTCCGCTACGAAAGGCCGGCTCCTCCGTGACTGTTCCGCTTTCCATCCTTGACCTGGCCACCATTGCTAAGGGACAGACGGCGGCGGAGAGTTTCGCCGGGAGTGTGGCCATGGCGCAACGCGCCGAAGAGCTGGGCTACCGCAGGGTCTGGTACGCGGAGCACCACAACATGTCCTCCATCGCCTCCTCGGCAACCAGCGTGCTCATCGCCCACATCGCCGCCAACACCAGCAGCATCCGGCTGGGCGCCGGCGGGGTGATGCTGCCCAACCACTCCCCGCTGACCATCGCCGAACAGTTCGGCACCCTGGAGACGCTGCACCCGGGCCGCATCGACCTCGGCCTGGGACGGGCGCCCGGCAGCGACCAGAACACCATGCGCGCCCTCCGCCGCGACCCGATGTCGTCAGACAGCTTTCCCCAGGATGTCCTGGAACTGCAGGGCTACCTGACCGGCCCAACCCGCATCCAGGGCGTCGAGGCGACGCCGGGCAAGGGAACGAACGTCCCGCTCTACATCCTCGGGTCCTCGCTATTCGGGGCCCGGCTGGCAGCGCAGCTGGGACTTCCGTACGCCTTTGCGTCGCACTTCGCCCCCAACGCACTGCAGGATGCCGTGGCCATCTACCGCCGCGAATTCAAGCCATCGGCCCAGCTGGACGCGCCTCATGTCATCGCCGGTGTCAACGTCATCGCCGCAGATTCCGCGTACGAGGCGCAGGAGATGTTCCAGGCCACCAAGCGCGCCCGGGTGTCCCTATTCTTCGGCAACGGCAGGGTGTTCACCGACGATGAGGCGGATATGATCCTCGATTCCCCGCAGGGCCAGCACGTGGCCCAGATGATGAAGTACTCCGCGATCGGGACCCCGGATGTGGTGATGGAGTACCTCTACGGGTTCACCGCACACGCTGACGCGGACGAACTGATCGTCGCCCACCAGAGCAACGGAACTCAGGCCCGCCTGCGGTCCGTCGAACTGCTCGCGGCCGCCGCCGGAATGGCCCGGGTCTAGGCGCCTCCCGCCGTGGGGCGCTCCCGCCGCCTGGCTGACCGGCGTCGTCCGGCAGAACCGACTGGTGTGGCAGAACAGTCCGGATGATACGGATGTGACAACGGCGGTCCGCACGGAGTCTAATAAGGGCATGACTGATGAGCCGGACGTACGCCGTGCACTGGTCATTGAGGACGATGAGGACATCCGGGGCCTACTGGTCCACATTCTGACCAAGCAGGGCTTCCAGGTGTCTTCCGCCTCAACGGGGCGAGCCGGCATTGAGCTGATGCAGCGCGACGGCGCCGAACTGGTGACGCTGGACCTGAACCTCCCGGACATCGACGGCGTTGAAGTCTGCCGTGAACTGCGCAAGTTTTCCGACGCCTACATCCTTATGATCAGCGCCCGCGGCGAGGAGCTGGACCGGCTCACCGGACTGGACACCGGGGCAGACGACTACCTCACCAAACCGTTCAGCCCACGCGAACTCGGGTCCCGCATCACCGCGCTTTTCCGCCGGCCTCGTGCCAGTGCCGTCCACGAAGCTGCAATCCAGGACGATCTGCGCCGCGCCGTCGAGGTCCAGCGCAGCCTGCTCCCGGCCGAGGGCCTGTCCCTCGACGGGTTCGACATCGCCGGCGCTTTCCGTCCCTCCCGCAACGTTGGCGGTGACTTTTTCGACTGGTACCCGAAAGACGGCGGTCTGCAGCTGACCCTTGCGGACGCCATGGGCAAGGGCATGGGTGCCGCGCTGATCGCCGCCACCGTCCGCGCCGTGATGCGTTCGGTGGCGCACAATGAACCGCTGGGCGATGCGTTCAGGTCGGCCGCACGGATCCTGGAAGCCGACCTGGAGCAGTCCGCATCCTTCGTCACCCTGTTCCATGCCCGGCTCACCGCCTCCACCGGCGTCCTGCACTATGTGGACGCCGGCCACGGACTGGCGCTGCACATCAAGGCCGGCGGAAGTTCCGCACGGCTCATCACCGGCGGACCACCCGTAGGAGCCTGGCCCGGCCAGGAATGGGATGCGCACCAGGTTGCGCTCGAGCCGGGTGACTCGCTGGCAGTGGTCAGCGACGGCCTGCTGGACGTCTACCCCGACGTCGAGGTCCTGACGGCGGTAGTGGCCGGCACGGTCTCCGGCAGCGCCAGCGCCCAGGAAGCCTGCGACGCCGTCCTGGAACTGGCCTCCGGCCGCGACGTTTCCGACGACACCACCGTGGTTGTGCTGACCCGGGCGCCGCGGCAGCTGCCGTAACCTCGCCGGCTGCCGCAAACAGGTCCGCCCACACGTTACATTCCCGCAATGACGGGGATATTCTGGTGTAACCACGGCACAGGAAACTGGGGGTATGTCCCTCGCCGGACTTTCTCACGCATTATTGGGGATTATCCGAAGGACGTCGCCTGTGCCTACTCCGCTAAACCAGACCGTGGCCGATTCCGCCCTTCTGACCCGGTCGTTGCCGCTCGGCCTGCTCCGAGCCTTTGTGCAGTCGGACGCCGCCGACGACGGACTCACGCCGCACCTGCTCGCCGAACTCAAGATGATTGCCCGCACGCCCGGGCTGCTGGTGGCCTGCAATTACGGCGGCACCCTCTGCGACGCGGAGGGCATCTCCACCGAGACCCTGCCGCTGGGCAGCGCCGCGATCGCCCTGCGGGCCCTGGCCGCCCTGCCCAATACCCATGCCGCCGTCATCTCCGGCCGGTCGCTGCGGGACCTGGCCGCCGTCTCCAGGCTCCCGGCGGAGGTGCACCTGGTGGGGTCCCACGGCGCCGAGTTCGACATGGGGTTCGCCCACGGGCTCTCGCTGGCCACCGAATCCGTGCTGCAGCAGGCCAGCCAGGCGCTGGCTGAGACCATTGGCGCGTACAAGGGGATCAGCATCGAACGGAAGCCGGTGGCGGTGTCCGTGCACACCCGCCCGGCCTCGCCCGCGATCGTGGGGAAGGTGCTGGAGAAGGCCGAGGAAGTGGCCCGCGCCCACGGCCTCTTCTACATTGTTGACGGTTCCGTGCTGGACCTTTCTGTGGTTGAACCGTCCAAGGCCGACGCCCTGGAACATCTCCGCGCCCGCCTGGGCGTGAGCGCCGCCCTCTACGCCGGGGACGCCTCCAGTGACGAACTGGCCATGGCCACGCTCCGGGGGCCGGACATGGGCATCAAGGTGGGGGAGGGACCCACGAACGCGGCCCACCGTCTCCGGGATCCTGAATCCTTCGCCCGGGTCCTGGCCATCCTGTTTGAACTCCGCCGGGCGTGGCTGTTCGGGGAGGACGCCGTTGGCCTGGAACGCCACTCCATGATCGGCAACGGCTCGTCCACGGCACTGATCACCCCTGAAGCCAAAGTCTGCTGGATGAGCCACCCGCTGCCGGACTCCGGGTCCCTGTTCGCCCACATCCTGGGCGGAGACGCTGCGGGCCACTTTTCGGTGGAACCGGTCAAGGCGTCCCAGGTGCTTGGCCAGCGCTACGTGGACAGCACCATGATCGTGGAAACCCGCTGGGCCGACGTCACGGTGACCGACTACCTCGAACCTGCTCCGGACGGGATCACCAGCCTGGTCCGTGTCCTTTCCGGGAGCGGAGCGGCGCGAATCGTCTTCGCGCCGCGCCCCGACTACGCCAACGCACCGTTCAGCATGGAGGCCCGGGGCGAGGAACTGCATGTGGTGGGCACCTCCGATCCCATCATCCTGCTGGCTCCCGGCGTCACCTTTTCCATCACCTCGGACGGCCGCCATGCCACGGCCACCGCCGACGTCAACCTGCGGAACGGGCCCGTGGTGCTCAACCTGCGCTGCGGTGACACCGATCCGAGCCACGCAGAGGTGAGCGGAGAAACGGAGCGCCGTGCCGCCGTCGCCCATCAGTCCCGGCGGTGGGTCCAGGACCTGGACCTGCCCGGCGTCAAGCCGTCGCTGGTGCGGCGCTCAGCCCTGGTGCTCCGCGCCCTGGTGCATGAACCGACCGGTGCCGTGCTTGCCGCGCCCACCACGTCGCTGCCCGAGGGAATCGGCGGCACCCGGAACTGGGACTACCGCTACTGCTGGCTGCGGGACGGATCCATGACCGTCAATGCGCTGGTGGACCTGGGCTCCACCGCGGAGGCGTACGGGTTCCTCCGCTGGCTGGGGCGGATCCTGGACAACGCGCCCGGGCCGGAATGGCTGCACCCGCTGTACTCGGTCACCGGAGCGCCGCTGTCCACCGAGGCCATCATCGAAAGCCTGCCCGGCTATGCGGGATCACGTCCGGTCCGGATCGGCAACGCCGCGGACCACCAGGTGCAGCTGGACGTGTTCGGGCCCATCGCGGAACTGATCTGCGCGGTGAGCCAACGCGAGGGCGCGCTGGCGGACTCGCACTGGGAGCTCATGGTGCAGATGGCGTCCGCCGTGATGGCACGCTGGCACGAGGCCGATCACGGGATCTGGGAAGCCCGCCGGGCCCCGCGGCACCATGTCTACACGAAGGTCATGTGCTGGGTGACGCTGGACCGGGCGCTGCGCACGGCTGCCCGGCACGGTAGGGTGCCGGAACCCTCCTGGGAGTCCACCGCCGCGACCATCCGCGAGGAAGTCCTCCGGGAAGGCTGGGATGACCGCGCTGCGTCGTACACCGTGGCCTACGACAGCCCGGACCTGGACGCTGCCGTACTGCACATCGGCCTGTCCGGCCTGCTGGACGTCAACGACCAGCGGTTCCTGGACACCGTCACCGCCGTGGAGCGGGAGCTTCGCGTGGGACCCACCGTTTTCCGGTACAGGTACGACGACGGCCTGCCGGGCCTGGAGGGCGGCTTCCACATCTGCACCACCTGGCTGATTGAGGCCTACGTGGCGGTGGGCCGGATCGAGGAGGCCTGGGACCTGTTCGACCAGCTGGTGAACCTGTTCGGTCCCACCGGACTGCTGCCCGAGGAATACGATCCCGGAACCGAAACCCACCTGGGCAACCATCCGCAGGCGTACTCCCACCTGGGCTTCATCCGTTGTGCACGGCTCCTGGACCAGCACCAGAAGAACTAGGTCAGGAGCAGTGCCACACAGATCATGGCCGGGACGGCCACCACCGTGGTGATCAGGACGGTGTCCTTGGCCACTGTGATGCCTGTCCGGTAGCGGCTGGCCGCGACGAAAACATTCTGGGCGGTCGGCAGTGCGGAGGTCACGACGACGGCGAACAGGGCCTGCCCCTCCATGCCGATCAGCCGTGCCACCAGGTAGGCGATGGCCGGGTGGATCACGAGTTTGAACGCGCTGGCGAGCAGCGTGTCGATGCGGCGGCCGGCGGCTGCATGGAGGGGCCGCGATCCGTTCAGGCTCATGCCGAAGGCGATCAGCATGGCCGGAATGGCTGCCCCGCCGATCAGGTGGATGGGCTGCATGACCAGCTCCGGCACCTGCCAGTGCGTTCCGGCGACCACCAGGCCCAGCGCGGAGCCCACGATCATCGGGTTCTTGACGATCATCAGCGCAAAGCCGGCGGGTGTGGTCCGGTGTGCGCTGGTGGTGGCGTCCAGGGCCATCAGGAACAGGGGGGTAAAGAAGGCCAGCTGGAAGATCAGCAGCGGCGCCACGTAGCTTGCGTCGCCAAGGACGTACACGGCAATGGGAATACCCAGATTGGCGGAGTTCGCCAGGGACGCGCTCATGGACGACATCAGCGATTCGGGGACGGTCCGTTTCAGCAGGAACCGGACGATCACGAAGAACATTGCGGCCGTGACAATCGCTCCGGCGGCGGTCACCAGCAGGGGAGCGGCGAAGACATCGTGGAGCTTGGCCTTGCTGAGGGTTTCGAACAGCAGTGCCGGGCTCGCCACGAAGAAGGTCAGCGCGCTGAGCACTGACCGGGCGTTTTCTCCCAGCACATTCCGGCGGCCCACGAACATGCCCACCAGGATGATGGACCACACCACGAAGAAGCCAGCGAGAACGCCTAGCACCCGGATGTCCCTGGCAGTTCCCCTGGCAGGCCGGGCGGGCGGGGGTTGGCGTTCACCATCCCAGCCTAATCAGATTTATTCAGCCTGAAGCCGGAGTGTGGGCAGGATCTCGGTATCCGGACGGGGCCGGTCCGCGCGGAGCGGGCCTAGTTTAGGGCGGAGTTGTTGAGGGCGAACGGCGGCCGCATGAGGCCGCGGGTGTGCCCCTCGGCGGGATCGTTGCCGATCTGGACAATCTTGTTGTCCTTGTCCACATGGACCACCTTGGGCGTGTAGGCCTTGGCTTCTTCGGTGGTCATCTCGGCATAGGTGATCAGGATGACGATGTCGTTCTCGTGCATCAGGTGCGCAGCCGCGCCGTTGATGCCGATAACCCCGGAACCGCGCTCGCCGGCAATGGTGTACGTCTCCAGGCGGGCGCCGTTGGTGACGTCGACGATCGCCACGAGCTCTCCGGGGAGAATGTCAGCGGCCTCCAGCAGGTCCAGGTCAACAGTGACCGACCCCACGTAGTGCAGATCGGCGTGCGTGACAGTGGCCCGATGAATTTTGGACTTAAACATTGTGCGGTTCATAACCTGTTCAGTCTAACGCGCGGCGTACTTCCGCGCTGTGACGCAGGCAACTCCCTGTAGGACGGTGAACATCCTCAAATGATGCCCAGGCATCAGGCGGACTTGGCCTCCGGCGGGACCGGTCCGGCCGGCGCAATCGAATCGGCGGTTATGGCGAGTACCTCGCGGGCAGCAAGGATGGCGGGTCGTTTGACGCTGGACCGCCGCACGGAGGTGAAGACGGTCCGGTGCGGATTGCCCGGCAGGAGCAGCAGCTGCGCCGAGGTTCCCCTTCCGGTCCAGACCAAGTCCGGCATCAGGCCGACGGCGTTGCCGGACTCGATCAACCGGATCTGCGCCTGCAGGTCGGCAGTTTCGTACCGGACATCGGGCTCAAAGCCGGCGCTCCGGCATGCCTGTTCGGCCCAGTGCCGGGATGCCGCGCCCCTCGGTTCCATCACCCACGCGAGGTCCGCCGTGTCCTCGAGCGAGCTGACGGGCGCCAAGCCCTTGTCCGGTCCGGGGATGGCCAGCCGGATGGCATCGCTGGTCAGCCGGACGCGGTCCAGCTCCGCGTACCGCGGGGCGGCGTGGCCGGGATACTGTTCCGCGATAACCAGGTCAAAGTCCCTGGCCCACGTTTCATGCAGTGCCGTTTCCGGCTCCCGCTGGACCATCTCGATCCTGACCTCAGGGTAAGCGGCCGCCATCCGCGTCAGCGTGCCGGGCATCAGGGCAAGGGCAGCGGACTGGAAGACGGCGATCCGGACCGTGCCCGTAACGGTGGTCAGCGAGGCCGCCAAGTCCGCCTCGGCCTGCTCCAGCGTTTCGAGCAGATGGGCGGTGTGTGCCACGAGGACTTCGGCCTGCGGGGTCAGCTGGACCCGGCGTCCGGTCTTGCGCAGGAGCTGGACTCCGGCTTCCTTTTCCAGCAGCGCCAACTGCTGGGACACCGACGAGGGGCTGTACTGGAGGGCGTCTGCCACTTCGGCGAGGGTTCCCCGGATCTTCAGTTCACGGAGCAGCCTCAACCGCCGGACGTCGAGCATGACTGTTCCTTCGCTAAATCTAATGAATACTAATTAGGAGAATTCACTTTATCTAATGCAATCGTACTTGCATACTGATCAAACCGAGTTATCCCCATCACAGGGCGGATTGATGGGAATCGCATCTACGCAGGAGTCCCTGATGAGCACAAAAGATTCAACCCAGTCGATAATGCGGCGGAAGCCCATTGACGACATTGAAGAAGAGAACAAACACAGCGGACTATTCAAGTCCCTGGGCCTGTGGCAGCTCACGGCAATCGGCGTGGGGGGGATCATCGGCGTCGGCATCTTCTCCCTGGCCGGGCTGGTGGCTGCTGGCAGCGGAGACACGCCCGGCGTTGGTCCGGCGGTGTTGTTCTCCTTCCTGATCGCAGGCTTGGCGTCCGCGGCCGCGGCGCTTTCCTACGCGGAGTTCGCCGGCATGATTCCGCGTGCCGGTTCGGCATACACCTACGGCTACGTGGCCCTCGGTGAGGTGATCGGCTGGTTCATCGGCTGGGATCTTCTGCTGGAGTACATCGCCATTGTGGCCGTTGTGGCGATCGGCATTTCCGGCTACTTCGACGCCTTCCTTTCCGGCATTGGAATTCATCTCCCTACGTGGATGACCTCGACGGCGGACGAGGGCAAGGGCGGCATCATCAACATTCCGGCCATCCTGGTCTGCCTCCTGGTGACCTGGATCCTGTCCCGCGGCACGAAGGCTTTTGGCCGGTTCGAACTCGTCGCCGTGGCCATCAAGGTGGTGCTGATCCTGTTCATCATCGGTTTGGGAATTTTCTATATCGACACGAACAACTACAACCCGTTTATGCCCAGCGGCTTCGGCCCGGTGCTGGCCGGCTCCGCCACCGTGTTCTTCGCGGTCTTCGGCTACGACGCCATGAGTACCGCGGCCGAGGAAGCCAAGGACGGCAAGAAGCACATGCCGAAGGCGATCATCCTGTCACTCATTGTCGCGATGCTGCTCTACGTCGCCGCCACGCTGGTCCTGACCGGCATGCAGAACTACAAGGACATTGACCCCAAGGCCGGCTTCGCGTCCGCCTTCACCGGTGTGGGACTGCCCATCATTGCCACCATCATTTCGGTCTTCGCGGTGCTGTCCATCCTCACCGTGATGTTGACCTTCCTCCTCGGCGTCACCCGCGTCTGGTTCTCCATGAGCCGCGACGGGCTGCTCCCGGGGTGGTTTGCCAAGACGGACCGCCACGGCACCCCGCAGCGCGTCACCTGGATCGCCGGCGTCGCCTCGGCTCTCCTGGCTGGGGTGTTCCCGATCAAAGCCGTCGCAGACCTGACCAACATCGGCATCCTGGCCGCCTTCGTTGTCGTCTGTTTGTCGGTCATCATCTTCCGGTACAAGAAGCCTGAAGCACCGCGTACCTTCCGGCTGCCGTTCATGCCATTGGTTCCCGCGTTCGGCATGTTTGCGTCCGCCTTCCTGATGTTCCAACTGCACTGGGAGACCTGGCTGCGATTCTTCGTCTGGCTGGTGGTTGGCCTGATCATCTACTTCGGCTACGGCCGCAAGCACTCGCTGATGAACCCGAACAGCCCGCGGCACGAAGAAGCCGTGGAGATGCACCGCTCCCTGGGGTAGCAGCCCAACGCTCTCTCACTTCCTGCTGCAAATCACAGGACGCTCTCTCACGTATGGCGCGTTAGTGACGAACCCTCCCTCACCTCGGTGCGGGAGGGTTCGTCAGTTTAATGCGGGAAGTGAGGGAGCGCCGCCCGGGAAGCGGCAGCTAGTGCTAGTGAGAGAGGATCGCCCGGGAGGCGGCGAAAGGTGAGGGAGCGTCGCCCAAAAAGGTGCGGGAGGTGAGAGAGCGTTTGGGGTGGTTTCCGAACGTTCGGACAGGATTTTCAAGCATTGGGTTTTCTAACCTGTATTGCTCAGAAAACGTCGCTTTATCTTAAGTGAGCGGAGGCTCATACTGATGGAAAGAACGTCCTCACCAACGGAAAGAACGAGTGTTAGATATGACCAACGTTTCAACGGAGTCCGGTGTCCTCACTGGGAAAAGGGCCGCTGCACCAGCCGTTCCAGCCACGTCCCACGTGCCCGATGCCCAGGCCATTGCCGGGGAAGCAATCGGGCTGGTGCGCCATTGGCTCACGGAGGCCGCCAAGGTCCCCGTGGATGCCTCCGCTGAACAGCTCGCCGGCGTCCTGAAGGACCCGAACGGCCTCGACTTTACGGTGGGATTCGTGGACGGCGTGGTCCGTCCCGAAGATCTTCACGTGGCCGCCCGCAACCTCGCCGCCCTCGCGCCGAAGGTCCCGGCCTTCCTGCCGTGGCACATGCGCAGCGCCGTCCGTCTCGGCGGCACGATGGCCCCGGTCCTGCCCCAGGTGGTCATCCCGATCGCCCGCCGCGTGCTCCGCGAAATGGTGGGCCACCTCATCGTCGACGCCACCGACGCCAAGCTCGGCCCCGCCATCGCGAAGATCCGCAAGGACGGCATCAAACTCAACGTCAACCTCCTCGGCGAGGCCGTGCTCGGTGAGCATGAAGCCTCCCGCCGGCTCGAAGGCACGCACACGCTGCTGGCCCGCCCGGATGTGGACTACGTGTCCATCAAAGTGTCCTCAACCGTCGCCCCGCACTCCGCCTGGGCCTTCGACGAGGCAGTGGAGCACGTCGTGGAGAAGCTCACCCCCCTCTTCGCCCGCGCAGCCTCCTTCGCCGGCGCAGGACAGAAGGCCAAGTTCATCAACCTGGACATGGAGGAATACAAGGACCTGGACATGACCATCGCGGTCTTCACCCGGATCCTGGACAAGCCCGAATTCAAGGACCTCGAGGCCGGCATCGTACTCCAGGCCTACCTCCCGGACGCCCTGTCCGCCATGATCCGGCTACAGGACTGGGCCGCTGCCCGCCGCGCCGACGGCGGCGCCGCCATCAAGGTCCGCGTGGTCAAGGGCGCCAACCTGCCCATGGAGCAGGTCGAAGCCTCCCTGCATGCCTGGCCGCTGGCCACCTGGGGCACCAAGCAGGACTCGGACACCAACTACAAGCGCGTCATCAACTACTCGCTGCACCCGGACAGGATCAAGAACATCCGGATCGGCGTGGCCGGCCACAACCTCTTCGACATCGCGTTCGCCTGGCTGCTCGCCAAGCAGCGCGGCGTGGAGTCCGGCATCGAATTCGAAATGCTGCTGGGCATGGCCCAGGGCCAGGCCGAGGCCGTCAAGAAGGACGTCGGCTCGCTGCTGCTCTACACGCCCGTGGTGCACCCCGCCGAGTTCGACGTCGCGATCGCCTACCTGATCCGCCGCCTCGAAGAGGGCGCCAGCCAGGACAACTTCATGTCCGCTGTCTTTGAGCTGAGCGAAAACGAAGCGCTCTTCGAGCGTGAGAAGCAGCGCTTCCTCGCCTCCCTGGCGGAGCTCGACGACGAGGTCCCGCCGGCCAACCGCCGGCAGAACCGCAGCCTCCCGCCGCAGCCCCTGCCGCACGTGGGATTCAGGAACACCCCGGACACGGACCCCTCACTGCCCGCCAACCGCGACTGGGGCCGGGCCATCCTGGAACGCGTTCCGTTCTCCACCCTGGGCAACGCCGCCGTGGAAGCCGCGACCATCACGGACGCAGAGACCCTCGACGCTGTGATCGCCACGGCCGTCGAAAAGGGCCAGGCCTGGGGCGCCCTCAGCGGCGCCGAGCGCGCCGCCGTCCTGCACCGTGCCGGCGACATCCTGGAGGCCCGCCGGGCCGACCTGCTCGAGGTCATGGCCAGCGAGACCGGCAAGACGATCGACCAGGGCGATCCCGAGGTCAGCGAGGCCGTCGACTTCGCGCACTACTACGCCGAGTCCGCCCGCAAGCTGGACGACGTCGACGGCGCCACTTTCGTCCCGGCGAAGCTCACCGTGGTGACCCCGCCGTGGAACTTCCCGGTGGCCATCCCCGCCGGTTCCACCCTCGCGGCCCTCGCCGCCGGCTCCGCCGTCGTGATCAAACCCGCCAAGCAGGCCCGCCGCAGCGGTGCCGTGATGGTCGAGGCGCTCTGGGAGGCCGGCGTTCCCCGCGACGTGCTGACCATGGTGCAGCTCGGCGAGCGTGAGCTCGGGCGGCAGCTGATCTCGCACCCGGCCGTGGACCGCGTCATCCTGACCGGGGGTTACGAGACGGCCGAACTGTTCCGCTCCTTCCGCAAGGACCTGCCCCTGCTGGCCGAAACCAGCGGCAAGAACGCCATCATCGTCACCCCGAGTGCTGACTTCGACCTTGCTGCCAAGGACGTCGCGTACTCCGCCTTCGGCCACGCCGGGCAGAAGTGCTCCGCAGCATCGCTGGTGATTCTGGTGGGCTCCGTTGCCACGTCCAAGCGCTTCCACAACCAGCTCATTGACGCTGTCACCTCCCTCAAGGTGGGCTACCCCGAGGATCCGGCCAGCCAGATGGGTCCGATCATCGAGCCCGCCAACGGCAAGCTCCTCAACGCCCTCACCACCCTCGGCGAAGGCGAAAACTGGGCCGTTGAACCGCGGAAACTCGACGAGACAGGCCGGCTCTGGAGCCCGGGTGTGCGTTACGGCGTGCGCCGAGGATCCTACTTCCACCTCACGGAATTCTTCGGACCGGTGCTCGGTGTCATGACCGCGGACACCCTGCAAGACGCCATCGCCATCCAAAACCAGGTGGAGTACGGCCTGACCGCCGGCCTGCACTCGCTGAATACCGAGGAAGTCGGGCTCTGGCTGGACACCGTCCAGGCCGGCAACCTCTACGTCAACCGCGGTATCACCGGCGCAATCGTGCAGCGGCAGCCCTTCGGCGGCTGGAAGAAATCCGCTGTCGGCGCCGGCACCAAGGCCGGCGGACCCAACTACCTCGCCGGGCTCGGCGACTGGGTCAGCAAGTCCAGCATCGCTGCCGGTGCCAAGGCGGGCGTCACCCACCCGGGTTTGCGCCGTCTGGTGGGTGCCGCGAAGGCCTCACTGGACGCCGCCGAGTTCGGAGCGCTGCAGCGTGCCCTCGGCTCGGATGCCCTCGCCTGGGCCGAGGAGTTCGGCACGGCCAAGGATGTCTCCGGCCTGAGCGCGGAGCGGAACATCTTCCGCTACCGGCCCCTGCCGGTGACGGTGCGTCTGTCCGCCGGCGAACCCCTCGCTGACCTGGTCCGGACTGTGGCAGCCGGCGTTCTGGCCGGTTCGGCCCTGACCGTGTCCACCGCCGTCGAACTCCCCGCTCCGCTGCAGGCAGCGGTCGGCGCCCTGGACATCACCGTCACAGTGGAGGACGACGCCGCGTGGCTGGCCGCCGCAGCGCGGCTCGCCGAGGCGGGCAAGCTGTCCGGCGGACGCATCCGCCTCCTCGGCGGGGACGCGACGGCGCTGGCCGAAGCCACGGGCGGGCGCCCGGACCTTGCCATCTACGCCCACCCCGTTACCGAGGCCGGTCGCGTGGAGCTGCTGCCGTTCCTGCACGAGCAGGCCGTCAGCATCACCGCCCACCGCTTCGGTACGCCCAACCACCTCTCCGACAGTTTGATCTAAGGGGCCGGTGATGTAACGGCGTGCCCGCAGGGGTATCCGCCGAAGGCAACCGGCCGCAAAGCAATCGCCGCCTGCACTGCACCCTCGGGTGCGCGTGCAGGCGGCGATTCTTGTATGCGTAGTTGGATGTGACGGATTGTGCCTAGCCCAAATACCAGCCGGGCGGCACCCACGAGGCTGGGACCGAGTGTGCCGAGAAATCTTCGCATCCGGTGCAGAAGTACGTAACTTCGCCCGGTTTCCGGAGGGTGCCGTCGTGCCGGTACTTTGCCGGGACGAAGGTCTCCAAGTAAATAAACTCATCCGTGCCGCAGCGCTCGCAGTAGGGCTGCCCACAAACTCGGTGTCCACTAGGGTGGCGGCGGCGTGCGGTTCGCGCTGAGTGACCGGCTCAGCGTGTGCACTCATTTCATGATGTGCTGGCGTGTTGCGGTGCGTCCCCAGGGTCAGCGGGCGTACCGTTTTTAGGGAATGGACTGGATTTGAGACTGAGAGATGCGGGTGGTTCGTGGTTGGCGTCATCGCATGCCTATCCCGAACGTTGTCCGTCAGGCGCCCCCAAGGCGGCAGCGGCGGACACGGTTCGTCATCGAAACGTTGTCATTGGCTTCTGCTTAACCTTTAACAGAATTCAGCATAAATTACGCACGTAATATCTTCAATCACTTACGTGCAATTACCACTTGCACTCGGGCAGATACTTACGCAATTATTCAGTTTCCGTGGCTTTACTCGGCAGATACCCGCTCCTAGGCCGAGCGCTTCAGTGTGCGCCCCACGATTGCCTGGGTGAGCGCCTCAATAACCTCGGCATTGGCCAGCGGGTTGCGGATCAGGGTGAAGTCGACGTCCCCCACGGGCGGCAGGTCAAAACGGCGGGTGATGATCTTGAGGTCCTCCGGGACCAGCGACGACGGCATAACGGCGACGCCGATTCCGGCCCGGACGGCGGCCAGGACTCCGCTGATCTGCCGCGTGGTGCAGGTAATGCGCCACGTCCGGCCGCGGGACTCGAGGGCGTCGATGGCAAGCTTCCTGCTGAGGCTGGGCGACGGGTAGGCGATCAGCGGAACCGGATCCCCGGGTTCGAGTGCCGTCTGTTCCAGACCCACCCACGCGAAGGCGTCGTGCTGGACCACAGTGCCGTCCTTGGCCCCGGCAACCCACTTCACGAACACCAGGTCAAGCTGGCCGGCATTCAGTTTCCTGTACAGCTGGTCGCTTTGGCCCACAGTCAGTTCCAGGTTGATCTGAGGGTAGATCTGGCGGAACTCCCGAAGAATGCGGGGGAGGCCCGTGATGGCGAGGTCGTCCGCCGTGCCGAACCGCAGGCGGCCGCGCATGGCGGACCCGGAGAAGTAGCGGGAGGCGGCGTCGTGGGCCGCCAGGATGGTCCGCGCAAAACCGGCCATGGCATCACCGTTGTCCGTCAGCCGTACGTCACGGGTATCCCGGGCTATGAGCACCCGCTTTGCCGCGGCTTCCAGCTTGCGCACATGCTGGCTGACCGTGGGCTGGGCCAAGCCCAGCCGCTCGGCTGCCTTGGTGAAGCTGAGGGTCTCGGCCACCGCCAGGAAGGATCTGAGCTGGGCGGGTTCAAACATGGCACTCCTAGGCTCGCGGGCTGCCGCCGGGCCGGTGGCCGCTGAATCGGGGACGGACAAGATGGCATTGCGGTTCGTAATCTTAGTTATAGGAACAATACGCTTCCATAATCCGTCCGGGCCACCCTAGCGTGGAGGTATCCCGCTCACCCGCACCCTTGAGGATTCACTGTGGCACCCCCTCCGCCTTCCACGGCCACCGTCAGCCAGCCCGTCATCGATTCCGCAGCCTCCGCCGATTCCCCGCCACCGCAGTCTGCGTCACCGCAGTCAGCGTCACCGCAGACTGCGCCGGCGCAGAGCGTCACCCAGCCGATCGCAGTCGTGAGTGAACGGCTGCCGTGGCGCCACACGTTCATTTCACTCCGGGCCCCCAACTTCCGCATTTTCGCCATCGGGCATTTCGTCGCGGTGATCGCCCTTTGGATGCAGCGGATCGCACAGGACTGGCTGGTGCTGGAGCTCTCCGGCTCGGTCACGGCAGTGGGCATCACCGTGGCGCTTCAGTTCATGCCGTCGTTGTTGCTGGGGCCGGGGGGCGGGATGGTGGCCGACCGGTTTGCCAAGCGGAAGATCCTCATCCTCTGCCAGTCGGTGGCGGCCGTTCTTGCGGCGGCCCTTGCCGTGCTGGCGCTGAGCCAGCGCATCGAAGTGTGGCACGTCTACTCCATCGCCCTGGTGCTGGGGCTTGTCACCGTCCTGGACCAGCCTGCCCGGCAGGTGTTCGTGAACGAACTCGTGGGCCCCACGTACCTGCGCAACGCCATCAGCGTGAACTCCACAACGTTCCAGTTGGGCGGGCTCATCGGCCCCGCACTTGCCGGCCTGCTACTGACAGCGGTGGGCGCCGGCTGGGCCTTCGCCGCCAACGCCGTGGCCTGCTGTTCCACGGTGAGCATGCTGTTGCTCCTGCGCAAGGACCAGCTGTTCATCAGTGCCCCGGCACCCAAGCGGAAGGGCATGCTTCGGGAGGGGCTGCGGTACGCACTCAGCAAGCCGACCATCTACTGGCCGTGGCTGATGGCCGGCTTCATTTCGGTTTTCGCCATGAGCCTGCCGGTGCTGCTGGCTGCCTTCGCGGACCACGTGTACGACGTCGGCGCCGGCGGCTACGGCTTGCTGAACGCGCTGGTGGCGCTCGGTGCGCTCGCCGGTGCAATTGCCTCCACCCGGCGCCGGCACCTCCGGCTGCGGTCGGTGGTCCTGGGCGCCGGAATGTACGGCCTCATGCTCTGCCTGGCGGCCCTGGCACCGTCCATGGTGTGGTTCGGCGCTGCCATGGTGCTCTCCGGATTCTGGGCCTTAATGTTCCTGACAGCCTCAAACCAGCTGGTCCAGATCAGTTCCAACATGGGGATCCGCGGGCGCGTGATGAGCCTGTACATCATGGTGCTGATCGGCGGCCAGGCCATCGGCGGCCCGATGATCGGCTGGATTGCCGAACACCTGGATCCGCACACAGCCATCCTGGTCTCAGGCGGGGTGCCGGCGCTGGCGGCGGTGACTGTCGCCGTCGTACTGGCCCGGCGCGGTGAGCTGACGCTCAAAGTGAATCTCAAGGACCGCCGTCATCTGCTCCGCATCGTGAGGCGCACGGCGAAGCGGCCGGCACAGCGGCCGGCCGCTCCGGCGGCTACACGTCCAGAGGGGCGTGCGGGTACCCAGCCTGCCGCTGCTGAAACTGCAGTACGTCCTTGTTGAGGATCTGCCCGTCGCGGATTTCGATGGCGCGGGCGATCGTCTCGTTTCCGGCCCAGGCCTCGGGGCCGGAAATGACGGTTTCCAGGAAGGGCAGCAGCGCCTCGCTGATCTCCCAACTGGAGGAGTTCCAGAGGTAGGACGGGCTGTGGTCCACGGCGTAATAGTCAATGTGGTTGCCCACGGTCAGCATGGGTTCGGCGAAAGTGGTGTTTTTCGCCCAGCTGAAGCCCATGCCTTCGTCGCAGGACACGTCCACGATCAGGCTGCCGGGCCTGAAGGCATCCAGGTCCTCTTCCCGGAGGTAGGTCAGAGGGGCGTTGGGGTCCTGCAGGGTGCAGTTGACCACAATGTCGCTCGCGGCGAGGAAGGGTGCCAGCGGCACCCTGCCGCGCTCGGTGATGACCTGGCTCAGGAACGGTGCCTCGCTGTCGTGGTCGAACTGGGCGATCCGCACTGAGTGGATCGGCGAGCCGACAGCGGCCACGCCCCGGTTGGTGAGCACCTGGACATCGTGGATGCCGTGGGCGTTCAGCGCCGTGACGGCACCGCGGGCGGTGGCGCCGAAACCGATGACGACGGCGGTGAGCCGCCGGCCGTAGTCGCCTGTGGACCCGGTCAGTGACAGGGCGTGCAGAACTGAGCAGTAGCCGGCCAGCTCATTGTTCTTGTGGAAGACATGCAGGCCGAAGCCGCCGTCGCCGGCCCAGTGGTTCATGGCCTCGAAGGCGATAAGCGTGAGCTTTTTGTCGATGGCCAGCTGCGTGATGGCGCGGTCCTGGACACAGTGCGGCCAGCCCCACAGGACCTGCCCGTCGCGGAGTTCGGCAAGGTCTTCGGGCTGCGGTTTGGGCAACAGGACGACGTCGGCGTCGGCAATGACCTGGTCGCGGGTGGCAATCCGTCCCACGAGGGAGGCCAGGTGGCTGTCCGAGACGCCGAACTGTTCACCGTAACCCTGTTCAAGGATGATCTGCCGCCTGAGCTCCGGTGCTATGCGGTCCAGATGAAGGGGGTGGAGCGGGAGTCGCCGTTCGTCAGGCTTTCGCGTGCTGGCAAGGACTCCGAGGGTGAGGTGGTTCACGGAACCGGTCACTTCTTTTTGGGGCTCGCGGACTTTGTGGCGGTTGCCTTGTCGAGGGAGCTGGCGGGCGCTTCCGCGGCCCTCTTGTCGGCGCGTTTTTCCTTGATGGATTTGCCGGATTTTTTGGATGCTGCTTGACGCGGGGACTTGTCAGCCATGATTGCTCCTGTAGCGGAACCGAAGGGGTTCCTGACTTCTGACGATACAGGTAGGCGCCTAATGCCCTGGCGGCGCGGGGAAAAATTGGAGCGGCTGACGGGAATCGAACCCGCGTATCAAGCTTGGGAAGCTAGCGCTCTACCATTGAGCTACAGCCGCATGGGGACCAGCCAATAAATTGGTCAATAATCCCGGTTGCGTCAACCGGATTTACTTTACCCCAGCCGCGCGCCGTCCCCGAACAGGGACACCGGAATAGCCGATCGCCAAAGTGACGCTGGCGACTTCCTTGCCGTCCATCGCGTCCCGCCTCGGGAAGTGAAAATCCTCCGCGCCTGAGGCTCTCAATCTCGCCGTCGGGCAAACCACCGTCAAGATGTTCCCTGCTTCCCGACTTCCCTGCTTACCGACGAGGCTGCGGTCCGCTTTTGATAACACTTCACTCCTTTCGATAACTCTTCGGTTAAGGCACGGCCGCAGCCGCTCCCGAGCCGTCCTGGCTGAATATCCTGAGGGGGTTAGCTGCAGTATCAGGGGAACGGGCTACGTCAGAAAGCTGTCCGACAATCAAGGGATCCCCGTGGCATTTGCAGAGTTCGAGGTTGTTGTTGAACGTGATGCGATGACCGTGTACCGATTTCTGCTGGATGGACTAAATCTCCCTTCGTGGCGGGAAGGGATCCGCAGCATCGAACTGCGGTCCGGCGCCGTAGGCGCCAAGGGGGCCGTCTACCAGCAGACCCTGACCGGCCACGCCGGGCGCCCCATCGCCGCCGATTTCCAGATCACCCAGCTCCGGCCGGGCGCCGAGATCCAGTTCCAGGTGGTTGCCGGCCCCGCCCGGCCGAGCGGCGGGTACTACCTGAGCACCGAGGGCAAGCACACCCGCGTCCGGTTCGCGCTGGAACACCATTCCAAGGGCCTCGCAGGGCTGATGGACTTCATGATCCAGCGGACCATGAAGTCGGAAGTGGCCCAACTGGAACGGCTCAAGGCGGTCCTGGAAGCCCAGCCGACGGAGTAGTACTTGGGCTGAGCAGTAAAGGTAGGGCAGTAACGCGCCTGGACAGTAACGAGCCTGGACAGTAACGCGCCTGGACAGTAACGGCAGGGCAGCTACTGCGCGAGGCGTTGGCCCGTCCATGCACCCGGAACCGACGACGGCGTGGCCAGCGTTCCGATGCTGAGGTCCCAGTACTGCACTGTGTCGCCGGCCCGGCGAAGGGCCACACCTGTGGAGTTCAGTCCGGTGACGTCCCGCAGCGGACGGATTGACGTGACGTCTGTCCAGCCGCTGGCCACCAGGGCGCGGCTTTCCGCACGCGGTGCAGGGGCGCCGGAGCCGCGGTAGAGGCGGACGTTTCCGTCCGGCTGGCGGGCCAACAGGTCCTGGAACCCGTCGGCGTCGTAATCCACCATCGCCAGCCGGTTCGCCGAAACGCCGGACGCCATCAGCGTCCGTTCCGTCAGGTCGCCCTTGCCTCGGTTCAGGTAAAGCCACAGATTCCCGGAGCCGTCCAGGGCCACCAACTGGGGCAGCCGGTTGTTCGCGCACCAGCCGCCCAGCGCCAGCGTCATGCCCGCCCATCCGGACTGGCCCAGCGTCACGGCAGGGAGGAATCCGCCGCCGGCCACGCCCGAGTGCAGGGTGACCCGCCCGTCAGTCCATTGGGCCAGGACGTCAAAGACGCCGTCCCGCTCCCAGTCCGTGACAAACACTTCCTTGGCCGCGCCAAACCCGCTCCCGATGACCTGCTGCGCACCGAACTGGCGGTTCCCCAGGGACGGCCGGTTGAGGAGTTCGCCGGACGAGTTCACCGACACCAGGTCTCCGGGACCCTTGATGGCAGCAGCCGTTAGGCCCGCCGTCGGCGGCATATGGCGTACCAACGGATCGCACACGCTTGCGGCCGGCACCGGCAGTGCACCGCTGCCGCCGGGACTCGCGGTGGTTCCCGCTGGCAGCGTGCCGTAGCCGAAGAAGTCCACCACGCCCCACATGGAGTACCGGTTGGGCGTGGTCTGCCAGTTGCCGTCGGTGAACGTGATGCCGATGCCCATCACATTGAACCGGGGGTCCTTCAGGATCGCGTTATGGGCGGGCGAGCCTTTCCACCATTCCACCAGCTGGGCGGCGTCGCGGTCCCAGCGGACGGCGATCACCTCGCCCGCGCCGTTGGTGGGGCTGAGCGCCCTGGGGTCGGTCCAGAAGCTGGAGCGGTGCTCGATCACCTCGCGGGACGCGATGCTGTCGGACCACTCCTGGGCCATGGCGGCCACCGTGGCGTGGTACTTCACGGCGGGAAGGCCGAAGGATGCCCGGTAGGTGTTGACCGCGTTAAAGACGGCACTGATCTGGGCCGAGGCGTCGTCCCGGACGAGCGCTTCCGTGGTCAGGGCCTGGGACTGGAGGGATTCGGCGCTGGCAGCTGGCCCGGCCTGGGTCTGCATCGAGGGCGTCTGAGATTGGCTGAGCGCCGCCAGATCCGCCTCCGTGGCAGACAGCGGCGGGATGGCCGCCGGCTTGGGCGGCTCCTGCGCTGAAGGAGCGGCGGACATCCCGGTTGGGGCGACTGCCGAGGCCGCGCCGGACGTGTCGGCCAACGCGGCGGCAACGCCGTCAGGGTTACCCCTCCGGATATCAGGCTCCACTGCAGGGGCGAGTCCCAGCCCCGGTGCCGCATCAGCGGCGCCTGAGCCGCCGTCGTAAACGGCCGACGGCGGGCCGGGGACAATGAGGGGCGACGCGGAAGAGGCGGCGGGCCCAGGGTTTGAGGAAGATCCCCCCAACTGGCCGGCGCCAGGCGAGATGAGGGCCAGAACGCAAATCATGGCCGCCAGTGCCCGTGCCGAAATTTTCCTCAAGCCAACCCCAGGTCCGTCGGTGCCGTCTCCGTTGTGGGGAGAGGCTCCGTAACAGCGGCAACATCAGCCTCATTGTTTATCGGAGATGACGTTCCCTAACAGTGGTAACAGTAATGCCGGACCACGGGGTCGGCAATGGATGCGGTATTTTTGAGTGTGCTGATCTCTGACCGCGATATTCGTGCCGAAATTGATTCCCAACGGATTGTCCTGGATCCCTATGATCCCGTGATGGTCCAGCCGTCCTCTGTGGACGTCCGGATCGACCGGTTCTTCCGGCTGTTCGACAACCACAAATACGCGCACATCGACCCCGCCGAGGACCAGCCTGAGCTGACGCGCCTCGTGGAAGTGGACGCCGGGGAACCGTTTATCCTGCACCCGGGCGAGTTCGTGCTTGGCTCCACTTACGAGACGGTGACCTTGCCGGACGACATTGCGGCGCGCCTCGAAGGCAAGTCCTCACTCGGCCGGCTGGGGCTGCTGACGCACTCCACTGCAGGTTTCATCGACCCCGGGTTCTCCGGGCACGTCACGCTGGAGCTCTCCAACATGGCCACGCTGCCCATCAAGCTGTGGCCGGGCATGAAGATAGGCCAGCTCTGCTTCTTCCGGCTGAGCTCGGCCGCCGAATTCCCGTACGGATCGGGAGAGTACGGCAACCGCTACCAGGGTCAGCGCGGCCCCACCGCGAGCCGCAGCCACCTGAACTTCCACCGCACCGACATCTGAGGAAGCGTCGCCGTTTTGGCGACGGGATGTGCGAGAGCGTCGCGGTTTTGGCGACGGGATGTGCGAGAGCGTCAGATGGGGCGGGCGGCAGGCCGGGACTTTGCCGGGCGCCGCAGCATCTTGACCATCGGCTCCACATACCGTGCCGCCAGCGGTCCCATGATGGCCATGATGAGCACGTAGGCCGTGGCGAGTGCGGCCAGGTTGTGCGGCACCACTCCCGAGGCGACGGCCAGCCCGGCGATGACGATTGAG
Source organism: Arthrobacter sp. 24S4-2 (assembly GCF_005280255.1). Classification (NCBI taxonomy): domain Bacteria; kingdom Bacillati; phylum Actinomycetota; class Actinomycetes; order Micrococcales; family Micrococcaceae; genus Arthrobacter; species Arthrobacter sp. 24S4-2. Next base: position 5,243,402 of record NZ_CP040018.1, on the reverse strand, counting down.
AACTCGCCGCGGGCAATGAGGGCGGCTCCTGCACGGAAACGGCCGGGCAGGGCGATTCCTGCGCTCCTTGCCGCCCAGATTCCCGTGATCATCTTGGTGGCAGCCGTGACGACGGCCAGAATCAGTGCCCACCCGAGTACCGGCGGTATGGAGGACGGGTCCGTGTTAAGGCCGAAGACCACGAAGAAGATGGCGGCGAAGAGGTCCCGCAGCGGCTCGAGGATCCGGGTGGCGCTGTGTGCCGTGGCACCGGAAATTGCGATTCCCAGCATGAACGCGCCCACAGCTGCCGAGACCTGCATGGCGGCGGCCAGGCCAGCCACGAGGAGTGCCGCGCCGAGGAGGTTCAACAGGAACACCTCGGAGTTTTCGCTGTGCACTGCCTTGGACACGTGGTGGCCGTGCCGCAGGGCCACCACGAGCACCACCGTGACCACGCCCAGGGAGATGCCCACGGTCTGAAGGCCCACAAGGAAACTGACGCCGGCCAGCGTGGCGGTCAGCACTGGCAGGTAGATGGCCATCGCCAGGTCCTCAAAGACCAGGATCGAGAGCACAACGGGGGTTTCGCGGTTACCGATCCGTCCGAGGTCCGTAATCACCTTCGCCGCAATGCCGGAGGAGGAGATGTAGGTGACGCCGCCCATCACCATGGCTCCCACGAGACCCCAGCCCAGCAGCAGGGCCAGCCCGGCTCCCGGCAGGAAGTTCAACACAAAGTCCAGGACACCGGCCTTCCAGGACCGGCGCAGTCCCGTGACCAGCTCGGCGGCCGTATATTCCAATCCGAGCATAAGCAGCAGGAGGATCACGCCGATCTCGCTGGAGAGGTGTGCGAACTCGTGCATGCCTTCGAGTTTCACCAGGCCGCCGGCCCCGAAAAACAGCCCGCCCACCAGGTACAGGGGGATGGGGGACATGCCGATCCGTCCGGCCAGCCGGGCCAGGAGGCCGAGGCAGAACACGACGGCCCCCAACTCGATGAGGGTTAGCGCGAGCGGGTCCATGCCGCTTAGCCGTTGCGCAGGATATCGGCCGCTTTGTCTAGTCCGTCTTGCGTTCCCACCGCCACAAGCAGGTCACCGGGATGAAGTAAGACGTCCGGTCCCGGCGACGGAACCACCTCTCCCTCCCGCATGATGGCAACGATGGAGACGCCGCTGCGGGTGCGGATGCAGGCCTTCCCCATGGGCTGGTTGACGAACGGTGAGTCCCCGCCAATGGAGAACTGGCGCGTGACGATCCCGGGGATCTCCCGGTGCTCTTCAGAGAGTTGCATGGCCAGGCGCTGTCCGCCCAAGAGGTTGCCCAGGGCCGCGGCTTCATCGGCGGTCAGCGGGATCGAAGCCTGGCACGTGTCGGGATCGTCCCAGGTGGAAACGATCAATTCGGTCTGGCCTTCGCGGTACTCAACGACGCCGATCCGGCGTCCCGAGGCGGTCATGAAATCCTTGCGCCTGCCAAGGCCAGGGAGGTCTGTCTCATCCACGTTCATGGCACCAGCCTAGTCCGCGTACAGGCCGTTGGAGGTGGGGAACCGCCGATTTCCCAAGGGCCGGCTCAGGCCTCGGGAACCACCGCGATTTCCACCTTGCCCGGCGGCTTTACCGGCAGAAGCACCAGCAGCCCGGCCAGCAGCACCACCATGATGCCGAGGATCCCCCAGCGCTGGGCTTCCCCCGGCGCCACAAGGGGCGACGCCACCGCGATGCAGAGGGTGAAGAGCGATGGCGCCAGGAAGCTGACGGCGCGGCCCGTGGTGGCATACAGGCCAAACAGCTCCCCGGATTCGCCGTGCGGAGCAACCCTGGCCAGGTAGGCCCGGGAGGAGGACTGGGCCGGGCCAACGAACAGGCACAGGAACAGCCCGAACACCCAGAACGTGCTGGTACCAGCCCAGGCCTGGCCGAAGAAGACATAGTTCCCGTTGCCCAGCACCAGGATGGCCGTGCCCGCAACCAGCAGTCCCACAAGCGAGCCGATGATGACGGCCTTGGGCCCGACGCGGTCGTCCAGGAAGCCGCCGATCATGGCGCCCACGGCCGCCACGATGTTGCCGAAGATGGCGAAGAAGATCACTTCCTTCAGCTCGAAACCGAACGTCCCCGCCGCGATGATCCCGCCAAAGGTAAAGACGGCGGCCAGGCCGTCCCGGAAGATGGCACTGGCGAGCAGGAAGAAGATGGTGTGCGGGCTGGTCCGGTAGATCGCCTTGATACGGCGGACCAGCAACCCGTACGAGGCCAGGAACCCGAGCTTGGCGGCCTGCTTCGGCTTGGGCAGCTCAGGTACGGCGAACAGCACCGGCAGCGCAAAGATGAAGAACCAGAGGGCGGAGAACACTGCCACCAGCCGGATGTTGAGGCTGTCCTGGGTGGACGCGCCGAACCACTCGAAGCTTGGCTGGACGAACAGTTGCAGCACGATCAAAAGGGCCACGATGCCGCCGAGGTAGCCCATGCCCCAGCCGAAACCGCTCACCTTGCCGATGTTCTTCGGGGTGGAAATCTGCGCCAGCATGGCGTTGTAGTTGACGCCGGCGAACTCGAAGAAGACATTGCCCAGGGCGATCAGCGTGACGCCGAGCAGCAGGAACTCCGGCCGCGGGAAGACGAAGAAGCACAGTCCCGTGAGGACGGCGACGGCGGCTGTGTTGACGCCAAGCCACAGCTTGCGGCGTCCGCCGGTGTCCGAGCGCTGGCCCGTCACCGGAGCAAGGAGTGCGATGGCCGCTCCCGCAATGGCCAGGGCGCCGCCGAGCACCGCGGATGCCTGGTCTTCGCCACCGAAGGCATTGGACGTGAGGTACACGGTGAACACAAAGGTGGTCATGACGGCGTTGAATGCCGCCGATCCCCAGTCCCAGGCGGCCCAGGCAAGCACGCGGCCCTTGCTGGTGGCCGGAGGGCCTGACTCCAGTTCGGACGGAGGCTGGGTGGCCGCGGAAGCTGTCACGGGGTTCATAGGCTGAATCGTATCCGCCCTAAGCGCAACGGACGGTGAACGGCGGGTGGAAACTCCCCGCCGTCACGGGGAATCCGTGCGGCAGCGCGTGAACACGCGTCAAAAGTGTTTGCGTCCGCTTGATAAACTGTCGGCACCGAACCTGACGAATAGCCGCCTGCTCCAACTTTTGACAATCGAATTCCTGACGTTGCGGAGATACCAGTGATCACAGTCCTTGCCGTGCATTTCGCGGTGGCCGCTGTGGCGCCGTTCTTCTTCAGGAAGTTCCGCAGGAATTCGTTCTACGCGCTGGCCGCGGTCCCGGCCGGCTCGTTCGTCTGGCTGCTGCTGCAGCGTGACGCCGTGTACCAGGCCGGAGCGGACGCCGGCGCCATCACCGAGACCATTCCCTGGATTCCCGAACTCAAGATCGAGCTCGCGTTCCGGATGGACGCCCTGGCCTGGATCATGTCCCTGCTGGTGCTCGGGGTGGGCGCGCTGGTGCTGGTCTACTGTGCGCGCTATTTCAAGAACAAGGACAGCGACCTGGGCGGTTTCGGGGCCCAGCTGCTGGCCTTCGCCGGGGCGATGTTCGGCCTGGTCATAGCCGATGACCTGCTCCTGATGTTCATCTTCTGGGAACTCACCACCGTCCTGTCCTATCTGCTGATCGGCTACGCCCGCACCCGGCTCTCCGCGAGGCGCTCGGCCCTGCAAGCCCTGATGGTCACCACCGCGGGCGGCCTGGCCATGCTCGTGGGCCTCATCATTCTGGGCTCCAGCGCCGGAACCTACCGGATCTCAGCGATCCTGGCGCAGGCCCCCGGGCTGGCAGCCGGGCCGGCTGCAGCGGCCGTGGCAGCCGCCGTCGTACTGATCCTTATCGGTGCGGTGACGAAGTCCGCACTGATCCCGTTCCACTTCTGGCTCCCCGGAGCCATGGCGGCGCCCACCCCGGTGAGCGCGTACCTCCATGCCGCAGCCATGGTGAAGGCCGGCGTCTACATTGTGGCGCGGCTGGCCCCGGGGTTCGCAGAAACGGCGTACTGGCTGCCCATGGTGCTGGGCCTGGGCCTGGCCACCATGCTGGTGGGCGGATACCGGGCGCTCCGGCAGACGGACATCAAACTCATCCTTGCCTACGGCACGGTCAGCCAGCTGGGCTTCCTCACTATGGTGGTGGGGCTCGGCAGGCCGGACGCGGCGCTGGCCGGGCTGGCCCTGCTCCTGGCTCACGGCCTCTTCAAAGCCACCCTGTTCCTGGTGGTGGGCATCATCGACCACCAGTCCGGAACCCGCGACCTGCGCAAGCTGTCCGGCGTCTACAAATCGTCCCGGGCGCTGGCCGTCGTGGCGGCCATCGGCGCGGCATCCATGGCCGGAATCCCGCCGCTGGCCGGCTTCGTGGCCAAGGAATCCGTGTTCGAGGCGTTCGTCCACTACGCCTCTCACGACGGCAGCGGACAGCAGGATCCCTGGGGACTGGTGGTGCTCGCCGGACTGGTCCTGGGGTCCATCCTGACCTTCGCGTACAGCGCGCGCTTCATGTGGGGTGCCTTCGCGGCGAAGCCGGGCCTGGAACCCACGCCCTTCAAATCCATTAAGCCGTCGTTCCTGGCCGCCCCGGCGCTGCTGAGCCTGCTGACCATCGTGTACGGCCTGTGGCCGGCGCCCGTGGATGAGTGGATCCAGCCGTACGCGGCGGACTTCGTGCACGACGGCGGGGAACCGGCCGGCGCCGCCGGGCACCTCGCGCTATGGCACGGATTCACTCCCGCGCTTGGGCTGACGGCCATCACTTTCGTGCTGGGCCTGGCCATGTTCTACGGCCGCAACCTCGTGGCCCGTGCCCAAAGCCGGGTCCCGGCCTGGGTGGACGGCGACCGTGCCTACCAGGTCACCATCGGCGCCCTGGACGACGTCGCCGTCTGGATCACCGGCCGCACGCAGCGTGGTTCGCTGTTCTTCTACCTCGCGGTGATCCTCACGGTGGCCTTCGCGCTTCCCCTCACCGCCCTGATTATTGCCAGAAAGCCCCTCCCGGGCGGCCTGTACTTCATCGATCCCAACTCGCCGCTCCAGCTGGTGGCAGGCGCGGGCATCATCATCGGGGCACTGGCGGCGGTGCGGGCCAACAAGCGGTTCCTCGCGGTGCTGATGGTCTCGGTGACCGGCTACGGCATCGCCCTGATGTTCGCCCTGCAGGGCGCGCCGGACCTTGCCCTGACCCAGATGCTGGTGGAAACCATCATCCTGGTGGCGTTCGTCCTGGCGATGCGCAGCCTGCCGGCCGAGCTCAGGGACCGCACCGGCGGCAAGTACCGGGTGATCCGCGTGATCATCGGGGCGGCGTTCGGCGTCACCATGGTCTTCGTGGCCATCTACGCCATGGGTGCCCGGACTGCGACGCCGGTCTCGCTGGAGTTCCCGCGGCTCGCGTACGAAGGCGGCGGCGGACTGAACATTGTCAACGTCACCCTCGTGGACATCAGGGCGTGGGACACCTTCGGCGAGATCTCCGTGCTGGCCCTTGCCGCCACCGGCGTGGCCAGCCTCATCTTTGTGAAGGGCCGCGGCGACGGCATCCGCGCCTCCTCCACCGTGGCCGAGGGAACCGTCGGACGCCGGACGGCAACGGGCCAGAGCAGCCGCGACAATGCCGCACTGGCCCTGACGCGCCAGTTTGCCGCGTCCGCCCGCGACGCCTGGCTGGTTGCCGGACGCACCCTGGCCCCGGAGCGCCGCTCCATCATCTTCGAAGTGGTCACCCGGCTGGTGTTCCATTCGATGGTTGTCTTCTCCATCTACCTGCTGCTGGCCGGCCACAACCTTCCGGGAGGCGGCTTCGCCGGCGGACTGATGGCCGGGCTTGCCCTGACCATCCGTTACCTGGCCGGCGGCCGTTTCGAACTGCGGGAGGCTTCTCCGGTGGGCGCGGGAACCCTCCTGGGAGTCGGACTCGCGACGGCCGCGGCCTCCGGCGTGGTGCCGCTGCTCCTTGGCGGCCAGGTGTTCCAGAGCGCCATCATCGAACTCTGGCTGCCGGTGTTTGGCGACATCAAGTTCGTCACCTCCACCATTTTCGACATCGGCGTCTACATCGTGGTGGTGGGGCTGGTGCTGGACGTGCTGCGCAGCCTGGGCGCCGAGATCGACGAGCACTTCGAAGAACAACCGGCCGGCGAGACCGAGGGCCAGGAAGCCGATGGAGTCCCCGCCGAAACCACGGGGAGGGGGAGGGCATGAGCGTCAACCTGACACTGCTGACGGTCATGGGCGCTCTCTACGCCTGCGGCATCTACCTGCTCATGGAACGCAGCCTCACCCGTGTGCTCCTGGGACTGATGCTGCTGGCCAACGCCACCAACCTCCTGATCCTGGCCACCGGCGGCCACGCCGGCCTGGCACCCATGTTCAGCAAGGACACAGACCCCCACGATTACAGCGATCCGCTCCCGCAGGCGCTGATCCTGACGTCCATCGTGATTTCCTTCGCTGTGACGGCGTTCATGCTGGGCATCATCTACCGTTCCTGGGTGCTGGCCCGCCGCGATGAGATCCAGGACGACGTGGAAGATATCCGCGTTGCCGAAACCCCCAGCTTCGACGCCGAGGACGATTCCGAGATCCCCGTTGAGACGTCCGAGTTTCCGCTGACCATGATCGGGTCCGACGGCCAGGGCATTTCCGACGCCGGCATGTCCGGCTCCGATGTTTACGGCGACAGTGCCGAGAGCGGCACCCCCATGGTGAAAGCAGGCGACCGCAAGATCAAAGCCAAGGACGCCGCCGCGGAAGAACAGCCAGGTTCCCAGAACGTAACCCCCGGCCCGGAAGGAGGCGTGAAGTGAACGTCGCAAGCTTTGCCCCGCTCGCCGTCGTCCTCCCCATCCTCGGTGCCGCCCTGACGTTCGTGCTGATCCGGCACTCGCGGGCGCAGCGCGCAGTCAGCATCACCTTGCTGTCCCTGACCCTCGTGCTCGAGTGTGCGTTGCTGGCCTCGGTGTGGGACGGCGGAACGGCGGCCGTCAACATCGGCGGCTGGCTGCCGCCGTGGGGCATCGTGATGGTGGTGGACCAGTTCTCGTCCCTGATGCTGGTGGTCTCCTCGGCCGTCAGCCTCGCAGTCCTGGTGTACGCCACCGGCCAGGGTATGGCCGACGGCGACGAGGACGCACCCCTGTCGATCTTCCACCCCACTTACCTGATCCTGGTGGCCGGGGTGTCCAACGCGTTCCTGTCGGGGGACCTCTTCAACCTCTATGTGGGCTTCGAGATCCTGCTGACGGCAAGCTACGTGCTCATGACCCTCGGCGGAACCGGTCCGCGCATCCGCGCCGGCGTGACCTATGTGGTGGTCTCCGTGGTCTCGTCCATCCTCTTCCTGATCGCCATCGCCATGATCTACGGGGCCACCGGCACCATCAACATGGCAGATCTCGCGATCAAGCTCGCGGACCTGGATCCGGGGACCAGGATGCTGCTGCACGTGATGCTCCTCGTTGCCTTCGGCATCAAGGCGGCGGTCTTCCCGCTGTCCTTCTGGCTGCCTGACTCGTACCCGACGGCGCCTGCCCCTGTCACTGCGGTGTTCGCCGGCCTGCTGACCAAGGTGGGCGTTTACGCGATGGTGCGGACCGAAACCCTGCTGTTCCCGGGGGACTCGCTGAACACCCCGCTGATGGTGGCGGCGCTGCTCACCATGGTGGTGGGAATTCTCGGTGCGCTGGCGCAGAGCGACATCAAGCGTCTGCTCTCCTTCACCCTGGTGAGCCACATCGGCTACATGGTGTTCGGGCTGGCCATGTCGTCCGTGGCCGGGCTCGGAGCCGCAGTCTTCTACGTGGCCCACCACATCACCATCCAGACCAGCCTGTTCCTTGTCACGGGCCTGATCGAGCGACGCGGCGGAAGCTCGTCTATCGACCGCGTGGCCGGCCTGGCCAAGCTGTCCCCGGTGCTGGCCCTGCTGTTCTTCATCCCGGCCATGAACCTGGCCGGGATCCCGCCGTTCTCCGGCTTCCTCGGCAAGCTCGGGCTGATGCAGGCAGGCGTGCAGCTCGGCACCCCCCTGGCCTACGCCCTGGTGATCGGCGGCGTCCTGACCAGCCTGCTGACGCTGCTGGCCGTGGCCCGCGTATGGAACCGCGCATTCTGGCGCAAGCCCGAGGACGCCGAGAACCCGGACCCGGTGCTGCTGGCGCCAGCCGAGGAGTCCGACACCGGCGCCCGTGCGGGCAAACGCAACGTCACGCTGCTGCCCCGGACCATGGTGGGATCGACCATGGGGCTGGTGATCTTCGGCGTGGCACTGACCGTTTTCGCCGGGCCGCTGTTCAAAGTGGCGGACCAGTCCGCCGCGGACATGCTGGACAGGTCCTCCTACATCCAGGCGGTGCTGGGCGAAAACGCCCCGGTGCCCCCGATCGCGCAGCCCGAACCGGCACAGCCTGAACCCGCACAGCAGGAGGCGCAGAAATGAGCCGACGGCGGATCTCCCTCCGGCAGGAACTGCCGCTCCTGGTCTGGCTTGTTTTCGTCTGGGGTGCGCTGTGGCAGGACTTCAGCCCCGGGAACCTACTCTTCGGGGCGCTCATCGCCGTGGTGGTGGCCCGGCTCTTCTACCTGCCCCCGGTGGAACTGGGCGGCCGGTTCAACGTGCTGCGTGCCGTACCGTTCGCTGTGGTGTTCCTGGGCAAGGTGGTGGCCGCCAGCCTCCAGGTGCTGTACCTGGCGGTGGCCCGCGGCCCCAAGGTGACCAACGCCGTCGTCGCCGTCCAGCTCCGAAGCCATTCGGACCTGATGGTGACCGCAACCGGCCACGTCATCTCGCTTATTCCGGGATCCCTGGTGGTGGAGGTGGACCGCTCCACGTCCACGCTCTACATCCACGGCCTGAATGTGCGAAACGGAGAGGACATTGTGAGCCTGCGAAAGGAAGTCCGGGACACCGAAGCCGGGCTGATCAGGATCATGGGCACGAAAGACGAACTTGCCGCGCTGCAGCAGGAGGTGGGCGCATGATGGAAATTGTCCTGACCGTGACGGCTGTGATCCTGTCCCTTGCGGCGGCGGGTGCCATAGTCCGGATCGCCATCGGCCCTTCCCTGCTGGACCGGGTCCTGGCCTCGGACGTGCTGCTGGCCATCATCGGAGCTGCCCTGTGCATCGACATGGCCGTCAACCGGCACCTGAACAACCTGATGCTGCTCGTGGCGCTGGCCATCATCGGGTTCATCGGCTCCGTCACCGTGGCACGTTTCGTGGCAGACCGGCGGGAGCGGCCCAATGAATCCTGAGGTATCCGCCGTGGATACGGTCATCGACACGGTTTCGGCCGTCTTTATGGTGGCGGGCGCCGTGATGTCCCTCGGCGCCGCCGTCGGACTCCTGCGCTTCCCCGACCTGATGAGCAGGATGCACGCCGCCACCAAGCCGCAGGTGCTGGGCCTCTTCCTGCTGCTGGCCTCGGTGGGGCTGCAGCTGCGGACATGGTGGGTGTGGCCCGTGCTGTTCGTGGCATGGATCTTCCAGGTGCTCACCGTGCCCGTGTCCGCGCACATGGTGGGCCGGGCCGGCTACCGCACCAAGCACCTGCACCGCGAACTGCTCACCACGGACGAACTGGAGGCCGTAGTGCAGAAGGCGGCAGGGCAGAAGGCGGCCGGAGAGAAAGCAGCCGACAAACGGGCAGCAGACGACGATGCCTGAGCCGGAAGCCGGAGGTTGGGCCTGCCGAAGCCGGCCCAACCGCCGAATGAATGCCTAGACGATGTCCTGGCTCTTGGCGAAACGGGTGACGGCCCGCTGCGTGCCGCGGTTGGCGAGGACCTGGATGATGGCGCTGACGGCCGCGGAGATCAGGGCAAAGGTCAGGGCGCTGCGGAGGGTGGTGGGGACGTCGTCCTTATCGCCCTTGGGCGGCTTCCTGCCGGTGACCTTTTCCCACACGACGTCAACGGCCTTGGTGCCGGCGAATCCGGCCAGCAGGCTCACTCCGGTTCCAAGCAGCTTGATGAAAAAACTCATTTAGGTACTCCTCAGCGGACGGAAACAGGGCTTCCCCTAGCCTAGCCTCATCGGTGCGCGGGTGCTTCCAGGTTCGGGGGTCCGGCCGCGCCGCGGTGCAGCTTCCGATTGTGACAACTTCCCCGGGATTTAGCGGTCCTGCGGGTGTAAACTGGTCAATGCCCACAAGGGCGATTTGATACGACAGGGGAGCGCCGCCGTCGGGCCTAACTGGAGCTATCCAGTAACCGGAGGCGGGCGCTGAGAGTGCGGACAGCCGCAGACCCTCGAACCTGATCCGGTTAGTACCGGCGCAAGGGAGTCGAGTTCTCAGAGTGTCCGGCAGCAGGCGGCGGAAGCCGCGGTCCCGTCGGGAACACTCTCCCCTCCTGTACCTCAGGAGGCAGACATGACTGGAATTACCGCCAAGCAGACGCTAGGCAATCGCAAATACTACTGGCGCGTGGTGGACATCGTGGTGGCAGCGTTGATCGCTGTTGCCGGAGGCGTGATCTTCTGGGCCTGGTCCCAGGGCGCCGCCGCCGTTTCGCCGCCCATGAACGCCGTCTACCCGCCGCTGACCGGCCTCATCGCCGGCGGCTGGATGATTCCCGCCGTCCTGGGCATGCTGATCATCCGCAAGCCGGGAGCTGCTCTGTTCTGCGAAACGGTGGCGGCCACCGGCGAGCTGATCATGGGCTCGCAGTACGGCGCATCCGTGCTGTTCTCCGGCTTCGTGCAGGGCCTCGGTGCGGAAATCATTTTCGCAGTGCTCGTCTACAAAAAGTTCAACCTGCCTGTCTCGCTGCTGGCAGGCGCCGGCGCAGGGCTCTTCTGCGGCCTGAACGATTCCTTCGCCCCGTGGGGCTGGAACATCGCCTACGCCGCCGGGGACAAACTGACCTACATCATCTTCACCGCCATCTCGGGCGCCATCATCGCCGGCGCGCTGTCCTGGATCGCCACCCGCGGCCTGGCCAGGACCGGCGTGCTGAGCTCCTTCGCCTCCCGCAAGGCAGCAACGGAGTCCGTTTTCTCCTGATGAACGCACACTGATCATGACGTCCTCCGACAGCGTCCGCCCCGCAGCGGTCACGGCACGGGGCTGGGGCTGGCGGCACGCCGGCCGGCACCAGCCCGCAGTCCGCGGCCTGGACCTGGAGATCCAGCCGGGCGAACGCGTGCTGCTCCTGGGTCCCTCCGGCGCCGGCAAATCCACGCTGCTCCACGCCCTCGCCGGGGTGCTCGGTGACAGCGACGCCGGCGCCCACCGTGAGGGCACGCCCGACGCCGAGGACTCCGACGAGACCGGCACCCTGCTGATCGACGGCGCCCCGCCGCGCGCCCAGCGCGGTCGCGCCGGCCTGATGCAGCAGGATCCCGAAACGCAGGTGGTCCTCTCACGCGTGGGGGACGACGTCGCCTTCGGCGCCGAAAACCTCGCCGTGCCGCGCCGGGACATCTGGAAGCGGGTGGAGGAAGCGCTCGACGACGTCGGGCTGGCTCACCTGCCGCTGGACCACCCGACGTCGGCCCTCTCCGGCGGGCAGAAGCAGCGCCTGGCGCTCGCCGGCATCCTGGCCATGCGCCCCGGACTGCTTCTCCTTGACGAGCCCACCGCCAACCTGGACCCGGCGGGGGTCCTGGAAGTCCGCGACGCCGTGGGCCGGTGCCTGGACAAAACCGGGGCCACGCTCGTGGTGGTGGAGCATCGCGTGGGCGTGTGGAAAGACCTCGTTGACCGGATCGTTGTGCTGCAGCCCGGATCGGGCACTGATTCGGCGGTCCTCTTGGACGGGGCCCCGGACCAGGTCCTGGCCCAGGCGCGGGACATGCTCGTGGCCGCCGGCGTCTGGGTGCCCGGGTATGTGCCCGCCACCCGTGCGCGGACGGGGGCCGGGGGTGGGCCGGGTGCCGCCCGTGCGCCCGGTGCGCCCGGTGACGCCGGTGCGCCCGGTCAGGGGAACCTGCTGCTGGCGGCGGAAAACCTGGCCGTCTCCCGCGAGCGGCCCCGGCGGCGGCGCTTCAAATTCATCCCGCCGTTCCCGGTGCAGTCCGGAATCACGGCCCAGGTCAGGGCCGGCCAGGCGCTGACCATCACGGGCCCCAACGGTTCCGGGAAATCGACGTTTGCACTGACCCTCGCCGGACTGCTCCAGCCGGTGGCTGGCAAGGTGTCCGCCACCGTTGACCTCAGCGGCGGCGCGGGAATCGACCCCTACAAGTGGAAGGCCGAGCAGCTGATCGCCCGGATCGGCACCGTGTTCCAGGAACCGGAGCACCAGTTCGTCACCGGCCGCGTGCTGGACGAGCTGATGTTCGGCCCGCGGCACCTGGGCCGCGGCGAGGAGCGCGTGGACGAACTGCTCGAGCGCCTGCGGCTCACCAAGCTGGTGGATGCGAACCCCTACACGCTCTCGGGCGGGGAGAAGCGCCGGCTGTCCGTGGCCACCGTGCTGGCCGCCCATCCCCGCGTGCTGATCCTCGACGAGCCCACCTTCGGCCAGGACGCCAACACCTGGGCGGAGCTGGCCTCCTTCCTCTCCGAACTCCTCGACGCCGGCACAGCAGTGGTGTCGGTAACCCACGACCAGGAATTCAGCGACGTCCTCGGCGGCACCGAACTGAAGCTCGGCGCACCCCAGCTGAAACTCGCTGCGCAGGAACCCGGCCTGCTGAATCCGGAGGTGGCCGCCCCATGAGGGAAGCCTTGACCCTGCACGCCAACCACGCCCTGCTCACCCGGGCCAACCCGCTGGCCAAATTCGCCGTCGTGATGCTCATGACCGTGGTGCTGGCGCTGTCTATTGACTGGGTGTCCGCGTCCGTGGCACTGGCCTTCGAACTGCTGCTCTTCCCGCTCGCGGGCCTGACCGCCGGGCTGCTGTGGCAGCGCGGCTGGCCCCTGATCCTGGCGGCGGCGCTGGGCGGCTGGAGCACCTCGATCCTGGCGCCGGACAGCGGAAGGATCCTGCTCGACGTCGGCATCTGGTCCATCAGTGAAGGCTCGCTGGAGCTGGGGCTGGGATTCCTGCTGCGCGGACTGGCGATCGCCCTCCCCGCGGTGCTGCTGATGAGCTGCACGGACCCCACGGACCTGGCGGACGCCCTGGCCCAGAAGGCGAAACTGCCGCACCGCTTTGTGCTCGGCACGCTGGCCGCCATGCGTTTGGTGGGGCTGATGGCCGAGGAATGGCAGACCATCGGCATGGCCCGGCGCGCCCGCGGCGTGGGCTCTCACGGGAGCCCGGCGCAGCGCCTGCGCGCGACGCTGGGGCAAAGCTTCGGGCTCCTGGTCCAGGCGGTCCGCAGGGCGTCACGGCTTGCGGTCACCATGGAGGCGCGCGGCTTTGGCGGCGCGCAGCGGACCTGGGCGCGGGAGTCCACGTACAGTGCGTTGGACATCTGGGTGGTCCTGGGCGGGCTGCTCATTGCCGCCACAGCCGTGTCCGCCGCAGTGGGCGCAGGCACGTGGAACATGGTGTTCCTCGGGCAGCAGTAGCCGCGTCCGGAAGGACTGGCGTTCCACTTCATCCTGCTGCACGGCGGCTGGGCGGGCAATGGGACGAGTATCCGGCGCCTGGGCGCTGGCGGAACCGTTGCGCAGATGACCCGCATATATCGCACGAAGTGGATATTCTGTGAGTTCAAGTGCACTTTCCGGCGTTTCGTGCGCCCAAATAGCTCATGCGTGATATTTTTTTCGTATGACTCAAGAGACAGCTGAACACGTAGGCCTGCTGCTGCGCGACGCCCGCGGCGAGAAGGGCTGGACCCAGGGGCAGCTGGCGGCCGAGCTGGGAACCAGCCAAAGCGCCATCGCCCGGATGGAACAGGGCAAGCAGAACCTCAGCCTGAAAATGATCCAGCGGCTCGAGGCCATTGTGGGCCGCAGCATCGTCAAGGTGGGCCGGCCGCAGATGACCCACCTCCGGGTCGAGGGCGGCCGCACGCTGTCCGGCTCGGTGGACGTCAACACCAGCAAGAACGCCGGGGTGGCGCTGCTGTGCGCCAGCCTCATCAACCGGGGAACCACCACGTTGCGCCGGCTGGCCCGGATCGAGGAAGTGAACCGGATCGTCGAGGTGCTCACCAGCATCGGCGTCGAATGCACGTGGCTCAACGCCAACGATCTGCAGCTCCGCCGCCCCGCCGTCCTGGACCTGGGCTCCATGGATGTGGAAGCCGCCCGGCGCACCCGCAGCGTGATCATGCTGCTGGGCCCGCTCCTGGACGAGTCCGCCGAGTACCGACTCCCGTACGCGGGCGGCTGCGATTTGGGCACCCGTACTGTTGAGCCGCACATGCAGGCCCTGCGCCAGTTCGGCCTTTCAGTGGAAGCCACGTCCGGCTTCTATTCCGTGCAGGCACCGCCGGCCGACGGCGACAACCGCACCTTTGTCTTGAGCGAACGCGGTGACACCGTCACCGAAAACGCCATCATGGCGGCCGCCCACCGCCGCGGCACGACGGTGATCCGCAACGCCAGCCCCAATTACATGGTCCAGGACCTCTGCTTCTACCTGCAGGGCCTCGGCGTGGAGATTGACGGCGTGGGGACCACCACCCTGAAGATCACCGGACGCCCAACCATCGACGTCGACATTGAATACTTCCCGTCCGAGGACCCCATCGAAGCGATGAGCCTCATCACCGCCGGCATCGTGACCAATTCCGAGGTCACCGTCCGCCGGGTGCCGATCGAATTCATGGAGATCGAACTCGCCACCCTGGAACAGATGGGCCAGGAACTGGAGATTTCCGGCGAGTACTTTGCGCGGAACGGCCGCACGCGGCTGGTGGACGTCACCACCAAGCCCTCCGAACTGCATGCCCCCACGGACAAGATCCACCCCATGCCGTTCCCGGGCCTGAATATCGACAACCTGCCGTTCTTCGCCGTCATTGCCGGCAACGCCGAAGGCCAGACCATGATCCACGACTGGGTCTACGAGAACCGCGCCATTTACCTGACCGAACTGAACAAGCTGGGCGCCCGCGTGCAGCTCCTGGATCCGCACCGGATCTACGTGAACGGCCCCACCCGCTGGCGCGCCGCGGAAGTCGGTTGCCCGCCGGCCCTCCGCCCGGCTGCGTGCCTCCTGCTGGCCATGCTGGCGGCCCGCGGCGTGTCCGAGTTGCGCAACATCTATGTGATCGAGCGCGGTTACGAGGACCTGGCCGAGCGGCTCAACTCCATCGGCGCGAAGATCGAGTACTTCCAGGACTGAATGACGGCTCCTGTCTTACGGCGCGTCACGGGGGCACAATGTATGCATGCGAACTTTCGGGGTTGAGGAAGAGCTGCTGATTGTGGACCCCGTGACCGGGGAGCCGCTGGCGCTGGCGGACGCCCTCCTGACAGGGCGGAAGCTCGCTGCCGACGACGCACCGGACAAGCCCCGGCTCCCGGATCCCCATGATGCAACCCATGACGACGGCGGCACCGGCCTGACTGCCGAGCTGAAACTTGAGCAGATCGAGACGCAGACGCGTCCCTGCCTGAACTATGAGGAGCTGCTCCTGCAGATCCGCCAGGGCCGCGCCTTGGCGGACAATGCTGCGAAGAAACACGATGCCCGGGTGGCGGCGCTGGCAACATCGCCCATCGCCTCTACAACGCACACCACGCCGAACCCCCGCTACGCCACCATGCAGGAGCGGTTTGGGCTCACCGTCCATGAACAGCTGACGTGCGGCTTCCACGTCCACACTTTCGTCGAGTCGCCCGAAGAGGGTGTGGCCGTCATTGACCGGATCAGGGACAAGCTGGCGGTGCTCACCGCACTCAGCGCGAACTCGCCATATTGGAATGGTGTGGAGACCGGGTTCGAGAGTTACCGCACGCAGGCCTGGAACCGCTGGCCGACGTCGGGGCCGTCCCAGATCTTCGGTACCCACTCCATGTATCGTCGCGTGGTGACCCGGCTGCTGGACAGCGGCGTGCTGCTGGATGAGGGCATGATCTATTTCGATGCGCGGCTCTCCCGTAACCACCCCACCGTGGAAGTCCGTGTGGCCGACGTCTGCCTGCAGGCGGAGGACGCCGCCCTAATTGCCGTGCTGGTGCGCGGCCTGGTGGAATCTGCCAGCAGGGAATGGCTGGCCGGTGTGGACCCGGCTCCGGTACCCACCGTGCTCCTGAAGATGGCGGCATGGCAGGCCAGCAATTGCGGCCTTCGCGGTGACTTGCTCGATTTCGGCACATTCCGTCCGGCACCCGCCGCTGAGGTGGTGGAGGCGCTGGTGGAGTACGTGGCACCCGTCCTGGCGGAACAGGGCGAGCTGGAATTGGCCCGGAAGGGCGTCCGTAGGATCCTTGCCCGCGGGACGGGCTCCGAACAGCAGCGCCGTGCCATGCAGCAAGGACTCGCTGCAACCGCGGACGCCGCCGCCGGCCTGGCCGCCGTGGTGGCCCACTCTGTGGAAGTCAGTATGAGCCGGGCCGAAGCCGCCACCGCAGAGGAGCAGGCGCCGGTGCTGTTGCGCGTCCGCCAGTCCTGATTAAGGCCCAACTACCCCCGGAGCGCGCCATGGAACCCGAATACGCCAAAGTCACCGACCACGATGTCACCACCATCGTGTGCGTCTGCGGGAACACGGTGGGCGATGAAGGACTGATACAAGCCAACTCCGACGGCATGCCTGTTCACCCTGGCGGGGACACACCCGTCCCTGCCGGGCTGGCTGCCTGGCCGGACGACGAGGACCTCTATACCCTGTGCCCTCCTGTGGCCGCGTCTACCACGACACCGTTATCGAAGAGACGGGGACAGCGCCGGTGGCTTTCCGGGTGGATGTCGGCGCCGCGCCCGTTGCCGATGCCATCCGCGTCCACTGGGAGCTGGACACCTGACCCATCGACAAGCAAATTCCGCGGGAATAGCCTTGAACCGTCCGAGAATTACCCGACGACGATGACGGAGAGGTACCCGATATGGGAACCCAGGAGAATGTTGAACTGGTCCGGCGCGGCTACGAGGCCTTCAACGCAGGTGACATGGCAACCCTTGGCGAGATGTTCGCGGAGGATGCAGTCTGGCATGTGGCCGGAGACGGCGTGCTGTCCGGAAAGAAGGAGGGGCGCGACGCCATCCTGGCCTATTTCGGTGAACTCGGAACGCGTTCCGGAGGCAACCTGAAGGTGACCGTTGAGGAGATCATCGGTGGGGAAACCAACACCGTTGCGGTGCAGAACAACCGTGCAGAGAACGGCGGCCGGGCCCTGGACCAGGACGGCGCAATTGCATTCCGGGTGGCTGACGGCAAGATCACCGAGGGGCGGGAGTTCTTCCAGGACACCGCGAAAGGCGACGCATTCTGGGCCTAGCCGAACCTACAGCGAGACCCAGTACTTCCGCACCTCCGGCACCGCGGCCGCAACCAGTTCGCCACTGATGGGAACCGACGCCTCGGCCACACCAACGTCATCCCACTGCGCCACCACCCGGGTATCCCCCCAGCGGTAGCGGCCAGAGCCAGAACCCACGGTTGACGGAGGGGCGCCGGGTGACCCGCAAGGCGCTTTTTTAGCGCGAACGGTCAGTTAAGGCCCTCAAAATGCAGGAATCAGGGCCGTATCTGCCCGTTCGCGCTGTTCGTTCGCGCTATTCCGATCTGCGTTGGTCAGATCTGCTTGAGTGCCTGCTCCAGGTCGCGGATGAGGTCGTCAACATCCTCGAGCCCCACGGACAGCCGCACCACGCCGTCGCTCAGCCCGATGGCCGCACGGCCTTCCGGACCCATGGCGCGGTGCGTGGTGGTGGCCGGGTGGGTGATCAGTGACTTCGCATCGCCGAGGTTGTTGGAGATGTCGATGATCCGCAGCGAATCCAGCAGCGCGAAGGCGGCCTCCTTCGCCGTACGGCCCCCGGACGCTGAAAGCTCCAGCGTGAGCACTGTGCCGCCGGCCTTCATCTGCTTGGCGGCCAGTTCGTACTGCGGGTGGGATTTCAGGAGCGGGTACTTGACCCAGCTGACGGCGGGCTGCTCCTCAAGCCACTCGGCCAGGCGAAGTGCGGAGGCGGAGGAATGGTTGACGCGCAGCGCCATGGTTTCCAGGCCCTTGGTCAGGACCCAGGCGTTGAATGCGGACAGCGCCGGCCCGGTATGGCGCATGAGCTGCTTGACCGGTCCGTCGATGAACTCCTTGGTGCCCAGGATGGCACCGCCAAGGACCCGGCCCTGGCCGTCGATGTGCTTGGTGCCGGAGTAAACGATCACGTCGGCACCGAGTTCGCCGCAGCGCTGCAGTAGGGGAGTGGCAAAGACGTTGTCGACGACGACGGTCGCCCCTGCCGCGTGTGCCAGTTCGCTGACAGCGGCGATGTCCACGATTTCCTGCATCGGGTTGGACGGCGACTCGAAGAAGACCGCCGTCGTCGGCTCCGAAAGGGCGGCGCGCCACTGCTCAAGGTCCGGGCCGTCCACAAACACAGTTTCCACGCCCCACCGGGGCAGGATCTCGTTCAGGATCACAAAGCAGGAGCCGAACAGCGAGCGTGCGGCCACAACGCGGTCACCGGCAGCCAGCAGGGCACCCAGTGCCGTGAAGACGGCGGACATTCCCGACGCCGTCGCAAAGCACGCTTCGGTGCCTTCGAGCAACCGGAGCCGCTCCTGGAACGTGGCCACGGAGGGATTGCCGTAGCGGGAGTACACAAACCGTTCGTCCTCGCCGGTGAAGGCGCGCTCGGCAGCTGCCGCGGATTCATACACGAAGCCGGAGTTCAGGAAGATCGGCTCCGCGGTCTCCTGGAAATTGGTGCGGTCAAGACCGCCGCGAACAGCCTGGGTGTCAGGGCTCCAGCCGGCGGCGTCGGGGTTGAAGGTCACTTAGTTCTTTCCGAGGTTGGTGGGCAGGCCGCGGTTCTTCCAGCCGTTGACGGTGCGCTCGCCCCATCGGTCCGGTTCGCCCTCAAAGCCTTCAAGGACGTTGTAGGCCGTGAACCCGGCCTGCGTGGCGGCAATTGCGGCGGCCACCGAGCGCGCGCCGGAACGGCAAAGGAACACCAATTCGACGCCGGTGTCCTCCGGAGCCTGCTGCTTCAGCTGGTCGACGAAATCCGGGTTGGGGATGCCGCCGGGGAAGGTCCACTGGATGAAGAGGGGATCATTTCGCTTTTCGTTGGCGGACGCCGTTTCCGGGATGCCGATATGCGCCCACTCGCCCTCGGTGCGGACATCCACCAGGACTGCGCCCTGTTCCAGCTTGGCCCAGGCGTCCTGCGGGCTCAGGTCTCCGGCGTAGCTCACGCGTGCCCCTCGAAACCGTCGCCGGGGAAGTCGGCGTCGAAGTCGAGCTCGTCCACCGCGGTTGCCACAGCAGCGTCGGCAGTGGCGATGGCTGCCGGAAGGATCACAGCCTGCGCAACGATCACGGTGGTGCCGTTGAACGTGGCCGCCGGGCTCCCGTGCAGGACGTAGCCTTCGGCCAGCGCCGCGGAGATGCGCTCGCAGAAGGAACGGTCATCCGGGCCGGTGATCAGGCGGTACGCCAGCTTTTCCTGGGACAGGTCCTGGCCAGCGGCAGCCGGGGCGGCGGCCGGAACCAGTTGGGCGGGGGCGTCAGACACGACGGGTCTCCTTCTCTCACGCTTGCAGCTCGAATTGGTCGATATGCCGAGTATTCACCTGAGGCACCCCGCCGCGAAAGGGAGGGTTGCCGACCGGCCAGTCAGGGCTTGGCACCGGTTCTCATTACTCCCCAAAAACGTAACACTTACGACGGCGGCCCGCACCGCCGTCGTCGTCATCTTCCGTAACGGGACCACGCGCAATGCGCAATCAACCCGGAGCCAATCGGGGGTTATTGCGGCCCGTACATGACCCTGCGTTGCAGTTACAAATGGCCGCACCGGGAGGATAATGACGGGAGATGAACCGCTGTAACGCCGGATGAAACCAGGCAGCCGTGAACAGATCCAACGGGAATACAGTCAGTCCCATGCTGCACTTCGGTTGGTTTGTGGGTCACGGATTTGGCGTCCAGGGCTGGGGAACGCCCGGCTACGGCGTCGGCTACGACTGGAAAAAGCCGGCGCTCTATCAGCACGCCGTGCGCGAATTCGAGCGGGCCGGGCTGGACCTGTTCATCATCGAGGACTCCCTCACGGTTCCGGACACCTACGGCGGCAGTGCCGAGGTGTCGCTGGCGCAGGCGTCCTTTGCGCCCAAGCACGATCCGCTGGCACTGGTCCCGTACCTGCTCTCCGCCGCGGAACACCTGGGCATTGTTCCCACGGTCAGCGCCTCTTTCTACCCGCCGTTTACGGCAGCCCGGCTGCTGGCCACCCTGCAGCACTTTTCCAACGGCCAGCTGGGCTGGAACGTGGTGACGTCCGGCAGCGACCTTGCCGCGCAGAACTACGGGCTGGACCAGCAGATCGAGCATGACCTCCGCTACGAGAAAGCCGAGGAGTTCGTGGTCGTTGTCCGCAAACTCTGGCGCAGCTGGGCCCCCGACGCCATCCTGGAGGACGCGGAAGCGGGCGTCTTTGCGGACCACACGAAGGTCCATCCGATCAACCACAACGGCGAGTTCTTCAAGGTCCGGGGGCCGCTGAACACCGCACCGCTGCCGGAGGAGCCGGTGCTGGTCCAGGCCGGCGCGTCGCCGCGGGGCAAGGCCTTCGCGGGCGCAAACGCCGACGTCGCAATAGCCCTGGCCCGGGGCGCGGACGGCATGAAGGACTACCGCAACTCCATCCGGGCGGAGGCCGCCGCGGCCGGCCGGAACCCAGACGACGTCAAGGTGCTGTTCGTCCTCAAACCCACCGTGGTGGGCTCCCGCGCCGAGGCTGATGACCTCCGTGAGCAGCGCCGGCAGCTCACGCAGCGCGACATCGACAGCCAGCTGAACTCCATCTCCTACCTCTCGGTCATCGACTTCAAACAGTTCGACCTCGACGCGCCGCTCCCCGAACTCACCACCAACAGCAACCAGGGGACCCTGGACCACTTCGCCAAGGCAGGTCCGCCCGGATCCACGCTGCGCCAGCTCCTGCAGGCACGCAGCGGCGGCGCGGGCGACAGCATCATCGGCACGGCCGAGGACATTGCGGAGTACCTCGAGGAGACCGGCGCCCAGGTGGGTGGGGACGGGTTCCTGTTCTCCGGCTTCGTAGACCCGGCCACTGTTCACGGCGTCCTGGATCGCCTGGCGCCGGTGCTGCGGCGGCGGGGGCTGCTCCGTACAAGCTATGGCGACGGCGGGTTCCGCCGGAACCTGCTGGACTTCTAGCGCCATGGGAAACGGCGGCAGCACTTTCCTCATCGGCACGGCGCACGTGCGTGCCAAGGACATCGCTGAGGCCGCGGCGGATCCGGCCATGAAATTCGTCCTGAGCACGGACGCGCTGGAGCTGATCGGGCTCTCCCGGGAAGTGGTGCAGCAGGCCATCGACTCCGGCCACAGGGTGTACGGACTGAACACCCTGCTCGGTTCGGGGCGTGACACTGCCGTGGACGAGAAGTCGATCCTCGCGTACCAGGTGCAGGTGGTGCGCTACCACAACAGCGGTGTGGGGAGTTGCTGGCCGCTGATGAGGTCCGCGCGGTGATCCTGGCGCGGCTGGTGGGTT
The DNA here is from genome assembly GCF_005280255.1 of Arthrobacter sp. 24S4-2. Lineage (NCBI taxonomy): Bacteria > Bacillati > Actinomycetota > Actinomycetes > Micrococcales > Micrococcaceae > Arthrobacter > Arthrobacter sp. 24S4-2. The sequence goes on along the minus strand of NZ_CP040018.1, from coordinate 5,221,866 downwards.
TCAGCCGCGGCGGCTCCGGCGTCCGGCCGGAAACGGCCCGCTTCTATGCCGAAATGCTCAACCGGGGCGTGGTGCCGGCGGTCCCCCGTGATGGGTCCGTGGGCTCCGCCGACCTGACCCACCTCGCCGCCGTGGCCGCCGTCGCCATCGGGGAAGGCCGGGCGGTATCGCCCGACGGCGGCCTGCTGCCGGGCGGGCAGGCGCTCGCCGAAGCCGGGCTGGCGCCGCTGGAACTGGCGCCCGGTGAAGCGCTGGCACTGGTCAGCTCCAATTCCTATTCGATCGGCGTCGGCGCGCTGGTGCTGCACCGGAGCCTGCGGCTCGCCGACCTGGCGGACACTGCGCTGGCGTTGTCGCTGGAGGCGACGGCACGGCACGACGGCGGCGGGAACCTTAGCCCGTTTTCGCCGGCGGTGCAGGCGGCCAAGATGGTGGCGGGCCAGACTGTCACGGCGGCCCATGTGCTGCGGCTCCTTGAAGGGGGCTGGCTGGAGGATCCTGACCGGGAGGTGTCCGTGCAGGACGCGCTGTCCTTCCGGGCGGCACCCCAGACCCACGGAGCTTTTAGGTGGCAGGTCACTGCCCTGGAAGACGCACTGGAGGTGGAGCTCAACGGGCGGGGGGACAACCCGCTCACCGATCTCGCCTCCGGCCGGATGGTCTCCGGCGGCAACTTCCAGCCCATGCAGCTGGCTCTCTCGTTCGAGGCGCTGCGGCTGGGGCTGGCCCATCTGGGTATCAGCAGCGAACGCCGGATCGCCAAGCTCTACCCGCCGCAGCGGCGCATCCGTCAGCGCCACCTCGAGGCAGCCAGGAACGGGGCTGCCCTCGAATCGGAACAGCTGCCCGGTCTTCTCTGGTATTCGGCGGCCGGGCTGCTGGCCGAGCTCAAGGCCCTCGCGGGGCCGGCCACCCTGGGTGCACCCACACTGTCCGCGGATGTGGAGGACCACTCCACTTTGGCGCCGCTGGCCTTGCAGCAGCTGGAGAGATCCGTGGACGCGGCCGAAAAATTGCTCGCGATCGAGGCCCTCACCGCCGTGTATCTGCTGGGCGGGGCGGAAGCGCGGGCGGTGCGTCCGCTGGGGAAGGGGACCGGCGTCGTCGTCGACCTTCTTTCCGGGCTGCTGGCCCGGCACTTGCCGGCGGCAGACTTGGTGGACCAGGCGCGCGCCGAACTGAACGGCGCCCTCAATGGTGCCCTGGACGGCTTCTTGAACGGCTTCTTGAACGGCGCCCTCCGGGGCGGCCTCAGCGGCGCCGTCAAGGGCGGAGTGGAAAGGTGAGCATGAGCACCATGACAGGCAGGCACGCGGTTCAGGAAGCTGACGTTGCGGCGGACGCTGCCGCCGTGCTGGCGCAGGTGGGAAACACTCTGCTGGTGCCCTTGAACGTCCTGAGCAGAGGGCTGGGCAGTACTGTCTACGCCAAGCTGGAATCTGACAATCCCGGCGGCTCCATCAAGGACCGCACCGCGCTGAGCATGGTGCGCGCCGCGGAGCGCAGCGGCGAGCTCCGGGCAGGTGCGACCATCGTGGAGAGCACCTCGGGGAACACCGGGATCGGGCTGGCGCTGATCGGTGCGCTGACCGGACATCCTGTGGTGGTGGTCACCGGGGACACGATTTCGTCGGAAAAGCTCGCAGCCCTGCACCGATATGGCGCCCGGGTGGTGATGACGGACTGGACGGCGCCGGCGGAGTCGCCGGAGAACGCGCGGGCTGTGGCGGCCCGGATCACGGCGGAAAATCCGGGCGCCTGGCGGCCGCAGCAGTTCGACAACCCCGCCAACCCGCTGGCCCACTACGAAGGAACGGCACCGGAAATCTGGCAGCAGACCTCCGGCAAGATAACGCATTTAGTGGCCGGCATCGGCACCGGCGGCACCATCAGCGGCACCGGCCGATACCTGAAGGAAAAGACGGGCGGACACGTTGAGGTGATCGCCGCGGATCCCTTCGGCTCCGTATACAGCGGCGGCCACCCCGGCGAGATCCTGGTGGACGGGGTAGGGAATTCCTGGCCGGAAGCCGAGTGGCCCAAGATCTTCGACCGCGGCATCGTGGACCGCTTCCTGCGCATCCCCAACAACGAGGTTTACACCACCGAGCACCTGCTGCTGAACGAGGAGGGGCTGTCCCTGGGGCCCTCCTCGGGACTGGCTGTGGCCGCCGCCCTCAGGGTTGCGCGCGCCGCCCCGCACGGATCCGTAGTGGTGGCAATGGCCCCGACTCGGGCAGCAACTACCTAAGCAAGGCGTTCAACCCGGTGTGGCTGGCGGACAACAGCATCCATTTGGCAGCGGAATTCGTGGAGGAATAGCGCGTCCGCTTAGTATCACGAGTCGGACACAAGTTCGGAGACAGGTACAGACAGACAACACGGTCGCGTTGTACGCTTTTGAAACGTTCGCGGTTCCTGCATCCTCGAATTAAGAATGCGGTGTATCCACGGACGGGTCCCGGGCTCAGCCGGGACCAGCACTTATAAAGGAATAGCCAATGTCAATGGATGAGACTTCTTTTCCAGCATTGACCGATGGAGCATCGACGACGGGCAGGGGACCCCAGTCGATCCCGTCCGCGGACGCTGGTGATTCGGCGATCCGCGGACAGGCGCGGGACATCATCGAGTCTGTGCTGGATGACGCTACTCCGCAGAGCGAGTGGGCTCGAGACCAGTTGCGCAGCCGGATGGAATCACACCCGGGAAATCCCGAGCGCGCCCTGCTGGAGCACCTGATTGCAACCAGGGGCATCACCGACGAGCAGACGGACGAGCCCGGCCTGCACCTGGTTCAGGAAGAAAACCTTCCCACCCCCGATTTGCCCCTGCCTGATGAGGACTACGGCGAGCCCGTGCTGTTTACCCGCCGCAGCAGGCGCCGCATTGAGGCGATCCTGGGCGACAGGATGCTCCTCACCGCGTTCCAGCCCATCCATGAACTTGCCAGCCGGAACGTTATTGGTGCGGAGGCGCTGACGCGTTTTGTCAGCGACGATGGCGCCAGCGCGGATCACTGGTTCAACGAGGCCGCCGCGGTAGGCCTCGGCCCCGACCTGGAGTTCGCCGCACTGCAGGCAGCCCTTGTTGCTGCGGAACAGTTGCCGGCGGACGTCTATGTGAGCCTGAACCTGTCACCGGCCGCGTGCCTCGACCCCGCCTCCGGGTGTTTGTGGAACAATCCCGGCTGGCCGTGGACCGGATGGTCATCGAACTGACGGAACGGCTTGCCGAGGATGAATATGCTCCCCTCGTCGCTGCCCTTGCACCCCTGCGGCAGCGCGGACTCCGCGTGGCCGTGGACGGTGCGGGAGCAGGCTTCGGATCGATGAGCCAGGTCAAGCAGCTCAGCCCTGACATCATCAAGCTCGACCGCAACATGATCGCCGGGATTGACCGTGGCGCAGGGCAGCAGACCCTTGGCGCGGCCATGGTGGAGTTCTCCAGGCAGATCGGCGCGGACCTGGTGGCCGAAGGCATCGAAACCCAGGCTGAGCTCAGCTCCGTCATGGAGCTCGGAATGGTCACCGGGCAGGGATACCTGTTGGGCCGACCCTCCGTCCAGCCGCTGGACTGGGCCGCCTGGCACACCGCTGCCGGAGAGAAGACGTCCGTCTCGGGATCGGCCGGCCCGGCAGCCTAGCCCGAATCGGGACGCTCTCTCATTTCCCGTCGCGTGGGTTGGGACGCTCTCTCCCTTCCTGCCGCCCGAATCGGGACGCTGTCGCAGTTACTGTCGTCCGGGTGGTGACGCTGTCGCAGTTCCTGCGGATCACCGACGGCGGAGAGCGGCCGTTTCATGACAACGCGAGGCCAGGCATCCAAACCGTGGGCCGCTTCTTCCGCGACCATCTCGCGGAGCCCCGGCGACCAGCGGTCCTCAGGAACCGGCACAAATCCCAAGCGTGCGTAGTACGGTCCGTTCCAAGGCACGCACGCAAATGTGGTCAAGGTGAGTCCTTGGAGGCCCGAGGCAGCTGCCCAGCGTCCTACTTCTTCGATGAGGGCTTGGCCTAGGCGCTCGCGGGCGTGACGCGCGTGCACGGAAACCTGCTCGACGTGTGCGCAGCCGTCGATCTCGCTCACCAGAATGTACGCCGCCGGATAATCGAAGCTGTCCGTGGCCACCCAAGCCCTCCCCGCATCCGCGTAAGCTGCCAGCACATCCGAACTTAGCGGCGGATCATCGGCGACGGATGCAATACCGAGACCGCGGAACGGCTCGCCCGCACTGACTTCGATGGCCTGCATCCTGCTGAGGTCCCCACGGTTCGCCTTTCGAATCATCACGCCATTCAATCAGGGTGACTGTCCACGAAGGGACCTCAGGGCTTTCCCTCGGACCCAGTGAGAGAGCGTCGGTGATTTTCCCGCTGGAAGTGGGAGAGCGTCGGGGATTTTGAGGCAGGAAGTGAGAGAGGATCGGTATAGTGCCCGCTATGGATGACAAGGCAACCCTGCACCGCTACTTGCGCACGCGGCGCGATGACCTCCTCGGCAAGCTCGACGGCCTGGACGAGTACGACGCCCGCAGGCCGCTGACGCCGACTGGCACGAACCTCTTGGGCCTGGTCAAGCATGTGGCAAGTGTGGAACTGGGATACTTCGGCGAGGTCTTCGGCCGGCCTGCGCCCAAGGAACTGCCGTGGCTTGACGATGATGCCGAGCCCGACGCCGACCTGTGGGCCGGCACGGAGGAGACGCGGGAACAGATCGTGGAACTCCACCGGTTCTCTGCCGAGCACAGCGACGCCACGATTGACGCCCTCCCGCTGGACGCACCTGGTGTGGTGCCGTGGTGGCCCGAAGAGCGGCGGCACGTGACACTGCACCAGATCCTGGTTCACATGTGCGTGGAAACCGCCCAGCACCTTGGCCACGCCGACATCCTCCGCGAGCTCATCGACGGATCAGCTGGCCAGCGGCCCGGGGACCCCAATCTGACCACGCGGACCACCGAAGAATGGGTCGCCCACCGGGCCCGGATCGAGGCGGCCGCCCGCGCGGCAGCAGACGAAAAGTGAGAGAGCGTCGGGATTAACCCGACGAAAAGTGAGAGAGCGTCCGGATTAACCCAACGAAAAGTGAGAGAGCGTCGGGAGCAGCCCTACGCGATCGTGGCGAAGAGTTCGTTGAGCTCGGCGGTCAGCTGCTTGCGCAGTGCGGGGGTGCCGATTTCCTTGCCGTCGATGTGGTTCACGGGAGCCAGCAGCCGGATGCTCGAAATCAGCCATACTGCGTCGGCATCAAAAAGGTCCTGCGGTTCCAGCGGCCCGTAGCCGAGTTCCCACCCTGCCGCCTTGGCCGCTGCGAAAAGTGCGCCCTGCGAGGTGCCGGGGAGGATGCCGCTGTCCAGCTGGGGCGTGATGAGGCGGCGGACAGTGCGGGTGCCGCCGGCGCCGTCGTCGGACGTGTCAAGGTGCGCGAGCAGTACCGTTGATGTGGGGCCTTCCAGGACCCGGCCGTCGGACGAGGTGAAGATGACGTCGTCCGCCCCCTGTTTGTGGGCGTACCGCAAGGCGGCCATGTTCACGGCGTAGGAAAGCGTCTTGGCGCCGAGGAGCAGCCACGGCGCGCGTTCTCCCACTTCGCTGTCGTAGCCGCGGTCCAGGAGGATGACGTCGATTCCGGTCTCCCGCTGACGCTTGCCGGCTGCGGGAACCGGCGATGCCTGGACCCAGCATGTGGGCGTGGATGTGCCTTCGGTGCCCCGGGTGCAGATCAGCTTCACCACGGCCTCGTCCTCTTCGGGCGTGCCGGCCGGGTGCTGGGAACGGTATTCGCTGACTGCCGTCCCGATGGCCCGGCGCCATGCGTCCTCGGCGGGAATCTGCAGGTCCAGTGCCCTGGCGGAACCTTCCAGGCGCTTCAGGTGGGCATCGAGTTTTCGTGGGTTTGCGCCCAGGGCGAGCATTGATTCAAAGACGCCGTCGCCGCGGGTGGCGCCCTGGTCCGTAGCCATCAGCTGCGGCTGTGAGGCATCGGCGATCCGGCCGTCGTCGAACCGGGGGTCAAGGAATACCAGCACGGTGGCCGGGGCAACGGAAGTCATGTCTCCAGCTTAGCCGCGGCCTCCAGTCAGCCCACCGATGTTCCCGGCCCTGCGCGGGATAGGCTGTGCTGAGCGCCAGTTCCGGAACCGGTCCGGCTGGCGAGGAACCGTGGGAGTCTGTCTGTGTTGTGGCCGTTTCCGCTGGTGGGCACCGCGCCCACGTGGCTTGTCTTTGCGCTGAGCCTCGTTGACCTGGTCATCCGGGTGCTGGCTTTGGGGATTATTCCCGGAAACCGCCGCCCCACCACGGCCATGGCGTGGCTGCTGGGGATCTTCTTTGTCCCGGCCCTCGGCCTGATCCTGTTCCTGCTGTTCGGGAACTTCAAGCTGTCCCGCAGGCGCCGGGCGCAGCAGGACGCCGTCAACAAACGGGTCCGGGCCGGCACGTCCCAGCTGGACGCCGTCGAAAGCCGCTACGGCGGCCCCGAATGGGTGGCGTCCGCCGCGGAACTGAACAAGACACTGGGGTCCCTGCCCATGGTGGACGGTAACAGCGTTGAGCTCCTGCCTGGATACCCCGACTCCATCAACGCCATGGCGGCCGCCGTGCGCGAGGCGAAGGAATTCGTCAACGCCGAGTTCTACATCATGAGCACCGACCACATCACGGATGACCTCTTCGCCGCCCTGGAAGAGGCCGCCGAGCGCGGAGTCCAGGTCCGTGTGCTCTTCGACCACCTCGGCACCCTGCGGATCAAGGGCTACCGGAAACTCATCAGGCGCCTCAAGGCGAGCAAGATCCAGTGGCGGCCCATGCTGCCGCTGCGGCCGGTGCACGGGCAGTGGCGCCGTCCGGACCTGCGCAACCACCGCAAGATCATGGTGATCGACGGCGAAATCGCCTTCACGGGTTCCCAGAACCTGATCGAGCCCTCCTACAACAACCCCCGCCACCGCAAAGTGGGGCGTGAATGGGTGGAGCTCATGGCCAGCCTGCGCGGGCCGATTGTCACCACGCTCAACGTTGTGTTCGCCACCGACTGGCTCAGTGAGACGGACGAATCGCTCGAGGACCAGCTGGCCCACCGGCCCGAGATTGCGCCGGGCGGCGTGACCGCCCAGGCCGTTCCCAGCGGCCCCGGCTTCATCACCGAGAACAACCTGCGCCTCTTCAACACCCTCATCTACTCCGCCCAGCACAAGATCTCCATCTGCAGCCCGTACTTCGTTCCGGATGATTCGCTGCTCTATGCGGTGACGACGGCGGCGCAGCGGGGCGTCGACGTCGAACTTTTCGTATCCGAAAAGGGGGACCAGTTCCTGGTCCACCACGCGCAGCGGTCCTACTACGAGGCGCTGCTGGAAGCGGGCGTGCGGATCTACCTGTACAAGGCACCGTTCGTGCTCCACGCAAAGCACTTCACCATCGACAACGAAGTTGCCGTCCTGGGCTCCAGCAACATGGACATGAGGTCCTTCTCGCTCAACCTGGAGGTTTCGGTGATGCTCCTGGGCGCCGACATCGTGGCCAAGATGCGTGCCGTGGAGGACACCTACCGGGACATTTCCCACGAGCTCAAGCTCGAGGACTGGATGCAGCGGCCCATGGCGGCCAAATACGTGGACAACGTCGCGCGGCTCACGGCCACCCTGCAGTAGGCGGGCGTCAGCTTTCGGGGAATCCCGTGCCGAGCGCGGCGAGGACGCCGTACGCCTTGGTCCGGATTTCGTCGTACTCCTCCTGCTGCGAGGAATCCGCTGTGATGGCGCCGCCGACGCCGAGGCTCAGTTCCGTGCGGCCCGCACCGTCGGCCCGGATCACCAGTGTCCGGATGGCCACGGCCGTGTCCATGGCCCCGCTGAGGGAAAAGTAGCCGATGGCGCCCGAATAGACCCCGCGCGGCGCTCCTTCCAGACGGTCCAGGATGGCCATGGTGCTGATCTTCGGAGCCCCCGTCATGGAGCCGGCGGGAAAGCACGCCGCAACAGCTTCGGCACGCGGCAGCCCGGGTTTCAGCTTCGCATCGATGGTGCTGACCATCTGGTGGACCGTGGCGTAACTTTCGATCGCGCAGAGCCGGCTGACAGTGACGGATCCGGCCACGGCGAAGTGGCTGAGATCGTTGCGGAGCAGGTCAACGATCATGATGTTCTCGGCCCGGTCCTTGGGGGAGGACGCCAGGTCGCTCCGCAGTTCCTCGTCCCGGGCAGGTTCCGCGGCCCGGGCCGGGTACCTTTGATCGGCTCGGCGCGCATGCCGCCGTCGGCCGCTATTTTCAGGAAACGCTCCGGCGACGTGCTGGCCACGGTGAGCTCACCGAACCGCAGGTAGCTGGCGAACGGCGCCGGGTTCTTCCGGCGCAGCGCCAGGTAGGCGCGCCAGGGGTCCAGTCCCGCGGTGCCGCCTGGTCCGGCCGGCACCGAGGCACTCACGGCGGTGGTGAGGCAGACCTCGTACGTGTTCCCCTCGGCGATTTCGTGCTGGGCGTCGGCGATCTTGAGTTTGTAGTCCCGTTCTGTGTCGCGGCCGGTGAAGGCGGGGGCGCCATGGCTACTGGTGCCGCCGGCGGCGCTTTCGACCGCTTCGGCCTGCGCTGCAGGCGCGGTGACCGCAGTGACCGCCGCGCGGGCATGCTTCAGCCACTCCGCGGTGTCGGGTGCTTCCAGGGCCAGGAGCCAGACACTGTGTTCAAGGTGGTCCAGGACCACGGCGCGGCCCGCGAAGATGAGGGCGGCGTCCGGCGTGCCGGAGGGGACGTCGCTGCCGCCGGTTTCGCGTTTGAGTTCGTACCCGAGGTATCCCAGCCAGCCCAGGGTGAACTCGCAGGCATAGCCCTCGGGTGCACGGAGGGCGCGGCGGCCCCAGACGCCGTCCAGCCACCGGAAGAACGGTCCGGCGGTTTCCACCGTGGCGGTGCCGGTGGTCAGCGTCGTCCTTCCGGAACGGTGCCTGACGTGCTGGCCGAACCGGCCGCCGTCGTCCGCCATAATGCTGAACCGACTGCGCTCGGCGGCTTTGCCCTCCGGCGGCAGGGAAGAATCCAGCCACACGGCATTCGGCGAGCGGCCGAAGAGGGCATCGAAAAGCCGGGCGGCATCCGGCCCGGCATCCAGCCGCTCGGCGTGGAGCTGGAGGCCGCGGCGCGCCGAGAGTTCAGGCAGCAGCACTGAAGCGAGGGCGGGAAGGTACTGGAGCGCCTGCAGGACGTCGTCCGGCGCGCTGCCGTCTGCCCGGTTGGAGACGCGGACGTCGGTGTGCTCCTGTACGGCGTCCGCCGCCAGCCACGCCTCTTCCTGCGCCGCCCACTGGTCCCAGAACGGTTCGTACGTGCTGCCGTCCCGCGCCAGGGCGCGGGTGCGCCGTTCATCGTCGGACGACTCGGCCCAGATCACGGCATCCAGCAGTGGGCGGGCCGCTTCGGCCGCGGCCCCGACACCTTCTACGATCACGATTTCTGCCGGCAGCGTGGTGCGGGCCTTGCCGTCATAGTGGCTGGCCCAGTCCCAGCTGACCCATTCGGCGGCCTCCCCGCGGCGGAGCGGGGCCAGCACCGTGGTGATGTACCGTTCAATGCCCGCCGCGAGCCCGTTCCAGCCGGGATAGATGTCCTCCAGGTGGAACAGCGACACTTTGCGGTGCTCCCGCAGCCGGGCGGCAAGCTCGATTGCAAGGGTGGTTTTTCCTGCGCCGGACCGGCCGTCTATGGCAATGATCACGGGTGCAGGGGTCATGAAATAGAGCGTACCTGCTGCCCGGGCTGGTTCTGTTGCCGCACTTCCTGGCGGACATGCTCCACGATTCCCGGAACGGCCGCCTTGATGAGGTCCCAGGTGACCTCAAAGTCCGCGTGACCGCCGTACCAGGGGTCCTCGATGCCCTGGTCCAGGAGGTCCCTGCCGGCCACGGCCGGATCGAAGCTGCGCAGCATCCGGATTCGCGCCAGCGCTTCCCCACCCGGGGCAGTGGCCCGGAGCCAGCCGTAGTGGTCAACATCGAGGGCGAGGATCAGGTGGCGGTCACGGAACCACTCGGGCCTCCACTCCCGCGCAATGTGCCGGTCCGAGGCCAGCTTGTGGGCAGCCAGTTTGCGGGCGGCCCGGGGATCGATGGGGCGGCCGGCCTCATAGGCAGTGGTTCCGGCTGAATCCACGACGACGGCGCCGGCGAGCCCCGCTGCTGCGAAGGCCTCGGCCAGCATCAGCTCGGCCATCGGGGACCGGCAGATATTTCCGGTGCAGACCGCGATGATCCGGTATGGGCTCGACACTGAGGACATGGAGCAAGCATGCGGGATGGTGCCCCCTCTTGGCTAGTCACGGCCCGTCCGCCTTTACCGGTGGGTAAGCAATGTTACGGATCCGGTCACATCTGACGCTGCGGCAAGCCGCCGAGCGCACCCCGGCTCGGCTAATTGACGGCGTCGACCTCGGGTACCCGAGGTCGCACGGGGCAGGAACTCTTCGACAAAATGCGGGCCGCATACCCGCTGCGGGATGCGTCCCGCAGGACCGCGGCCGAGCTGTTTCCGCCCGTGTATGCTCGGGTGGAACACTGAGCGGGGCCGTGCCTCCGGCCCCGAAGGTGACTGTACGGAGGGGAATGCGAACGTGGCCAAGCCTGTGCCCGAAACGCTGAACGGCCGCGACGACGAAGCCCGCGCCGAGCACGTCTACCAGCTGGTCCTCGAGGGCATCGTGGCCGGAAAATATGAGCAGGGCATGCGGCTGCGCGAACGCGAGCTCTCCGAACTCTATGACGTCTCACGGATTCCGGTCCGGGAAGCCATCCAGCGACTGGAGCAGGACGGCTTTGTGGAGACATTCCCGCGCCGCGGCGCCGTGGTGCGCCGGCTGACCCTCACCGACGTGCACGAGCTGTTCGACGTCAGGCTTTGCCTGGAAACCTTTGCTGCGCGGATGGCAGCCACGCGTGTATCCGGGGGCGAATCCGGTCGCCTGCTTCAGGAGCTGCTGGACGAAACCCGGGACGCGATCGACGGCGGGCGGGGGGACGACGTCGCGCGGCTCAGTGCCGAATTCCATGCCGAAATCGTCCGGCTTTCCGGCAGCCGCCTCCTCATCGAATCGGTAAAACCGCTCTTCGGACGCATGCGCTGGATCTTTGGCCTGGCGCACAACCGCAGCAACGAACTCCAGCGTGACGAACACATGGAACTGTGCAATGCCATCCTTGCCGGGAAGGCGGATCTGGCGTATTCGCTCGCGTACTCGCACATCGAGCTTGGCCGCGAGCCTGTCCTGGCCGGGCTGGCCCAGACACTGGAACCCTGACACGCTGGGCCCCCTTTACCGGGCCTAAATCCACGTTACGGAGCCGGTCAAAACCGCCGTTCAGGGGAACAGATTGAAGGGCATTTCAGTTGTCAGTAATGAGGACAAAAAATGAGCACCACTTGTACCGCCCTTGTCATTCCGGTCCGGTTGAACGAAGCCCTGCGAACCGTGGCCCTCGACGCTACCCCGGATGTCCTGCAGGTGCTGGTCGGGGGACATCTGGAGTCCGTCAGCCGCGGCGATTGGCATGTTTACCTCAACGCCGAAGGCCACTCCATGAACCTGCCGCCGAACATCCGCGCGGCGCAACTCATCTACGAGGCCGGCCTCGACCTGTCAGACGCGGCCCGCGGAACAGCTGTGTTCCTTGGCCGGACCGAACGCGGCGGCGAAGCTGACGTCCCGGAGCACCTGTTGCGGCGCGCCGCGGAAATGTTCGGCTCCCCGCTGGCGGCATAGGGGCAGGGCGCGGGATGGTCCCTCCGCTTCAGGCTGCCCGGACGACTGGCAGCTCGTCCCAGTTGGTGGTGTACCGCGGCGAGAGCATGCCGCGTTCCATGGACCAGTCGGGTCCGCCCCGGATGCCGGCATGTCCCAGGCCCACCGAGCCCCGCCCGTACTTGCGGCTGATGTCCTCCAGCAAGGTTCCTTCCTGGATCCGGGGGAGCAGCGCGTGCGAGGCTTTCGTCAGCAGCACCGGATCCGCGGTGGGCAAGGGCAACGTCACAGTGACAGTCGGGTAGGACGTATCCAGCGGGTTGTAGTGCGATGTGCCGGCGAACGCGTTGAGGACCTTGGCCTGCAGCCCGGTACGGACGCGATGAGCGCCATCGCACAGCTGCGCAACGACAAAGCCCGCCTCCGCGGCCAGCTCGAAGTCGCCATCGCTCACCTCCAGCGCCTCACTCTCGAGAACCGGGCGCTGCGCGAGGAGCTGGAACGGGCCGTGAAAGTCGTGAGGATCTGGCCAAAACGCTAGCCAGAGACAGTCCTACAGCTGGTGTCGGCTCCGACAAACCGAATCGGCCCGGGGAGAGCGCCCTGATAGACCAGTCGTGGGGCCTGCCGATGTTTCCGGCAGGCCGTGGGTGGGCACTGGAGTGCGGTGCTGTCTTTAGGACAAGGCCGTGACGGCCAGTTTCCGCACAATGGCCGTGCCGCCTTCCACGCACACTTCGGTGCCCAGGTTCCCGGACAGGGGGAACACCAGATCGCTCAGGACAACCCTGCCGCCTTGGGCGAAGACCTCCACGGAGCTCTGGTCGACGATTACACGGAGCCTTAGCACGCCGTCGTCGAGCTTCACCGGTGCCGACTCAGCCGACGCGAACTTTCCGTGGAAGGCGGTGTTTCCGGAGTTGCGGCGATCCAGGGTGAGCTGGCTCGTAACGGCATCGAAGCTGAGAACCGTTGCGGCGCTCCCGCCCGATGCGCCGAGAAGCCTGAAAGCAACGGTCCGGGCCGTGCCGGGCAGGATCTCGGCCTCGATCAGCTGGGCTGATCCGGGCGTCGCGTCGGACAGTTGCAGCAGGGAGTCGTGAAGTTCCACGTCCTGGACGGTGCGGGCCGGCTCCCCACAGTCCAACGGGAGCACCGGGCGCTGCACCAGGCGCGGCAAACCGTCCACCGTCGCGAGCTCGACCTCGCGGGCAAGCGACATCCCGGAGCGCCACGGAGACGTGGGCAAGGAGTTGGCATAGTCCCAGTTGTTCATCCAGCCGATCATGATGCGACGGTTCTCCGGGGCATTGCTGAAGGAGACGGCGGCGTAGTAGTCACGTCCCCAGTCGAGCCACAGACAGTCTCTGAGATCCGTGGTCCCGTCGGCATCCGCTGGAACGAGTGAATCAGGTTCTGCGGTGAACTGCACCCCATCGAAGTCGCCGACGAAGTACTGCCCTCCCGAGCCGCCGGCCACGGCACCCGGGTTGATATTGACCACCAGGACCCACTTGACGCTGTCCGGGTCTCCGTCGACGGGGAGCGGGAACAGGTCGGGACATTCCCATTCGCCTCCTGTGGCGTTTGCAGGGCCGAAGGTGCTCAGGTATTCCCAATCCTTGAGGTTGGCCGAGCAGTACAGCACAACCTGCTGATGCTGGGCCTCCACCGCCACTATGACCCAGCAGGAACCGGCCGGTCCCTCGTAGCGGAACACCCTGGGATCCCGGAAATGGGCCGAGCCGCGGCCAAGCACCGGGTTGCCTGCGTATTTGTTCCACGTCATGCCGGCGTCCGTGGAGAACGCGAGAGACTGGGCTTGTGTCCCGTGGTGCACCGAGCCTTCCTTGAAGGCGCTCGTGTAGACCTGAGAGCAACCGCGTCCTGGCAAACTCGGTCAGCTCGTTGGTAAGGGCTGCCAGGAGGAATGCTGCGTGATAGGGCCCGGGTCGATCGGGCTTGAAGGTCGCCAGGCACTCGGGTGCGTCGGCTCCGGCGCCCGGCCCTGACGCGATGGCGAAGCGTGCAATGACCGCCTCTCCGGTTGTACCTCGCTGTGAGGGTGTGGATACGCTGCCAGGCTCGATTCCCTTTGTGTCTGTGCGGACTGCGTAGGGGCCAAAGGCTTCGAGTTCCGCCCTCATGCGGTCACGGAGGGAGGAGTGGTGTGGGACGGAGTCCCTGCGCTCGTACATCGATCCGCCCATGGCGCTATTCTCCATTGAGCCGTTGCGTGATGGCCATCCCCACTAGGGATTGCTCGGCAAAACAAGGAACTAAGACCCCCGCCGTGAACGGGGTAGCTCATCACTAAGGTGCGAGGTCAAACGTGGCCTCAATACAGCCCGAACTCGTCGGAATGCTACTTGGTAACTAGTTGGCCCCTACTGCTTCAGGGCGGCGGTGTTCTTCACTCTGCGCCCAATCAGGAACCACGTCAACGCTCCAATGACCGGCAACGCAAGCACGATCAATGCCCAAACGACCTGGCTTCCGGTGGTGTGATTCCTGGTCCGCGCGATACTGATCAGCGCACCTATGAATAGGACCGCGTTCACCATCAATAAGAAACCCAGGATCCCAAAGACGGCACCAGAGGGTCTGCCATCTCGACTGCGGTTCCTATCATCATCGTCCCCCAAAGACCGAGTAGCTAGCGGATACGAGAAACCCTACCGCCAGCGTTCGAATACACCACGGGAGATATGAACTCTTCCAGCAGCAGGGACTGAATTCGGTGGAAACCTACTTGGAGGTCCACCAACACCTTGCGAAATTGCACCGACGAAGGACCGGGTAGGCTGCCGCTTGGGTCATGCCCTTTTCCGCCGGATCCGGGAGTGCTTCACTGAAAGGTACGACGACGGCCACGCCGCCTTTCGCCGCCACCGGAGGTACTCGAATGCGCCAGATCATCCTCATGATGTCGGTCTCCTTGGACGGGTTCTTCGAGACGCCCGACCGGGACATCAGCTGGCACCTGGTGGATGACGAACTCCTTCGCCACTTGAACGAGCAGTTCCGGACGATGGGAGCCTTCATGTTCGGACGCGTCACCCATGAGCTGATGGCCGATTACTGGCCCACTGCCGACCAGGATCCGGACATCTCGGCGGAACTCGTCGAGTTCGCCGGGATCTGGCGCGAGATGCCCAAGTTCGTCTTTTCACGGACCCTCACGCGGGCAGGCTGGAATACCACGGTGATTCACGAGGCCCCTGGTGTCCGGATGGACCTCAGGCTCGAGGGGACGCGGACGTTCGGCAACGGCGTGGTTTTGCTCCACTACTCGGGCGACGGCGCCTAAGGGGCACACCCGTCGGGAGCCGGGTTACAGGCTGCCATTTGATTTTTGGGCGGAGGGCGCGGCGGTCAGTGCGGGATTCTTCGGTCGAATATCCAGATGGCTAGGGCTGTAGCCGCACAGGCAGCCTACGCTAAGGCTGGCCGCGCCGGCGGTGTGGGCACATAGGCCCGGCGAACTCTCATCCTCAGAATCGCTACATGCGTGCTTTTTCAGGCACTTCCCGCGCGAGGAGGACCGCCACCACGCCAAGCGCCGAGCCGGTGACACGTTGCTGCCATTTCGTCCAGCTCGGCCGGGTGGAGAGGAATGCAGAGATCGACCCGGCACCGAGGACGATAAGTGCGTTCACAAGCATGCTCAGGGCAATCTGGATCGCTCCGAGGGAGAAGCCCTGGGCAATTGTTCCTCCCCGGCCCGAGTCGATGAACTGCGGAATAAGCGCAAGGTACATCACGGCTGTTTTTGGGTTCAGCAGGTTCGTGAGGAGGCCCATGCGGAAGAGCTTGCGTGCGGAATCGCGAGGGAGTGCACGAACGTCGAAGACGCCGCGACCGCCGGGCTTGAGTGCCTGCCACGCGAGGTAGGCCAAGTAGAGGACTCCTGCGGCTTTCATTCCGGCATAGAGCCACGGCACCGCGACGAACACCATCGCGAGCCCGAGGTTCGCCATCGTCATGTAGACGAGGAAGCCAGCACAGGTGCCGGCGAGAGAGATCATTCCCGCCACTGGCCCTTGACTCACACTGCGCGAGACCAGGTAGACCATGTTCGGGCCCGGCGTGAGCACCATGCCGAGTGCCGTTAGAGCCATCCCGCTTGCCGCGACCAGCGAGACTCCCGTTCCGAAGTCTGTCGCCGCGATCACGAGCGAACCGTCCTGCTCGCTGGATACATATATCGTGTCTGCAGATCGGCAGCCCAAGGAAGAATCGTCATGACTCCAACAATGATGTAATAGCCTTATGCATCTCAACCCTTACGGTGAATACGCGGTACTCCTCGCCGCCTCGTTGGCCAACGATTGGCCAGCCGATAGGGACGGTCTCGTGCAGCGGACCCGTGAGTTCGGTATGACGATGGACTACAAGCTCTCCGCCGGAGACGATTATGAGCAAACCCGCGACGTCATTGACGAGTGGCTCTCAGTCGTCGATGAACCCGATCCACAGAACAGGGCCGCTCTGTTGAACGCCCAGATGGCTGCTGCCGCCGCCTATCCGCGCCTCACCGATCACGACGGTGAAGGATGGCACCTTCACTACCGCGACCTTGACCAGGCTCTTCCGCATGTGTTGCTCGCCGTGATCAGTGTCGGAACGGCGCTGCACCTCAGCACTCGCGGCGCTCATAGGCTCAGCCGATGCGCCGCAGGGAGGTCATCAGGCGATCCCTGCAGGGCAGTGGTGGTCGATGTCACCCGCAACGGTCGCCAGCGCTACTGCTCCGTGCGCTGCGCAAACCGTGACAACGTCCGCAAACACCGCGCCCGCGCGAAGCAAGACCGCATCGTGTCATAGGCCGGTCCCGCTACGGGGAATCTGGGACTCTGACCTGCGACGTTGCAATACCGGTCTAAACAGTGGGCAATAGTCGACGAGTTCGTTGGATCCGGCTGCCGTCTATACATGGCCCCATAGCCCCGGATTCGGGCTATTAATGCCGGCAGGACTCACCTGAGGCTCCTCCTGAAAGATTGTCACCAAGCGTGTCAGAATTTCGTCTAGAAGGTGATTGCTTCATTCAGGATGAACTCGAAGTAGGAGGCAAGTCGTGACTCTGGCACTTGTGCGTGATCTTCGTGAACATCAGCGGTTGATGACTGAAGAAGAAATCGCAGACTTCGAGACCGACCTGCTCGCCGAGTTCGTGCTGGCTCGTGCCTCGGCGGGATTGGTCGACAGCACCATCCGCAACGACACCAACCATCTCGAGCTGATCAGGGCTTGGTTCGGCCGGCCTCTTTGGGAGATGCAGCCTGCCGATGCCGATGCCTATTTCGGCAAGGTACTGCGTGATGCCAGGCCAGCAACTCGGACCGGTCGGGCGGGCGCGCTGTCAGTGTTCTTCGAGTTCCTCGAGCTCCGCCACAAAGTCGAGCTGCACGGCCTTACTGGACGTGTCATCGAATGCCCGTTGGATGAGATGAACCGCCCGCGTGCCTCAACGGACCCGCAGTTGCGGGTGCCGCCCACCGAACCCGAGATCGACCGGTTGTTCGCCGGGTGGCGGGAGGAATTGGTCTCCTGCCGGAAGTTCGGTCCGGCTGCCCGCAACTATGCGGTGGCTCGGCTGGCTGCCGATGTGGGGCTGCGGATCAACGAGGCCCGCATGCTCGACCTCGATGACGTGCGGTGGGAATTGGGCCGGTTCGGCAAGCTGAACGTCCGCCACGGCAAGGGCTCGCGTCGCAAGGGGCCCAAACCTCGGCTGGTACCGCTGATCAACGGCGCCGACCGCAGTCTGCGTTGGTTCATCGAGGACGTGTGGGGCCACTTCGACGCCGACGATGCTCGCCCTGGTGCCCCACTGTTTCCGTCCGAGCGCAAGAATGGCGATGGGTCGTGCGCTCGTGCGACCGCGGACGTGTTCCGGCGCTCACTGGCCGAAGCCACGGACGCGCACCTGCCTGCCTGGTCCGGCAAGCTCACCCCGCACGTGCTGCGGCATTACTGCGCATCCCAGCTCTACCGTTCCGGGATGACGCTGTTCGCGATTCAGGAGCTGCTGGGCCATACGTGGACCGGAACGACGGCCCGGTACGTCCATGTCCACCGTTCTCACGTTGAAGAGGCCTGGCTGCGCGGCCACGAGCGCGCCACCGACCGTTGGAAGGGATTGACCTCATGAAGTGGAATCTCCGGCTGGCCGCGGCAAATCGCGGAATCTGGAAGGCCAGCGAGCTCAAGCGGATGCTCGCCGAGCGCGGCCTCGTGATCAGCGCCGGGAAGATGTCAGGGCTGTGGTCCGGCCAGCCAAACACGGTCCGTCTCGACGAGCTCGATGTGATCTGCGCGGTGCTCGGCTGCGGCGTCGAGGATCTGCTCCTGCCCGACGCCGACTCGGTGCCCGCGCCGACGCCGGCGAGCACCGAGCGCACCCTCGCTGTCGGCCAGGACCACGCAGTCAAACCGCGCGCCCGCACCGGGCGGTCGCTGCCCCCGCGGTGATCTGCGTCCGCTGCGGCTCCGTCTTCACCGACGGCCGCCGAGACCGGCTCTACTGCAGACCTAACTGCCGGAAACGAGCCTCGGAGATCCGGTGCCAGACCGGAACCCCGCCGCCCCCGAGATGGCGTCACCCGGCGCTCGGCTCCGAGAAGCCGGCCCTGCGCCTCGCGGCTGCCCGCGCCGAACAGGTCGGCCAGGCCCACGGCTGGTCACCTGCGACCTTCCTTTACGTGCTGGACGGCCTGACACTGCTGCTCAACGACCGGGCTCCGGGCGACACTGTCCCGCTCACCGAGGTCAGGCACCGCGCGTCCGAGCGAGGCCGCGGTGTCCGAATCGCCGAAGTGCTCGCTGCCGCAGGGTTGCTCGATGATGACACCGAGCCGGCGATCCGTTCCTGGATCCACCGCCGCACCAATGAACTGCCGGCCGCGTTCGCCTCCGATGTCCGTGCCTGGCTGCTCGTGCTCCTCGACGGCGACACCCGCAGCCGGCCACGATCGCCGCGAACGGTCTACAGCTACTTCGGTTCCGTCAGACCGCTGCTGGAGCAGTGGTCAGCCAGCCGCGGACACTTGCGCGAGATTACCTCCACGGACATCGCGACCGCAATCGAGCCCTTGCGCGGATGGCCGCGCAGCAACACGATCACCGCGCTGCGCTCACTGTTCCGCTTCGCCACCCGACGGCGGGTCGTCTTCACCAATCCCACAGCCCGCCTGACCAATCCCGGCGGTGAGCGCAGCCTGCTGCCGATGACCGACGCCGAGATCCGTGCGATCGAAACCCGCGTCACCACCCCCGCGCAGCGGCTCGTCGTCGCCCTGGCGGCCGTCCACGCCGCCGACGCCACGACCATCCGCGGTCTCATCCTCGACGACGTCGACCTCCCCAACCGGCGCATCACCCTCCGCGGCGTCGCCCAGCCTCTCGGGCCACTGGCCCATCGGGCCTTGAAAGTCTGGACCGAACACCGCCGCAGCACGTGGCCGCACACACCCAACCCGCATCTGCTCATCTCCCGCGGCACCGCCCACGGCGTCGGCTCCGTCAGCCAGACGTACATCACAGACCAGCTGCTGCCAGACGGTGTAGGAATCGACCGCATCCGCAATGATCGGATCCTTCACGAAGCGCTCAGCATCGGGCCCGACCCCCTGCACCTCGCCCTGATCTTCAACATAGGCCACACCACCGCGAGCAGATACACCGCTTTCGCCCAAGCCATCACCTAAGCCCAGCTCGAACACGGCGGTTAAGCCCGGAAGGTCAATCACCCTCAACGGCCCCATGCGCAATGGCGAAATCTGAACCGCGCCGGTTATCGCATTTCATCCCGAAAAAAGCCGTGGGTTCCACGGAATGGGACTTCAGTCTGGCTGAACTCACGGCGGACCGTCCCGTAAGACCCGTCCGGAGAAGTGTCCGGTGAGCGGCGGGCGGCGTTCTGCGGCAGCGGAGTGTGTCAACCGCGCGTGCCTGGCGTTGGAAGCCGTAGGACCCGTCTCCAGGGCTTAGCGGACAATCTTGAAGTTGAAGGCGGGCGTGCCGAGTGCGCCCCAAAGGCGAAGCCAGACGGGCAGGAGCATTTCGGTGCCGTGGGCGGTGGTGATGTCGCCGAGGTCAATGACATCCTGGTGGCCGAACTCCTTCAGTAGCTGGGTGACGGTGTGCTTGGCGTCGGCATCGTTCCCGGAGACGAAGACCGTGCCGCCGTCGGGGAGTGAGGCCGGATGTGCCATGAGGTCGGCGTTGAGGGTGTTGAGGGACTTCACGACGCGGGCGGCGGGGAAAGCGCGCTGGATCTGCTCGCCGAGGGAATCGGTGTCCTTGACGAACAGGGTCGGGGGCATGCCGTGGCTGAAGTCGAGGGGGTTGGCGATGTCGAGGATGACTTTGCCGTCGAGGTTTTCGGCCGCTGCCTGGGCCAGGACGTCCAGGGATGCGGCACCGTTGGTGGCGTTGACGATGAGCTCGGCCCCCGCTGCGGCGTCGCGGAAGCTGGCCAGGGTGATGCCGGCGTTCTCTGCAGCCCAGGCGGCAAACGGCGCAGTGCCCGTGGTGTCGGTGCCGGTGCGGGCAAGTGTGGCCTCAGGGTCGCGGGTGCCGATGGTGACGGTGTGCCCGAGTTCGGCCAGCCGTGCTGCGATCGTGCGTCCGACGTGCCCAGTACCGAGGATAGCGGTCTTCATGGGGTGATCTCCTTCATGCGTTTTCTGTAACAAGCGACCCGATGTGACGGATCGTTCTCGAATAGTTTGTGACGGATCGATCCGTCTGTCAAACTTGAGGAAACAAAGTTCAGGTGAAAATTCAGAAGGAGTGAGGTTTCCGTGGCACGCAAGAGTGGCGAGGATAACCGGCGCAACGTGCTTGAGGTGGCGACGCGCCTGTTCTACCAGCGGGGCATCCGTGCGGTCGGGATGGACACCGTGGTCAAGGAATGCGGCGTAGGGAACGCCACCATTTACCGCCAGTTCCCCACTAAGGACGCCCTCGCCACAGCCTACGTGCAGGGGCGAGCGGACGCCTGGTTCGAGCGCATGCAGCTGGCCGCCGAGGAGCCGTCCACTCCAAGGGGCAAATTGATGGTTGTCTTCGAAGTGCTCGCCGGGGACACGGCCGCCCCCTCCTACCGGGGGTGCCCGATGCTGAACACCAGCACGGAGTTCCCCGAGGGCCGGCACCCCGCACACCTGGTGGCCATAGAACACAAGAAGCAGGTACGGGGCTGGTTCCGCTCCCTTGCCGTCAACGCCGACGCCCAGGACCCCGGCCAGCTCGCGGACGAACTGCTCATCGTCCTCAACGGTGCCTACGCCACCGCCGCCGTCCTCGACGGCGCCACATACGGCAAGCGCGCCCTCCGCCTGGCCCGGCTCCTTATTGACAACGCCTGCCCGCCCTCCTAGGGCCTCCTTACGCGCGATGGCGCCGACGATTGAGCGTCAGCTTTTCAGCGGATTACCCGATAGCGCACGTGGGTGACGAGGCGGGTACCGCTCACTTCCGTCGGCTCAAGCTTGAGGTTCGCGACGCCGTCGAGCAGCCGCTCGCCCGCTCCCAGGACGATGGGCGCGATGTGGAGCCGCAGCTCGTCGATCAGCCCCGCCGAAAGGTATTGGCGGACGGTCTGCGGTCCTCCGGCAATGGCCACGTCCTTGCTGCCAGCAGCCTTCCGGGCCTGGGCCAACGCCGATTCGATCCCGTCGGTCACGAAGTTGAACGTCGTGCCGCCCTGCATCTCCAGGGGCTCGCGTGGATGCTGGGTGAGAACGAACACTGGGGCGTGATAGGGCGGTTCCTCACCCCACCATCCCCGCCATTCCTCATCCCACGCCCCGGGCCCAGCGAACATGTTCCGTCCCATGATGTAGGCGCCGGCCGCGAGGATGCCTTCGCGGGCGGCCGCGTTGGCTTGGGCTTCTTCGAACTGCCATCTGTGCAGCAGCTCTCCGCCCTCGCCCAGGGGCTCCGCCAGGCTTTGATTCGGGCCGGCGGCGAATCCGTCGAGGGAGATGGTCAGATCACACGTGACTCGGCTCATGCGCCCATCATGTCACCACTCGGCGGTGCGGGTCCGGCTGAGCGGCCAATAGTTGCCGCCGCCGTGCCGCTCGTAGGTGAGGACACGACAACGGCCCATGCCGAGTAGCGGCGGCCGCGTCATTCGCCTGGAAGGCCGCCCGGTGTGCGTCACCCATACGCACCTCACCGCGGATCCAGGCTCGACCGACATCGATAACGTCGCGGGGCCGGCGGTCACCTGGTTGATGATCCTTATGTTGTTGCCGGGTGGTCTTCCGTGGCCGTTGTAGGGTCGTGGCTACCCAGGGGAGGCGGGCATGGCTTTGGTTGCTGCCGGACGACTCAGGTCGTGAAGGCTTCGAAGAATTGGCCGCCCGCCACCCCGCGATCCGATCGGCTTCTGGGGCATCATGCAGGGACGGGCATCGGCGTGCCGTTGACGGCGGTCGAACCCAGGATCACGGCGGCGGTCTTCGGTTGTCCCGGGCATGAATCCCTGACCGAGGCGGCGGCACAGATCACCGTCCCGATCGAGTTTCTGCTCCAGTGGGACGACGAGCACGTCGACCGGCAATCCGGTCTCGCGTTGTTCGACGCCTTCGCCTCGAAGGAAAGACGTTGCACGCCAACGCGGGCGGGCATGGCGACGTGCCAAGATTCGAGGCCGACAGCGCGACCCGGTTCTTCGCCCGCCACCTCAGCCGGGCCGGAACGTCGCCGGCCTGACGTGACGAGCGGGGCGGGGTGTCGGCGTCCGGCACACCAGCCGGTCGCCGATACCGCTGTCACGTTGGGCAGAGCGCGGCCGGCGACGCGCAAGGGTTATTTTGGTCACGCTTTCTGCGTCCTGCCGGGATCCGGGATTCGGTGCCCCCATACTGAGAATGACGCGGTGATATCCGGCGCCAAACCAGTCAGGAGGAAGAGCATTGAACACTGTGATGACCGTAGTGACAAACGAGTATTTCCCTGCTGCGGCGGTGCTTTTTGGCGTCGTGGTTTTCTGGACCGTTGCATTCTTCGGGGGGCTGTCACTCCTGAGCACCAACCAGCCGCCGATCGCGACGCTCACCTGGCTGCTCTTCGTCTATTCCGCAGCGGTGCTCTCGCCCCTCGCGGGCCTGCTGGCCATGGTTGACCTCTTCCGCCGCTGGCTCCGGAACCGCCGCTCAGCCCGCGCCGAAGGCCGCGTGTCCGGGACCAAGTCCGCCTAGGCGAACCGGCGAAAACGGGTAGCCTCCACTCGCCCGCGGAGGGCCAGAATCTCCTAAAATTGTTATGGGGCCGGCGGCGAAAAGCCCGCTGAGACCCGGGCTGTCCCCAGTCGCCGTCGGCCCTTCCGACCGGCGCAGTTTATGTGTAGGGCAGGACTCCCGGACGGGATTCCGCGCGCCGGGTGCCTGCGGTATTCTGGCTTCGGGTTATGCAGGCAGCCTCCGGATTCTTCACTGAGGATGTCCCATGCTCGAAAAAGTCCGTCTCCCGGTTGCATCAGCCGCTGCCGCCAGACCCTCTTCGAGGGCGACTTGAACGCGCCGGGGAGCCGCGTCTCAGGCATGGCTGAGCGGCGCATCTTCAAGTCTTACGCCTCGTTGTCGGCCGTTCCGACCGGCGAGCTCCAGGCCCTGGTGGACCTCCTGAGGAACCACTCCGGCAATCCCGGGCCGAACCATGCCGGTCTGGTGAGCCCTGCGGTCGTGGCCGAGCTGGCGCGGCGGAACGGCGCCGCATGCCACGGGCGCCCGCGCCCGGACAGCCCGGCAGGCTAACCGACACCCAAGGCCCGGACAACCCGGCAGGCTAACCGACACCCCACGCCCGGACGCTCCGCGACGTTAGGCGACACCCCACAGTGCCTTGCGGAGCAGGGCCTTGAGCTGGGCCGCTTCCTCCGCGGGCAGGCCGTCGAGCACTTCCGCTTCGGCCTTTCGCGCGGCAATGCCGGCCTGCTCGAGCAGCTTTCCTCCCTTGGCGGTGGCCGTGACGGTCTTCGCCCGGCGGTCCTGCTTTCCGGGCGCCCTCAGTACGAGCCCCCGCTTCTCCAGCTCATCCACCAGGGCCACGATCTGGCTGGGATCCAAGCTGAGGAAGCCCGCCATTTCGCGCTGCGTCGGCTCCAGCCCGCTGTTTGCCAGCATGAGGATCGAGTACGAGCGTTCCTTGAGGTCGAACTCGGCCAACGCCCTGTTATTCACTACGGAACCCGTGGCATGCAGCTTGGCCAGCAGAAACCCCAGGTCCTGGCTGATGGACGCGGCAACAAGCTTGTGGGCCTGCCCGGTCCGCTGACCTCCCTGTGTCTCGATCGTCATGCCCAACTCCAATAATCGTCAAAATAAATCGTTGACATTTTCAACTATCCATATTTTCATGGATACAGAACAGCATCCCACGTCGATGGCAGGGATGCACAAGGTCAGCTAGCAAAGGAGCAGCCATGAGCCTGTCAGGCAAAGTAGCAATCGTCACCGGAAGCGGCCGGGGCCTGGGCATGGCCTACGCCCGGGAACTAGCCCGGCAGGGTGCCGCCGTCGTCATCAACGACGTCGACGCCGACGTGGCTGCGGAAGCGGTCCGGACCATCGAGGCCGACGGCGGGAAGGCAGCCGCCGTCGTCGCTCCCGTCGGAAGCACGGACGTTGCCAAGCAGCTGGTGCAGGCAGCCGTCACGGCGTTCGGGCGCCTGGACATCCTGGTCACGAACGCCGGCATCCTGCGCGACAAGAGCCTGCTGAAAATGACCGACGAGGATTTCGACGCCGTCATCAACGTCCACCTCCGCGGCACCTTCACCTGCGTCCGGGAAGCGTTCGCCTACTTCAAGGAAAACGGCATCGCCGGCCGCATCATCACCATCGGCTCGCCCACCGGGCAGCGCGGCAACTTCGGCCAGACCAACTACGCCGCGGCCAAGGCCGGGATCGTGGGCATGGTCCGCACCTGGGCGCTGGAGATGAAGAAGGCGGGCGTAACCGCCAACGCCGTCATCCCGGTGGCCGCCACGGCCATGACAAAGACCGTCCCGTACTTCCGGAAGGCGGTGGAAGCGGATGAGCGCGGCGAGGCGATGCCGGCGTTCTTCCGCCACGAACTCGGTTTTGGAACGGCCGGCGACGTCTCCGGACTGGTCGCGTTCCTCGCCTCCGATGAGGCGGCCGGCATCACCGGCCAGGTCATCGGCGCCGGCGGCGATCGGCTCCAGCTCTGGACCCATCCCGAGGCCGCAGCCACCGAATACCGCGAGGGCGGCTGGCGCTACGAGGACCTCGTGGAGAACTTCGGCCCGCTCTTCGGCGGCAAGCTGCAGGGCGTGGGCGAGGAATTCCTGCCACTGCCCGAAGACCTCCAGCCGGAAGCGCAGCCGGCCGCAGCTCCTGCGAAGGTCGGCTAGCCATGGCTGCCACCCGCTACGAGCTCGGCATCGACGCCCCGAAGCTCGACGCGATCGACATGCACGTCCACCTCGAAGTGGACGGCCACGGCCACGAGTCGCTCCCGCCGGCACTCACCGAGGCCTCGGCCAAGTACTTCAAGTCCGAGGACCGCACGCCGTCGCTGGACCGGATCGCGGAGGTCTACCGGGAACTGAACATGGCCGCCGTCGTGTTCACTGTGGACGCCCGCACCCAGCTCAAGCACGAACCGAACAGCATCGAGGACCTGATCGTCGGCGCGGCCAGGAACAACGACGTGCTGATCCCCTTCGGCAGCGTGGATCCGCGCACCGGCGCCGAGGCCATCCAGGGCGCCAAGCGCCAGGCCATCGACCTTGGCGCCCGCGGCTTCAAGTTCCACCCCAGCCTGCAGGGCTTCGACCCCTCCAACGAACAGTTCTACCCGCTCTGGGAAACCCTCCAGGAACTGGGTCTGCCGGCCATCTTCCACACCGGTCAGAACGGCATGGGCGCCGGCCTTCCCGGCGGCTACGGCATCAAGCTGGCCTACTCCAACCCGCTCCTCCTGGACGCCGTGGCCGCCGACTTCCCGGAACTGCAGATCATCATGGCCCACCCTTCCGTGCCGTGGCAGGACGAGGCCAACTCGATCGCCACCCACAAATCCAACGTGTTCATCGACCTCTCCGGCTGGTCCCCGAAGTACTTTCCGGAGTCCCTGGTCCGCATGGCCAACTCGGTCCTGCAGGACAAGGTCCTCTTCGGCACCGATTTTCCGCTGATCACGCCGCAGAAATGGCTGGGCGCCTTCGCGGACCTTCAGCTCAAGGACGAGGTCCGGCCAAAGATCCTCAAGCACAACGCGGTGCGCCTGCTCGGGCTGGACGGCTGACATGAGTGCCACTACAGCTGAGCAGACGCCTACTGCCGAAAAGACCCGGCTATACGGCGTCTGCGACTATTACGACGCCGAGTCCCTCCTCACCGGGGAAGAGCGCCGCGTGCTGGGACGGTTGCGGAGCTTCCTGGACCGCGAAGCACAGCCGCTGCTGGCCGAGTACTGGGAACGCGGGGAGTTTCCGCAGCAGCTCGCCCAGCCGCTGATCGATCTGGACCTGATGGAACCGGCAGTACTTACCGGCCCGGGCAGCAGCCCCGCCCGGGGCATCTACCAGGGCTTCCGGATCTTCGAGCTGGCCCGCACGGACGCGTCGTTGGCCACCTGGTACACCGCGCAGGCCGGGCTGTTCCGTACGGCCATCCGCGTTGGCGCCTCCGCCGAGCAGCAGGCCGAATGGATGCCCAAAGTCATCGGCTTCACGCTCAAAGGCGTCTTCTCGCTGACCGAACCGGAGTCCGGCTCGGACATCGCAGGCGGGCTCTCCACTATCGCCCGCCGGCAGGGGGACTCGTGGATCCTGGACGGTGCCAAGCGCTGGATCGGGGGAGCCGCCACGGCGGACGTCCTGGCGGTGTTCGCCCGCGACGTGGCCGACGGGCAGGTCAAGGCCTTCCTGGTGGACCGCGAGGCGGACGGCGTGACGCTGGAGAAGATCCACGGCAAGACCGCGCTGCGGATGATGCAGAACGCCCACATCACCCTGGACGGCGTCCGAGTGCCGGAATCCATGCGGCTGCACGACGTGAACTCCTTCAGGGACGTGGCCGCGATGCTCCGGGCCATGCGCTCCGACGTCGCCTGGATCGCCACGGGCATCCAGGCCGGTGCGTTCGAAGCGGCCCTCCGCTATGTGACCGAACGCCGGCAGTTCGGCCGCCAGCTGGGATCCTTCCAGCTGGTCCAGGAGAAACTGGCCCGGATGCTCGGCAACGTCACGGCCTCCCTGTCCCTGGTGGTCCGGCTGACCGAACAGCAAACCAAGGGGATCTACCGCGACCAGGACTCCGCCCTGGCCAAGATGCAGACGTCCCTGCTGATGCGGGAAACCGTGGCCCTGGCCCGCGAAGTGGTGGGCGGCAACGGCATCACGCTCGAATCCGACGTCGCGCGGTTCCACGCCGACGCCGAGGCCGTCTACTCCTACGAAGGCACGCACGAAATCAACGCGCTCATCGTGGGCCGCGCCCTCACCGGCGAAAGCGCCTTCACCCGCTGACGCCGCTAACTGAACAGCGCAAACTGCGCCGCACTGACTGAACCCGAACAACAACTGAAACCCGACGGCGGCCCCACCGCACCGCCGTCGTACTTCCGCAACTCCAAGAACCACAACAGGAGGCAAAGATGCCCAATCTCGTCGTCGACTTCGACAAACTGCTCACCCTCGCCGGCACCGACCTCGGCGTGACCGAATACCGCGAAATCACCCAGGAACAGATCAACAAGTTCGCCGACGCCACCGGCGATGACCAGTGGATCCACGTGGATCCGGAACGCGCCAAAGACGGGCCGTTCGGCGCCCCGATCGCCCACGGCTTCCTCACGCTCTCGCTCATCATCCCGTTCTGGGGAGAGCTGTTCGACGTCGACGGCGTCACCACCAAAGTGAACTACGGCCTCGACAAGGTCCGCTTCACCTCGCCGGTGAAGGTGGGATCGCGGATCCGCATGCAGGCCACCATCGCCGAAGTCACCGAGGTCAAGGGCGGCGCCCAGATCAAGGTGTCCAACACCATCCAGATCGAAGGCCAGGAACGCCCCGCCGTCGTGGCCGAATTCCTGGCCCGCTTCTACAAGTAAGCCGCTTCTACAGTTTTCCGCTCCTACAAGTAACCAACCCTTTTGTCCCTCTGTCCTAAGGAACAGCAATGTCCGGACTCACTCAGCTCCAAGCCATGGGTACTGCCGAACGCCGCAAGGAAGCGCGCACGGTCATCGCCTCCAGCTATCTGGGCAGCACCATCGAGTACTACGACTTCCTCCTCTACGCCACGGCCGCCGCGGTGGTCTTCCCCAAGGTCTTCTTCTCCGGAATGGACGACTGGGTAGGCGTGGTGGCCGCCTACGGCACCTTCGCCGCCGGCTACGTGGCACGCCCGCTGGGCGGCATCATCTTCGGCCACTTCGGCGACAGGGTGGGCCGCAAGGGAATGCTCATTGTGTCAATGCTGGTCATGGGTGTGGCCTCCACGCTCATCGGCCTGGTCCCGGGGGCCTCCGTGGTTGGCCCTTGGGGCGCCGTGATGCTGGTGATCCTCCGTGTCTTCCAGGGCATCGCCGTCGGCGGCGAGTGGGGCGGCGCCGCCCTGATGGCGCTGGAACACTCGGAGTCCGGACGGCGGGGCTTTGCGGCGTCGTTCGTGAACGCCGGCGCCCCGACCGGCGCCGTGCTGGGCACGTTCATCCTGGGCGCGTTCTCTTCCCTGCCGAACGACCAGTTCCTCGCCTGGGGCTGGCGCGTGCCGTTCCTGCTCTCCTTCGTGCTGCTGGGCGTGGGCATGTTTGTCCGCCTGAAGGTCTCCGAGAGCCCCATCTTCAAGGCGGCCCTTGAACAGGAGAAGCGGGAGCAGGAAGACGCCGAACAGGCAGAAGGAGACCAGGCCGAAGGAGACCAGGCCGAAGGCGCGCAGGGCAGCGCCGCTCCGGTGCGCCGCGAAATCCCGCTACTGCAGGTGCTCCGCCGGCCCAAGACGCTGATCTTCACCATGCTGGCCGGCGCCGCGGGGTTCGCCCTTCAGGTGGTGCTGGCAACGTTCGCTGTGACGTTCGCCGTCTCCAAGGGCGCCGACCGGCAGGGAGTGCTCTACGCCTACGCCGCCGCGTCCCTGGTCTCCATCGTCTTTGTGGTCCTGGGCGGAAGGCTCTCGGACAAGCTCGGGCGGCGGCCCGTGATGGTGGGCGGACTGCTGGTGTTCATCACCTACCTCGTGCCGATGTTCCAGCTGCTGTCCTCCAACAACATCATGCTGATCTTCGTGGCGTTCGCGGTGGGGCTCATGATCCATTCCACGCTCTTCGGGCCGCTCGCAGCGTTCGTGTCCGAGCAGTTCGGCACCACGTCCCGCTACACGGGCGCCTCGCTGGGCTACCAGCTGGCAACGCTGCTCGGTGCAGGCTTCACGCCCGGCATCGTGGCGCAGATCTTCAAGGATTCCGGTCAGAACACGGGCTCCGTGGTTTGGTACCTGGCCATCATGTCTGTGGTCTCGATCGTCTTCATTCTGCTGACCCGGGAGCCCAGGAACAACGATCTCCAGACCGTCCGGCCCTGATCCGGCCACCAGGGACTACCGTCTAATTAGAAAGGATTTGCCGTGGAAAATTTTGGCATCGGCTCGTGGCTGCAACGGCGCCGCCCGAAGTCGGGCAACAAGACAGCAATCATCGCCGGCGACCGGGAGCTCAGCTACGAGGAATTGGCGGAACGCTCCAGCCGGCTCGCCAACGCCTTCCGCGACCGCGGCGTTGCCCGCGGGGACCGGGTGGCCTACCTGGGCGAGAACGATCCGTCCTTCCTGGAGACACTCTTCGCCTGCGGCCTGGCCGGGGCCGTCTTCGTCCCCCTCAACACGCGCCTGGCTCCGCCCGAAATCCAGTTCCAGCTCCGGGACTGCGGCGCAGTCCTGCTGGTGCACGCCGACAGCCTTTCGGACCTGGCGGTCCGCGGCGGGGCGGGGACGGCGGTAGGCCGGCGGATCGCCGTCGACCGTTCCCCCGGTGACACCCGACAGGAAGGCACGACGGCGGCCGAGGACTATGAGGACGTCGTCGCGTCCGGCGCGGACGTGGCCCCGGACGAGCCGGTGGGCCTGGACGACGGCGCCATGATCCTCTACACGTCCGGAACCACCGGACATCCCAAAGGCGCCCTGCTGACACACGGAAACATCACCTGGAACTGCATGAACGTGATTGTCGATTTCGACTTCGCCTCCACGGACGTTGCCCTGATGATCTCGCCGATGTTCCACGTGGCCTCCCTGGACATGGGCGTCCTGCCCACGCTCCTCAAAGGCGGCACCGTGGTCCTGGAACCCAGGTTCGATCCGCTCCGGACCCTGCAGCTCATCGAGCACCACCGGGCCACCACCATCAGCGGTGTGCCCACCACGTACCAGATGCTCTGCGAACATCCCGCCTGGGAAGCCACGGACCTCAGCTCCCTGAACAAGCTCACCTGCGGCGGATCAGCTGTGCCGGTGCGCGTGCTGGAGGCCTACGAGAAACGCGGGCTGCGCTTCTCCAACGGCTATGGGATGACCGAGACGGCGCCGGGAGCCACCACGCTGCCGGCGGCGCGGTCCCGGGACAAGGCAGGATCGTCCGGACTTCCGCACTTCTTCACGGAGGTCCGGATAGCGGACCTGGCCAATCCTGACGCAATGCCCGCGGAACCGGGCACGGTGGGCGAGATACAGATCAAGGGCCCGAACGTCATCCACGAATACTGGAACCGTCCCGACTCGACCGCCGACTCCTACACCGGGGACGGCTGGTTCAAGTCCGGCGACATGGGCTACAAGGACGACGACGGTTTCGTGTTCATCTCGGACCGGCTCAAGGACATGATCATCTCCGGCGGCGAGAACATCTATCCGGCGGAGGTGGAGCAGGCCATCACCGAGCTCGACGCCGTCGGCAGCGTTGCGGTGATCGGTGTGCCGGACGAAAAGTGGGGTGAAGTGCCGCGGGCCGTGGTGCTCCTGCGGGAGGGCGCACAGCTGAGCGAAGAACAGCTGCGGGCCCACCTGGATGGCCGGCTGGCCCGCTACAAGATCCCCAAGTCGGTGGTGTTCGTGGACGAGATGCCCCGGACGGCCAGCGGCAAAATCCGGAAAGCGGACCTGCGGAAGCTCACGCCCGCGAACGGGCAGCTGCAGCCCTAACCAAAGCTGCAGCCCTAACCAAAGCTGCCCGAACCCGGATCCTGGCATGGATCCGGGTTCGGGCAGTCGGCGCTTTAAGCGCGAACGGGCAGTTGTGGCCTTGTTTTCGCGGGCCGCGCTAGTGGACCAACCCCCGCTAGTGGATCAGCGCCAGCAGGATGCCCACGGCCACGAAGAGCACCCCGAATGTCCGGTTGAGGACTTTCTGCCCGTGCGCGTTGTGCGTGAACCGCTGGAATGACTTGGCCGCGGCGGCAAAGAAGAACCACATGACCAGGATGTCGATGACCACCACGGTGGCCGTCAGGACCAAATACTGGGGCAGCAGCGGCTGCTCAGGCCTGATGAACTGCGGCATGAAGGCCAGGAAGAAGACGATGGCCTTGGGGTTCAGCAGGTTGACCCACAGACCGCGCCGGAACATGGAGGCGGCCGGTTCATTCCGGAGCTCGGCGGCTTTCTCCTGGTCGAGATCGGGCTTGTGCAGGAACTGCCGGATGCCCAGATAGACCAGGTAGGCAGCTCCTGCGTACCGGATCACGTTGAATGCCACAGGGGAGCTGGCCACCAGGACGCCCACGCCCAGTGCCACGATCAGGACGTGGATCACCAGCGCGGCCTGCTGGCCCAGGATTCCCCAGATGGAGCGCCGGAAACCCGAGTTCAGCGAGTTGCTCATCGTGTTGATGGCACCCGCTCCGGGAGTGAAGCTGATCAGGACGCCGGCGCCGGCCAGGGCCAGCCAAAGTGAAGGGAGCACCAATCCAGTTTAGGGGCGGCAAAGCTGCCGCAACGTCGCTGTCCGCCTTATGCTGCGCGGACACCGTAGCTGAGGATCATGTTTCCCTTGCTGGTGCGCTGGGAATCCTGCAGCTCCAGCCGCGTTACGGGGTCGCCGTCCTCGAACAGCCGCCGCCCGCTCCCCGCAATAACGGGGTGGACCATCAGCATCAGCGAGTCCAGCAGGCCCGCGAACAGCAGCTGGCGGGTCAGCGAGATGCTGGCGAAGACCGCAATCTCGCCCCCATCACCGTTCTTGAGGCCGGCCACGAACTCCTCCAGCGGGGCGTCCATAAGGCGGGAGTTCTGCCATCCGAGCTCACCCGAAAGGGTCCTCGAGGCCACGAACTTCGGCAGCTTGTTGACGAACTCGCCGAAGCTGGCGTCGTCGGCCGCGCTGGGCCAGAAACTGGCCCACTGCTCGTAGCCCACCCGGCCCAGGATCCCGGTTTCCACCCGGGTCATCATCTGATTCATCCCGGCGCCGAGTTCCTCGTCGAAACTGTCGAACTGCCACAGGTTGGGGGACTCAACCACGCCGTCCACGGAATAGAAAAGGCCTGCGGTCAATGTACGCATTGGGGTTCTCCTCGCCGGTGGTTTTCCTTCGCATCCTAGGGACAGATCGGTGGCCAGGGAATGGGCTGCAGGAAAATTCGTCAGACGCAGCAGCGCCAACAGGTGCTGACCTTCGAATTCACCCAGTGAGTCATGGTGCAGGGGAGCTCCACATGGCGCGGATATTGGTCAAAGTACGAATGCGCTCCGGCAGACATGTACCCGGTTTCGTCCTGGCCAAAATGGCCGATCATGTGGAATCCGCGATGGGCCGCCACGGTTTCCAGCTCCGCTGCCTCAAGGAGGATTGGATCGTCGCAGTGGTAGTTGTGCTCGGTCCAGATCCCGGCATGGGCGATTGCGAAATACTTCGTCCACTCGGGATCCAGCCCATCCAGAATTGCATCGTGATGGGGCTTCAGCGATCCGGCGAATTCGTCACTGACAACCTCAACGCCGTCCAGCTGCATCTCGGCATCCAGCCCTATTACGACGAGCCTGGGGAGGACCCTCCCTTGCTGGACGATAAGCGGCCGGGCCAGAATCTGGAGGTCAAAGCCTGCTTGAATAATCATTCCTTGAGGCTATTGCCGGCAGGGATCGCGACTCAGGAGTTAATTGCCCTATGTGGATATCGCACCGCTGTTTCAGCGAAGGATGAAACTCAGGCCCGCGCGATGACCTCGCCGTTGGGGATCAGGAACCAGCCGTCGTCGGTGGAGCCCCAGCGGTGCCATCCCGCAGAGATCCGGGCCAGGTCCGCCGCGTTGGCGAAGCCGTATTCCAGCGCCTGGTCCGCGAACGCCGAGTGCAGCACGCGCTCGCCCCACACCCGGGCCTGCCACCGGCGCTGCTGGCCTGTGGCGTACAGCCAGTTGCTGCTGGTGGGCGCCACGTCGGCGAACCCTGCCGCCTGGGCCCACGAAACGAGTCGGCGTCCGGCGTCGGGTTCCGCCCCGTTGCGGCGCGCGATCCGCTGGTACAGGTCCATCCATTCGTCCAGTTCCTGGATGGCCGGGTACCAGCTCATGCCGTGGAAATCGGCGTCGCGCACGGCCACGATGCCGCCCGGCTTGGCCACCCTGCGCATCTCCCGCAGCGCCTCCACCGGATCCGTCAGGTGCTGCAGCACCTGGTGGGCATGGACGACGTCGAACGTTCCGTCCTCGAAGTCGAGGTCATAGATGTTGCCCGCCACGAACTCGACGTTCTCCACGCCGCGATCGGAGGCGAGCTCGGTGGCGTGGGCGATCACGTCCGGAGAGCGGTCCAGCCCGGTCACGTGCCCCGGCGCGACGAGGCCGGCGAAGTCGCAGGTGATGCTCCCGGGCCCGCAGCCGACGTCCAGCACGGACGAGCCGCGGGTGAGGTAGGGGATCACGAACGCGGCGGAGTTCTCGGCGGTCCGCGAGGCATGGGCGCGGACCACGGACTCGTGGTGTCCATGCGTGTACACATCTTCAGGCTGCTCCGCACTCATAAGGAAACGCTACAACTCCGGAGCGGAAATGCGTGCAACGGACGGAACGAAAACAGGCAGTTTATTGTCCATGGCCGTCAGTTTCCCCGGTTCTGCGGCACCCGCCTTCGCGGTGGATTGGAAGAGTGGGAAACAACAAGGCAGGCAAGGCAGGGCTCGGGCTGTTCCGGGCAACAGGAATCTACGTGGGCGCGATCCTCGGATCCGGGGTTTTGGTCCTTCCGGCCATCGCCGCCCGGGAAGCGGGACCGGCCTCGCTCCTTGCCTGGGCCGCGCTGCTGCTGTTCTGCACGCCGGTCGCCCTCAGTTTCGCCGAAATGAGCCGCCAGGAGCCCGACGCCGGCGGGATCGCCCATTTCGTCACCCGGGCTTTCGGGCGCCGCGCCTCGGTGGTGGCGGGTTATCTGTTCTTCTTCGCCATTCCGTTCGGCGCACCCGCCACGGCCGTGATCGGCGGCACTTACATCGCCAATGCCCTTGGTGGCGGCCACGGGACCGCGCTGGTGGCCGCAGCACTGCTGCTGGCGGCCGGATTCGCGAGCAACGCCGTCGGAATCAAGCTTTCCAGCCGCATCCAGCTGATGCTGATGGTCCTGCTCGTGGCCCTGCTCGCGCTCGCCGTGGCCGTGGCCGCGCCCTATGCCAGGGCTGGGAACTTTGCACCATTCGCCCCGCACGGGCACTGGCCGGTGGGCGGAGTGGCCAGCCTGCTGTTCTTCTGCTTCGCCGGCTGGGAAGCGGTGACCCACCTGGCGGCCGAGTTCCGCAATCCTGGCCGCGACCTCAAACGCGCCACCTGGCTGACGCTCGTCGTCGTCGGCGTGGTGTACATCGGCGTCGTCGCCGCGGCGGTTGCGGTACTGGGCCCGGATTTGCCGGACAGTTCCGTCCCGGTTGCCGACCTGCTCGAAAAGGGGCTGGGGCCCCTGGCCGCCCCGCTCACCGCAGTGGCCGCAGCGGTGCTGACGTTCGGCCCGCTCAACACGTTCATTGCCGGCGCAAGCCGGCTCGGCGCCAGATTGGCGGCCGACGGCGTGCTGCCGCCGGCGATGGCGCGCGGCGGCGGTCCCGGTGAGGTGCCTGCCGCCAGCCTCGCCGCCCTGGCCGGGATGACGCTCTTGTCCTTCGGCGCGGCAATCGCCGGA
The DNA here is from genome assembly GCF_005280255.1 of Arthrobacter sp. 24S4-2. Classification (NCBI taxonomy): domain Bacteria; kingdom Bacillati; phylum Actinomycetota; class Actinomycetes; order Micrococcales; family Micrococcaceae; genus Arthrobacter; species Arthrobacter sp. 24S4-2. The sequence goes on along the minus strand of NZ_CP040018.1, from coordinate 5,186,988 downwards.
CTGGCCAGCATGCAGTTCCAGATCGGGGCGGCTTCGGCCTGCTTCACCGCAGTGACCGCGTTCGGCCTGGCTGCGGGAACGCGGCTGCTGCGGCCGGGTACGGCGGCCTGGTACGGCGTCATCGTGGCGGCCGCCGTGATGGTGCTGATCCTGCTTTTCAGCGGCTGGGCGCTGGCGGTTCCGGTGCTGCTGGCTGCGGCTGCGGTGTGGCTGGGCGCACGCTTCCAGCCGCGTCCTGCCCGGCCGCTTCCTGTGCTGCACGGATAGTCGCCTCGATCATCGAACCCATGAAGCGGGCGGCTATCTCGAGCTCGGCCGGGGTGAACTCCGCCATCGCCGCGCCCATCTGGCGGGCCAGCGGAAGGAACATGGCGCCGCCGTCGCGGTAGGCCTTGGGTGTCATGCGAAGCTGGACCTGCCTGCGGTCCGATCCCTGGCGCTCACGCAGCACGTGGCCGGAGTTGTGCAGCCGGTCGATCAAGGCGGTGGTGGCGGGGGAGCTGAGGTTCAGTTCCTTCCGGAGCACCCCGGGAGTGACGATCTGGTCCTTGGCCGTATGCCGCATGATCACGGCGAGCGCATTGAGGTCCGTGCGGTGCATGTGGTTCCTGCCGCCCGCCGAGTCCACGTAGCGGTTGGCTTCGAGCGTGAACTCCTGCAGCAGCCGGACCAGGCCCTGGGGCGCGGCAGGCTCGGGGCGCCCGGATGACTCCTCTGACACGGCGAACCTCCTTCTTTGCCCTGGTGAATGCTTTCGCCCCGCGGAAATTCTCTCATTGACGGATCATCCGCGACGATTTTTCGCTTGCTATTTATCTCTATAGTAGAGATAGTCTATTGTGGAATAGATTCTAGCCCTGCCCGGCGCACACCAGAAGGACACATGAAACAGAGAAATTCCGGCACCGCGCGCGTCCCGTTCTGGCTGCGCTGGCTGGTCCCCGTGCTGCTCGTCGTCACCTGGCTGGCCATCGCCGGCGTTGGCGGCCCCACCTTCGGCCGGTTGGATGAAGTGTCGTCCAACGACCAGGCATCGTTCCTTCCCGCCGGCGCGGAAGCCACGGAGGCCCAGGGCTGGGAGGCCAGGTTCAGGGACTCGGACGAGATCCCCGCCGTCATCGTGGTCGAAAACGATTCCGCGTTCACCCCCGCGCAGCTGGGCGAGGCCGCGGTCCTCAAGGCCAAACTCGCAAGCCTGCAGGCCGGTAGCGCAGTGATCGGCCCTATCCCGTCGGAAGACGGCCGGGCGGTGCAGTTCGTGGTGCCCATCCCGTCCGCGGGGGAGGTTAAAGAGATCGTCCGGGAACTCCGGGATGAAGTGACGGCTTCCGCGCCGGCAGGAATGCAGACGTTCGTGACGGGGCCGGCGGGCCTGGCGGCGGACCTGGTGAGCGCCTTCGCCGGGATTGACGGCATCCTGCTGCTGGTGGCCCTCGCCGCCGTGTTCGTTATCCTGCTGATTGTCTACCGGTCGTTGCTGCTGCCCATCGCGGTGCTTTTCACATCGGTGTTCGCGCTCTGCGCCGCCATCCTGCTGGTGTTCGGGATGGCGAAGCTGGGCTGGATCCAGCTCAACGGCCAAAGCCAGGGCATCCTGTCCATCCTGGTGATCGGTGCGGCCACGGACTACGCGCTGCTCTTCGTGGCCAGGTTCCGTGAAGCCCTGACCCACACCACCAACCGCACCGCCGCCGTGCTCACGGCCTGGAAGGCCTCCTTCGAGCCCATCCTCGCCTCGGGCGCCACCGTGATCATTGCCCTGCTCTGCCTGCTGTTCTCCGACCTCAACTCCAACAAGGCGCTAGGCCCGGTGGCGGCTGCCGGCATCCTTTGTTCTCTCTTTGCGGCCCTGACGCTGCTTCCGGCCATGATGGCATTGCTGGGCCGCGCCGCCTTCTGGCCGTTCCGGCCAAAACTGGTGCCCGAAACCGAGCGTGAACCGCAGCTGGTCACCGGGCTCGAAGGACAGAAGGGGCTGTGGCGTGCCACTGGCTCGCTGGTCTCCCGCCGGCCGCGGACCGTATGGGTCGCCTCCGTGCTGCTGCTCCTGGCGGCTTCCGCCGGCATCCTGCAGCTCAAGGCCAACGGTGTGCCGCAGACCGACGTCATCCTGACCGCTTCCAACGCGGTGGACGGCCAGGACGCCCTGGCCCGCCACTTCGACGCCGGCTCCGGCAGCCCCGTGGTGATCGTCGCCGACCAGGCCGCGGCCGACCGCGTGCTGGACAAGGTCAAGGCGACCGACGGCATCGGCGGGGCCTACCTGCTCTCCGACGGCGGTGTGCCCATCATCAGCGGTGCAGCGGCCGCGCCCGGCGCACCCACGGCGCCCGGTGTCCGGGACGGCAAGGTGCTGATCAACGCCATCCTCGACTATGCGGCCGACTCCACTGATGCCGAAAACGTTGTGGTGAAGCTCCGCGAGAGCGTCAAAACGGCCGATGAAGGTTCGCTGGTGGGCGGCGTGACGGCCACGGCACTGGACACCAACACCACGGCCCAGCGGGACCTCGTGACCATCATCCCCGTGGTCCTGGCCGTCATCCTGGTCATCCTCATGCTGCTGCTGCGCTCCGTGCTGGCGCCCGTCCTGCTGGTGGCCTCTGTGGTCCTGTCCTACGCCGCCGCCATGGGCGTTTCAGCGCTGGTGTTCAACAACATCTTCGGATTCCCGGGAGCCGACGCCACGGTGCCGCTCTTCGGCTTCGTGTTTCTCGTGGCCCTCGGCGTGGACTACAACATCTTCCTGATGAGCCGGGTCCGCGAGGAGTCCCTCAAACACGGCACCAGGCCGGGGCTCCTGCGGGGCCTGGGCGTGACGGGCGGCGTGATCACGTCCGCCGGCGTGGTCCTCGCCGCAACCTTCGCGGCGCTGGGCGTCATCCCCATCATGTTCCTGGTCCAGCTCGCCTTCATCGTCGCCTTCGGGGTGCTGCTGGACACCGTGCTGGTCCGCTCGCTGCTGGTTCCGGCGCTGTCCTACGACCTTGGCCGGCGCATCTGGTGGCCCGGAAAGCTCAGCAAGCCTGAGCCCGATTCGGTTGCGCGGCGGGACACCGCGGACCGCCCGGAGTCTGACCTGGAGGGCGTTGCCCGCCGGTAGGCCGGGCCCGCAGTCCGGAGCCTCAATCCTGCGCCCGCCACCATGCCACCGTGGCCGCCGCCGCCTCCGGGAGCGGCGTCGGACGGAGTCCCAGAGCGGCCTCGCTGGCCTGCGAGGCCATCACGAACGGCCGCTCGAACTGGTACAGCATCTCGGCAACCTCCCGCATTCCTGGGGCGAACAGCCCCATTATCCGCAGCAACCAGCCGGGTATGGCGCCAACCTGGGGCGTAGGCACGCCGCCGGCCGCTGCGAAGGCCTCCGCGAGCTGCCGCTGCGTCACGGCAGGACCCGTGGGCGCGTGCCATACCCGGTTCCACAGGGCCGGCGTCTGTGCGGCGCGGATCATGGCCGCGGCCAGGTCCGGCACGTAGGTGAAGGAATGCGGCTGGGCGGCGCTGCCGATCACCAGCAGCCGTTTCCCGGCCAGGAGCGCGGGCACGATCCTTTCGCCGGCATGCGAGGTCCGCACCCGGGGGCCGAAGAAATCGCCCGCCACGACGCTGACGGTGTTGGTGGGGGAGGCTACACGGGCCTTCAGCAGCTCCGTGCGGACGCCGCGCTTGCCGCCCTGCGCCTCCCGCGGGCTGTCCTCCGCCATCACGGCGTCCGGCCGGCTGTATGAATACAGGCTTTCAGGAAATACGACGACGGCGCCCGCCGCGCCGGCCGCCGCAAGGACAGCGTCCTCGGCCTTGGGAAGTTCCCGCTGCCAGGCATCCGCGGCATAGGCGGAGCCGTGGATGCAGTGGAAGACAGCCGATGCACCGCTGAACGCCCGGCCGAGGAGCGTTGGGTTGGAGACGTCCACCTGCATCCTGTCAATCAGTGGGTGTTCGGGGCCGCTGCCCGAGCGGGTGAGGAGCCGCACGCGCTTTCCCTGGGCTGCGAGTTGCTCCGCGACGGTCCAGCCGACAGGGCCGGCTCCGGTGACCACATACAGTTCGGACATTGGGTTCTCTTTCCTCGGCATCAGTATGCGCTACATGGGCGAGAGCGGTGCTCTCAGAAGCAAGAATGATCGTCCGGAAATGAATTGTCAAGAGCACTGTTCTCCTTTGTTGACAGTGCTCTGAAATGTGCGATGCTGGGCTCATGCCAGCCGACGATGCACCCGCACCCGCACCCGCACCCGCACCCGCACCCGCACCCGCACCCGCACCCGCACCCGCACCCAGCGGCGGGACCTCGGCGCCGACACCGACCCCGACCCTGACGTCGGCGCTCCGCACCCCGCGCCAGCGTGCCAGGGCGCAGACTGTTGCCGACATTGTCCGGCTGGGCCGGGAACACCTGGCGGTCCACGGCGCCGCGGCGCTCTCGCTGCGTGCTGTCGCCCGGGACCTGGGCGTGGTGTCCTCGGCCGTGTACCGCTACGTGGAAAACCGGGATGAGCTGCTGACGCTCCTGCTCATCGACGCCTATGGCGAGCTGGGCGATGAGGTGGATGCCGCCGTCGGGCGCTTGCCGGAAGGGGACTTCACCGGGCGCTTCCTGGCGCTGGGGCGGGCCGCCCGCGGCTGGGCGGTCCGCGAGCCCGCCCGCTACGCCCTCCTCTTCGGCAGTCCCGTGCCCGGCTACCGGGCCCCTGCGGAGCGCACCACAGCGCCCGGGACCAGGGTGGTCTACAGCCTGATGGCAATTTTCGACGCCGGCTGGCGTGCCGGCGCCCTGCATGAGACGTCCCTGCGCCACAAGTCTCGCCGCCGCAACTCCCCGGATGATGGCTCCGCGCCTGCCGCCGCGATTCCGCCTGCCCTGGCGGCGGACCTGGGGTCGATCCGGGCGGAGCTCGGGCTGGCGGTTCCGGACGCGCTGCTTGCCCGCGGGGCACTCGTCTGGACCTCGCTTTTCGGCGCCGTCAGCTTCGAAGTCTTTGGCCAGTACGGCGAGGGCACCTTCGCGGCCAGGGATGAACTGTTCGAGCATCACCTGCAAGTAATGGCCGGTGTGGCCGGACTCGTCTGACTCCCGCCACATCAGCCAGTGGCGTAATAACCCTCAATTTGTGAACGCTAACAAAAATGTCTTGTAACTCAATTTACAACGATATAAAGTGTGGTTCAGCCCACAGCCGTCAGGGGCGGCCCGCGGGCCGCCAGCAGCCGAACGGTGGGCAATTCTTTCCAACGGCTACGTCCAAAGGAGTGACGGTGAAGCAAGTTGATTCACGACCGATGCAATTGAGCCGCAGGCAATTGCTGCTCGGGGGCGGTGTGCTCGCAGGCAGCCTTGCCCTCGGAGCAAGCGTGACCGGCTGCGGAGGTGCGGCCCAGGCGGCGGGGAACGATCTTCGGTTTTGGCACCTGCTCTCCGGCGGTGACGGCATCAAGATGCAGTCCATGATTGACCGGGCGAACGCAGCCCATCCGGAATTCACCGTGAAGCCCACGGTGCTCGCCTGGGGTCCGCCGTACTACACCAAACTGGCCATGGCATCTGCAGGCGGCCGTCCGCCGGAGGTGGCGATCATGCACGCCGCGAGGGTGCCCGGCTACGCCCCGGGCGGCCTGCTGGACGCATGGGACCTGGGGCTCCTGGCCGAGTACGGCGTCCGGCCCGAAGATTTCACCGCGCGCATCTGGCAGAAGAGCCAGCTGGACGGGAAAGTCTTCTCCATCGCGCTGGACTCGCATCCGTTCATCCTGCTCTACAACACCGAGGTGGCCGGCAAGGCGGGAGTCCTGGGCGCCAACGGACAGCTCACCGGCATCTCGTCCCCCTCGCAGTTCCTGGAGGTGGCGCGGGAACTGCAGCGCGTGACCGGGAAGCACGGACTCTCCTACGGCTTCCTCGGGGACGGCGCCCAGATGTGGCGGATGTTCTACACGTTCTACAAACAGCACGGTGCGGACATGGTGCTGGAACCGGGCAAGCCGGCGCAGGTGGACCGGGACGTCGCCATCGACTGCCTCGAATTCATCAAATCCATGCTGGACGACACGATTGCCACCAAGAGCGGCGACGGCGGAACCGCCATTGCCGAGTTCGCCGGCCAGGGCTCGGGAATGCTGTTCACCGGAGTCTGGGAGCTGCCCACCATGAAGGCTGCCGGCGTGCCGCTCGATGCGACAACCATTCCCACGCTCTTCGGCACTCCCGCCGCGTTCGCCGATTCGCATGCGTTCGTCCTGCCACACCAGGCCAAGACAGACGAGACGAAGCGGCGGGATGTCTACAAGTTCGTGGCCTCAATGCTCCAGGGCTCGCTCGAATGGGCGGAGGCCGGGCACATCCCGGCATACCAGCCGGTGGTGCGGTCCAAGGAATACGCAGCCCTGTTTCCCCAGGCCCACTACGCCCACGCGGCGGACATCATCAACTACGACCCCCAGGCCTGGTTCACCGGATCGGGCTCCGACTTCCAGAAGTACTTTGCCGAGAACGTCCAGAACGTCTTCCTGGGCAGGATCAAGTCCGCAGAGGGATGGGACGCGTTCATCGCCCGGATCGATGCCCTCCTTGCCAAACCGAACCCCGTCTGACCAGCCCTTTGTGACAAAGGAGTCCACATGACCATGCCCCGCCTGGCCGCGCCGCAAAGGCGCCAGCCCCGCACCGTTCCGGGTATTTCCGCACCGGGCAATCCAGTCCCGCACCGTTCCGCCCCGCGCCGCAGGCTGCGCGAAAACTGGCAGGGCTGGGCCTTCATGGCCCCGTTCCTGGCTTTCTTCCTGATGTTCCTCGTCTGGCCGATGATGTCCGGCGCCTACATGAGCCTGACCGGCAAATCGCTGACCGGTGCCAATGACACCTTCATCGGCCTTGCCAACTACGGCGAAGCCTTCGCCGACCCCGACATGTGGCGGTCCCTCGGGAACACCCTCTACTTCACGCTGATCAGCACTGTCCCGCTCGTGGTCGTCGCCCTTGCCCTCGCGGCCCTGGTGAACATGGGCCTGCCGGCGCAGTGGCTGTGGCGGCTCTCCTTCTTCTCGCCGTTCCTGCTTGCCTCCACAGTGGTCTCGCTCTTCTTCGCCTGGATGTACAACCCGGAACTGGGCCTGTTCAACGACATCCTGATGAAGCTGGGACTTCCGCCGGTCGCCTGGCTGAACGATCCCTCCGTGGCCATGTGGGCAATCGTCATCGCCACCGTCTGGTGGACGGTGGGCTTCAACTTCCTGTTGTACCTGGCCGCGCTGCAGAACATCCCGCAGCAGCACTACGAGGCGGCATCGCTCGACGGCGCCGGCGGCTGGCGGCAGTTCTTCTCCATCACGCTCCCGCAGCTGGGCCCCACCACGGTGATGATCGTGATCCTCCAGGTCCTCGCCTCGCTGAAGGTGTTCGACCAGATCTACCAGATGACCGGCGGCGGACCCGGCGGAACAACCCGCCCCGTGGTGCAGTACATCTTCGAAGCCGGATTCACCGGTTACCGGCTGGGGTACTCGGCCGCCATTTCCTACATCTTCTTCGGGCTGATCCTGCTGATCTCGCTCGCGCAGCTGTTCATCACCCGGAAAAGGAGCGCATAGCCATGGCAACCCAAACACTTCCCCGGCCGGCAGTACAGGCCGGAACCGCCGTCGCCGGCCGCACTTCCGGCCGGCGCAGGAAAATGCCGCTGTCCCGCGTGGTGGCCACCGCCATCGTCGCGGTCCTCGCCGTCGCGTGGCTGGTGCCTTTCGCCTGGGCGGCCGTCACGGCCCTCAAGACCGAAACCGAAGCCGCCGCCACCCCCATTTCCTGGCTGCCGGCGTCGGGCTTCACCCTGGACGCCTTCGCGAAGGTGCTGGGCAGCGGCAACATCCCCACCTGGACGTTCAACTCCCTCTTCACCTCCGTGGCCATCACGGCCATCACGCTGGTGATTTCCGCGTCCGCCGCGTACGCCATCTCGCGGATCGACTTCCGTGGCAAGAACGTGATGATGGGGGTCATCGTGGCGTCCATCATCATTCCGCCGCCGGTCCTGATCATCCCGCTGTTCCAGCAGATGCAGTCCCTGAACCTGATCGACACCTACTGGGCGCTGATCCTGCCCCAGGTGATCCACCCACCCATGGTGTTCGTGCTGAAGAAGTTCTTCGACCAGATTCCGCGGGAACTCGAAGAAGCGGCGCTGATGGACGGAGCCGGCAGGCTGCGGATTTTCACCACCATTGTGCTGCCCCTGTCCCGGCCCATCCTGGCCGCTGTGGCGATCTTCGTGTTCATCGGAGCCTGGAACAACTTCCTGTGGCCGTTCATCGCCACCAACGAGAACTCCCTGCTGACCCTTCCGGTGGGACTGCAGACCATCAAGAGCGCCTACGGCATCCAGTACGCCCAGAACATGGCGTCCGCGCTGCTGGCGGCACTGCCGCTGATCGTCGTTTTCCTCTTCTTCCAGCGGCAGATCATCAAGGGCGTGGCCACCACCGGCCTCGCCGGCACCTGAGCCGGAACCCCGCAAACCACACCTAGGACAGGAACAAAATGTCCCGCGCACGAATCACCATTGACCGCGACTTCACCGTAGCCGAGGTTCCCCGCCGGATCTTCGGATCCTTTGTTGAGCACATGGGACGCTGTGTCTACACCGGCATTTACGAACCGGGCCATCCCCGGGCGGACGAGCGCGGCTTCCGCCGCGATGTCATGGACCTCGTCAAGGAGCTCGGCGCCACCGTGGTGCGGTATCCCGGCGGAAACTTCGTGTCCGGCTACAACTGGGAGGACGGCGTCGGGCCGGTGGCCGACCGGCCGCGCCGGCTGGATGGCGCCTGGCACACGCTGGAAACGAACGCCTTCGGCCTGCACGAATTCGTGGACTGGTCCCGCGAAGCCGGGGTGGAGGTCATGGAAGCCGTGAACCTGGGCAGCCGGGGCGTCGATGCGGCCCGCGAGCTGGTGGAATACGCCAACATTCCCTCCGGCACGCGGCTGTCCGACCTGCGCCGCAAGAATGGCCACGAGGATCCGTTCAACATCAAGCTGTGGTGCCTCGGCAACGAGATGGACGGCCCCTGGCAGATCGGCCACAAGACGGCCGAGGAGTACGGCCGGCTGGCGCAGGAAGCGGCGAAAGCCATGCGCTTCGTGGATCCGGACATTGAACTGGTGGCCTGCGGCAGCTCCAACTCGGGCATGCCCACCTTCGGCGCGTGGGAGCAGACCGTCCTGACCCACACCTACGAACAGGTGGACTATGTCTCGCTGCACGCCTACTACCAGGAGCACGACGGCGACGCCGGAAGCTTCCTGGCCAGCGCCGTGGACATGGACTACTTCATCGAATCCGTGATCGCCACGGCGGACGCCGTCCGGGCCAAGGGCAAGCACAAGAAGCACATCAACCTCTCGTTCGACGAATGGAACGTCTGGTACACCCGCCCCGGCGACGCCGACAGCCCCGAGGAAGTGGGCAAGCACGGCTGGCGCGAGCACCCCCGCGTCATCGAGGACAAGTACAACGTGACCGACGCCGTTGTAGTGGGGACCTTCCTCAACTCCCTCCTGCGGCACGGCGACCGCGTCAAGATCGCCAACCAGGCGCAGCTGGTCAACGTGATCGCCCCCATTCTCAGCGAGGAAAACGGGCCGGCCTGGAAGCAGACCATCTTCCATCCCTTCGCCCGCATGGCCGAGCTGGCACACGGCCAGGTCCTCCGGCTGGCGGTGGATTCGGACAAATACAGCAACGCGAAGTTCGGCGACACAGACCTCGTGGACGTCAGCGCCACCTGGAACGAGGAAACCGGGCGCATGGCGCTGTTCCTTGCCAACCGCGGGCTGGAGGAGGCTGCCGGCGTCGAAGTGGTCCTCCGCGGCTTTGACGCCCGGCAGGTCATCCGGGCCGACGTACTGCGGGTTCCCGACGGCGCGGACCGCTTCCTCATCAACACGCAGGAGAACCCCGACGCTGTCGGCCTCACCCCGCTGGAGGGCGTCAAGGCCGCCGGCGGAGAGGTCCGCGCGACACTGCCTGCCCTGTCCTGGACGGCCATCGAGCTGGAGGTCGTGCGCAGTTGAGATAACGGACAGAGGTAACGGACTGAGCAGTGACGGACGACGGCGGGCGGCACGTTTTCGTGGCCGCCCGCCGCCCGTTTGCGGGCCGGAGACCGGGCCGGGACCAGTGCCGTGCGCCCCTATTGGAGCGCCGGAAGGATGGATAGAATGCCCGTGCGCCCGTCCGGGCGTCCGATTCTTCCAGGAGGGATCCGTCAGTGTCAGAGAACAGCGAATTTGAACCAGAAAAGCTCCCCGCCGATGACCGGGATGCGATCGTTGAAGGTGAGCCCGGCCAGTACGTCGACGGCGACTACGGCAGCGCAGGCATCGCGGGCGAGGAAACGGCAGCCGCCGCAGAAAGCGATTATCCGGATGGCAGCTACGGCGCCGCCGGCGACGTCGTGGAGGAAACGGCCGGCGCCGTGGAAGGCGAATACGAGTCCGGCGACTACGGCAACGCCGGGACTGTGGGCGAGAACCTCGTCACGGCCGATGACGCGGAATACTCCGACGGCGATTACGGCGCGGCGGGAACCACAGGCGAGCGTGCGGAACACCGGCTCGTCGATGACGAGGCGGACGTGACGCCGGAAAACGACGCCGAGGACGGCACGGACACCGCGGCACCGCGCGACTGAGGGCCGGACTGGTACTGGGCCGACCGCAACTGGGCAGTTCGCGACGGGGCTTTCGGTGACTGTGCGAAGGAGGCGGCCGGGCTGATGGAGCCGGCCGCCTTTTGCCTGCCCGGGGCCCGTTCACGCACAGCGAAACCGGACCGCGGCCGCCGTCGTACTGGCTGAAAACCGTGGAATCCCGGCTTTTTGGCCCGGCTCCTCCATCGTTAAAACCCAAAGTTGAGTCGAGTTCGCTCAACTTTGGATTGACTTAAATCCGGCTGTAGGTAAAGTTGAGTGCAGATCGCTCAATCAGTGGGCGTGCCTGAATTTCGACCAGCCTGAATCGTCCACCCCGGCGACCCGGCGCCGGATCGTTTCCACGGAAAGAAGGAAGCAACACATGTCACGTGCAGTAGGTATCGACCTCGGAACAACCAACTCCGTCGTCTCCGTTCTCGAAGGTGGCGAGCCCACCGTTATTGCCAACGCCGAGGGTGGCCGCACCACGCCGTCCGTCGTTGCGTTCTCCAAGTCCGGCGAAGTCCTGGTCGGCGAGATCGCCAAGCGCCAGGCCGTCAACAACATCGACCGCACCATCGCCTCGGTTAAGCGCCACATGGGCACCGACTGGAACGTCGCCATTGACGACAAGAAGTACACCGCGCAGGAAATCTCCGCCCGCATCCTGATGAAGCTCAAGAACGACGCCGAGTCCTACCTCGGCGAAAAGGTCACCGACGCCGTGGTCACCGTTCCCGCGTACTTCAACGACGCCCAGCGCCAGGCCACCAAGGAAGCCGGCGAGATCGCGGGCCTCAACGTCCTCCGCATTGTCAACGAGCCCACCGCGGCCGCACTCGCCTACGGCCTGGACAAGGGCAAGGAAGACGAGCTCATCCTGGTCTTCGACCTCGGCGGCGGAACGTTCGACGTCTCCCTGCTGGAAGTGGGCAAGGACGAAGACAACTTCTCCACCATCCAGGTCCGCTCCACCGCCGGTGACAACCACCTCGGCGGCGACGACTGGGACCAGCGCGTTGTCGACTACCTGCTGAACCAGCTCAAGGTCAAGGGCATCGACCTGTCCAAGGACAAGATCGCCCTGCAGCGCCTCCGTGAAGCCTCAGAGCAGGCCAAGAAGGAACTCTCCTCCTCCAGCAGCACCAACGTCTCGCTCCAGTACCTCTCCGTCACCCCCGACGGTCCGGTGCACCTGGACGAGCAGCTCACCCGCGCCAAGTTCCAGGACCTCACAAAGGACCTGCTGGACCGCACCAAGAAGCCGTTCCAGGACGTCATCAAGGAAGCCGGCATCAAGCTCTCCGAGATCGACCACATCGTCCTCGTGGGCGGTTCCACCCGCATGCCCGCCGTGTACGACCTGGTCAAGGAACTGGCCGGCGGCAAGGAGCCCAACAAGGGCGTCAACCCGGACGAGGTCGTCGCCGTCGGCGCCGCACTGCAGGCAGGTGTCCTGAAGGGCGAGCGCAAGGACGTGCTGCTGATCGACGTCACCCCGCTGTCCCTCGGCATCGAAACCAAGGGCGGTGTCATGACGCACCTGATCGAGCGCAACACGGCGATCCCCACCAAGCGGTCCGAGACCTTCACCACCGCTGACGACAACCAGCCGTCCGTGGCCATCCAGGTCTTCCAGGGCGAGCGCGAGTTCACCCGCGACAACAAGCCGCTGGGCACGTTCGAGCTGACCGGCATCGCTCCGGCTCCGCGCGGCGTCCCGCAGGTCGAGGTCACCTTCGACATCGACGCCAACGGCATCGTGCACGTCTCGGCGAAGGACAAGGGCACCGGCAAGGAACAGTCCATGACCATCACCGGCGGCACCGCGCTCTCCAAGGAAGACATTGACCGCATGGTCAAGGACGCCGAAGAGCACGCAGCCGAGGACAAGGCCCGCCGCGAGGCAACCGACACCCGCAACACGGCCGAGCAGCTCGCCTACTCCGTGGACAAGCTGATCGCTGACAACGCCGACAAGCTGCCTGAAGAGGTCAAGACCGAGGTCAAGGCCGACGTCGACGCCCTCAAGAAGGCCCTCGAAGGCGCCGACGACGCCGCCGTAAAAACCGCCTTTGAGAAGCTGCAGGCATCCCAGAGTAAACTCGGCGAAGCCATCTACGCACAGGCCGGTTCGCCGGACGGTGCCACGGGTGCCGCAGGCGCAGAAGGCGCCCCCGCCGGTGACGCCAAGGCTGATGAAGATATCGTCGACGCCGAGATCGTTGACGAAGACGAGAAGAAGTAATCATGCCGCATCACGGTAACGAGGAAGAGCACAACTCTTCCAAAGACCACGGCCGCGACAGCCGGGAGAACGAGCGCCAGGAGAACGAGCCGCAGAAGCCGGTGATCCACGACAACCGCAAGGTTGATCCGAAGACCGGCCAGGCCCGCCACCCTGACCAGGAACCCGCTGCCGCTGGGCACTCCGGGTCCGGGGACGCACTGTCCCAGGCCGAGGACATCCTCAACAGCGTTGAGGTTCCGGCCGAGGAGTCGGTGGCCCAGGGCGTAGGCGCGGAGGAAGCGGAGGAACTCAGGAACGATCTCCGCCGCCTGCAGGCCGAGTACGTTAACTACCGCAAGCGCGTGGAACGCGACCGTGCCGTGGCAGGGGAGATGGCCGTCATCGGCGTCCTGAACTCGCTGCTTCCGGTCCTGGACGACGTCGATGCTGCCCGCCAGCACGGCGACCTGGCGGACGGCCCGTTCGCCGCGATCGCCGCCAAGCTGGAGAACGCGCTGAAGACCTACGGCCTGGTGCGCATCGATGAGACCGGCGTGGAGTTCGATCCGACCATCCACGAGGCCCTCATCCAGCAGCCCGGCGCGGATGTCGAAATCGACACCGTCAGCCAGGTCCTGCGCTCCGGCTACAAGTCCGGCGAACGTGTCCTCCGGGCAGCGCAAGTGATTGTGGCTGTTCCGGCGTAGCCACGCCAGGCGCTACGCCGGATATGGGGCGGTGCCCGCTTCGCGGTGCCCTCCACACCGCCGCCCCATACCCGGCCTCCGCGCCAGCGGTTTTCTCGCCTAAGGTGAGGTGAACACAAGCTCGCAGCGATACATGGGCCCCGGGAGTGGCATCGGGCCTGCCGGAGCGTGGCGGCTCGGTCCGTAAGGACTGAGCCGCCACGCGAAGGGGCGGGGGCCCATGTATCGCGGAGAGCTCGGCAACAAATCTGAAAGGAAACGCCATTGGCTAGCCAGGATTGGGTGGACAAGGACTTTTACGCGATCCTTGGTGTCGCCAAGGACGCTTCCGACGCTGACATCAAGAAGGCGTACCGGAAGCTGGCGCGGCAGCACCACCCGGACACCAACGCGGGGAACGTCGCCTCGGAGAAGAAGTTCAAGGACATCTCCGAGGCTTACTCGGTGCTGTCGGATCGCGATGAGCGGCAGCAATACGACGCGATCCGTGCCATGGGAGGGGGAGCGCGTTTCGCTCCGCACGGTGCCGGCGCCGGTTCCAACGGCGGCTTCGAGGACCTCTTCGGCGGCCTGTTCACCGGCAATGCCGGCCGTCACTCGGGCGGCTTCAGCACGGCAGGCGGCGTCCCGCCTGAGTTCGCCGACCTGTTCGGCGGAGGTTTCGGCGGGGCAGGCGGTCCCGCAGGCTTCCAGCGCGCCCCTCAAAAGGGTGCCGACCGCACGGCGACCACCACCATTTCATTCGCGGGTTCCATCCGCGGCACCACCATCGGCCTGCGTGAACCCGACGGGGACGTCATCGACGTCCGTGTTCCGGCCGGGATCAAGGACGGCCAGAAGGTCCGTGTCCGTGGCAAGGGCCAGTACAGCCCCGCCGGCAACGGCGACCTCATGGTCACCGTCAACGTGAAGGGCCACGACTTCTACACCCGCGACGGCGACAACCTCCGCATCCATGTTCCGGTCACCTTCCCGGAGGCCGCCTTGGGTGCCGACATCGAGGTACCCACCATCGATGGCGACACGGTCAAGGTCCGGGTTCCCGCGGGCACGCCGTCGGGACGCACCCTTCGGGTCAAGGGCCGCGGGGTCAAGCACTCCAAGGCGACGGGCGACCTCCTGGTGACCATCGACGTCGTGGTTCCGCAGAAGCTGAACAAGGAAGCGGAGGAAGCCGTCAAGGCGTTCGCCGCAGCAACGTCCGGTGCCGAAGTCCGTGCCGGGCTGGCCGCCAAGGCGCGCCTCTAGGACTCGGACTCGGCGGCAGGGACAGGGTTTCAGGAGAGGGGCCGGGCATGGACATCGATTTCGACCAGCCGATCTTCGTCATCTCCGTGGCGGCGGAGCTGGCGGACATGCATCCGCAGACGCTGCGCCAGTATGACCGCCTTGGCATCGTCTCGCCCAGCCGCGCCCCCGGAAAATCCCGCCGGTACTCCCAGCGTGACGTGAACATGCTCCGTGAAGTGCAGCGGCTCTCGCACGAAGGGGTGTCACTGGAGGGCATCAAGCGGATCCTGCACCTGGAGAACCAGGTGGCTGCGCTGCAGCACCGGGTGGCCGAGCTGACCGAGGAACTGGGCCGGCGCCGCAGCCCTCTCGATTCACGCATTTTCGCCGCCGGGACTGCCGGCGACGTGGTCAGCCTGGCACGGGGCCAGCGGCCGCGCGCGCGTTCCCAGGCCGTCGTGGTGTGGCGTCCCCGCCCTTCCGGCTGACCGGACGCCCCTCCACCTGGCCCGGTGTGGGGCCGGCGCGCCGTTCCTTGACACGCGAAGCGTGCCGGAACAGAGTGAATGGTTACGCCTGTTCACTGCCAGTCTTCACTGCCCCGGAAGGAACGCCCACATGGCCTTTGTCTCTGTCGGAAAAGAAAACAGCACCACCGTTGAGCTGTACTACGAGGACCACGGACAGGGACAGCCGGTGGTCCTCATCCATGGATATCCGCTCGACGGCGCGTCCTGGGAACGGCAGACCGCCGCGCTGCTGGAAGCCGGCTACCGGGTGATCACCTACGACCGCCGAGGGTTCGGCAAGTCCAGCAAGCCTACTGAGGGCTTCGACTACGATACTTTTGCGGCGGACCTCAATGTCCTGCTCACGGAACTGGACCTGGCCGACGCTGTCCTGGTGGGTTTCTCGATGGGCACCGGTGAAGTTGCCCGCTACCTCAGCACCTACGGATCGGGCCGGGTGTCCAAGGCCGTGTTCCTCGCGTCCCTCGAGCCTTTCCTGTTGCAGACGGCGGACAACCCCGACGGCGTCCCGCAGGAGGTGTTCGACGGCCTGCTTGGTGCCGTGAAGGAAGACCGCTACGCCTTCTTCACCGAGTTCTTCAAGAACTTCTTCAACACCGACGACACACTTGGCAGCCGCCTCAGCGAGGAAGCGCTGCGGGCCAGCTGGGCCACGGCTAGCAGGTCCTCCGCGCACGCCTCGGTTGCCGCGCAGCCGACATGGCTGACGGACTTCCGCGAGGACATCCCCAAGATCGACGTTCCCGCGCTCATTGTGCACGGAACGGCGGACAACATCCTGCCCATCGACGTCACCGGCCGCCGCTTCAAGGAAGCCCTGCCCGATGCAGACTACGTGGAGATTGAGGGCGCCCCGCACGGACTGCTGTGGACCCACGCGCCGGAGGTCAACAGCGCACTCCTGGCGTTCCTCAAAAAGTAACGGCGGGCGGCACGCTAGCTGGTGGCGGCGTGGACCCTGAGTTGCATCAGGGCCAGGTCGATCAGCGGCGTGCCGGCCCCGAGGAGGCGTGCCCGCCGGGTGAAGTCGCCTAGCAGGTGTTCGGTCTCCCCGGGGAGCCCGGCAACGACGTCGCGGTAGAGGGACGACGTGAAGGTGGATCGCGGCTGCGTAAGTATGCCGACGGACATTTCGACTTCGTGGTCCGGCACCGGAAAGCCGGCGGCGGCAGCGACGGCACCGGCCTCGGCCAGGACGGAGTGCACGAATTCCGTCCCGCCGGCTACCGCGACAATGGCGCCCACCGGTCCCCGCATCAGGCAGGTCACGGCGCCAGCGGCGACGATGAAGACCCATTTGTGCCACATGGATGCCAACGCATCCGCCGTGGACGAGGCCTTGAACCCGGGCACCGTGAAGAGCTCCACTGCCCGCAGGACGCGCTCACTCGGCGGGCCGTGCTGTTCCCCGACCGTGAGCGTCGCCAGGGGATTCATCTGCAGGATGTCACCGTCGTCGGTGACGGTTGTGACCACCTTGACGATCCCGCCCAAGACGCGGTCGGCGCCGAAAGCGGCTTCCAGCGTGTCCATGTGGGCCATGCCGTTGAGGAACGGAATGATGACTGTCTCCGCCCCACAGCCGGCGCCACGTCGGCCAGTGCCTGGGGGAGGGCGGAGGCTTTTACCGTAACCAGCACCAGGTCGTAGGGGCTGTTGATATCCGCCGCGGTGACCAGGGCAGGTTCAATGACGTCTTCGCGTCCCAGTCCCGTGATGCGGAGTCCCCGCCGGCGCAGGGTGGCGGCCCGCCCCTGGCGGACCAGGAAGGTCACGTCCCGGCCGGCCTGCGCCAGGCGCGCGCCGAAGTATCCGCCGGTGGCGCCGGCTCCGACAACCAGGATTCTTGGGGCATTCGGCTGGTTGGTCATTCTGCTCCTTGGGGATTGTGTCGCTGCGGATCCGAAGAGGACGGCGGCGTAGCTGCTCCGGGTCAACTTTGCCACGCCTGTATCCTGCCCAACGCGGGTGCGGGGTGCGCCGAACTGAGTACCCGTGAATCGGCGCCAGGCGCCGGCCCGGGCAGAATAGAGTACACGCTACTCGTGACGCACCTTAGCGGCAGCCGCTTGAATGGAGCACAGCTGGGTCTCACAGCGTAGTTTCTGGTCTCTGGGGGTTTTCTTATGTGTGGTCTCTGCAATCCCGTGGTGTGCTGCCCGCGTCCTGCAACGGCCGGTGACGTCCGATGAGCCCGGGAATGGCATCCGTTGCCATGTTCGCAGGGTCCATGGCCGGGCAAGTGCTGCTGTCGTTGGGCCAGACAATGGTGGTGGTGTGCCTCTGTTTCGACATGGTCCGCGCCCTGTCCGTGCCCAGGTCCCACCGGCGCTACGTGGCCAGCACCGTTTTCCGCACACTGGCAGTGCCGTCCGTCCTGGTCATGGGGGTCAGCGTTCTGGTTGACGCCGTCTTCTGGTCCTGGATGGACGTCGCCATGGGCGTCTTCGTGATGGTGATGATCGTCTTCCGCCTGCACCACGACAAGGACGAGGACAACTGGTGGAAGGGCAAAGGCAAGAAGCTCGCCGGCTGGGCGCGGAAGCAGCTGTCGCCGGGAAGGTCCCTCGCGCCCGCGATGGGCTGACCGCCCGTTGTTAACCGTCAGTCGTTGAACAGCCCCGCCAGGTCTTCGGCCGTCAGGGAACCGCCGGAGAGCGCATCGCCCTCCATCACGTCGGCGAACAGCTGTGACTTCTTGGCCTTGAGCGCCATGACCTTTTCCTCGATGGTGTCCTTGGCCACCAGCCGGTAGACCATCACGTTGCGGGCCTGGCCGATCCGGTGGGTGCGGTCCACGGCCTGCGCCTCGGAGGCCGGGTTCCACCAGGGGTCCAGCAGGAACACGTAGTCCGCCTCGGTCAGGTTCAGGCCGAAGCCGCCGGCCTTGAGGCTGATCAGGAACACCGGTGCGGAGCCGTTCTTGAATTCGTTCACCACATCGGACCGGTTGCGGGTGCCGCCGTCGAGGTAGCAGAACTCGATGTTCTCTTCGACGAGCCGCTCCCTGACCTTCCCCAGGAAACCGGTGAACTGGCTGAAGATCAGCGCCCGGTGCCCTTCGGCAACGAGGTCCTCCAGCTGTTCGAACAGCACGTCCAGTTTGCTGGACCGGACACCGGACAGCGAGGGATCCACCAGCGACGCATCCAGGCTCAGCTGACGCAGCAGGGTGAGGGACTGGAAGATGGTGAAGCGGTTCTTGTTGACGTCGTCAATGAGGCCCAGGATCTTCTGGCGTTCCCGCTGCAGGTGCGTCTGGTACACCTTCTGGTGGCGCGGGTTAAGCACCACCTCAAGGATCTGCTCCTGCTTCGGCGGCAGGTCGTGGATGACCTGCTCCTTGGTGCGGCGCATCATCAGCGGACGGACCCGACGGCGGAGCTTGTCCAGCTGCCCCTTGTCACCGTTCTTCTCCACCGGCTTCTGGTAATACTCGGCGAACCGCTTGGGGCTCGCGAACAGGCCCGGCGCCACGATCGACGTCAGGGCCCAGAACTCCATCAGGTTGTTCTCCAGCGGGGTGCCGGTGATGGCCAGCTTGAACACGGCCGGCAGCTTGCGCGCACACTGGTATGCCTTGGACTGGTGGTTCTTCACGAACTGGGCCTCGTCCAGCACCAGGCCGGACCATTCCCGTGACGCATATGCCTCGTAGTCGATCCGGAACAGGGCATAGGACGTGATCACGATGTCAGCGCCGGCCATGGCCTCGGCCGGGTCCACGCCGTTCTTGGCGAAGGTTTCGCCGATGGCCTTGACCGTAAGCCCGGGGGCGAAGCGTGCGGTTTCGGCTTCCCAGTTGCCCACCACGCTGGTGGGGGCCACTACGAGGAAGGGAGCGGAACCCGGGGAGGCGGGCGGGGCGGCGCCGTCGGAGGCTGCCTTTCCTCCGTCAGCTGTTCCGTCCGGAACCCGGGTGTGCTCTTTCGCGGCGCAGATCAGCGCCAGCGCCTGGACGGTCTTGCCCAGGCCCATGTCATCGGCCAGCACCCCGCCCAGGCCGTGTTTGTAGAGGAAGCTCAGCCAGTTGAAACCCTCCAGCTGGTACGGGCGCAGCTCGGCGTTCAGCGCCGCAGGCAGGGGCAGCCCGTTTATGCCGCCTTCCAGCAGTCCGCCCACGGCGTCGCGCCAGGCGGCTGCCTGCTCGTCCACGATGCCCAGGTGTGCCAGCTCGTCCCAGAGCCCGGCCTGGAAGCGGCTGATCTGCAGCGGCGCGTCCTTGTTGTCCTGAAGCGAACGGGCTTCGTCGATCAGTGCCCGCAGCTGGTGCAGTTCGGGCAGGTCCAGGGAGAAGTACGCGCCGCTGGGCAGGAGCATCCGTGTTTCGCCAGCCGCAAGGGCGGAGAACAGTGCCGCGAAGGACACGGGCTGGCCCTCGAGGGTGATCACGATGCCCAGATCGAACCAGTCGCGGCTGTCGGTGGCCTTGGTGGAGATGGCCACCACCGGAGCTTCCTCGGCCTCGCGGTAATCGGCGATGTCGCCCGCGGTGTCCACCACGACGTCGGGGGTGTTGCGGAGCCGGGGGAGGACTTCCTCGGTAAACGTCAGCGTGTCCAGGCCGCTCAGTTCGGCCGACGCTGCCAGCCGCGGCGTGCCCCAGCCGCCGGTGGCAGATTCGCCCAGTTTCGGCACTGTTTCCCAGGGCTGGCCCACCGTCTCAAGGATGCGGGCTTCCGTGGGGTCGTCACGGTAGCCGTGGTCGCCCGGGTGCCGCCACAGCGGCTGCGCCGTGACCAGGTTTCCGGACTTGTAGTGCCATTCCCAGTGCAGCCGCACTTTATGGTCGGCGCCGTAGTTGGCCAGGAGGGACAGCGTGGGAACGGCCAGCGTGGGCAGCTCCACCGACTCGTCCGATGCGGTGACCCGGGCAGCCTGCTTCAGCTTGGGATAGAAACCGGTGAGGAACCGGGTCTCGTCGCGCGCCGGAATGTGCAGGGTACTGCCCGCGGTGACGAATGTCAGGAGTTCCTCGCTGAGCCCGTTTTCCAGGGGAGCGAGCGTGATGACGGAGTCTGTGGCCACTCCCGGCAGGCCATCCCCGCCGGAGGTCAGGAAGATGCCGTGCGCAGGCCTGCCGATTGTCCCCACCGATGCCGGATCCACCACTTCGCCCTCAACGGTGATGGTGGGCGCGAGCGTCAGCCCGCCGTCGTCGGGCGTTTTCCCGCCGGCAGCGGCGCCTTCGCCCTCAACGGGGGTCCCGCTGCGGGTCAGATTGAGTCCGACGGCGGCCGGATCCTCCACGAACCGCACCGGTTCCAGCCCGCGGGCATGGACCAGCGCGACGCCGATCTTTCGGGCCTGCACCAGCAGGCTCCACATGTTTTTCCCGGCGTAGGTGTTCAGGCCCAGCCACGGCGCGGTGGAATTGTGCTGCCGGTTGGCGAGGGCGGTATGGGAAGCGAGGAATTCCTGCATCCACTCAACATGCGCCTCGTTGCATTCCCGCCGGTAATTCAGGTAGCTGAGGGTGTTCCAGGAGACGTCGCCGCGGATCCACTTGCCCTTGGCCCCCATGATCACGGGGCGCGCCTTGAGCTGGCGGACGCTGCGGAGCGGATCACGGCGGCCGGTGTAGGAGAAGTGCGGGGCGGGTTCTTCGACGTCGAACTGCAGCGCCAGCGGGATGCCGTTGGTGGACTGCGTGATGCCAGGCCGGGCGATGAGCGGGCCCAGGGCCTGCTCCCAGTCAGGCATCTCCAGCGCCACGGGCTCGCGGGACAGCCGCGTGGACTCGGCCGGGGCCAGGAGCTGGACGCGGGTGGCCGGGTTGTCCTCCGCAGCGAACAGCAGCGCGGCCACGTGCTTGCAGTCCTTGCGCACCGGGCAGCTGCACACACCCACGGTGCAGCTCCAGCCGCCGGCCTTCCGGACCAGCTTCGCGGTGGTTGAGTAGGGTGCGTCGGAGCCGCCGCGGACCTTCCCGAGCATCAGGCCGGTGGCGGCATCGAAGGAAATCCCCGAGACCCGGCTGCCCATGGCGTAGGCGAGTCCGGCCGCGAGGGAGCGGTCGTTGATCGCGGGGGTCTGTATTGCCAGTGCCGCACTCTCGTCCGGTTGGGATGGCATGGTGCGCGCTACTTTCAGCAGGTCAAAAATCTGCAGGTTATCTGATCCATCTTACCGAGCCGGGAGAGGCCCTGAAACTTCGCCCAACGTTCAACTCCCCTCCAACCCGCCGACTGGTCCGCCGCATAGCGTGAAAGGGTCCTGAGTACCACCCGCTTTCAGCAGTGAGGATTTCCCATGAGCACCGGTCAGCCCGCCAGCAAGCACCCCGTCGTCCTGACAACCGGCAGCACCGAGACGGCCAACGAGGAGGTGGTTGATTCCAATGTGACGGTGGTCAACGCCATGTACGAGGAACTGCTCGACGCTCCGGAAATCGCGCCGAACGCCCTGCGCAGCTACTACGTGGACTTCTACCTCACCCAGGCGCTGGCCGGCGGCTTTGCGCAGTACGTCTTCACGGTGCCGGAGCGCGAAGAGATCGACGCCTACGTCCGTGAAGGCCTGGACGGGATGGGCGCCGCTGCCCATCTTGAGCTGTTCAACCGCACGGTCGCTGCGTTTGATGCCCTCTCCGAAGACGACGCCGATGCATACCTGGATGGGGATACGGACGTCCTTGCCGGTGTCGACAGTGAAGACACTGACGGAGACAGCACCGATGACGACGGCGGGTCCGCCTCCGCGGAGGCGGACCGGTCAGCAGAGGCGGTCCGGGAACTCGAAGAGCTAGACGAAGAATTCGAGTCTCTGCTGGAAACCGAGGACATCCTTGCCCTCAACGCCGCGTGGCTCCGCAGCCAGGAAGGCCTGCTGCTGTTGGACGACGAGCAGCTGGAGCTGCACATCGCCGAGCGCGTGGCGCAGATCCCCAACCTGGCCGAACGCCAGGCCGAAGCGGCGGAAGAGGCTCTTGAGAACGCGCCGGAGTTCGAACTGATCATCCGCGAACTGTGCGACGTCGCGGGCCAGGAGCTCCGGAAAATCACCATGGGCGATCCCAACTACGAGCACAACGGCGAGACCACCCTCGCCTGGCACTTCACCACCAACCATGGTGATTTCATCATGGTTGAGGACGACGAGGAGGCCTACATGATCAGCCCCTCGACCAAGGAAATTGTTGCCGCGGTGGAGTTCGAAGAGGCCGACGCCTAGGTCCCCGCACAGCGCCGTCCGAGGTCCCGGCGGGAACACCGAGCTGCGTCCCCTGTAAAATCGAGGGAAATCAGACCAGTATCCACGAACGCCGGCGCCGGCTTGAAACCGGCGCCGGCGTTCGTGCGTCACGATGATCGGTGGACATGTCACTCAGGTTTCTTCCCAGCAAGCTCACGCCGCGCGCCTTTTGGGCAACCGTGGCCGCGGCCCTGGCGCTCGTGCTGGTGGCCGTGGCCATCGTGGTCGGGGCGGTGTCGCGGCCGGACCCGCGGAACCCGGCGGAGGAAGCCTTGGCTGACGTTGCCAGCGCCCAGGCGGAGGCCAAGAAGGACACAGGCCGTTTCGGCTCATTCTGGCTGACGGGGGGAGACCGCAGCCTGGAAGAGCTGGCGCATCCGCTGCGGACCTCCGGAGTCACAGATCTCCGCAGCATCGAATGTGCCGGTGGCTGGGTGGCCGCCGCGAGGGTGGGACAGGACGTCTTTGCGCGGTCCAGCGTGCGGGACCAGGTGGTGCGGGCGGGCTCCGACGAAATTCCGCTGCCGGACTGCATCACCCCGGCAGCGGTGGGTGCCATGCTGGCTGACCTGGGGGCAGCGCCGGAGCTGCCTGCGCCGGCAGCCTCGGCGTTCGAACGCCCGGCGGGCGCCTCCGGTTACCGGCCCAGCTACCACATCACACCCCGGGAAAACTGGATGAACGATCCCCAGCGGCCCTTCTGGCTGGACGGCCTGTGGCACTACTACTACCTTTACAACTCCGGTTACCCCGAGGGGAACGGCACCGAGTGGTACCACCTCACCAGCACCGACCTGGTGCACTGGAAAGACGAAGGGGTGGCCATCGAAAAGTACAAGAACGGCCTGGGCGACATCGAAACGGGCAGCGCCGTGGTGGACTACGAGAACTCCGCCGGCTTCGGCAAGGGCGCTGTGATTGCGGTCATGACCCAGCAGGACGAAGGCATCCAGCGGCAGTCGCTGTTCTATTCCACCGACAAGGGGTATTCCTTCAAGGCCTATGACGGGAACCCCGTGATGGACAATCCCGGAGAGAAGGACTGGCGCGACCCCAAGATCATCCGCGATGAAGCCAACAAGCAATGGGTCATGGCTTTGGCGGAGGGCGGGAAGATCGGCCTGTACGCATCCTCGAACCTGAAGGAGTGGCGCTACCTTTCGGGCTTTGAAGGCAATGGCCTGGGCGTCCTCGAATGCCCCGAACTCTTCCAGCTCGACGTCGACGGCGATCCGTCCAAACGCACATGGGTGCTCGCCGCCAGCGCCAACGGCGCCGAGGAAGGAAAGCCCACCGGCGTCGCCTACTGGACCGGCACCTGGGACGGCACACGGTTCTCACCGGCGGAAGAGAAGCACCAGTGGCTGGATGAGGGCTCCGATTTCTACGCGGCCGTGACCTGGGACGACCCCCGGCTCACGGAAGGTCAGCGCATGGGTGCCCGCCACGCCATTGGCTGGCTGAACAACTGGAGCTACGCACGCAAGCTGCCCACGGAGGACTGGCACGGCGGCACCGATACCGTGGTCAGGGACATCCGGCTGAAGACTGTCTCCGGCAGGCCCACCCTCGTCTCCTCTCCGACCAGTGCACTGAAGTCACTGGACGGCGACACTGTCACTGTGGAAGACAGGAAACTCACTCCGGGCGGTACTGCCGGGCTGCCGGCACCCGGCGGCGGTGCCTACCGGCTTGATCTGACCCTCGAGAGGGCCGCCGGGGACGACGGCTCCGAAGCCAAGGTGGAACTCCTCGCCGAGAACGGCGTCTTCGCCACCGTGGGCTATGACTTCGAATCAGAAACGGCGTTCGTCTCCCGGGACGGGGCCGCCAAGGAAACCGCCGCCCTCGCGCCGGAATATGGCACGGTGCGGCGGGCCAAATCCGCTCCCCGTGACGGACAGGTCCGGCTCAGCATCTATGTGGACTACAGCTCTGTGGAGGTGTTCGTGAACGGCGGTGAGAGAACGCTGAGCTCGCTGGTCTTCCCCGCGGGCGCCCCGAAGGGCGTCAGGGCGCTGACCACGGACAAAACACTGACGCTCAGGTCCTTCAGCTACACGCCGATGGCTGCCACGTCCTGAGCCGCCGTATCCCCGGCCGCCGAGTCCAGAGAGGCCCGGAGTTCGTCAAGCGTGGGCGGGTTGGCGCCGGGGCGGCTGACTGTGATGGCTGCCGCGGCCGATGCAGTCCGGCCGATGGTTTCGAGCACTGCCGGTGCCAGCCCGGCGGTGCCGCGGGTCAGGAGCCCCAGGATCAGGGCTGCCATGTAGGAGTCGCCGGCGCCGATGGTGTCCGCCACGGAGGTGGTCACGGAGGGAATGCTCAGCTGTGTCCCCTGGGTGCGGAGCAGGGACCCTTCGGCTCCGGCCGTGATCACGGCTAGTCCCGTGCCCAGCTGCAGGATCCGCTCCGCCGTCTGCTCGAGATCCTGGCCAGGGTACAGCCACTGCGCGTCTTCGTCGCTGAGTTTGACGACGTCGGTCAGCGGGACGAGTTCCTCGAACGCGGACTTCGCTTCGGCGTGGCTGCCGAGCAGCGCCGGCCTGATGTTGGGGTCGTAGGTGACCATGCATTCCCGGTGGGCCTGCTCCAGCAATGACCGGACGGTGCCGGCGCCCGGCGCCAGGAAGGAGGCGATCGATCCCGTGTGGAGGACTTTGGGAAGGTATGCCGGGGCCAGCGGTTCCAGCCTCCAGTCGATATCGAAAACGTAGCTGGCCGAACCGTCCGGGGCGATGGTGGCCGTGGCGGATGCGGTGCGCGCGAGGGACCGGGCACCCGGCAGCAGCTCCACTCCCGCGGACGCCAGGTGGGCTTCGATCGCCGCGCCGCGGGCGTCGTCGCCGATTGCCGTCAGCAGCCCGGTGGTGACCCCCAGCCTCCCGAGCCCGTACGCGACATTGGCCGGCGAGCCGCCGGGGTGTTCGACGTCGCCGTCCGGACGGCTGACGACGTCGATCAGGGCCTCGCCGACAACAACCACATCGAGGCGTCGGGCGGGGGAGGACTGCGTATCGGCGTTTAACATTTGGTCTCTTTCGTGAAGCCGTCCGCGGACCGGTGGTCCGGTCCGCGGACGGAGCTGGGGGATGCTGCGGGGGTGTTTTAGGCCGTGGCTGCGCCGGTCATGATGGCAACCGCGTCCGTCATGCTGTGGGACTGCGGTGTGATGGTGGCAGCGCACTTGCCTAGCCGCTGGATGTGGATGCGGTCCGCGACGTCGAACACGTGCGGCATGTTGTGGCTGATCAGGATCACGGGGAGCCCGCGGTCCCGCAGGTCCCGGACCAGTTGCAGGACCTGGTTGGATTCGCGCACGCCAAGCGCGGCCGTCGGCTCGTCCAGGACAACTACCTTGGAGCCGAACGCGGCGGCCCTTGCCACCGCGACCGCCTGGCGCTGGCCGCCGGAAAGGTTTTCCACCGGCACTGTCACGTCCTGCAGCGTGGAGATGCCCAGCCGGTTCAGCTCTTCCTTGGCCTTGCGGCGCATGCCTTTGGTGTCGAGGACGCGGAAGATCTTGCCGAGCGGGCCGGACAGGCGTTCCTCCCGGCCCAGGAAGAGGTTGGAGGCCACGTCCAAGGCAGGCGAGACTGCCAGGTTCTGGTACACGGTTTCAATGCCGTGTACCCGGGCGTCCTGCGGCCGCTTGAAATGGACCTGCTGGCCGGAAACCATCAGTTCCCCGGAGTCCGGGATCTCTGCGCCCGTCAGGCACTTGATCAGTGTGGACTTGCCCGCGCCGTTGTCGCCGATGACGGCCAGCACTTCGCCGGGGTAGAGGTCCAGGCTGACTCCGTCCAGGCCAACCACCCGGCCGAACGTCTTGACGAGGTTCCGGGCCTGGAGGATCGGCTGGCGCGTCTCCGTCTTCGTGGGCGGGATATCTGTGGCGGTCATGACTTGACCTTTCGGATCCACTGGTCGATGGACACAGCGAGGATGATCAGGATGCCGACGGCGAGCGTCTGGTAAAGCACGTCCAGGCCGGCCAGGGACAGGCCATTACGGAACACGCCGACGATGAGGGCACCGAGGAGTGATCCCCAGACCGAGCCGCGGCCACCGAAGAGGCTGGTTCCGCCGATGACGACGGCGGTGATGGAGTCCAGGTTCAGATCCACGCCGGCGTTGGGGCTGGCGGCGTTGGTCCGGCCGATCTGGATCCAGGCGCCGATGGCCAGGACGGCGCCGGCGGCGAGGTACACGCTCATGAGCACACGGTTTACCGGGATGCCCGCGAGCCGGGCGGCTTCCTTGTCGTCACCCACGGCGTACACATGCCGTCCCCATGCTGTCTTACCCAGAATGAACGCGACCACCACGTACAGCAGCAGCATCATCACCACACCGGTGGAAATCCGGACCGGCCCGATGGGGAAGGTGCTTCCCGTCCAGGTCAGCAGCGCCGGCATGCTGGAGCCGCGGACTGTGGACCCGCCGGAATACAGCAGGGTCAGCGCGATGAAGATGTTCAGGGTTCCCAGCGTCACGATGAACGGGGGGAGCCTGAACCGCGTCACCAGGAAGCCGTTGAGCGCACCGGCTGCCAGGCCGACGACGAGTCCGGCCAGCAGGGCGAGCGGCCCGGGCATCCCGCTGCCGACGGCCAGCTGGGCCACCACCATGGAGGCCAGGATCATCACGGCGCCCACGGAAAGGTCGATGCCCGCGGTGAGGATGATCAGCGTCTGCGCGATGGCCAGGGTGCCGACGACGGCCACCTGCTGGGTGATCAGCGACAGGTTCTCCACCCGCAGGAAGCGGTCGTTGAGAAGTCCGAAGATGATCACCGCCACGAGCAGGACGATGGCCGGGCTGAGTGCCGGGTAGCGGTGCAGGACGTTGCGGATCCGGCTGAGGGGTGTCTGGCGGTCCAGGAACTCCTCGGCCAGGTCAACGTGCCCGGCGCCGGGCGGTCCCGCCGTTTGTTGCTGTGTCACGATTGCTCCTGTCACGGGACTACTTGCCCCAGCAGATCTTGGCAGCATCACCTGTGGTGATGCTCTTGACGCCGGACGCCGCCTTGTCGGTCACCAGCTCCACACCGGTGTTGAAGAAGTCCAGGCCCTCGGAGTTTGACGGCTTCGTGCCGTTCTTGGCAAGGTCCACGATGGCCTTCACGCCCAGCTCGGCCATCTTGACCGGGTACTGCTGGGCGGTAGCGCCGATGACGCCGGACTTGACGTTGTTCACGCCGCTGCAGCCGCCGTCGATGGACACCACCAGGACGTCCTTTTCCTTGCCCGCCGACTTCAGCGCCTCGAAGGCGCCTGCCGCGGCCGGTTCGTTGATGGTGTAGACAACGTTGATGTTCGGGTTCTTGGACAGCAGCGTCTCCATGGCCGTGCGCCCGCCGTCCTCGGCGCCCTGCGAGGCCTGGTTGCCGACGATCTCG
This sequence comes from Arthrobacter sp. 24S4-2, assembly GCF_005280255.1. Lineage (NCBI taxonomy): Bacteria > Bacillati > Actinomycetota > Actinomycetes > Micrococcales > Micrococcaceae > Arthrobacter > Arthrobacter sp. 24S4-2. Next base: position 5,159,013 of record NZ_CP040018.1, on the reverse strand, counting down.
TAGTCGCCGCCCTTGCCGCCGGTGTACTTGCCGGTCTTGGCCTCGTCGCCGTTCTTCTTCTTGTCCGCGGTGTCGATCCCGAGGCCGGTCAAGAAGCCCTGGTCCCGGTTGTAGTCGACCGACACCACCTTGTCATCGAAGAGGTCCACGAGCGCGATGGTGGCTTTCTTGCCGTCCAGCTGCGCGGCGGTCCACTTACCGATGAGCTCGCCGGCGGCGAAGTTGTCCGTGGCAAACGTGATGTCCACGGCGTCCGCGGGGTCCGGCGGCGTGTCCAGCGCGATGACGAACAGGCCGGCGTCCCGCGCCTTCTTGAGCGCGTCCACAACCGATGGGCCGTTAGGCGTGATCAGGATGCCCTTGTCGCCTTTGGAGATGGCGTTTTCAATAGCCTGGATCTGGGTGTCTTCGTCGCCGTCCGCCTTGCCGGCTGCCAGCTTGAGGTCCACGCCGCCGGATTCGGCGGCCTTCTTGGCGCCGTCCTGCATGGAGACGAAGAACGGGTTGGAGGTGGTCTTGACGATCAGCGAGACGCCGATCTTGTCCGACGACGAACCGCCGGTGGAGCCGGTGGAGGAGGGGCTTCCGCCGCACGCCGTCAGGCTGAGCGTGCCGAGGCTCAGGACGGCGCCGAGGGCGAACAAACGGGTTGCGACGGTCCGCGGGGCTGTGGAACTCAACATTGAATCTCCTGTTTCCTTGGCACGGGTTGTGCCTGACAACGATGTCATGGAATATGTAACCAAGCTCACAGGGTACAGTCAAGGGATAAATCGATAATGAAGGACGAGGTTTGACAACGATGTCTAATCGTTACCAAGCAGAGGCGATGCAGGGCAGGCCCACAATGCGCCATGTGGCGGCGCTGGCCGGGGTTGGCATCAAGACGGTGTCGCGTGTCATGAACGATGAACCGGGCGTTTCCGAGTCCACCCGGCTCCGCGTACTCGGGGCCTCCCAGCAGCTCAACTACCAGCTGGACATGGCGGCGGGAAGCCTCCGGCGGACCGGGCGGCAGACGCTGAGCATCGGCCTGCTGCTGCCCAGCGTGTCCAACCCGTTCAGCGGAGAGATCCACCGGGCGCTGGAGGACGCACTCGCTGCACGCGGGATCGCGGTGTTCGCCGCCAGCCTGGACGACGATCCCCAGCGTGAGAAAGCACTTGTCGCCGCCTTCCTGGGCCGGCGGGTGGACGGCCTGGTGCTGACGCCCATTGCCAAGAGCCAGGCCTACGTCATCCCGGAGCACTCCCGGGACCTGCCCATGGTGTTCATCGACCGCGAACCCGTAGGCATCGAAGCCGATGCCGTGGTGACGGACAACGCCGTCGGTGCCGCTACAGCGGCTTCCCACCTGCTGGCCCACGGGCACAGGAAGCTCGCCTACCTGGGCGACCGCACCGAAATCCAAACGGCGCGGGAGCGGAGGCGGGGATTCATCGAGGAACTCGGGAGGGCCGGCGTCGCGACGTCAGCTGTTCCCGTCCGCGAAGGACTGCATGACGAGGAGTCGGCCCGGCTGGCGGCACGGGAGCTCCTGGCCTCGGACGACCCGCCCACCGCCATTTTTTCCAGCCAGAACCTGGTCACCTTCGGAGTGATGAGGGCGCTCAAGGAGCTGGGTGCCAGCAAACGCGTGGCGCTGGTGGGGTTCGACGACTTCACTCTGGCGGACATGATGGAACCGGGGATCACCGTGATTGCCCAGCACCCGGAGCGCATAGGCAAGCTCGCGGCGGAGCGCCTGCTGGCCCGCATCGACGGCGACCGGATTGCCCCGGCGACGTACGTCGTGCCGTCGGAACTCATCCTGCGGGGCTCCGGTGAGATCCCGCCGTCCTGAGCTGCCGGCCCCGTCCGCTTTTGCCTCGCCCCAGCACAGACCCAATGCACACACATCCTCGAAAGGGAGCACCATGACCAAAACGCTTTACGCCGAATTCACCGTGAAGCCCGGCAGCGAAGCCCGGGTGGCCGAAATGATGCGCGAGCTCACCGAGAAGGTCCGCAGCGAACCGGGCAACGAACTGTTCCTGCCCTACACGCGCGAGTCGAACCCGAGGGAGTACTTCGTCTTCGAGGTGTACCGGGACGAGGCCGCGTTCCAGGAACACATCAGCGCGGACTATGGTGCGGTTTTCAACGGCGAGCTGGGGCGCCACATCGAAGGGGACGGTTCAGTCCTGACCTGGCTCCAGCCCGTCGGCTGACAGCCCCCGCTGGCAGCCGCCGGTTGACGGTGCAGTGGATGGCCCGGAGGCGTTGCCGGATCCGGTCGGGCTGTCTAGGGTCGTATCCATGGAACGACTTCCAGATGTGACCGGCCGGACGTATCCGCCAGGCGTACCCTCCTGGGTGGACACCGGGCAGCCCGACATGGATGCTGCCATCCGGTTTTATGGCGGACTGTTCGGGTGGGAATTCGAAGAAGCCCTGGTTCCCGGTGCACATGGCAGGTACGCCGTGGCCACGCTCAACGGCCAGGAAGTCGGAGCCGTCGGCGGTCCACGCAACGGGCCCGCCGCGTGGAATACGCATGTGGCGGTGGATGACGCTGATGCCGCCGTGCGGCACCTGGTGTCCCTCGGAGCGGCTCTTCAGTCGGCGCCGGCTGAAAGCGGGGCCGGGGGCGTGCGGGCAGTGCTGACCGATCCTGAAGGCGCCGGTTTCCGGTTGTGGCAAGCCGGGGCGCGGCCAGGCGCCCAGGCGGTCAACGTGCCCGGCGGCTGGAATTTCAGCGACCTACACACAGCTGACATCACAGCGGCAACGGGCTTTTACGTGGCGGCATTCGGCTGGCAGTTCGATGAGCTGGGCTTCGGGACGATGATCCGCAGGCCGGGGTACGGCGACCACTTGGAGGCCACCGTGGACCCTGACATCAGGGCCCGGCAGGCCGGGGACTTTACTCCAGTCGGCTTCGAGGACGCGGTCGCCTGGGTCAAGCCGGCGGATCCCGGTGAGCCGGCGCAGTGGCACGTCTCGTTCACGGTCGCTGACCGGGACCAGACAGCAGATCTGGCCAGGCGCCTCGGAGCCGCAGTCCTTCAACGGTACGACACCGATTGGACGCGTTCGGCGCGGATCCGCGACCCCTGGGGAGCAGAGTTCACAGCGAGCCAGTTCACGCCGCCGTCGGGCTGATATCGGGGAGCGAGCCTGCCGGTGGTCGAGCCCGTCGCGATCCAACGGGCCCGACCACCAGGGGTCTACCTCGTGAACATTGACCCGGCCAGCGGGGTGACCGTGAGCGACTTGACCCTGGCCGTGCCGCCTTCGGCAAAGAGGGCCACCTGACCGGCGCCGGCACCCGGGAACACCTGGTCCGTAATGGTGCGCAGGCCGTTCTGGGCAAAAACCTCCACCGACGCGCGGTCAACGTAGATCCGCAGGGTCACGTTGCCGCTTCCATCAACGGTCACGGGCGCCGAGTCCACCGACGTGAACAGCGGGTGGAAGCCGGTGTTGCCGGAATTGCTCCGGTCCACGTAGACCCCGCCGGTTGCTGCGTCGTAGCCGATCTCGGTGGACGTTGTTCCGTCTCCCAGGACCGTTATGCCGGACTTGGCTGCCGTCCCCGGGGCGAACGTGACATCGATCCTCTGGACATCGCCCGACGCCGCGGCCGGAAGCGGGTGGACGCCCGGTGCAATACTGCGGGCCGTCTTCTCGCTGTAAGAAGACTTGGCGGCCAGCTTGTCCACCTGGCTCACCGCCTTCTGGGTCAGCCGGGGCCCGTCGGCCGTTTGGGTGAGGCCCACTTCGCGGGGCAGCGACATGGCACTGCGCCAAGGGGAAGTGGGGACGAGGTTGGCGTAGTCCCAGTTGTTCATCCATCCGAGCATGACGCGCTTGTTCTGGGGCATGTTGCCGAAGGAAACCGAGGCGTAGTAGTCGCGACCGTAGTCCAGCCAGTCATAGCCCTGCAGCCGGGGCTTGGCCGGCCGTGCCGAAGCAACGAACTCATCGGCCAGGATGTGCCCCCAGCCGAAACGGTTGTTGTCCACGATCCGGATGCTGGCCTGACGGCCCCTGAACTCCGCGACATTCCACGATGCCCAGTCCAGGACTTCGCTGTTGGCTCCGGTGGCGGACCGGACCACCTGCCCGTCCACCACGAGGTTGGCTGTGGTCTCGTCCGAGCGGGGAACGGCCGCCTGGTCGGTCAGCATGACGTGGTCAAGGGTGAGGTGTCCCCAGCCGCCGGTCGCCTGGTCCACAATCCTCAGCTGGGCACTCCGGCCGGCGAACTCAGCAACGTCCCAGCCCTTCCAATTGAGGGCGCCGGCGTTATCTCCGCTCAGGGTCCTGACAACGTTGCCATCGATCAGGAGTTGGGCTTCCAGGACCTCCCCGGAGGCCGCGCCGCGTTGACCGCCGCCCACGAGCATGCTCATGAAGTTCCGCGTGACGGTGAAGGCCGGGGACGTGAGGGTGCCCTGGCGGTCATCACCCGGGGCGCCGCCCGCTTCGAAGGTGTTGATCCGTTTGGCCCCGATGAAGTAATCGCCGCCTGCCGTGGCCGGCTGGAACTCGGGCGCCAGGTCCGCGGTTCCGGTCCAGCCGGCATCGGCCAGGGTGCTGCCGTCCGGAACCTCGAAGCCGTTGAACAGCAGGTCTCCTGCCGGTGCGGCGTTATCCAGCTTGTCCGACACACGCGGATGCTGTCCGCCGCCCACCAGGAAGTTGATGTAGTCACTGCCGACCGTAAACTGCGGTGAACTCACGGAGCCCAGCGGCCAGTCGCCGTCGTTAAAGGAATTGACCAGCCCCGCACCCGCATAGCCGGTCACCTCGTTCTGGCCGGTCAGGGTTCCCTGTGCCGGTGCGCTGCCGAAGGGCCCGTTCTTCCAGTTGCCCGGTTCGTTGTTGACCGTCCAGCCGCCGTAGCTGCCGTCGTTGAAACCGGCCAGCGGGGTTCCGGCCGGCAGGGAATCCACGGGGTCGGTAGTGTCCGAAGTGAAGGTGGTGCCGTCGAAGTTGCCAACGAAATACTGCCCGGCAGAACCCCCTGCCACGCCGCCGGGGTTGATGTTGACCACCATGACCCACTTGACGTTGTCCGGGTTCCCGTCCACGGCCAGCGGGAACAGGTCGGGGCATTCCCACAGGCCTCCCGTTGCATTGGCCGGCCCGAAGGCGCTGAGTTCCGTCCAGTCCTTGAGGTTGCTGGATTTGTAAAGGAGCACCTTGTGGTCCAGGGCCTCCACCGCGGCCATCACCCAGTAGCCGCCGCCATCGGGGGTTTCGTACCAGAAGACTTTCGGGTCGCGGAAGTTGGGCGAGTTGCGGTTGAGGACGGGGTTCTGGGCGTACTTGGTCCAGGTCTGGCCCTGGTCCAGGCTGTAGGCCAGTGACTGCGCCTGCAGCCCGCGGTACGGGGACGCATCCTTGTAGGCGCTCGTGAAAATGGCCACCAGCGGAGGATTCGTGGCCGTGCCGAAGCCGGAGGAATTGTTCTTGTCCACCACCACGCTGCCGGAGAAGATGTCCTGCTGGTCATCGGTGGGGATGGCCAGCGGCTGCTCCTTCCAGTGGACCAGGTCTGTGGACGTCGCATGGCCCCAGGACATGTTTCCCCATGTGTTTCCGGACGGATTGTGCTGGTAGTAGAGATGGTAAACGCCCTTGTAGAAGACCATCCCGTTGGGATCGTTCATCCAGTTCTTTTCCGGCGAGAAATGGATCGCCGGGCGGTACTGCTCTTCGCCCGGCGTGGTGGCCGCTCCGGCCGGGACGGATCCGGCCAGGGCACCCGCGAGGGCCAGGCCCGCCAATGCCACGCCGGTGATTGCCCGCAAGCTTACGGTTCGTGTTGTGTACATAGTGCTGAGGTCGCCCTTCATCGCGCGTGCCTTTCCGCAGGAAGACAACGTTGTCAGTTCGGGGAACGCTAAATTAAGTCCACGAGACAAGTCAACGGTCCGCGATGGACTGGCGGGTGCCGGGGACCCCGGGGCGGCATCCCTATTCCGCTGCGCTGCTCCGGTACGAGGCGAGGAACGTGGAGATCCGCCGCACGGCTTCCTCGATGTCTTCGACGGCGGGCAGGATGACGAAACGGAAGTGGTCCGGCCGGGGCCAGTTGAAGGCCGAGCCGTGTGAGACCAGGATCTTTTGTTCGCGCAGCAGGTCCAGGACGAACTGTTCGTCGCTCTGGAACGGATAGAGCTCAGGATCCAGCCGGGGAAACAGGTACATGGCCGCCGCTGCGGGGACGCACGTGACGCCGGGAATGGCCGTGAGCAGCTTATGGGCCCGGTCCCGCTGCTCGCGAAGGCGGCCGCCGCGCCGGACCAGGGCCTCGATGCTCTGATAGCCGCCAAGGCACGTCTGGATGGCGTGCTGGGCGGGGACGTTGGGGCAGAGGCGCAGGGACGCCAGCAGCTCCAGGCCTTCCCGGTAGGCCAGTGTTGCCGCGAGCGGGCCGGTGACGGCCACCCAGCCCGCGCGGTACCCCGGCATCCGGTAGGCCTTGGAGAGGCCGCTGAAAGTCAGGACGCAGACGTCCTCGGCCACGGAGGCCGTATGGATGTGCTGGGCCTCCTCGTACAGGATCTTCTCGTAGATCTCATCGGAGAACAGCACCAGGTGGTGCTTGCGGGCCAGCTCCGCAAACTGCTCCAGGATGTGCCGAGGGTAGACAGCGCCCGTGGGGTTGTTCGGGTTGATGATCACGATGGCCTTGGTGCGCTTGGTGATCTTCGCCTCGACGTCGGCCATGTCCGGCCACCAGTGCTCGTCCTCGTCGCACAGGTAGTGCACGGGCTTGCCGCCGGTCAGTGTCACGGCCGCAGTCCACAGGGGGTAGTCGGGGGCGGGAATGAGGATCTCGTCGCCGTTTTCCATGAACGCCTGCAGGCACATGGAAATCAGTTCGCTCACGCCGTTGCCGATGAAGATGTCCTCGACGCCGATCTGCATGAGCCCGCGGGTCTGGTAGTACTGCGAAATGGCGGTGCGGGCCGAGAAGATGCCCTTGGAATCGCTGTAGCCCTGCGCCCCGCGCAGGTGGTGGATCATGTCCACCACAACGGATTCGGGCGCTTCCAGTCCGAATGGTGCGGTGTCGCCAAGATTCATCTTGAGGATGCGGTGCCCTTCTGCCTCCATCTCCTTGGCCGCCTGGAGGATGGGCCCGCGGAGTTCATAGCGGACATTCTGGAGTTTGCTGGAGTGCTGCATCGGACGCATGCTTGATCTTTTCACAGCACCGGCCTGAGGTCTTTCCTGCCTCCCTGCGGTTAAGTCGCTTGACAGTGCCAAAACGTTTTGTGTAGTGTGATGGACACAACATGCCAAAACGTTTTGCAAAGGACAGTCAATGGTGACGAAAGTCGGGATAAGGGACGTGGCGAAAGCTGCCGGGGTCTCCGTGACCACGGTGTCCCACGCCCTCAACACCACCGGCGGCTCCCGGGTCAAAGCGGAAACCCAGGAGCACATCCGCGCAATTGCCAAAGACCTTGGCTACGCGCCGAACCGGCTGGCCAGCGGGCTGCGCAACCAGCGCTCGCAGATCCTGGGCCTCGTCAGCGACGAAATCACCACCACACCCTTTGCCGGCGCCATGATCCGGGGTGCGCAGGACGCCGCCTACGAACGCGGCTACGTGCTCATGGTGGTCAATTCGGGCGGCGACCCTGAACTGGAAAACCGCGAAATCCGCACGCTGCAGCAGCACCAGGTTGACGGGATCGTCTACGCCAGGATGTACCACCAGGGGGTCAGCTTCCCGGCGGAACTGGGAACACTGCCCACGGTCCTTCTCGATGCCGTTAGCTCCGACGAATCCATCTCTTCGGTGGTCCCCGACGAGGTTGCGGCGGCGGAAACGGCAGTGGAAGCACTGATCAAGGCCGGCCATACCCGGATCGGGATGCTGAACAACGCTGACGACATCCCGGCAACCCACGGACGGCTGCAGGGCTACCGGAACACCCTGGGCCGGCACGGACTCGGGTTCACCCCGGACCTCGTGACCACCGGTGTGGCCGATACCCAAGGCGGACGGGAAGCCGCGTTGGAACTGCTGAGCCGTCCGGAGCGGCCCACCGCACTGTTTTGCTTCAGCGACCGCGTGGCAATGGGCGCCTACCAGGCCGCCTCCGTCCTGGGTCTTCGCATACCGGAGGACCTGTCGGTTGTTGGAACGGACAACCTCGAGCTGATCGCCGCGGCCCTCTGGCCCGGCCTCACCACCGTGGCCCTTCCGCACTACGAAATGGGACGCTGGGCCGTCACCCGGCTCCTCGACGATATCGAAACTCCCGGATCGGCGCCGGTCCAGGAGAAAGTCTCCTGCCCGCTCATCGAGAGAGGGTCGGTCGGCCCGCCGCCGCCTGAGCCCCTCCGACTGAGTCCCTCTGGCCTGGTCCCGCCCCACTAGCGCAACCTCCAACGCTTCACAGCACTGCACCCCACCCGGTTCCCGCAAAAGGGACGCAGCCGTTGCACCGGCCGCGCCCCCAACGGACCCGGGCTAATCATCCGCATACAAAATAAGCAGAAAGACTCCGCTCATGAACAAGCGATTCACCCGGATCCTGGCCACCAGCATAGCCGCGGCCGCCCTCGTTGGCAGCCTGGGCGCCTGCGGCAAGGGGAGCGCCTCGGCCACGTCCGAAGGCTCCAACGAGATCACCATGTGGACCCACAACGCCGGAAACCCAGAGGAGCTCAAGGCGATCCAGGGCGTCGTGGACTCATATAACAAGAGCAGCGGCGCCAAGGCCAAAATCAAGGTGCAGGCGTTTCCGCAGGACTCCTACAACGACTCCGTTGTCTCCGCAGCGGCCGCGGGCAAGCTGCCCTGCATCGTGGACATCGACGGGCCCAACGTGCCCAACTGGGCGTGGGCCAAGTACCTGACGCCGCTGAAGCTGTCCACGGACCTGTCCAAGAACCTCCCCAGCACCGTGGCCAAATGGAACGGGGAAACCTACGCCGTGGGCTACTACGACGTCGCGCTGGCCATGCTGGCCCGGGCCTCCGACCTCAAGGCCGCCGGCGTGCGGGTGGCAACGGTGGACAAGCCCTGGACCAAGGACGAGTTCCAGGACGCACTGACCAAACTCAAGGCCCTGGGCAAGTGGGAGTACCCGCTGGACATGGGCACGGCCGGCAGCGGGGAATGGCTGCCCTACGGCTACTCGCCGTTCCTGCAGTCCTTCGGCGCGGACCTCATCAACCGCGACGGCTTCCAGTCGGCGGACGGCGTCCTCAACGGGGACAAGGCCGTGGAGTGGGCCAAGTGGTTCCGCGGGCTGGCGGACCAGGGCTTTATGGCAACGAAGAGCGGCAAGGACTCCACCCAGGACTTCCTGAACAACAAGAGCGGCCTGCTGTACACAGGCTCGTGGGCCGCGGACAAGGCCCGCGCCGCCCTCGGCGAGGACCTGGTGGTCATGCCCACGGTGGACCTCGGCAACGGCCCCAAGATCGGCGGCGCCTCCTGGCAGTGGGGCGTCACGGAGGGCTGCGCGAACACCGACGCCGCCATGGACTACATTTCCTACTCGCTGAAGCCGGACAACCTGGCCGCGGTGGCGAAGGCAACGGGAACCATTCCGGCAACGGATGAGGCCGCGGCCCTGATCCCCGCCTTCGCCGATGGCGGCGCGAACCGGATCTTCATGGACTTCTCCCGCAAGTACGCGGTGATGCGTCCCGAAACCCCGGCCTACCCGTTCATCTCCACCGAATTCGGCAAGGCCGTCCAGGACGTCCTGGCCGGCGCCGATCCGCAGGCGGCCCTGGACAAGGCGGTCAAGGCCATCGACGCCAACATCAAGTCCAACGGCGGCTACAAGAACTAGCGCAGCCGCGGAGCACGACGGCGGCGGGTGCGTCCCGCCGTCGTCGTACCCCGGCGCTGCAGGTCAACGGAGAATCCCATGACAACCAGCCCACTTCCCACCCGTCCCCGTCCCGCCGTCAAGACGGCGTCCCACCCGGTGCCGGCCGCACCGCGCCGCCGGGCAGGCTTCCTGCGCGAACAGATCAGCGGCTGGGGCATGATCTCCCCTGCGGCAATACTGCTGCTGCTCTTTGTGTTCCTTCCGGCCATCCTGGGCTTCGGCCTGGCCTTCACCAACGCCCGGCTGATCTCGCCGCGGCCAGTGGAATTCGTCGGCGCGGACAACTTTGCCCGGCTGTTCGCGGACCCCACTTTCTGGCGCGCGCTCCTGAACGTCACGTACTTCGCCGTGGTGGTGGTCCCGGTGCAGTCCGCGCTGGCCCTGGCCATGGCGCTGCTGATCAACAAGAAGTTCCGCGGCGTGAACTTCTTCCGCACCATCTACTTCCTGCCCGTGGTCACCTCCATGGTGGTGGTCTCGCTGCTGTGGCTGTTCATGTACCGCAAGGACGGCCTGATCAACGAACTGCTGTCCACCTTCAGCTTCGGCCTCATCCAGGGCGCGGACTGGCTCAACGACCCCGCCACGGCCATGCCGGCCATCATCGCGCTGTCCATCTGGCAGGCGGCCGGGTTCCACATGATCATCTGGCTCGCCGGGCTGCAGAGCATCTCCGGTGAACTGTACGAGGCGGCCCAGCTCGACGGCGCGAGCCGTTGGCACCAGTTCCGGTATGTCACCTGGCCCGGCCTGAAGCACACCCGCAGCCTGGTGCTGGTGACCATCACCATCCAGGCCCTCGGCCTCTTCGACCAGGTCAGTGTCATGACCCAGGGCGGCCCGCTCGACTCCACCACCACCATCATCTACGAGGCCGTCCGCTCCGGCTTCAAGCAGCAGGAAACCTCCTACGCCTCCGCGATCTCGCTGGTTTTCTTCGTCCTGGTGCTGCTCATCTCAGCGGTGCAGCGCTACCTGACCCGAGAGAAGGACTGACGTGAAAAATTCGCTTCGACTCAGTACTGCGTCAACCATGCTGGTGCGGATCCTGTTTGCCGCCGTCGCCGCCTTCCCGATCGTCTTCATGCTGGTGTCCTCGCTGAAGCCGGACACCCAGATCTTCGGGGACATGTCCTCTGTGGCGGCCTTTCTGCCGGTGGGAAACATCTCCATCGACAACTACGCGGCCGTGTTCGACCGTGTCCCGGCGGCACGCTTCCTGGTGAACTCCATCGGCATCTCTGCCGTCACGGTGGTCCTGGGCATCTTCGTCAACAGCCTCTGCGCGTTCGCCCTGTCCCGCATGGAAGTGCGCGGCAAGAGGGTGGTGTTCACCGTCATCCTGGCCACCCTGATCGTGCCCTTCCAGACCCTGGCCCTGCCCCTGGTCTGGTGGGTCAACCAGCTGCCATACTTCGAACTCAACGGCTTCAGCCTCGAGATTTCCAAGGGCTGGCTGGACACCTACCAGGTGCAGATCATCCCGTTCATCGCCAACGCGTTCTCCATCTACCTCTACCACCAGTACTTCGAGTCGATTCCCAAGGAACTGGATGAGGCCGCCCGTATCGACGGTGCGGGCTGGTTCAAGATCTACCGCCAGGTGGTCATGCCGCTGGCCGGACCCGCCACCGCCACGGTGGCGATCCTGACCTTCCTGCCGGCCTGGAACTCCTACCTGTGGCCCCTCATGGTGGTCCAGTCCGAGGAACTGCGCCCGGTGATGATCGGCATCCAGTACTTCTTCCAGCTCAACGTCTCCTGGGGCGAAGTAATGGCCTATGCCTCACTCATCACGGTTCCCGTGGTGGTCCTCTTCATCGCCTTCCAGCGCTCCTTCATCAACAGCATCGCGTCCAGCGGCGTCAAGGGCTAAAGCCCGCCGCTCCGTACCCCCTCGCTCTGGCCCGCACCGCCCCGGCCACACCGTGAAAGCAGACAACAACCCCATGACAACCACCACCGCGCTCGACTGCCGGTACCGGCCGAAGCACCACTACACCGCCGGCCGCAACTGGCTGAACGACCCCAACGGACTGGTTTACGCCAACGGCACGTACCACCTCTTCTACCAGCACAACCCCGCCGGGAACGACTGGGGCAACATGTCCTGGGGGCACGCCACCTCCACGGACCTGCTGCACTGGGACGAACAGCCCGTGGCCATCTCCTGCGACGGACAGGAAGCCATCTTCTCCGGCTCGGCCGTCCTGGACGTGCGGAACACCAGCGGTTTCGGCACCGCGGACAACCCCCCGCTGGTGGCCGTCTACACCAGCGCCTATTCGCCCGCCTCCCAGCTGGGCGGCCGGCAGGCGCAGTCCCTCGCCTACAGCACGGACGACGGCGCCACCTGGACCAAGTACGCCGGGAACCCGGTGCTGGACCGCGCATCCGCGGACTTCCGCGACCCGAAGGTCTTCCGGTACGACGGCGACGCCGGCAGCTACTGGGTAATGGTGGCCGTGGAGGCAACGGACCGGGAAGTGGTCCTCTACAAGTCCGCGGACCTGAAGACCTGGGAGTACCTGAGCACCTTCGGCCCGGCGAACGCCACCGGCGGAGTGTGGGAGTGCCCTGACCTGTTTGAACTTCCGGTGGACGGCGACGCGGAAAACACCAAGTGGGTGCTGGTGGTGAACCTGAGCCCCGGCGGAATCGCCGGCGGCTCAGGCGGCCAGTACTTCATCGGAACGTTCGACGGCGTCGCGTTCGTTTCGGAGACCACTGTCACTGGGGGACTCCAGCAAGATGACAGCAGGATGGCGGAGTACGGCTGGCTGGACTGGGGCCGGGACTACTACGCGGCCGTTTCCTTCAGCAACGCACCGGACGGCCGGCGGCTCATGATCGGCTGGATGAGCAACTGGCAGTACGGCGCCGCCACACCCACCACCGGCTGGCGCGGCGCCATGTCCCTGGTCCGGGAAGTCAGGCTGGCCCGCCGCGGCGGAAAGGTGGTGCTGGTCCAGGCAGCGGTGGACCCGTTCGGCGGAAGCCCGGCTGCGGCGTACACCCTGGCCGGGCAGCCGCTGGACGCCGGCACCACATGGCTGCCGTCGGACGCCTCCGGCGACGTGCTGCGGATCGACGTCGAACTGGAGCCGGCGGCGGCCGGGGAAACGGGCCTTCTGCTCCGCTGCGGCAATGGCGAACAGACTGTCCTGGCCTACGATTCCGGCCTGGGCGTGCTCAGCCTGGACCGGCGGGCGTCCGGCAACACGGAGTTCCATGAGGCCTTCGCGTCGGTGGAACGCGTGGCGGTGCCGCTGGAGGGCGGGCGCCTGAAGCTGGAGATCCATCTGGACCGATGCTCGGTGGAGGTCTTTGCGCAGGACGGCCTGGCCACGCTCACGGACCAGGTCTTCCCCGCGGAGTCCAGCACGGCGGTGGCGCTGTTCGCGGACCGCGACGGCGGCACTGTGGTGAGGCTCGACGTCGTCCGTTAGGGGCGGGTCGCGTCACGGTGGCGTCGCATGGCATTCCCGCGCCGTGCCGGTTTACACTGTGGGCAGCGCCCTTGAAGCAGCCCGGGGGCTTCTTTTCTGTGCCGGGGGGACAGAGCCATGAATCGTATCCAAGAACTATGTCGTCCGCTTCGCGTGGTGCGGCGGCCGGCCGGGTCCAACGTCAGCAGCCCACCTGCTGACGCCACTTTGCTGGCCGACGGGATCGACCGGATATTCGGCAGGTTAGGCGTCCGGGGGCGGATGGTGATGAGCCAGTTGCCCCTCACGGTCACCATGGTCCTCGTTGTTGCTGCCGCGGCGATTTTCAGCCCGGCAACTCTGGCGGACGGCACGTTCCGGATTGCGTTGCTGGCCCATGCCGCGCTGTTCGCACTCTGTGCAGCTGTTCCCTGGGGGCGGCTGCATCCCGAAGCATTCACGCTGATTCCCGTCCTCGACTGCGTGGCGGTCGGATTTACGCGGCAGGCCGGCGGACCCAGCTTTAACGTCCTCAGCCTGATGCTGGTCTTCCCGGTGATCTGGCTGTCCGCGAGCCGATACCGGCACCGTGTTGTCCTGGCAGTCATTGCGACCGTCCTCAGCACGGTGGTCCCCGCAGCAGCCCTGGGTGCGGACCTGGCGCAGGGTTCGATGATCCGGACAATCTTCCTCCCTCTGGTGATGGCCGCGATCGCCGTGACCGCCCACCTCGTAGCCGGCGCTCTTTACCGGCAACGCAGGACACTGGTCAGCAAGGACCGCGATCTGGCAGCCACCCTCGCCGAGAGCGTTCAACGGCAGGGGCTGCTTGATGCGGTTCTTTCAACCGTGGATGTTGGCGTGTGGGTGGTGGACGGGCACGGCAAGGACGTGCTGACCAACCGGGCGATGCGGACCGATCCTGCGTTGGCCCGGCTTGCCCCGGCCGCGGGGCCTTCGGCGCTGTTTCACAGCGACAGGACCACCCCTGTCCCGCCGGACGGACTCCCCTCCGCGCGGGCCTCCCGCGGTGAGACTTTCGCCAATGAGCTGTACTGGTCCGGCGAGGACGCAGAGCAACGGGCGTATTCCGTCAGCGGCCGTGCCATCCGGTCCCGGGACGGCGCCAGTGCCGGTGCCGTCGTCACCTTCGCCGAGGTGACGGCCCTGATCAACGCGCTCGCCGCCAAGGACAACTTCGTCGCCACGGTTTCCCATGAGCTGCGCACGCCGCTGACGTCCATACTCGGCTACCTGGAACTGGCCCTGGACGAGCCCGGCCATGAGGGCATAGAGGCTGAGCTGCGGATCGTGGAGCGGAATGCCAACCACCTGATGGGCCTCGTGAATGACCTGATTGCCGTCGCTTCCGAAAAGGTGGACCTCGTCCTGCAGGAGACGGACATCGCGAAGCTCCTGGCCGGTGCCGTGGCTGCTACCCACGCGCAGGCGGCCATCTGCGGAGTGGACCTGGTGCTCGACGCCGAGGAACCGCTGACCGCCCGGGTGGACCCCGTCAGGATCCGGCAGGTGGTGGGCAACCTGCTGTCGAACGCAGTGAAATATTCACCGGACGGCGGACGGATCACCGCCCGGGCCCGCAGGGACGGCAAAGACCTGGTCTGCTCGATCACCGACACGGGCATCGGCATGACGGAGGAGGACCAGGAACAGGCATTTGCCAAGTTCTTCCGTTCCGCCCGGGCCCGCAACACAGCTATTCCCGGGGCGGGCCTTGGCCTCCCCATCAGCAAGACCATCATCGAAGGACACGGCGGCTCAATCAGCCTGACCAGCGCACCGGGCGCGGGCACTACGGTGACCTTCATCCTTCCCGCCGCCTAACGCTGACCCCGGGTCAGCTGTTCCGGTGGAGCGCCTTCGCCGGGGCGTCCAGCCGGAGAGCCACGACCTAATGCCGCCACCGCGGACGCCTTCGAAAAGAATTTTGGGCGCCGCGTAACCTTTTCGGAATCCGCAGCGATGTAAGGGGAGTGCGGACCGCGTCCGCGCAGCTTGAGGCCGGAATCAACCTGGCCGTTACTGACACTGTTGTATATGTTTTCGGAGGGTTCCATGTCTTTGTTCACTGTTTTTGCCACTAGTAAGGTTGCCGCGAGCGTATTGGCGGCCGGCACGCTGGCGGTCGGTGGCACCGGCGCAGCCGCCTTTGCCGGAGCGCTTCCCTCTGACGTCCAGCAGAGCGCCCACGAGCTGCTCGGCGCCCCCGCCCCGCACGTCGGCGGCGTGTCCAAGACCGCCACGGCCGACGCCAACGCTGAAGCCACTGCGTCTGACGCCCCGTCAGCTGCTGCTGCCGGCGCCGTTGAGGGCGAGAACGCCGAGGCCAAGGCATCCGCAACGGCTGTTGGTCCGGATGCAACCGGCCCCGCCGCCTTCGGCCTGTGCACAGCCTTCACGAAGGGCGGCCTGGACGCAAGCTCCACCGGTTTCAAGTCCCTCACCGTTGCTGCCAAGGGCGAAGCCAACATCGAGTCCTTCTGCGCAGACGTAGCTGCGGCAGGTAACGCAGCAGGCAAATCCGGCAGCCACAAGGCTGAGGTTTCCGGATCGGGCGACGCCGCCGCGAACGTCGAGGCCCCGGAAGCGCCGGCAGTTCCGGCCGCCCCGGAACTCCCCACCCAGGCAGCAGTTCCCTCGGCTCCTGAGCTCCCCGCTGAGGTCCCCACCCATCTCCCCGAGCTGCCCACCTCTGCCGGCCGTCCGTAGTACAGCCGCTATGGTGGATCGCGGGACTCCTTCGCTTTGGCGGGAGTCCCGCGGTGCAACAGGCGCTGGTCCGCTGCCTTCCGTGACCTGGAACAGGTGACCGCGCTGCGTGGGATGGAGGAGCCCTAGGGTGCTCGAAACTTTGGCAGATGAATACGTTCACACGGACGGGGCCGACCCCGCCGTGCTGTTCACCCTTGTCTACCGCAAGTTCTCGGGCGCGGTGCTCGGCTACCTGCGGGCCCGGGGCGTGGATGACCCGGAAGCGGTCACCCAGGACGTGTTCCTGGCCTTTTACCCGAAGCTCGACGGCTTGCAGGGCGGAGTCCAGGGCGCAAAGTCACTCATCTTCTCCATTGCCCACGCGCGCATGGTGGACCATTACCGCCGCAATGAACGCACCCCGTCCCTCAGCCCCTATGAGTCCGAGTTCGACGCACGCAGAACGCCCTCGGCCGAGGACCTCGCACTCGCCAAGGTTGATGGCGGCGCCGGAGCCCTCCTCGACGGCTTGAGCCCGGATTACCAGGAAGTCCTCGCCCTCAGGGTGGTCGCGGACCTGTCCATTGAACAGGCCGCGGAGATCATGGGCAGGACGCCGGGAGCCGTTAAACAGCTGTATCGCCGGGCGCTCTGCGCCCTCAGGGAACGCGCCTCAATAGGAAGCAAGGCACATCATGAGTGACAACTCCTCATCCCCGAACCAGCGGATCATCGACGAACTGCTGGCCGACGCCGGCATGGACGACGCCGGCGATCTTCGCCCCGTGCTGCTGGAACTTCGTGCCCTGGCCGGCGGCAGCCCCCGCCCGTCCGCCGCAGTGGAAGCGCTGATGGCCACGCCCGCGACGCTGGCGGCTCTCCCCTTGCCGCTTCCCGTGCCCGCCGAAGCTGCCTCCGGCCTGCCGGCTGCCGGGCAGGCGGAACCGGTGGTTGACGAACTGGCTGCCCGACGCCGGCGCAAGAGCCGGCTCCCGCTCACAGCCCTGTCTGTCGCGGCCGCCCTTGCCGCCGGCGGAGCCGCTGCCGCCGCGTCGGATGAAAACATCCGCCATACCTTGGGAAACGTCGGCCATGCGGTGACGCTCTTTGTGGGGACGGTGACCTCTGGAACCGGGGGAAAGACCGGCGGCCAGCCCGCCACGGATCCCGCCGGAGCGGTGCCGGGTTCGCCCGCGTCCACGCCCACGGCGCCGGCCCCTTCTCCCTCGGACGGCAGTTCCGTGCCTGGCGGGCACCCTGGCCAGGGGAGGCCGGCCGTTCCCGCCTCCCCGTCGCCAAGCCAAGCCCACACCCCGGGCCTCAACCTGCCGAAACCCGATCCCCGGGACCTGGGCACACTGCCGGGATCAGGCCAGCTGCCTTCCGGAAAGCCGTTGCCTTCTTCGCCGGTGAGCCCCGACCCGTCCGGGCTGGTGCCCACACCGCCCGTGGACCTGCCGCTCCCTGGCCACAGCCCGTCGCCGGGGAGCTAGCCCCCGCTGTAGCGGCCGGCTAGTACCCTCCGGTCATGGCCTTCACCATGTCGCCGGCCGGGCCCACCAGATACCAGACGTTGCCGACGCCCTGGCCGGTGATGTCCCCGGCGGACTTGTCCTTGGCGTAGTAGTACACCGGCAGCCCGTTAACGGTCAGCTGTTTCTTGCCCTCCGGCGTCGGGATGGTTCCCACCGTGGCGGTGACGCCCTCAACTGCGGGCGACGCCGAGTCGGTGAGGACCGGCGGCCATGCCACAATGCACGAGCCCGTGCAGGCGCTCGTCCCGGAGTCCTTGACGTCCTTGGTGAAGAAGTAGACGCTCATGCCTTTGGCGTCCACCACGATCTGGCCGGCGCCCGATGAAGCCGTTTTCAGTTCTGCCGCGCCGGCGGGGACCGGGGACGACGCCGGCGCCGAGCTTTCCGCCGGGGCGGAGGCCGCCGTCGAACCCTCCGCGGTGGTGGGTGACGATGTTCCCGCACCTCCTCCGCAGCCGGCGAGAACCGCTGCCAGCGCCACAACGGACAAGCTGATACCCAGTTGCTTTTTCATGTCCAGCTCCTTGGTTTCGTGCCGGCCAAACGGAGCGGCCCGGCGCTAACCGGTACGACGTCCTTGGGCGGAGAATGGTTCAATGCGGCGGCACTCTGAACCGTTTGTGCCCCATGGGCGTCGTAACGAGGGAACGGCGGGCGTTCGGCCGGCCGCGGAAGCATCACGAGGCAGCACACACAATGCAGGAAACGATCAGCACAGCGGGAGGGGCACGGATGCCGCTCGATGAAGATGTGGTGGCGGCGATCTACCGCGAACACGGCGCCGCCTTGCGGCGTTTCGTGCTGAGCGCCTCCCGGGACCCGCAGCTCGCTGACGATGTGGTCCAGGAGACAGTGCTCCGCGTCTGGCAGCAGGCGCCGCAGATCACCGGCAGCCTGCGGAGCTACCTGTTCCGCACCGCCCGGAACATCATGATCGACAACTACCGCAAGGCCCAGCGCCGTCCGGTCGAGGCGGGCGAACGGGACATGGCGGATCCGGCGGAAGCAACCGAACGCGTTGATGAGTTGCTCAACCGCGTGCTGATGGAGGAAGCCTTGCTGCGGCTGAGCACCGAACACCGGGATGTCCTGGTGGCCCTGCACTACCGCCGCTGCACGGTCACGGAAGCGGCCGTGGAACTGAACATCCCCGCAGGTACCGTGAAGTCGCGTGCCTTCTACGCGGTGCGGGCGCTGCGGACCATCCTGGACGAAATGGGGGTGCAGCGGTGAGCGCCGAGGACCTGCACCAGCTGCTGGGGGCGTACCTTCTGGGCGGGCTGGAGCCTGCCGACGCGCTGGTGTTTGAGGAGCACCTGGCCGGGTGCGCGGACTGCCGCCGGGAGCTGGACGATCTCGCCAGCCTGCCCGCGCTGCTGGATGCCCTTCCTGTTCCCGACGCCGTCGCCCTGACCGGCCCCGCGGAAACCACTTCGTTGGGGGACGCGGTTTCCGCGGGGGACCCCGCCGTGCTGCTGGACGAGCTGGCCGTGCGGCGGCGGAAATCCCGACGGCGGTGGGCGGCGTTCGTCGGGGCGGTGGCCGCCGCCTGCCTGGCTTTGGGAGTCGTGGCCGCTCCGCTGTTCAACCAGCCGCCCAAGCCCGATGCGAGCTATTCGGTGGAGGCCCCGGGCGGGCTGCAGGTCCAGCTGGCCCTCCTGAAGAAAGCCTGGGGAACTGAGGTCTCGTTCACGGGGACCAGCCTGCCCACCCAGGGCACGCTGTCCCTGTGGGTCAAGGGCCAGAACGGCACCGAGGACCGGGCCTGCAGCTGGTCCGCGACTCCCGGAGGCCGGTCCAGGATCACCGGGGCAACCCCCACCCAGATCAGCCGGATCAGCAGCGTGGAACTGCGCGACGAACGGCAGCAGAAGGTAGCGGTCATTTCCATGGTGGACGGCTCCTCCGGCGCCCATTGACGCCGCCAGCGCCCGGTGGGACGCTGGGCACATGGTCCGCGGCAGGACCGGGAGGTTCGCCCGGATTGAGCCGTTCGGCATCGACAAGGTGGCTGCCGCCGTCGGTGGTGATCCCGACGTGCTCCGCATGGAGAACCTGGACACGGATGTGGCCCCGCCGCCGTCGGCCATCACCGCAACCCGCGAGGCAGTGGGAAGCAGGGCCGCCAACAGCTGGCTCCCCTTCACCGGAACGCTGGCCCTCCGCCAGGCGGTGGCGCACCGGCTCCGTCAGCAAACGGGACTCTCCTACGATCCACGCTCGGAGGTGGTGATCACCGGAGGAGCTCTGGCGGGAATGCTCAGCGTGCTCCTGGCCACTGTTGACTACGGCGATGAAGTAATACTCACTGACCCCACCTATGCGGGCATGATCAACCGCGTCCGGCTTGCCGGGGCGGTGCCGGTGTTTGTCCCGCTGATGGTTGACGAAGGGCGCTGGCGCCTGGACCCGGCACGGCTGGCCGCAGCGGTTTCCGCCCGCACGCGGGCAATCCTGCTGATGAGCCCGTCCATGCCGTCCGGCCACGTGTTCAACGACGCCGAATGGGGCGCCGTCCGTGATGCCTGCCAACATGCGGACTGCTGGCTGCTGTACGACGCCGCCATGGACCGGATCCTGTTCGACGGCCTGCCCTACCGCCATCCGGCGTCGTTCCCCGAGCTTGCCCACCGCACCATCACGCTGGGCGGCGTCTCCAAGAACTACCGCATGATCGGCTGGCGGGTTGGCTGGGCGGCCGGACCGGCGGAGGTTATGGGAGACGTGGCGCTCGCCGCGATCTACAACACCACCGTGGCCAGCGGCTTCGGCCAGGCCGGGGTGCTGGCCGCATTGACCAACGACGACGACGGCATCGCCGGGGCCGTCCGCGAGTGGCAGTCGCGCCGGGACCTGGTCATCGCCGAGCTGGCCGGGCTGCCCATCGTGGTTCCCGAGGGCGGGTGGTCGATGCTGCTGGACGCCGAGGCGCTGGGGATGCATGCGCCGGAACTGTCGCGGCGGCTCCTGGCTGCCGGCCGGATCGCCGCCACTCCCATGACGGCGTGGGGCCAGGACGTGGCGCCGCGGTATGTGCGGCTGGTCTACGCTACTGAACCGCTGGGCCGGCTGCAGGGAATCGGGGCGCGCGTCCGGGCCGCCCTCGGGGACTCCGGACGGGATCGCGCGTACGGCCCGGCGTCGGCCGAGCGAATCCGCGGGGTCGGCCCGGCGACTGCGTGACGGCACGCAGCTCCCGGCACGGACCCACGGTTTCGGCGGTGTGGGCTTAGGGGTGCAGGGCGCGGAACTCCGCCACGAGTTGCGGGTCCTCGCACGCCCCGGCGAAGGCCTCGATGCGTTTTTCGATTTCGCGGCCCAGGAGCCAGCTGCCCACCCGCTCCGCGACGGGCCGCAGCCATGCCGGCCGGCAGGAGAAGGTGTACTTCCAGACCGCGCGGGTGCCGCCGTCGGCCGGGGTGAACCTCCACCCGCCGCCAAAGTTGCCGAAGAACCAGGGGCCGGACACCATGGTCATGCCCACATTCCGGGGCGGTGAGAAGGAGACGTATTCACTCACCATCACCAGCCCCATCTTTGAGACGGTGCGGGTGCGGACGCCCTTGCCGGCGGCCCGGGCCCCGTCCAGCCAGCCCTGCGCCGAGATGAAGGGATCCCACTTCAGCCGGAAGTCGCCGGTGGTCTGGGAGAACGCAAAGGCGGTCTCCGGATCGAGTCGGATGAATCGTTCGGCGCGTACCTGGGGCATGCCTCCACCCTAACGGGGCGCCGGTAAGTGGCGGCCTCACATTTTGGCCAGCTTTGCCCGCATCATCGAATACACCCCGTAGCAGATGAGGCCGATTCCGACGGCGGCCAGCAGGTATAGGCCGAACGGCTGGTCCCGCAGCGCCTTCAATCCACCGTCAAGCCCGGTGGATTCCTCCGGGTGCGACCTCGCGGTGGCAACGACAATCAGCAGGCCGACCAGCAGGAGCGCGACGCCCTTCGCGACGTAACCCACCACGCCCAGGACGGTGACCGCCGTGCGCGCGGTGCCCGGGGCAGGCATCCTGAGGTTCTTTTCGAACGACTTCCGGACGCCGCGGATCGCGTACACCACTCCGGTGACGGCGACCGCTGCGCCAATGATGATCAGCAGGGCAACGCCGCCGGGTGCCTTCATGAGGGTCACGGTGAAGTCGCTGGTGGACTGGCTGTTGTCCTTGCCCGTTCCGATGGCGAACGAGGCCAGCGTGACGGCGAACGCCGCGAACACCACGGCCTGCCCCGCGGCCTTGAGCTTCCGGCCGACCTTCTCTTTTTTCGGCAGGTGGCTGTAATCGAAAATCGCGTCGCTGGTCTGCCAGATGGCCAGGGCCACGCAGGCCGCGAAGCTGCTCCACAGCAGGATGGGCCCGGCCGGCTGGCTGGCCAGCTCCTTCACGGCACCGCTGACATCCGCCTTGCCCTCCCCGCCCATGGCAAGGCGGAGGGCGATGGAACCCATCAGGAAATGCAGGACGCCGCTCACAGCGAAGCCGGCCCGGGCCATGATTTCCAGCGGACGTGAATTGGTGACTTCTTCGGCCGTATCCGCGGCCTCTCTCAGTTCTCTTTTGATGGTGGGGCCCTCGTGCAGTTCTCTTCGCCGTGCAGTTCTCTTCGCCGTGCAGTTCTCTTCGCTGTGAAGTTCTTTTGGCGGGGCTGTTCCCGCCGGCAGTTGTAGGCCCAATCGTGCCACGCGAACCTGCTGCCGAACAGATCCCCGTCCCGTGATGGGGGCGTTGACGGAGCCCTGATGGGGAGTGATGCCCATGGCGGGCCCGTGTGCACCATGGCACGATGTGGAGCAGCCGCTACTTCGCAGCCGATTGATTCTCCGGGGGACATATGACTTTCTACGGTGCTGACGTCAATCAGCTTCGCGAGCTGGCCAAGGCGGCGGACAAGGCTGCGTCGCTGCTCAGCACCAGGGCCTCGTCGCTCCAGAGCCAGATTCTTGCCGCCCCCTGGAAAGGAGGCGACGGCGAGCGTTTCCGGCAGGAATGGACCAGCAGCCACCGGCCCAGCATCGAGCGGGTGGTGGCCAGCCTCCGGCGGAACTCGAAGGTCCTGCTCCAGCACGCCGCCGAGCAGGAGAAGTCCTCGGCGGCCGGCACCGGCAGCACCGCTGCGGGCGCCGGCGGTCTGGCCGGTACGTTCGAGCAGCTGAAGAACTGGACGCAGGAGAAGCTGGAGGAAGCCCGTGAAGCGGCGGAGCACCGGGCCGATCTGCAGGACCAACTGGACAGGATGTCCGGTGCCGGCCCGGAGGAGCAGGCCAAATGGTGGGACAGCCTGTCCGCTCAGGATAAGAAGTACCTGATCGAAGGCGAAGGCCCGGACGGCCCGTTGGCCAAGGACCTGATGGCCATGGACGGCGGGATCCCGGAATCCGCGCAGGACCTCGCCCGCGAACACCTCCTGGAGCTGGCGAAGGAGGACATCCCTGTCTACACGGAGACGGGCAGGGCCTCCATCGAAGCCCGCGTCCTGTGGGTCCACGGCGGCGCCGAGGTGGGCACCGAAGTGGTGGAAAACGCGGACGGTTCAGCCACGGTGAAGGTGTATGGAAACATGGGCCTGGGCGTTAATGACGCCACGGGCTCCGCTGGGGCCACCCTCACCGGCGAAGTGGCCCGCGAGTACACGTTCGACAGCATCGAAGAGGCCATGGCGGCCCGGAACCAGATGTACGAGGACCTTCCGCCGGACAGTGTTGGTGACATCAAGGACGTGGCCGGCAATCCGCCGGACTACATCCTGGACACCTTGGACGGGGCCGCCAAGGACAACGGTTCCAGCGGCCACGAGGACAAGGCCAAGGGATCGCTCTCGCTCGAGGCGGGGGCCAAGTCCACGGATGCCGCGGGCTCCGCCAAACTGGACCTGGCCTACGAGAAGAACCTGACTGACGGGACCTCGAAGGCCAGCGTGGAGGTTTCCGCCGAAGGCAACCTGGATCTGGACGGGCGGACGTTCGAGGCTTCGGGCAAGGGCGGCCTGGAACTGAATATGGACAAGGAGAACAACGTCAGCTCGGTGTCGCTGTCCATGGAAGGAACCGTGGCGCAGGGCGTCAAGGAAGGCCTGGACGTCAAGGCGGGCAATATCGAGTCCAGCGTCACGGCCGGCACCCAGGGGACCGTGAAGATCGATATCGACTACACCCCGGAGAACAGCGCCGTGATCGACAGCTACATGCGGAACGTGGCGCTCGGGAACAATGCCGCGGCCGCCCAGGACGCCGCCACACTGTACGAAGCGGGCTCGGCCACCGTGCAGGTGAACAGTGTAGTGACAGCCTCCAACGAGGCCGGCTTCGACATCAAGGCCGGTGAAGTCAAGGTGAGCACGGAGAACCAGGTCAGCACCAACGTCAGCACGTACCAGAAGGTCCCCAACGACACGAAGCTGTCCCGGATGTAGTCCACGTGCCGGTCCGCAGAACTTGAAAACCCACAACTTGAACCCCCGCTGCTTGAACCTCGCTGAAGGAGCAACCACCAGCCATGACAGTTCACATCGAATCCCCGCTTGGTTTCACGGCGGACTTCCCCGAGCACACCCTGGTGCTGGACGATTCCAGCGCCGGTCCCGGCACCGAGCAGTACGGGCTGCTGGGGGACATCCTGGTCACGGTCATCAAGGATGACAACTCCGTGGACGGCCCGGCCCAGGCCAACGGCTGGGCCCACCTGATGTCAGGCCACTATCTGGAGGAGCGCGGCGGGAGCCTGCTGACCGAGGGTGAACTGAACCTTCCCGGCAAAGCCGCGTACGCGGTCGTGGTCGGTTATGACGATGCGCGGGGCGACGCAAAAGCGGCCGCCACGGTGGGGGTATGGGAAAAGGGCCGCTTCATCGGCGTTGTGGTCATTTGGCCGTACGTTGACCCCCAACTGGAGCCGCGGATCGGCCTGCTCAAAGAAGTGGTCGGCGCCATCAGCGTGAACTGACACCCGCCTACAGCCGCCGGTAGCAAAGATCGAAGATGAGGCGGCCGGCTTCGTGGGCCTTGTTTTCGAAGCTGGTCCGGATGCGCCCCTCGAACCGCGGTGCCCAGCCGCCGGTTTCATCCACGCCCTCGTTCGGGCCGGTATGTTCAGTGCTGACCGGCGCGCGGCCCTCCTTCACGGGCGCGCCGCCCACCAGGGACTCGACGCCGGACTGCCACACCTGGGTGAGGGGGCTTTCGGGTCCCTTACGCTCGCCGTCGTGCAGGTTCACGAAGTCGGCGGAGCCGTCCATGACATCGCGGACATGCACGGCGTAGTTGGACCAGTCCGTGGCCACCCGGAACAGGCCGCCCGGCTGCAGAGCTGTCGCGACGAGGGCGGCGAACTCAGGCTGGATCAGACGGCGCTTGTGGTGGCGGGACTTGTGCCAGGGGTCGGGGAAGAAGACCCAGACCTCGCTGACGGAGCCCGCGGGCAGCATGGTGGCAAGCACCTCCGGGGCGTTGGCTTCGACCACCCGGACGTTGCTGAGCTTGCGGCTGTTGATCTTGATCATGGTGTTGGCAAGGCCCGGCGTGTAGACCTCCACGGCAAGGAAGTCCCAGCCTGGGTTCTCTTCGGCCGCATGGCAGACAGCATCGCCCAGTCCCGAGCCGATCTCCACGATTAGGGGCGCCTTGCGGCCAAACTCCGACTCGGCGTCGAACACGTAGTCCGGGTGTACGGAGGTGTTGGCGATGTGCCGCGGAACGTCCACTGCCCAGCGGTCCGAATGCTCCTCCCAGGCCAGCTGCCGGCGTCCCTGCAGGCGGGTGCCGCGGCGCACGAAACTGACCGGCCGCCCGCCGTATGTGCCGAACGAAGCCTGGCTCCCAGGGGTTACCGGACGGGCCGCCTGGGACGGTTCCGGGGCTGATTCCTGGGCTGAAGCCGGTGCGGCCTCCGGCGTTTGGGCGTTCGTCGGTTCAGGGGTTTCTGGGGATTCACTCATCCTTTCCAGAATAGTGGACATCGTCAGGCGGAACCGGGCCGACGGCCGCTGGCCCGAAGCCAGCACGTACGGGATTGTGCGCGGTCAGAACAAAATCATGAGATCCCCGTTCCGGAGCACGAGAGCCAGCCCGGCGGCGACCTGCAGTCCGGAGATCCACAGGCTTGAGGCGGCGGCCGTCCAGCTGTTCGATCGGGGCGCGGAACCCCTGACGGCTGCGATGCCCAGGCCGCAGCTGGGAATCGTCGCTATGTGGATAACTCCTGCGAGAATGGGCCGGTGACCGAAGCCAGGAACCAAGCCAGCAACGAAGCCACAACCACCGCCGCGAAAGCCAAGGCCCCCGGCCGCGTCCGGAACGATACTTCCGGCACGCTGGTGGACGCTGAAATCGATGAGGTGCCTGCCGCCGAACCCACCCGCATCAGCGGCCCGCGCGCGCTGGTCTACCTCGGCGTGTGCCTGGTGCTGATCGGGCTGAACCTTCGCACGGTATTCTCCAGTTTCGCCGCGGTGCTGCCGGAACTACGGTCCGACGCCGGGCTGCCGGGCTGGGCGGTGGTGGTCCTCACCACCGTGCCGGTCACCCTGCTGGGCGTTTTCGCTCCGCTGGCGCCGATCCTCGCCCGGCGTTTCGGCGCCGAACGCGTGCTGCTCGGAGCCATGGCTGTCCTTGCCGCGGGGCTGCTGCTCCGCCCGGTCGACCTTCCCGGTGCCGGCCACCTGCCCGCGCTCCTTGTCGGAACAGCGGCCTGCGGCGCCGCCATTGCCCTCTGCAACGTGCTGCTGCCTGGGCTGGTGAAGCGCGACTTCCCGCACCGGCTGGGGCTGATGGGCGGGCTGTACACCACCGCCATCTGCGCCTCGGCCGCCCTGGGCGCAGGGTTCACCTACCCGGTGTTCGCCGCATCGGGGGAGTGGACGGCGGCGCTGTGGTTCTGGGCGCTCCCCGCCGCCGTCGTACTTTTCCTGTTCCTTCCGCTGGCCATCCGGCAGCGGCATCCGCGGCACCAAGCCGTGGCCGACGGCGTCAACGTGTGGCGCTCGGCGGTCGCCTGGCAGGTGACCATCTTCATGGTGCTGCAGGCCATGATGTCCTTCAGCGTCTTCGCCTGGCTGGCGCCCATCCTGCGGGAGCGCGGAGTGGACGGCGGAACGGCCGGCCTGATCGTGTCCGCGTCCATCGTGCTGCAGATGCTCGGCTCGCTGTTCGCGCCGGCGTTGGCCGCGCGGTTCCGCGACCAGCGGACCATCAACACGGTGGTGGCGCTGATGACCGGCGGCGGGTTCGCGCTGAGCATTTTCGGGCCGCTGGACTTCATCTGGGTGTGGACCGGGCTGCTGGGTCTCGGGCAGGGAAGCCTGACCGCGGTGGCGCTGACCATGATCATGCTGCGCACCCGGGACGGGCACACTGCCGCGCACCTGTCCGGCATGATGCAGGGCGTGGGCTACGGCGTCGGTTCCACGGGCACGCTCATGGTGGGGCAGCTACACCAGGCCACCGGCTCATTTGTCCCCGCGGGCGTGCTGTTCCTGGCGGTCGGGGCGCTCGCCGCCGTGTTCGGCTACCGGGCCGGACGGAACCGCTTCATCGGCGGTTGACGTTCGACGGCGGCGCGTGCCCGGTGGACCCCCGGACGACGAGCTGGGTGGGGATCAGGTGCAGCCGCTGCGGCAGGTCCGGGCGTTCCCGCCGTTCCAGGATGAACTTGCCGGCCTGCAGGCCGACGGCGATGTTGCCGTTGTCCACCGACGTCAGCGAGAGGTGCCGGATCTTGGCGAGGTAAGTGTTGTCGTACCCCACCAGGGAGAGGTCGTCGGGGACGCTGAGGCCGCGGTCGTCAGCTGCTGACAACGCGCCGATGCAGGCGATGTCGTTGAAGGCGAAGATGGCGGTGGGGCGCTCCTGCCGGGCCAGCAGCCGCTTGGTGGCGTCGTACCCGCTCTCCTCGCTCATGCCGCCTGCCACCACCAGCGGCTCCAGCCCTGCGGCGCGCATGGAGGATTCATAGCCTTCCCGCCGCAGCTCGGCGATCCGGCCCGGCCCCTCAAGGTGGGCGATGCGCCGGTGGCCCAGCGAAATCAGGTGCTCCGTGGCCTGGCGGGCACCGGCCTCGTCGTCGTTGACCACGACGTCGGTCCTGTCCAGGTCGGGCTCGCGCGTGCCGGCGAGGACCACGGGGACCGTCCTGACCGCTGCCTCGAGCGCGGCGGTTTCCGTGGTGGTGCCGACGACGACGATCCCGTCAATGCGCTGTTCGAGCAGTGTCTCCACCGAATTCCGGCCCACCCGGTGGTCCGTGTACGAGTCGACCAGGACCGGAGAGACCCCGGCCGAATGCAGCGAGGCAGTCAGCCCCTCGAGCAGTTCCACAAACCAAGGGTTGCGCAGGTCGTTGAGCAGCACACCGATGGTTCCGCTGCGCGGGCTCGAGAGTCCCCGGGCCAGCTGGTTGGGCCGGTAGCCGAGCTCGGCCACCGCGTCCTGCACAGCCTGGCGGCGGCTGGGGCTCACGCTGGCGGAACCGCCCAGCACCAAAGACACAAGCGATTTGGAGACTCCGGCAAGCTCGGCAACGTCCCGGATAGTGGGACGGCGCGGCTGGTCACCGACGGCGGGCGAACTGTCCATGCTGCTTCTCCTCTCGGTCCAACCTCAGCATAAGGGGTTGACTAACGCGTCATTTCACCTTCATTATGGACCGGTCCAATAGTTGTCCAAAACCGAAGGAACTGTCATGAGTGAACCGCGCACACGCCGGCTGGTCGCAGGAATGGTCGGAGGGGGAGCGGGGGCGGACATCGGCAAGACCCACCGCTATGCGATGCGGCTGGACGACCAGTTCGAGCTAACGTCCGGTGTCTTCGGCCGCGACCGGGAACGCTCCCTCGCCGTGGCCGCCGTGCTGGGAATCGACAAGGGCCGGGCCTACCGGGACTACGCGGAAATGGCTGCGGCGGAGGCCACCCGGCCCGACGGCGCCGACGTCGTGGTGGTGGCCACTCCCAACGACAGCCACTTTGACATTGCCCGCACCTTCCTCGAGGGCGGCATTTCGGTGGTGTGCGAGAAGCCGCTGACCCAGGACTCGGAAACCGCTGCCGAACTGGTGCGCCTCGCCGCCGACAAGGGAGTGTTCCTGGCGGTCCCGCACTGCTACTCCGCCTACGCGATGGTGCGGCACGCGGCCCGGATGGTCCGCGACGGCGAGCTGGGCCGGGTGACGTTTGTCGACGTCGAGCACGCCTCCGGCTGGGCGGCCACGCCGCTCGAACAGGAGGGACACAAGCAGGCGCGCTGGCGCACCGATCCGGATATTGCCGGGTTCCCAAGCGTTGTGGGGGACCTCGGTACCCACGCGTATCACCTGCTGCGCTACGTCACGGGGCTGGACGCGGACCGCGTGTCCGGCCGGCTGGGCACCCTGGTGCCGGGGCGCCGCGTCTTCGACCACGCCACCGTGGAGCTGGAACTGGGCGGGGCAGTGCCCGCCCGGCTGTGGGCAAGCATGGCCGCCACCGGACATAACCATGGCCTGCGCATCAGGGTGTTTGGCGACAAGGGCAGCCTGGAATGGCAGCAAGAGGACCCGCACCACCTCACGGTCCAGGACCTGGACGGCGCCACCACGGTCCTCACCCACGGCCAGGGCACGCTCTCCGAAGACGCCACCCGCCTCACCAGGGTGGGGCTTGGGCATCCGGAGGGGTTCCTCGAGGCCTTTGCGAACTTCTACCGCGACCTGGCGGACATCCTGCGTGCCCGCCGCGACGGCACCCCGTCCCCGGCACGCGAACTGACCATCCCCACCGGCATCGACGGGCTTATCGGAGTCCGTTTTGTCGAGGCTGTGGCCGCTTCGCACCACCAGGACTCCGCCTGGGTCTCCCCCGTGGCATCCATCCAGCCCGGCGCCTCACTCCAGCCGTTCGTATCAACGCAGAAAGCAGGAATCTGACATGCAGCGCTTCGCCCTCCTGGGAGCCGGGTTCATCGGCTCCGTCCACGCCGCCAACCTTGCCGCACACCAGGGCGTCGAGTTCTCCCGCATCTATGACATCGACCATGATCGGGCCAAGGCTCTCGCAGAAACGCACGGAACTCAGGCCGTCGGCGACCTGGACGAGGTATTCGATCCCCGGCACGTCGATGCCGTGTTCATTGCCTCCTCTACCGACACCCACGCCCAGCATCTTGTCCGCGCCGCCGACGCCGGCCTGGCGGTCGTGTGCGAAAAGCCGATCGACCTGAACCTCCGGCGGGCCCGCGAGGCCGCTGCCCACGCGGCAGGGCGGGGCGTTCCGGTGATGGTCGACTTCAACCGCCGCTTCGACCGTGACTACGTCGAACTCAAACGGATCATCGACGCCGGGGAGGTGGGCGACGTCGAACTCCTCCAGATGTCCACTCGCGGACCGGCGGTGCCGCCGCTGTCCTACATCGCCGCGTCCGGCGGCCAGATGCGGGACCAGACGGTGCACTTCTTCGACCTGGTCCGCTGGCTGACCGGACTGGATCCGGTGGAGGTGTCCGCCGTCGGCTCCGCCCTGGCGGAACCGAGTCTGGCCGAATACGACGACGTCGACACCTCCGCCGTGACGCTCCGCCTCCCCACCGGGGCGCTCGTGCAGATCGACAGCATCCGGCGCACCAGTTATGGCTACGACGAGCGCATCGAGGTGTTCGGCTCCGGGGGGATGGCCGAGACGCAGCGCCGCCGCACCGGTGCCGTGTCCCGCTACGGGGCGGGGCAGGTCATCGACGACGGCCTGCACCCCGGCTGGTTTGAACGGGTTCAGCCCACCTACGCAGCAGCACTCTCGCATTTTGTAGCCGCCCTGGAGGACGGCGCGGCCCCGACCCCGTCGCTGGAGGACGGGCTCAAGGCGCAGGCCATCGCCGAGGCAGCCACCCGGTCCCTGCACAGCGGACGGACCGAAAAGGTCGAGTACTGAGCGCTGCCGCGGGCGAAGCCACGGGAACGCCAGGGGCACCTGCCGGGAAATGCCGGCAGGTGCCCCTGTTCTTGGTGTGTTTTGGTGTGCTTGTTCAGTTCCGAGGTTCGGTCCTTGAGTGACTAGTCCTTGCCAAGCCCCGCAGCGCTGACCTTGTCGCCGCCGGTCGCACCGGTGACGCTGTTCAGGGCGGTGAGGTCGAAGATGCCGTTGATGTCGGCCTGCTTGGTGGTGCCGGCCTTCACTCCGTCCTCGAGCAGCTTCTTGTAGCTTCCGGCCAGCGGATCCACGGTGAAGACGATGTTCGTAAGTGACCGCTCAATGACGTCCGGCTTCAGTTCGGCGCCCGAGGCTTCCTTCAGGGCGGCGTTGATGACCGTGGACTTCTCGTCCGCGGCAGCGGAGTTGAGCCATTTGACGGATTCGGCGTGGCCCTTCAGCAGTGCCTTGACGGTGTCCGGGTGTTCGGCGGCGAACTTCCTGTTCACGATCAGGATGGTGGTGGGGAACTCGCCCGGCTTGCCCGTCAGGGAGCCGTCCCAGAGGTCCTTCTCGTCCACCAGGACCTTCGCGCCGGCCTGCAGCACCAGCCGGGACGCCCAGGGCTCGGGCAGCCACGCACCGTCGAGCTTGCCGTCCTGGAACAGCTTGAGCGTCTGCGCGTTCTCAGTCGGGTTGATCGCCACGTCGCCGCTGCCGTCGGTGTTGGTCTTGTAGCCCTGCCCGGCCAGCCAGGCCCGCAGCGCCACATCCTGGGTCCCGCCCAGCTGCGGCGAGGCGAGGGTCTTGCCCTTCAGATCCGCCGCGGAACCGATCTCCGGCTTGACCACCAGCTGCGCCCCGCCCGCGGCAGCACCGGCGATAATGCTGACGGACTCGCCCTGGCTCTTCACGAACGAGTTGATGGCCGGGCTCGGGCCGATGTACGTGGCGTCGATAGCGCCCGCGTTCAGCGCCTCGATCGCTGCCGGGCCGGCGTTGAACACCTGCGTGCTCAGCTTCGTCTCCCCGAGGTTCTTCGCGATGAAGCCCTCCTTCACCCCGACCAGGGCAGGGGCGTGGGTGACGTTGCCGAAGTAGCCAAGCTTCAGCTCCGCGGCAGGCGTCCCGGCAGGGGCAGCAGGCTGCGCTTCGGTGCCGCGGTTGAGATTCGATGCCACTGCCGCGCCGCCGGCGATCAGGGCTACGAGGCCTGCGGCGACACCGATGCCGAGGGCGCGTTTGCGCTTTGGTTGGGAGGTTTGGCCCGCAACGATGCGGGTGGATCCTTCAGGGTTCTGATGCGATGACATGGGGATTCCTTCAAGAGTGGGGCAGCCCCGCAAGGGGCCGCCGCCGGACAGCAGTCGAGGGGACGAAGGCTCGCGGCGGCAGTCTTGTGCAGCCCTTCGTCGTGGGCCAGTTGCTGGGCCTGTTGCTCTTGTGGAGCTTGTCCGGTGCCCCGGTCCCAGCGCTTGGACTGAGATTACGCTCCGGCATCCGGCGTAAACAATGCGCCGCGTCGCCTGCGTTCATCGGCGGTAACGGGGTGACTCGAAGCGTCATCCAGGGGCCCAAACCGGCAGTCCGGGGCGCCCGAAACGTAACAGGGCCGTCACCGAACGTAACGGCCGCCGTCGCGGTTCCGTGGTGGAGAAGGTCTGTGTCTGGGGGGAGCTGAGTTCCCGCCGGATCGGACGACGGCGGTAACTCAGCCCGCGGGCTTTGTCGCTTTTGGCTAGAGCGTGCCTTGGTGCTGCGTCCCCGCCGGGATCGGCGCCAGGCGGGTCACTTCCACCGCCTCCTCCAGGAGTCCTTCGAGTGCGGCGTTCAGGCGTTTGACCGCATCGCCTTCGCCGTGGGAGTCGAGCAGTTCCGCCGTTTCCCATTTTTCCACCATCAGGATCTGGCCGTTCGGGTGCTCGTGGATGGCATAGAGCAGGCAGCCTGGTTCCTCGTGAACCTCGGTGATGGCGGGGGAGAGGGCCGCGACGACGTCGTCGAAGGCGCCTTCTTTCGGCGTGAACACGGCGGTAACGATGACGGGCATGGGGTTTCCTAACTTACGGCGGAGCGTATGAGGGGGCGGTGCTGTTGCGCGGAACGAAGTCCGCCTTGACCTCGATGGTTCGGGCGCCGGCCGGGAGCCGGCCCTGCATCCGGCCGAGGACCAATTCCAGGGAATGGACCGCTAGCATGTCGATCGGTTGGCGGATAATGCTGAGCGGCGGGTTTGTCAGTTCGGTCCACGGGTTGTCGTCGAAGACGATGACTGACAGTTCTTCGGGTATCCGCACGCCGACCTGGACGAGGCGCCGGACAGAGCTTTGCACCTGGGCGGTGTTCGCCACGATGATTCCCGTGGGACTGTCCGGAAGTGCCAGGAGGGACCCGACGGCGTCGCCGCCGCCGTCTCCGCGGAACGGTACATCCCGGATCAGCATGGGGTCCACCGCGAGCGCGGCGTTTTCGTGGGCGGTTCGGTAGCCCTCGATCCGCGCCCGGCCGGTTGACGTGCTTGTGGGGCCGGTGATGAGGCCGATGCGGCTGTGGCCGAGTGCGATGAGGTGCTCGGTGGCACGTCGGGCCGAGTCTGAGTTCTCGATGCTGACGACGTCCACGTCCTCAAGTTCAGGGATGGTGCGATCGACGAACACGACGTGTACGCCCAGGTCCCGCAGCCGCTCCCACTTCTCGATGTTCCCGCCGGTCGGGGTCGCAATGACGCCGCCCACCGAGCGGTCCAGCAGGGTGTCCAGGGAGTCGGCCTCAAGGTGGGGATCCTCCTGGGTGGTCATGACCACCACCTGCACCCCGTGGCTGCGGGCTTCCCATACCACGCGGTCGGCAAGCTGGGCGAAGAAGGGGTTGGCCAGGTCCGCAACCACGAGTCCAACAGTAAGTGCGTGGCCGGCGCTGAGCTCGCGGGCGGCGGCACGTGGCCGGTACCCGAGTTCTCCGATCACGCGAAGCACCGTTTCGCGCTTGGCCGGTGCGACCGGGCCCGAGTCCGGGTTCAGGACCCGGGACACGACGGAGACCGAGACTCCGGCCGCCGACGCGACATCGCGAATAGTTGGTGCCTTTTTCACTTCTTCTCCTCGTTGAGGGTCCGGTCCCGCCAGGCGATCAGCACGGACTGGGATGCGTACCTGGGAAACCCACGATTGCGCTCCGGTGTGACTGTTGACACAGCCTATCACCGACTGGTACAAAAGTGGAACCGATTCCACTCCGGTCCTAAAATTCCAATTTGCGACGAAGAAGTTGCTCCGCCAGTCAGGTGGAGAGCTCCTCTCCGGCGCGAAACGTCAACCAGAGAGATCCCCATGAACCTCCACAAGCTTCTTAGCGACCGCGAGCGAGAGGGCCGCCCAATTCGGGTCGGACTCATCGGAGCTGGCCGCTACGGCACCATGTACCTGGCCCAGGCAAACAACATCCCGGGCATCCACGTGGTCGCGATCGCCGACATCAACGTCAAGCGCGCCGAAGGTGCATTCGAACTGGTCGGATGGCCGAAGAGCCAGATCGCCCCGGACATCGCCACCGCCCTCAGCGACCGCTCCACGACGATAGTTGCCAACGCGGACGAGCTGTTTGACGTAGACATCGACGTCATTGTCGAAGCGACGGGCAACCCGATCGTCGGCGTGAAGCACGCACTGCGTGCCATTGAGACGAAGAAGCACATCATCATGGTCACCGTGGAAGCAGACGCCCTGGCCGGTCCTGCCCTGGCCAGGCGCGCGGAAGCCGCCGGTGTGGTCTACTCCATGGCCTACGGCGACCAGCCGGCCCTCATCATGGAACTTGTCGACTGGGCGCGCACCAGCGGCTTCGACGTTGTCTGTGCCGGCAAGGGCGCAAAGTTCCTTGACCACTATCACGAGATGAACCCGGACAACGTCTGGGAGAACTGGGAGTTCTCCCAGGAACTCACCGATTCCGGGCAGCTGAACCCGAACATGCACACCTCCTTCCGTGACGGCACCAAGGCCTCCATCGAGATGGCCGCCGTTGCCAACGGCGCCGGACTGGTACCTTCCGACAGCGGACTGACGTTTACGCCGGGGGATGTCGAGGAGATCGCCACCATCTGCCGTCCGGCGGACGTCGGGGGAGTCCTCGCCCACGAAGGCAGCGTCGACGTCATGTCCAGCGTCAACCGCGACGGCACCTGGATCCCCCACAACACCCAGGAGGGCGTGTTCGTCGTGGTGAAGGCCACGAACGACTACGTTTCCGGCTGCTTTACTGAGTACCCGTGGCACCCGGACCCCACCGGCCAGTACGCCGCGCTATACCGCCCCTACCACTACGTGGGCCTTGAGCTGAATATGTCCATCGCCAACGCGGCTCTCCGCGGGATCGCCACGGGTTCGCCGATCGGGTTCTTCGGCGACGTTGTAGCGACAGCGAAGAAGGACCTCAAAGCCGGTGAATTCCTCGACGGCGAAGGCGGGTACACGGTCTGGGGCCAGCTGGTTTCGGCCAGGCACTCCGTCGCCACGGGCGCGCTCCCGGTTGCTTTGGCCCACCACGTGAAGCTGCGGAACGACGTAACCAAGGGCGGGGTTGTCGGCTGGGGCGATGTCATCATGGACGATTCCCTGTCCCAGGCCTTGGAGGTTCGCCGGGAAACCGAAGCGCTCGTGGCGGAATCCGCCCTCAACGTCTGACGCTCCCCGCACCAAACCGGGCGCGGCAATGAACTTCAGCCGACGTGGTTCACGCTTCCGGACCAAGACTCCTTCCAATGAAGAAAGGCATCACATGAAATCCAAGACGCGCGCCCTCACCGGAGTGCTGGCCTGCACCCTCGCAGCCTCAGTCCTCGCCGGATGCGCCTCCGGGGCCCCCGGCGGGGCTGGAGCACCGGTAGCCAAGATCCAGCTCTCGATCCCTGACCCACTCACGTCCTCCGTCGGCGTCTCGGCCCAGCATTTCGCCGACCAGGTCAAGAAAACATCCAACGGGTCCGTGACTGTCACCGTAGTTCCCAACGGAACGAGCTTCAGCGGAGACCAGAACGCGGCTGTGACACGCCTGCAGGGCGGATCCCTCGATGCACTCATCCTCTCGACGTCCGTGTATGCCGCCGTCGTACCTGAAATGAACGCCATCAGCATTCCGTTCCTCTTCAAAGACACCACCGAGGAAGCGGCGTTCCTGGCAGGAAAGCCGGGCCAGGCGCTGAAGGAGAAGCTCGCCGCCAAAGACACCGTCGCGCTTTCCTTCCTCACCCGGACCGGGCGGGAGATTACGAACTCAGTTCGCCCGATCGAGCAGCCCTCGGATCTGAAGGGACTGAAGATCCGGGTCCCCGGCAACCCGTTGTGGACCGACTACTTCGGCAAGCTGGGCGCCAGCCCCACCACCATGGCGTTCTCTGAGGTGTTCACCGGCTTGCAGACCGGAACGATCAACGGCCAGGAAAACCCTATTGAAGTGCCATGGACCAACAAGTTCTCCGAAGTCCAGAAGTACATTTCGATGACCAACCACATCAACGACGCCTGGGTACTAGCACTTTCCTCAAAAAAGTGGGACACCCTCACCGATGACCAAAAGAAGGCCCTCACGGACGCCTCTGAGGAAACCGCCACCTTTAAAACAGCTTACGACGCCGAGCAGTCCAAGAAGCAGCTCGAGGAACTCACCGCCAAGGGCATGAAATCAAACGAACTCAGCGCCTCCGGCCTGGAGGAATTCAAAGCGGCTTCCAAGAGCCTTTACCCGGTCTTCTCCCAGCTGATCGGCAAGGACTTCTTCGATCAGGCCATCGCTTTCACCACCACCAAGTAGCCGTCGCCGGCCCGGGGAGCCGACTGCTCCCCGGGCCACCCGTAAGGAAAAGCCCCCACTCTCAATGTCGACAGTCTGGAAGCCCATGAAAAACATCACTACGCCAGAGGAACTCGAGGAGGTCCTCCCCTCGGATGCGGAAGAGATCCTCCACCACGGCCATGTCCCCCGCGTTGGAGCGGCGCCCTGTGGCTCGACAAAACGCTCGAATGGGTCGTGGGCGCTGCCATCCTCGCGGAGCTTGTCGTCATCCTGCTGAACATCATGGTCAGGGTCGTCACCGGCGATTCCGTGCTCTGGACCCAGGAGGTCTCCGAAATCGCGCTGCTGACCATCGCGTTCATGGGCGGCGCCATCGCGTACCCCAAGGGTGCGCACATGTCCGTCCAGGCCCTCATCATGCGCCTCCCGGCTGCATGGAAGCCTTACCTGGCCGCCCTGGTCGACTGGCTGGTCTTCGTCATGAGCGCAGGGGCATTTGCGCTGTTCGTTCCCACCCTTGTCCAGCAGATGGAGGAAAAGACCCCGATCCTGCAGCTCCCCGTCTTCTGGGTCTCACTGCCCTTTTCCGTCGGCATGGTGCTGATCGCCTGGTTCGCACTCCTCAAGCTCTGGCGCCAGGAGCGTCGCCCGGCGCTCACTGCGGCGGGCATCGCGGCCGCACTGATTGTTCTCGTCCTTTTGGCCCAACCGCTTTTCTACTACGCCACGCCCAACGTCCTTCTCGGCGTCGTCCTTCTGCTGTTGTTCATGCTGCTGTTCCTGGGCCTGCCCATCGCATTCGTTCTGGCACTGGCATCCGGGATCTACCTTTATCTCGGCGGCATTTCCGAGGTCAGCGCCATCCCCATCGGAATGGCTTCCGGGGCTAAAGGCTTCGTCCTTCTGGCCATCCCGTTCTTTATCCTTGCCGGCACGGTCATGAACTCCGCCGGCCTGACCCTCCCGCTGGCCAAGCTCGTCGACGCGCTGATCGGGCACCTGCGCGGGGGCCTGCTCCAGGTGGTCGTCGTGACCATGTACATCTTCTCCGGCATCTCCGGCTCCAAGGTGGCCGACGTCGCAGCAGTGGGCACGACGATGCGCG
Source organism: Arthrobacter sp. 24S4-2 (assembly GCF_005280255.1). Classification (NCBI taxonomy): domain Bacteria; kingdom Bacillati; phylum Actinomycetota; class Actinomycetes; order Micrococcales; family Micrococcaceae; genus Arthrobacter; species Arthrobacter sp. 24S4-2. The sequence goes on along the minus strand of NZ_CP040018.1, from coordinate 5,121,713 downwards.
GCATGCTCGAAGAGCGCAAGTACCCCCGCGGCGAGGTCGTCGCGGTCCTGTCGGCCTCGGCCATCATGGGCGAAACCATCCCGCCGAGCATCGTGCTCCTGATCCTCGGATCCATCACCACCATCTCCACCACCACGCTGTTCCTGGCCGGATTCGTCCCCGCTGCATTCCTTGCCCTGGTTGTCATGGCGCTCGTCTTCTTCCGAGCCCGCAAACAAGGGGGCGTCGCTAGTCCCAAGTCCAGCTGGCGTGCTCGCGGGTCGGCAACCTTCTTCGCAATACCGACTCTTCTGCTTCCTGTGGGCATGGTGGTGGGCATCCTGAGCGGCTTCGCCACACCCACCGAAGTGTCGTCCGTGGCCGTCGCCTACGCCTTCATCCTTGCCGCCGCCTACCGACGCGGCAGCAAGCGCCTGCTTGGGGACACCCTGCGGGAAACGACGACGACGGCGGGAATGGTCCTATTCATCATCGCTGCCGCGTCCCCGCTTGCCCAGACCCTCGCCCTCGCAGGTGTGTCCCAGCAGATCCACGACCTCATGTCAGGACTGGGCGACTCACCGCTGCTCTTTATGCTGTTCACGGTCGTCCTGCTGATCATCATGGGCCAGCTACTGGAAGGCCTTCCGGCGGTACTGATCTTCGCGCCCCTGCTCTTGCCGATCGCCGTCGACTTCGGCGTCAACCCCGTGCAATACGCCATGGTGCTGATCATTTCCATGGGTATCGGCTCGTTCGCACCACCGGCAGGTGTGGGCTTCTACGTCGCCTGTGCAACCGCGCACGAAACCGTCGAGAAGAGCCTCAAACACTTCTGGCCCTACCTCATCGCCGTGTTCCTCGGGCTCCTCGTGCTGGCCGCCGTCCCGTGGTTCAGCACCTTCCTTCCCGCCCTCGCCGGACTGATCCCTTTCTAAACGGCATGACAACTCCGACATTTGAGCAGAAGGTGCCCGGCATCCCACTGTCCGTGGCACTCATGGGCACTGGACCGATGGGGGCGCCGATCGCACGAAACATCCTCGCCAACCGAATTCCACTGACCCTTTGGAACCGCACCCCAGCAAAGGCGCAGGCCATTGAAGGGGGCGCCGTCGCGGTCTCCCCGGCCGACGCCGCACGCGAGATCGTGCTGACCGTATTGCCGGACCTGCCGCAGGTCGAAGCCCTCCTGCACGGTGATGACGGCCTTTTGAAAGGATGGAAGGCTGCCGGAATAGACCATCCAATCCTTGTCATCCACGGCACCGTGTCCCCAGTGGCGGTCGTTGAGTTCGCCGACGCCTGCCGCCGCAACTGGGGAGTCACTGTCATTGACGCCCCCTCAGCGGCGGAACCATCGGTGCGGAGGAGGGACGGCTAAGCACCATGGTCGGCGGCCCTCCCGGCGTCGTGGAACGCCTGACACCGCTCTTCAGGCTCTACAGCTCGACGGTTGTCCGGTTCGGCGAGACAGGTGCGGGATCAACCGTGAAGGCCTGCAACCAGATTGTCGTCGCCGCCACGGTAACGGCCCTGGCCGAGGCGATGGCCCTCGCCGCGACCACCGGGTTGGATCTCGAAAAAGTACAGTCCGTCCTCTCCGGCGGACTGGCCAACTCAGAGGTGCTGCGTCAGAAGGGACGACGCTGGATTGATAGGGACTTCGAAGGCGGCGGCTCGGCGAAAAACCAGCTCAAGGACCTGAACTTCATAGCGGCGATTGCGGAGGAATGCGGCCTGAACCTGCCGCTCTCTTCCCGGATCCGGAGTGTGTTCGCCCGCATGATCCATGAGGGCGACGGCGACCTGGACCATACCGGAATCTATCGGACCATTGCGGCAGGGCCCGCGGGTACAACCGCTAGAACAGGTGGTCTTGTCTCAGGGATGCGCGCGCACGACGCACTGCCTGGGTGAGGGCGGCGGCCCGCGAAGGCGCCCTTGACTGTTCAACGGGCCGCCTGCTGTTGCCGCTGCTCGGCCTCACTCCGCAGACCCGGCCTGGTCAAGACAGTCCGGTCTGGCCAAGACAAACGGGGCCGTTGGAAAATAGTCAGACCCCGACGGTGCGGGCCGGAAACGGCAGGCAACTACCTGGTTTAGTGCGCTGGCCGTGTTGGGCGCATGGCTCCCCGGGCAGTCAATGGTTCCGGGCAACCATTGATTCCGGAGCAATACCAATGATCCAGGTGGCCCGCACCGCGGCCCCGCGCGACCTTAGCGCGCAGCCCGCCTTCGTTCCGGTAGCCGGGCGTACAGTGGAAGTGGGTATTTCATTCGTTTTGCCAAAAGAAACGGGCGTACCCAACAAACGTCAATCCACGCACATAACTTGTCGACCCGGCGGGATCTGTCCGTGCGTCGTCTGCCGAGGATGTGCACCATGGATAACCCGAACCGGAAGGGGGATGTCAACGACCGTATCCTCAAGACTGCGTCGGAACTGTTCGCAGCGGAAGGCCTGTACCAGGTCGGCATCAACCGCATAATCTCCGAGGCTGGCGTGGCCAAGGCGACCTTCTACAAGCACTTCGCCACTAGGGATGACTTGGTCCTGGCCTATGTCGATGACCTGGGCAGCGGCTGGGCTGCAGCCTTGAAGCAGGCGGCGGGACCGTTCGCCACCCACCCGGCAGACCAGTTGCTCGGCATGTTCGACGCATTGGCCCGGGACGGATCTCGGCCCCGAAGGGGACTTCCTGGCGTCCAGGCGGGCGCAGCAGATGGCCGGCTGGCTCATCGACCACCACCGCAACTAGAAGACACCGCCCCCACGCTCCGGCTATGCGGCTGGCCTGCGCTGCCTCGGGCGGCGTGAGGACCCACCACAACGAAGGCCGGGCGGCAAAGCCGCCCGGCCTTCGCCGATTCACCCGCGAAGCAACACTAGCTGCGCAGGTCCTTCCCCTTGGTTTCGGGGATGGTGAAGATGAACGCCGCACTGATGAGCAGCAGCACCACGGCATAGATATTGAACAGGCTGGGCAGCTGGAGCGTGGTCCCGAGCCATTGCTGGAGGTACGGCGCCGTTCCACCGAACAGGGCCACGCAGATGGAGTAGGGGACGCCGACGCCCACGGTGCGGATGCTGGTGGGGAACAGCTCAGCGTAGACGGCGGGCACGATCGCGGCGCTGGCGGCGATGAAGATGAGCATCACCGACATGCCCACGGCCAACTGCCACGCGGAATCCTTCAGCAGCCAGGTCATGGGGAAGTGCATCACGGCCGCTCCGATGGCGCCGGCCCAGAGGACCTTCTTGCGGCCGATCCGGTCGGACAGCTTGCCCCAGAACGGCAGGGCGGCAATGAAGACGACGTTGCCGACCACGCCGGCCCAGAGGGCTTCGCCGCGGTCGATCTTCAGTGCCGTGGTGGCGTAGCTGGGTGCCACCACGCCCCAGATGTAGTAGATCACCGTCAGGCCCACGGTCAGGCCGATCACCTGCAGCGCCTGCTTGCGGTGGCGCACGATCTGCGGCCAGATGGGTGCCCGCTTTTCCGTGCTGGTCTCGCCTTCGAACACGTCCGTCTCGTGCAGTTTCGACCGCATGATCAGGGCGTAAAGGCCCATGGCGGCACCGATCAGGAACGGGATCCGCCAGCCCCAGGCATTCATCACTTCCGTGCTCAGCGCCATGTTCAGAACAGCGCCCAGGAGGGTTCCGAAGAGGATGCCCACGGTGCCGGACGTGTAGATCAGCGTGGCCCAGAACCCGCGGTGTTCCCGCGGCGCCATCTCGGAAAGATAGGTCTGCGACGACGGCAGCTCGCCGCCGTGCGCCAAGCCCTGTACCAGCCGGGCCACCAGCAGCATGAGCGATGCCCAGGCTCCGACGGCCGCGAAGGTGGGGGCGATGCCGATCATCAGGCTGCCCAGGGAAGCCAGGCCCACGGCGAAGGTCATGGACGCCTTGCGGCCGATCCGGTCCCCGATCCAGCCGAAGAGGAAGCCGCCGAAAGGGCGGGCCACAAAGCCGACGGCGAAGATCGCCAGGGTGGACAGCACCGCGGAGGCCGGGTCTGCCTTGCTGAACAGCTGGCTGGCGATAAAGGGCGTAAAGGTGGCGTAGATGGCCCAGTCGTACCATTCGACGGCGTTGCCGATGCCGGTGCCGATGATGGTCTTCCTGGTGGCGGTGCGGGCCGCTCGCTGCGGGCTGACGGTGGTTGTCATGGTGTTCTCCAGGGTTCTCAGGACCGGGCGGCCAGGGTGGCGATGCGGGAGAGGGCCAGTTCGGCGTAGAGCGCGGCGCCGTCGGCGAGGACGCCGTCGTCGAACGTGGCATAGGGGAGTGGTTGAACGCTGCGGCAGTGTGGTCGGCGCCGGGCGGAACGGCACTGAGGCCGACAAAAGTGGACGGCACCTCGTTCATAACGCGGGAGAAGTCTTCCGAGCCGCTCAGCGGGGTGGCGAAGCGGGTGTGCCGCCCTTCGCCGAACAGCCCGTGGATCACGTTCTCTGCGGTGTTGGTTTCATCTACGTCGGTGACACTCAGCGGGTACTCGGCCCGGTATTCCACATCCACTTCCAGGCCGTGGGCCGCGGCGATACCTTTCAGCAGGACGGGAATGGAAGTCATCATCTTCTCCCGGGATTCTTCGGAGAACGTGCGCACGGTGGCTTCGATCCGGGCTGTTTCGGGGATGATGTTCCGCTTGGTTCCGGCCTGCAGGACGCCCACTGACAGCACCACGGGGTCGAACACGTTGAACTGCCGGGTGATCATCACCTGCAGCGCGGTGACCATCTCGGCCGCCGCGGTCACGGGATCCTTGGCCGAATGCGGCGCCGAACCGTGTCCGCCGGCGCCGAGCACCGTGATGAACAGCCCGTCGGAGGCGCTCATCATGACGCCGGGCCGGGTGCAGAATTTTCCGTAGGGCTCAAGGGCGGAGAATACGTGCATGCCGTAGGCAGCGTCCACCCGGCGCCCGGCGGCATCGAGGACGCCTTCACGGATCATGTGGCCCGCGCCGTCGAATCCTTCCTCGCCCGGCTGGAACATCAGCACGACGTCGCCGGCCAGATCGTGCCGGCGCTCGGCCAGCAGTGTGGCGGCTCCCGCCAGCATGGCCGTGTGGAGGTCGTGGCCGCAGGCGTGCATGGCGCCGTCGATCCTCGAGGTGAATGCGGCGCCGGTCTTTTCCTGCACCGGAAGGGCGTCCATGTCCGCGCGGAGCAGGACCGCCGGCTTCGCGGACGAAGCGTGCGGTGCGCCGCCGCGCAGGACTGCCGTGACCGACGTCGTGCTCTCACCGGGCGTGATCTCGTAGGGCAGCCCGTCCAGCGCCTTCAGCACCTTCTCCTGGGTCCGCGGAAGGTCAAGGCCGATTTCCGGCTCCTGGTGCAGCTGGTGCCTGAACCTTGCAAGGTCCCCTGCAGCTCCTTGGCGTCGGCGACGATCGGCATCCGTGCTCCTGATCTCTCGGCGGGCCATCAGCGGATCTGCGGCCCGGGTCTCCAGTCTGTCGTGACACACTTCACATACCGCCGAATGGCTGGAAAAATGCATATCAGCAATATCTGACGCAGGATTCACTCAGCAGGAACAGCCGGGAAAGGGATAAATGGAACTCAGCGAGGAGGACCTGGCCCTCATCAACGCCCTCCAGATTGCGCCCCGGCTGAGCTGGGCCGACGCCGCCGACGTCCTGGGCGTCCACGCCACCACGCTGGCCGCGCGCTGGGAGCGGCTGCGTTCCGCCGGGGCTTCCTGGGTGACCGCCCACCTGATGGGCGACCCGCAGCAGATGTGCCTGGCGTTTGTGGACGTGGAGTGCGAGATGCACCGCCGGGACGACGTGACAGAGGCCCTGGCGGCGGTGCCGGAAATAGTCACCGTGGAAGAAGCAGCCAGCAACCGTGACCTGATGCTGACCGCGATCACGCAGTCGCTGGAGGAGTTTGGCACGGCCGTGGCCGCGCGACTGAAGGACATCGACGGCCTCGTCAAGTACCAGACAGCACTGTGCACTCGGCTGCACACCGGCGCCTACTCCTGGCGGCTCAACGTCCTGGACCGCGCCCAGGTGGCGGCGCTGCGGGCCAAGGCAGGACCGGAGGCCGCGGGGTCCGCTCCGCCGCTGTCCCTTCGCGAGCCTCTGCCCGCCAGCCACCTGGACCTGCTGCCGTTCCTGGCCCGCGACGGCCGGGCGACTGCTGCGGATATTGCCCGCGCCCTGGGGCGGCATCCGGCCACGGTCCAGCGGCAGCTGAACCGCGTGCTGGCCAGCCGGGTGCTCTCCTTCCGCTGCGAGATCGCGCAGAAATACTCCGGGTTCCCGGTGACGTGCCAGTGGTTCGCGAATGTTCCGCCGGGCCAGCATGACGCGGCCGCGGCCGAACTCCGGGGATTCCGCAACGTCCGGCTGGCCGCCTCGACCACCGGGCGGACCAACTTTGTGATCATCATGTGGCTGCAGTCGGTGGCCGATGTCCTGACCGAGGAACTCGCGCTGCAGCAGCGCATCCCGGGGATTGAGCTGGTGGAAAGCGTGGTGATGCTCAGCAGCGTCAAACGGGTGGGCTGGATGCTGAACCCGGACTCGACGGCGACGGGCGCCGTCGTGCCGTCCGTCGGGTTGCGGCTGGACGGTTAGGCGTCCGACTTTTCGGAGGGCCCGGCGTGGGCGCCCGGTCTTTAGGAGCTCCCGGCGTCGGGGTCCACCATGCCAGCGCCCACGGCGCCGGCGTCCCCGGACGCGGCGTCCCAGCGCCGGGCGCCCGTGCCGCCGTCGCCCAGCGAGTCCTCCGGGTTCTGCAGCCGGCACGCCTTCAGGCTGAGGCAGCCGCAGCCGATGCACCCGTCCAGGTCCCGCCGCAGGTGCTCAAGGGCAGCGATGCGCGCGTCCAGTTCCGAGCGCCACAGGCGCGAAAGCCGGGACCAGTCGCGCTTGGTGGGTGTGCGGCCTTCGGGCAGCGAGTCCAGCGCGGCCCGGATCTCCTTCAGCGGGATGCCGACCCGCTGCGAAACCCGGATGAACGCGACGCGCCGCAGTGCGTCGCGGCGGTACCGGCGCTGGTTTCCGGATGTCCGTTCGGCGAAGAGGAGGCCGTTGCGTTCGTAGAAATGAAGGGCCGACGGCGCCACTCCGCTCCGTTCGGACAGCTCGCCGATGCTCAGGGCATGGTGTGCTCCGCCCGCAAGCTGTGGCATGCTTCCCCCTAGGCTTTTACGAAGGCCCCACCGAAGCTCCGAGCGTCATTTCCATCCCGGGCGGCACCTTGACCTCAACCTTAGTTGAGGTCTTACGGTAACGTCCATGACTACTGATCAGGCCACAACCGTGCAACGTAGCGCCCCCGCCTCCGCCCCCGAGACCGCAGGTATCCTGCACCGCCGCTACCTCCTGGTGACGGCCGGCGCGTGCGCGCTGGTGTTCCTGGCCGCTTTCGAATCCCTTGCCGTCACCACCATCATGCCGGTGGTAAGCCGCGAACTGGACGGTGCAGGGCTCTACGCCCTGGCCTTCGCCGGACCGCTCGCCACGGGTGTGATCGGTATGGTGGCGGCCGGCAACTGGTCGGACCGCCGTGGGCCCGTCGGGCCGCTGTACGCGTCGGTGGCCATGTTCGTGCTGGGCCTGCTGATTGCCGGCACCGCGGGAAGCATGGCGGTGCTGGTGGCCGGGCGGCTGGTGCAGGGCCTGGGCGGCGGCGCCATGACCGTGGCCCTGTACGTTGTGGTGGCGCGCGTCTACCCTCCCGTGCTGCACCCGAAGATCTTCGCCGCCTTCTCCGCGGCCTGGGTGATCCCGTCCCTGGTGGGGCCCTTCGCAGCCGGAATCGTGGCGCAGGCGGCCAGCTGGCACTGGGTGTTCCTGGGTGTGGTGGGGCTGGTGGTTCCGGCGCTCCTGATGATCGTGCCGGCGCTGCGCGGGCTGCACCATCTCCCCGAAAACCATCTCCCCGAAAACCGTGTCCCCGAAAAAGGCCATGACCCCAAAAAAGACCATGACCCCAAAAAAGACCATGACCCCAAAAAAGACCATGCCCTCGAAAAAGGCCGGGCCCCCGCGGCTGCTGACAGGCCCGGGAAAGCCACTGACCCCAAGCGGTGGTCCTACGGCCGGCTTGGCTGGGCTGCCCTCGCCGCCTTAGCCGTGCTCGGGCTGAACCTGTCCGCGCACGTCCCGGTGGCCGGCAGCGCGCTGGCGGCGGCCGCCGTCGTGATTGCCCTCGTGGCGGTGCGGCCGCTGGTGCCCCGCGGCACCCTGTTGGCCCGGCGCGGGCTGCCGAGCGTCATCCTGGCCCGCGGGCTGGTGTCGGCAGCGTTCTTCGGGGCGGAGGTCTACCTGCCGTACCTGCTGGTGGAGCGGTACGCCTATTCACCCACCTTCGCCGGGCTGACCCTGACGTTCGGCGCGATCGCCTGGGCCGCCGCCTCAGGGGTCCAGGGCAGGCTCGGTGCGAAGCTGAACCACCGGCTGGCCATCATGATCGGTACCGCGATGGTGCTCGCCGCCGTCGCCCTGGCGCTGGCCACCACCCTCCTGGGCTGGCCGGCTGCCGTCGCGATCGCCGGCTGGATCCTCGCCGGCGGTGGCATGGGGCTGATGTATCCGCGCCTGAGCGTGATGACGCTGGCCATGTCCACGCCGGACACCGAAGGCTTCAACAGTTCGGCCATGTCCATTTCCGATTCCCTCGGCGGTGCTCTGTCCCTCGCCACCACCGGGATCGTGTTCACTGCATTAACGGCAACGACGACGGCGGGCGGGGTGTCGGGCGCCTCCTTCGCGGGAGTGTTCGCCCTCACGGCCGCCATCGCCGTCGTCGCTGTGGTTGTCGCGCCGCGGGTTGCGGCACGCAAAACGTCCTAGCTCGGGGTGTTGGCACCTGTCTTGCCGGCGGCGGCCTTGTCCGTTGCGGACTCAGCCGTCCACTCCGCGATCCGTGCCTGCTGCAACGGCGTCTTCCGGTTGAAGTGCCAGGCCGCGCCCAGGATCAGGAACCAGAGGGGAGCCACGAACAGGGCCAGACGGGTGTCATCGGCCTGGGCCAGCGCCACCAACATGAACACGAAGAAAGCCAGCACCACGTACGGCATGAAGGTGCCGCCGGGCATCTTGAAGGCCGAGGCTGCGTGCAGTTCGGGCCGGCGGCGGCGGAACATGATGTAGCTGACCAGGATCATGGACCAGACAAACATCGTGAGCACGGAGGCAACCGAGGTGACCACAGTGAACGCGCCGATGACGGAGTCGCCCGAGTAGAGCAGCACCAGGCCGGCCAGCAGGAAGATGCAGGAAAACAGCAGGGCGTTCTGCGGAACCTTGCGGATGCTCAGCTTGCCGAAGGCCTTGGGGGCGTTGCCGTCCTGGGCCAGGCCGTAGACCATGCGCGAGGTGGAGTAGATGCCGGAGTTGGCGCTGGAGGCCGCGGAGGTGAGGACCACCAGGTTGATGACCACTGCGGCGATGCCCAGGCCAGCCAGGGTGAACATGCCGATGAATGGGCTGCTGGCGGCGTCGATGGTCCGCCATGGGTTGACGGCCATGATGACCACCAGGGCGCCTACGTAGAAGAGCAGGACGCGGATGGGGATGGAGTTGATGGCCCGCGGCAGGTTCTTCTCCGGGTCCTTGGTCTCAGCAGCTGCGGTGCCCACCAGTTCGATGCCGGCGAAGGCGAAGATGGCGATCTGGAATCCGAGGATGAAGCCGAACATCCCGTGCGGGAACATGCCACCGTCGTTCCACATGTTGGCCAGGTTGGCCACAGCGCCGTTGGGGGAGGTGAAGTTCGTTGCGATCATCACGATGCCGGTGCCGATCAGCGCCACGATGGCTACGACCTTGATGATGGCGAACCAGAACTCTGCTTCGCCGAAGGCCTTGACCGTGGGGAGATTCAGCAGGATCAGCACCACGGGGGTGAGGAGCGCCGGGATCCACAGCGGGGTTCCGGGGGCCAGCTTGTCCACGTAGCCGGCGATCGCCACGATGTCCGCGACTCCGGTGACAACCCAGAAGAACCAGTAGGACCAGCCGGTGAAGAACCCGGCCCAGGGGCCAAGGAGGTCTCCGGCGAAGTCGCTGAAGGACTTGTAGTTTAGGTTGGAAAGCAGGATTTCGCCCATGGCCCGCATCACGAAGAACAGCATGAAGCCGATGATCATGTAGACGAAGATGACGGAAGGGCCGGCGAGCGAAATGGTCTTGCCGGAGCCCATGAACAGGCCGGTTCCGATGGCGCCGCCGATGGCCAGCAGTTGGATGTGCCGGTTGCTCAGCGCGCGGGCAAGATGCGGTTCCTGGCTGTGGCCTCCGCTGGTTGGTTCCGTTGCAGTGTTCCTGGCAACCGTGGTGGTGCGTTCAGACATCATTGCTTCTTTCCTTGTCACAGGCGGACGGCGTCGCGGTCAAGGTGCCGCGCCGCCATCCGCACGGAGCCGCCACAAATGTGACGGAGGTAACAGTTGGGGTGTGGATTAAGACTAGGGGCAACATTGGGGGCTTTCCGGCGGGGCGGTGGTTCTTGCCGTTCGGCGGATCGCCCCGATTCCGACGGCGGACGTCCGGCATGGCGTCCGGCGCCGCCAAGTGGGAAAGGGCGTTCTCCGGCTTGCTGCCGGGCTGCGTGGCCATGGCGGCGCCTCCCTGTTCCGTGGTCCCGGAAAGAGCGGGCCCGCCGCTGTCCGCGTCGTTTGGTCCTCGACAAACGTCGAGTCGCAAAGCATCAATCGTAGTCCGTTGTTGGACTTAACAATGGCCCGTGCGGCGGACCTATACTTCACAGCATGAGCGACGGCCCGAAAGTGCTGCTGGTGGAAGACGACACCGTCCTGGCTTCGATGTTGCGGGAGTTACTTGTCGGCGAAGGCTACGAGGTGGTCCTGGCGGCGGACGGACAGCGCGCCCTGCACGAAGGCCTCAGCCAATCTTTCGACGTCCTGCTGATGGACCGCGGACTTCCGGCCATTGAAGGGCTGGACGTGCTGGGCAGGCTCCGCAACAAGGGAATTTCCACGCCTGCCTTGATCCTGTCGGCGCTGAGCAATCCCGCCGACAGGGTGGAGGGCCTGGACCGCGGGGCCGAAGACTACCTCGGTAAACCGTTCGACATCGACGAGCTGTTGGCGCGGCTCAGGTCCCTCCTGCGAAGGCACTCCACACGCGCGGATGCGGTCCCAGTCCCCGGCGGCATGCTGGACATCACCGGCCGGACTGTCACGCTGGGCAGCGGGGCGGTGGTGGTCCTGTCCGAACGGGAAAGCGGGCTATTGGCCCAGCTGGGTCGCCGTCCGCGGCAGATATTTACAAGGCAGGCGCTGCGGGCAGCTGTCTTTCCCGATGCCGACGACGACGGGGTGGTGGACACCTACGTGCACTACCTGCGCAAGAAGCTGGGACGGACCTCTGTGCTTACCGTCCGGGGGATCGGCTACCGCCTCGGTGAAGCCCAGTGACCACGCGGGACCAGTCAGAATTCAGGCGCGCGGTGACGCGGCTGTCGATTCAGTTCACGGCGCTCATCGTGGCCATCCTCGCCCTCATGGGCGGCTTACTGTATTCGATTGTTACCACCGCCGCCAGCGAGTCGGACAACCGGAAGATGGCGGCAGCCACCTTGATCGATTCGCCCAGAGACGCCCCCCTGGACGTCTTCGTGGCCATATTCAACAATGGCCAGTTGGCGGTATCGCGCAACATGCCCGCAGGGCTTCCCGATACCTCCGCGATCAGCCGCGTGCTGGCATCGCACCGCAGTGAAACGGGGACCAGCCAAGTGGGAGGGAGGAGCTACGCGGTGCTGACCGCCTTCCATGACGGAAGGGTGGCGCAGGCCGCGTTGGACCGCCATGAGAGCCAGGAGGAAGCAGACCGGCTGGTTCTGGCAATGAGCACCACCGGAGCGGCGGCCGCCGTCCTTGCTGCACTGGTATCCGTGTGGATGGCCGGCAGGGCACTGCGCCCGCTTGCCGAGAGCCTGGCCCTGCAACGCCGGTTCGTGGCCGATGCCAGCCACGAGCTACGCACCCCGTTGACATTGCTGAGCACCAGGGCACAGATGCTGCGAAGGAAACTAACGCGGCCCGGCGCCGGGCCGGCTCCCGAAGAAGTGGCTGACGGCGTGGAGGGCATCGTCGAAGACGCAAAGCTCCTCACCGGAATCCTGGATGATCTGCTGATCTCCGCCGATCCCCGCGCCGCTGCTGACTACGAGCCGGTCAATCTTGGCAGCATTGGGGCCAACGCGACCGCCTTGGCCGAAGCGGAGGCGCAGAAACGGTCCATCCTTTTGGAATCGAAGTTCCCTTCGGTGCCCGTAACCGTGCGCGGCTCCGAAGTGTCCCTGGGGCGGGTGTTCACTGCGTTGATTTCCAACTCCTTGGACCACGCAAGAAGCGCCGTCACAATCCAGGTCAGCGCCCAGGGCCGCGAGGCCGTCATCCGGGTTGCGGATGACGGGCCCGGTTTTCCGCCAGACTTTGACACCCGGGCCTTTGAACGCTTTGCCTCCTCACGTGCGGACGCGGGAAAGGAGGGCGTGTCCCGGCACTATGGGCTCGGCCTGGCCCTCGTGGCTGAGATCGCCACGCTCCATAAGGGCACGGTGGGGATTGATTCCGGCCCTACGGGCGGAGCCGCCGTGGTGGTCACCCTGCCGCTTGCCTGACAGCAAACCAGACTGACACCCAAAGCAGACTGACAGGGACGTCTAAGAAATCACAAAGAATCCGCGAGGACTATTGAGTTAAGGGCATTCACGTCAAGGACAGGTGGAACAGGCCATGAACATTCGAAGTAACGGCAAACGGCTGGCCATCGGTATCACCACCGCGGCAACGCTCGGCAGCCTGGCCACCGCGGGGGTGGCGTCCGCCGTCGTGTACGCCAATACGACCGCCACCAAATCCACCGCCACCACTACCTCCACCGGTTCCAGCAGCGGCGGAACTTCCAGCAGCGGCGCCACAAGCAACAACGGTACCCGCCCCGGCAAGAGTTATTCCAGGGTGAGCCCCGTCCAGCCCGGCAGCGGGGGTGCGGTCCACGGAAAGTCCTCGGGATCCTGACATGGAAGCCCACTTCTCGTGGACGGTCTGGGGCCTTGAGGCGGCCGTCACCGTGACCCGCCCCGGTGCGATCGCCGAGGCCGTCCGGGTGGTCCGCGCCGTGGTGGCGGACGTGGATGACGCTTGCAGCCGCTTCAGGACCGACTCGGAACTGTTACGACTCCAGCCACAGCTCGCTGGCGGCGCGGAGGCCAGCCCGCTGCTTGCCCTGCTGGTCCAGCGCGCCCTTCAGGCCGCCGTCCTGACCGGGGGCGACGTCGACCCCACTTTGGGGCGGGACCTGGATGCTTTGGGATATGACCGGGACATCGTCAGTGTCCGCCTGTCCCCGGATGCGGCTGCCTCCCCCGGGCCCGTCACTGCTCGTCGCGGGCCCGCCCGCAGGCCCGAGGGGTGGCGGCGTGTCACCGTAACGGGACAGACCATCACGGTGCCTCCCGACATCCGGCTGGACCTGGGCGCCACCGCCAAGGCGGTCGCTGCGGACCGTGCCGCCGCCCGGGTGCACGCTGCTCTGGGATGTGGCGTCCTGGTTGCCTTGGGCGGAGACCTCGCCACCGCCGGCCCGGCGCCCCGGGGCGGCTGGCAGGTCACCGTCCAGGACCTTGAGGACGACCCGGTGCAGCAGACCACGCTGGGATCGGGGTTCGCCATGGCGACCTCCAGTACCCAAAAGCGCCGCTGGCAGCACGCCGGGGCGCAGGTCCATCACATTCTTGATCCCCGCTTCGGCCTGCCCTCGGAGCCGGTGTGGCGTTCGGTCACAGTGGCCGCGCCCACGTGCCTGGAAGCCAACGCCTACAGCACGGCCGGCGTGGTCCGTGGCTTTGCTGCTGTGGACTGGTTCCGGCGCGAGGGCATTCCCGCGCGTTTCGTGGACGGGAACGGGCGGACCGTTCACACCGGCGGGTGGCCGGCGGAAGCGGCGGACCACCATGCCATCGCGGGAGGGGAAGTCAATGGATGAGGCTCTGTGGGCATTTGGCCGCGTGAGTGGGTTCGTTTCCCTGGCCCTGTTCACTTTTTCAGTGTTGCTGGGCATCCTGAACCGTTCAGGCCGCCCGCTGCTGGTGCTTCCCCGGTTTTCCATCTCGCTGCTTCACCGTAATATCGCCTTACTCGCCACCGTGTTCCTGGGCCTGCATGTGGGCTCGCTGCTGTTCGATTCCTACGCCAAGCTCAACGTGATCGACGTCCTGGTTCCTTTCGTGGGCGCATACCGGCCGTTTTGGCAGGGGCTGGGGACCGTTGCCCTGGACCTTGTGGCCGCCGTCGTCGTCACAGGACTCCTGCGCCACCGGCTCGGCCAACGCACGTTCAAAGCAGTCCACTGGCTCACGTACGCCATGTGGCCCATCGCGTTGGCGCACGCAATCGGCAATGGGACAGACGGAACCGGCAAATGGTTCCTGGTGCTTGCTGTCGCTTCCGTGGCGGCCGTTGGCGGCGCGGTCATCTGGCGCCTTTCCTCCACTTTCCTCGAAACAGCCAAAGCCCGCGAAGGAGGCCTGCGATGACATTCAAGGAGACCGCCCTTCCTGAGTCGACCGGATGGCGCGCGCCGTTCGGCACGTTTCGGCTGTTCGCGGCAGGTACTCATGCCGGTTTCGCGCGCCATGTGGATACGTTCGGTCCGCTGGACCTGGACAGCGTGGGCCCGGAACTCATCAGCGTGCTGAAAGCCTCGGGCCTGACCGGGCGCGGCGGAGCAGCCTTCGCATCGTGGCGCAAATTGGCCGCCACGGCGCAATCCCGGTCTGCGGGGATCCTTGCGCCGCGGCCCGTTGTCATTGGCAACGGCGCCGAGGGAGAACCGCTCAGCTTCAAGGACAAGACGCTGCTGGCCGAGGCCCCGCACCTGGTGATCGATGGGCTGTTGGCGGCCTCACGCGCCGTCGGCGGCTCGCAGCTGTATCTGTACGCCGGGGCCGCAAGTTTCCCTGCCGTGGAACGGGCCATCTCCGAGCGACCGGCCGCCCGCGGGATCCGGTTGGTGGAAGCTCCGGACCGGTTCATTGCGGGTGAGGCGAGCGCCGCGGTCAACGCGATCGCAACGGGCTCTGCGCTGCCGTTCGACAAACGGCGCCGGTTGAGCGAATCCGGCCTGAAGAACCGCCCCACGCTGGTGCTGAATGTGGAGACGCTGGCGCACATCGCCCTGATCGCCCGCTATGGGGCGGTGTGGTTCCGCAGCGTGGGGTCCGCCGTCGATCCGGGCACCCGGCTGATTTCCGTGTCGGGTCCGGGCCCGGACCAGGTTCTGGAGGTGGCAGGGAACGAATCTCTAGGGGAGATTCTCTACAGCTCCCAAATCGACGCGGCCGACGTAGCCGCGGTGCTGGTCGGCGGCTACCATGGCCGCTGGGTGAAGCCCCATGATTACAAGCTGTCCGTTTCCGGGCCGGCCAGCCATGCGGTCCGCCCGGGCGCGGGTGTGTTCCACGTACTCCCTGCCGGGTATTGCGGGCTGGAGACCACGGCCCGGATCGTCGATTACCTGGCGGGGGAGTCCGCAAGGCAGTGCGGTCCCTGCATGTTCGGGCTGCCCGCGATGGCCGGGGTCCTCAACCGCATCGCCTACCGCGAACGGGACCCCCGGCTGGTCAAGGAGCTGGAACGGTTGGGCAAGCTCGTCGCGGGCCGGGGAGCCTGCCACCATCCGGACGGAACCATCCAACTGATCAGCAGCGCGCTGGACGTCTTCTCCGATGAGATCAAGGCGCACCTGGCCGGCACCTGCACAACCGTGAACGGGAGGGCCGCGTGAGCCGGACCCTGCACATCGACTGGACCAAGTGCGACGGCCGCGGCCTGTGCACTGAGCTGCTGCCGGGACTGCTGGGGCGCGACGACTGGGGTTATCCGGTGGCCCGGCGCGGCGACCGCACGGATATTGCGATCGGCCGGGACGACGCGGATGCCGCGGACGAAGCCGTCAAGCTCTGCCCCAGGCTGGCACTCCGGGTGGTCGGCGGCAGCGGCGGGTCCGGTGGGCGGCCCGCCAGATGATAGACTGATGGAACTTGATGTGCAGTGATGCCCACTTTGATCCGGTTCATCAACCGGATCCCCCTAAGGTTCCAACCGGCAGGGAGTGGGTTTTTTTCATGTGAGAGGCACATCCTGCGTCGATGAACGCGTTCTATTTGGTCCCGGTTGCCGCTGCCGCAAGGTTAGTAGCAGCCCGGTTGATCACCTGACTTTTCTTCGGCGAACCCCTGGGCCAACCGGCGCCGGGGGCCGATATCCAAACGGATACCGCCTGAAAGACCTTTGAAACACATGACTACTTTTGCTGCCCTCGGCACGCCCAAAGCACTTGCCGACACCCTGACCGCCCAGGGGATCGTGGAGCCCTTCCCGATCCAGGTCAAGACACTCCCGGACACCCTGGCCGGACGCGACGTCCTGGGCCGCGGCCGCACCGGCTCCGGCAAGACCATCGCCTTCGCCATCCCGCTTGTGGCACGACTCGCCGAGCGGGAAGCCAAGCACTTCCGCAAGCCCGGCCGCCCGATGGGCCTGGTCCTCGCGCCGACCCGTGAGCTGGCCACCCAGATCAACGCCACCATCGAGCCGATGGCCAAGGCCATGGGCCTGACCACCACCGTGATTTACGGCGGCATCTCCCAGGCCCGCCAGGAAAAGGCCCTGCGTGCCGGCGTGGACATCGTCATCGCCTGCCCGGGCCGCCTGGAGGATCTGATCCGCCAGCGCATCCTGACCCTCGAAGGTGTCGAGATCACCGTGCTGGACGAGGCCGACCACATGGCCGACCTCGGCTTCCTGCCGGTGGTCAAGAAGCTCATGGACATGACCCCCAGCCAGGGCCAGCGCCTGCTGTTCTCTGCCACCCTGGACAACGGCGTGGACAAGATCGTCCAGCGTTACCTGTCCAACCCGCTGACCCACGCCGTGGATGAATCCCAGGCCGCCGTGACCACGATGGAACACCACGTCCTCGTCGTCAACGACCAGACCGTCAAGAAGCAGCTGATCGTCGAGCTCGCCTCCGGCGCCGGCCGCCGCGTGCTCTTCATGCGCACCAAGCACCACGCCCGCAAGCTTGCCAAGACCCTGACCGACGCCGGCATCCCCGCCGTCGATCTGCACGGCAACCTCTCGCAGAACGCCCGCGACCGGAACCTGGCCGAGTTCTCCTCCGGCGAAGTCCGCGTCCTGGTGGCCACCGATGTCGCGGCCCGCGGCGTCCACGTCGACGACGTGGAGCTGGTCATCCACGTGGATCCGCCCACAGAGCACAAGGCATACCTGCACCGCTCGGGCCGTACCGCCCGCGCCGGCTCCGACGGCACCGTGGTCACGCTAACCCTGCCGGAGCAGCAGTCCGACGTCAAGAAGCTCATGAAGGCTGCCGGCGTCGAGGTCAACTTCGAGCGCGTCACCGCCAACTCACCGCTGGTTGCAGAACTGGTCGGCGAAATGGCCGACAAGATCGATCCCCGCACCCGCGCCGCACTGCTGGCCGCCAAGTCCAACCAGGGCGGCGGCAGCTCCACCGGTGCCAATGCAGAGCGCAAGCGCGCCCGCCGCACCACCCAGGCTGCACCCACCGCGGGTGGCCGCGGCGGCCGTGGCGGACGCGGCCGGGTTTCGGCCGAGGCTCCCCGCACGGATCTTCCGCGTTCGGAACGCCGCGCCGTGGCCTACGAAGGCCAGGCAGCTGCCCGCAACGCCGCTGAGCGCGTGGCGGAGAAGAACCAGGACCGCGCCGACGCCGAGCGCGCCGAGCGCCGCAATGCCCGCGGCCGTGGCCGCACCACCGCTTACTCGCACCACAACGACGTTCCCGCAGCAGGTGGCCGTGCATCGGCCGGCCGCGGGTCCGACGCCCGTGCGACCGAAGGGCGCGGTGACGCCCGCGGCGGCGCAACCCGCACCAGTGCACCCCGTAGCGGGTCCGCCCGTGGCGGTGCTCCCCGCACCGGCGCGGCAACAGGCGGCCAGCGCAGCGGACGTCCGGCAACGGGCCAGCGCGCTGCTGCCGGCAGCAAGTCCGGCTCGGCCGGCGGCAACGCCGCAGTCTGGTCCTCCAACACCGGTGGTACCTCGGGCGGATCATACTCCGGCGGCGGCAACGGCCGCTCCGGCGAAGGCCGTCCGGCACGTAGCGGCCCCCGCCGCGCGTCAGCTCCGGCGTCGAACGAACGCCGCAGCCGCTAAGGTTCGGGTTTCCGCTACATAAAGTAGCTCGCGCTACGTGGAATGCCGGACGCTACGGGAAATTCGCAGCGACCGGCATTTCGCGCAGCGCAAATTACAAAGCGCAGCGCCTACTACCAGCCGCGGGCGCGCCACTCCGCGAGGTGCGGGCGTTCCGCGCCAAGGGTGGTCGGCTTGCCGTGGCCCGGATGCACCACGGTGTCGTCCGGATAGGCCCCGAACAGCCGCTCGTTCACATCCTTGATCAGCTGGTTGAACCGCTCAGGATCCTGCTGCGTGTTGCCCACGCCGCCGGGGAACAGCGAGTCTCCGGAGAAAATGTGCGCCGGGCCTTCCGGGTCCTGGTACACCAGCGCGACGGACCCCGGGGTGTGCCCGCGCAGGTGGACGGCCGTCACGTCGAAGCCGTCGAAGTTGCCCACATCCCCGTGATCCAGCAGCACATCCACCGGCACGGGCAGCTCCGGAGCATCCTCTGTTCCGGCAGCAGTCCTGGCTCCGGTGGCCTCCACCAGTCCGGGCAGCGCACGGACGTGGTCCCAGTGCTGGTGCGTCGTGGCAATCAGGGCCAGTTTAGGTTCCGCTGCGGTATCCGCTGCGGCGTCGGCCAGCAGTCCCTGGATGGCGGCCAGGTCATCGGCCGCATCAATGAGCAGCTGCGCGCCGGACCCCTTCGCGGTGAGCAGGTACACGTTGTTGTCCATCTCGCTGACTGAAATCCGGCGGATGGTGATGTCACGCAAGTCGTGAATGAGGGAATCCATGGGGATCAGTCTACGGAGGCCCTATTCACGGCCCTCGGACACCCAGTTGGGGTCCGCGGACCGGGAGCCGACGACGGCGTCTGCAGCGGCGTCGAGCTTCTCCAGTTGCGCCGGGGTGAAGCTGAGCGCCAGGGCGCCGAGGTTCTCGTCGATCCTTGCCGCTTTGCGGGTACCGGGAATCGGGACCACCGGCAAGCCCAGCCTCTCGCCCTGGGCGAGGAGCCAGGCGAGCGCCACCTGCGCCGGCGTTGCGGAATGTCCGGAAACGGACAATTCAGCGGCGACCGCCTGGACGGCGGCAACCACTTCCTGGTTGGCATCCGCGGCAGCGTCGGCAAAGCGGGGGATCCGGCGGCGGAAGTCGTCGCTCCCCAGCTGCGACGCATCTACGGTGCCGGTGAGGAATCCCCGGCCCAGGGGCGAATACGGTACGAAACCCACTCCAAGCTCCACCGCCGCGGGAACAACGTTGCGTTCCACATCGCGGCTCCAGATGGACCACTCACTCTGGACGGCGGCAATGGGGTGGACGCTGCTGGCCTCGCGCAGCTCCCCGGCGGTCACTTCCGACAGGCCGAGGTGCCGCACCTTGCCTTGCTGCACCAGCTCCGCCATGGCCTCCACGGTTTCCACAATCGGAACGCGGAGGTCACGGCGGTGCATGTAGTACAGGTCGATAGTGTCCGTGCCGAGGCGTTTGAGGCTGGCCTCGACCGCCTGCCGGATGTAGGCGCGGTCGCCCCGGATGTCCGTGTAGCCGTTCGCCGGGTTGCCGACCAGGCCAAACTTGGTGGCCAGCTGCACTTCGTCCCGCCGTTCCTTGAGCAACCGGGCGATGAGCTCCTCGTTACTGCCGCCGCCGTAGATATCCGCGGTGTCGATGAAGGTGACTCCCGCGTCCACCGCGTGGTGGAGGGTGCGCAATGCCTCGCCCTGGTCCACGGCGCCGTAGACCGGCGTGAGGGCCATGCCGCCGAAGCCGAGCGGGCTGACGCCCAAGCCGTCGCCGAGGTGAACCTTTGGTGCAGATGTCCGTGCCATGTGAGTCTCCGTTTCGCTGCCTTGCCGCTTTGGGAAGGTGCCTGTTAGGGAACAGCCGTCCTTGCCAAGAACCGCGGCGGGCGGCCCGGTATTCCTCAGGAATCGATGGCTTTCTCGAGGGCGGCCGGGCCGGGCTGCAGGCGGGCACCTGCGGCCAACAGCGCCGCGAGCGCCTCGGCCGGGCAGGGGCGGGCCAGGAGGTATCCCTGCCCCATCTGGCAGTCCAGCTCGCGGAGGAGCTCCAGCTGCCCTGGTTCCTCGATGCCCTCGGCGATGACGTCCAGGGACAGCATTCGGGCCAGCCCCAGGATGCCTTCGAGCATCGCGGCGGCCTGGGCCTGGGATGCCTGCCTCCCCAGGAATGAACGCCCGATCTTGAGGATGTCAGCGGGCAGCACCGCCAATGAGCTGAGGGAAGAATAACCCGTCCCGAAATCGTCGATAGCCACGCGGACGCCCGTATCCTTCAGCGTCTTGAGCGCAGCGACGCCGCCGTCCGTACTGCCCGCCAGGGCCGTTTCCGTGACTTCCAGGACCACCTTGTGGGCCTCCGCCGCGGGGTGGGCCAGGATCCGCTTGATGGCCGCCAGATTCCGCGGATTGGGGAGCTGGATGGTCGAGAGGTTGACGGCAATCCACAGGTTTGCGCAGTGCGGGAAGGTTGCCCGCCAGCTGGCCGCCTGGCGGCTGGCGGTGTCGAGTACCCAGCAGCCCACAGCATCGATGTCGCCGGTCTCCTCGGCGAGCGGAATGAATTCCGAGGGGGGCAGCAGGCCCAGGGTGGGATGCTGCCAGCGAACAAGGGATTCCACACCGACGATTTCCCCGGTGCGCAAATCGGCAACGGGCTGATATTCGAGCCGGAGCTGTCCTTCGTCCACCGCCGTGGCAAGGTCGCGCTTGAGGGCGGCCCGGTACGTCATGTGGTCGTAGCCCTCGGCGTCGAACAGCTGGTAGCGGCCCTTCCCGCCGTGTTTGGCCAGGTACATGGCGAAGTCGGCCTGCCGCAGCAGCTCGGCCGCATCGGCTGTTTCCGGGCGCCGCTGGACGGCCCCCATGCTGGCGGTGACGGTCAGCCGGTCATCGCCAACGACAAACGGCGGACGCAACGCCTCATGGATCCGTTCGGCTATCCCGGCGGTGACGGAACCGGCGTCGTCGTCCATCACCACCACGGCGAATTCATCCCCGCCGAGGCGGGCAACGAGGTCGCTGCCGCGGACACAGGCTTTGAGGCGCGTGGCCAGCTCGACCAGCAGCGCGTCACCGCGTTCATGTCCAAGGGAGTCGTTGACCTCCTTGAAGTTGTCGATGTCGATGAACAGGAGCCCTTCCTGCCGGTTCCTGCGGGTGGTGCCGGGGCCAAAGGATGCCGTGAGGCGTTCCATCAGCGCGGCACGGTTGGCCAGTCCGGTGAGGGGGTCATGCGTGGCGCGGTGGGTGAGGACCAGATGGCTGTTGTGGACGGCAGCGGCCATGCCGTTGAAGGCCTCCGCGAGTTCGCCGAGTTCGTCGCGGCGGAAGACCTCGATGCGGTGGTTGTAATTCCCGCTGCGCAGCTTCTGTACGCCCTGGTGAAGGCTGTTCACAGGCCGCATCAGGTCCTTGACCATCCTGCGGCGGAAGTACACCGTTACCACCACCGCCACGAAGAACAGTGTGATGCGCCCGACAAACAGAAGCTGTTCAAGCTCGGCGCTGTGGGCGAGCCCTTTGTCCAGTTCGTCAAGCGAGAAATGGCGGATTTCCGCAAGTTGCTGGCGAACCCCGGCGCTGGCCGCCGCGAAGGACGGGGTCTCGTCAACATGGTTGCCTTGCAGCGACGCCACCTGGCTGCCCCAGAGGCCATGTGCCGAAAGGGATTCCTGCCAGGCCTGGCGGGCGGCGAGGAGTTCTTCCCGCATCCCGGGCGCGGGAACAACGGCGGCCTCCTCGAACAGGTGGGAGATGCGGTCCTGCTCCAGGAGGAAGGCCGATCGGTCAGCGGGGGCCTTGGACAGCAACAGGTGCCCTTGCAGCTCGTGGGCGTCGAGGGCGGCGCGGAGCGCCTCAACGTGATCCACCTCTGCATGGAGCCGGGCCGCCGTCGAATGCACCTGCTCCATGAGTCCCCGTACGCCGACTATCGTTACGGTAGCGCCGAGCAGCAGTGCCGCCAGCATCAGCAGGAATGCCCTGGACCATTCACGCTGCAGGCTCCACGTGCGCGCCGGATCCGCAGGGGCTGTCAGCGGCTCCGCCGTCGGGGCCGTTTCTGAAGCATTGCCCGGCGCTTTCGCATCCATGTGCTGTTGTCCTCTGCGTCCAGGAGCCGCCAGGGACCCAGCCACCGGCTGAGACCCTTCAACGGTCCGGTGATCCTAGGAGCAGGCTAACAGGGTGGCAGGTGCCGCACCGTGTGCCACCGAAAAAACTTTCTGTGTGAAGGCATCCGCAGGCCACGTTCCGAGGTGTTACGACCAGGGAACGATCCGGTCCGCCGCAGTGCGCGTGGATTCGATCAGCCGGGCGTTTGCCTCGTCCGAACCGGCCGCCCATTCCTCGGCCGCCCGGCGTTCCATTCCAAACCTCACATGCCGGTCAACCAGCCGGGCCAGTCGAAGCGCCGGGGGAGTGTCCAGGAACCAGACCTCGTCCAGCTGTTCGCGCACCCGGCGCCAGCGCGGATCGTCCGCGAGGAGGTAGTTGCCCTCGGTGATCACCAGCGGCACGGAGGCTGGAACAGCGATGGAGGACGCCACGGGTTCGTCGATCTGCCGGCGGAAATCCGGGGCGTAAACCACCGGCTCGTCCCGCCTCGCGAGCCGCTCCACCAGCGAAAAGTAGCCCCCGACGTCGAACGTGTCGATTGCGCCCTTGCGCTGCCGCAACGGTGTGCCGTCGATGATCGCGTTGCCAAGGTGGAACCCGTCCATGGGGACCACCACAGCGGTGCCGGCAGCAAAGAGGGCGTGCAGGCCGGCGGCGAACGTTGATTTGCCGGACCCCGGCGAACCTGTGATCCCGAGCAGGACGCGGTTTCCGCCGGCAAGTCGCTGCCGGAGGGCATCCACTGCCGCCGCCACCTCCGGATGCCGGAGCGCGGTACCGCTGAACGTCCGCGGAGAGGTCACGGGAGGAGTCGCCATGCCAAAAGCCTAACCGGCGGAACGCCGGTTAGGTGTGCGGGGCCGGGAGTCCGGCGCTAGGAGTCCTGAGCCGGCAGGAGCTTCAGGCCCGCCGCACAGCCAACAATCCCGGCGATGAACAGCAGCTTGAGCGGACTGGCAGGCTCGACGCCGGTGGCCATGGCCCAGCCGACGGTCAGGGCAGCGCCGATCCCCACCCACACGGCGTAGGCGGTCCCCAGCGGGATGCTCTTCACGGCGATTCCCAGGCCCGCCATGCTCAGCGTGGCGGTGACCGCAAAGACGGCGGTAGGCAGCGCCTGGGTGAAGCCGTCGGATAGCCCCAGGGCCGTGGCCCAGACGGCTTCCAGCACGGCGGAGGCAAGCAAGACCAGCCAGGCGCCGGCGGAGTTCCCAAGCATCACGCCACCACCTTAAGGCCAACCACGCACGCGGCGATCCCGGCGAGCAGCAGCAGCCGCGCCGCCGTCGCGCGTTCCACCTTGGTGATGATCGCGTAGGCCGAGGTCAGCACCACGCCCACGCCAACCCACACCGCATAAGCGGTGCCTGTGGGGATGGACTGCATGGCGATGGCGAGTCCGCCGGTGCTCGCGATGACCGAAACGAGGAAGACGGCCACGGGCAGCACCCGCCGGCGGCCTTTTGCCCGGGAGGTCCGGTGCAGCGCTGCGGCCCACACGGCCTCGAGCGCCCCGGAGAGGAGGAGGATTAACCACGACATGACGGATCCTTTGGCCAGTCTTGTCGCGTGCCGGGTACTGAACCGTCGTCCGGAGGTTCCGGAGGGGAACCTTGATTCCAGCCTAGCAACGCCCGACGCCGGGCGGCCACCGTTGGTGGCCAAGGTCACCGGGCTCCCGGCACCAGCACGGGCAAGCACCGGCCAGCAATGCCGGACTTTTCCATCCCTCCGTAACGTGTGAGAAAATTTAACCGCGCAATTTGACCGATCAGATGTGCGCGCCCAGGTTCACGCCCGGTAATGCGGACGCCAGCCTCCGCACCCAACCCAGCAGAACGAGGAGTTGTCTCACCGTGGCCTCTGAACAGCCATACCTGCACAACCTTTCCGGCGTTTTCAGCGCGCCCATCCAGGCGTGGTCCGACGCCCACGGGCAGATCCGCCACAACGGCGCGCAGGGGATCTACTGCGGCGATGACCGCGTCCTCAACACAGCGGTCCTCACCGTGGACGGACGCGAGCCTGAATGGGTTTCCACCCAGCTGCGTTCGTCCAAGGAAACCGACTACATCTACTTTGTGCGTGCCGAGGCTGAGGTGGCCGATCCGCTGCTTTCCCTGGTGCGCACGCGCACAGCCGATTCCGGCCGGATCCGGCCCGGTGAGGACACCGAGAGCCTCACCGGCTGCTCGGGTCGGGTGGCAGAGACGCTGCGCCTTGAATCGGCCATGCGGGAGCCAGTGGCACTGACGGTCCGGTTGAGCCTTGGCGCGGACAACACCACTATGGAAGACATCAAGCAGGGGTTCCGGGATGGCGGGTCGGTGGAACCGGCGGGAACCACCTGGTCCTGGCGCGACATGGACACCACCCTGGCGCTGACGGCGTCCAAGGGGGCAGTGAGCATCCACGGCAGCAAGGTCACCATCGAATGGTCGGTGGAGGTGCTTCCCGGTGTGCCGGTGGAGCTGGCCTGGGCGGTTGACCTGACGGATGCGGATTCGCCGATGCTCGCCGCGGACGGCGAGCCCATCGCGGCTCCGGCCTCCGACGATCCCCGGCTGCACCGCCTCCTGGAACGGTCCGTGAGCGACCTCAACAGCCTGCGGCTGGCCCATTACTCGCATCCGAACGACACCTTCCTGGCGGCAGGGGCGCCGTGGTTTTTCACCATGTTCGGGCGCGACTCGATCATTGCAGCCCGGATGCTGCTGCCCGTCAACACCGCCATTGCCGGCGGGACGCTCCGGGCGCTGGCCGGCCGGCAGGGCACGGAGACGGATCACACCACGGCCGTCCAGCCCGGCAAAATACTGCATGAGGTGCGCCGGACCGTCCTGACCATGGCCGAGAGCGGCCAGGCCCTGCGCCTGCCGCCGGTGTACTACGGCACCATTGACGCCACACCCCTGTGGATCTGCCTCCTGCACGATGCCTGGAAGGCCGGCATGCCGGATGCTGAGGTGGAGGAACTCCTGCCGAACCTCCAGGACGCCCTTGAATGGCTCAGGGACCACGGCGACCTCGATGGGGACGGTTTCCTGGAATACCTTGACGCCTCCGGCCAGGGCCTGGTGAACCAGGGCTGGAAGGACTCCGGCGACGCCATCCGCTGGCATGACGGATCGCTGGCAAAGGGGCCCATCGCCCTGGCCGAGGTCCAGGCGTACGCCTACGAGGCCGCCGTCGTGGGCGCCAAACTACTCGACACCTTCGGCCGCCCGGGAGCCGCGGAATGGCGGAACTACGCAGCAGGCATGGCCGAGCGCTTCCGCGCGCAGTTCTGGTGCGAGGACGATCTGGGCCCTTATCCGGCGCTCGCCCTGGATGCGGAGAAGAAACCCGTGGACGGCGTGACCTCCAACATGGGGCACCTGCTGGGCACAGGCATCCTAAACGAGGAGGAGCAGCAGATCGTGGTGCGCCGGGTCATGGACCCCACCATGTTCTCCGGCTATGGCGTTCGGACGCTCTCCACCACCAACGGCGGTTACTGGCCCACCCGCTACCACGCCGGCGCGGTCTGGAGCCATGACACGGCCCTGATCATCAGCGGCATGCTGGCCGATGGCTTCCCGGGTGAAGCGGCGCAGCTCGCTGCCGGGTTGCTGAATGTGGCCGAGGCCAACGACTGGCGGCTTCCGGAACTCTTCGGCGGCCACGGTTCGGACACCATGCGTACGCCTGTGCCGTTTCCCGCCAGCTGCCGTCCGCAGGCGTGGGCTTCGGCCAGTTCCGTGGTGATCGCCGCGGCGCTGACTCCGGCGGGGCCGGAGCAGGAGAAACTGCCGCAGCCGTCCGGGGCCGTCGCTACCAGGTAACGCGGTGCCGGCCGGCAGCGGCGCTAGCCCGTAACGCGGTCGATCGACACAACGGCAAGGAAGCCCCGGCCCAGGATCTCTGGCGTCCGGGAATCGGAGCCGACGACGGCGTCGTAGCGGCCCAGCGTCGCCGGTTCACCGGGGGCCGGGGCTGCTTCGGGCGTGCCTGAATCGGTGGCGCCGGTGTCGCCGGCCCCGGCTGAATCAGCAGCGGCTGAATCGCCCGCGGTACCCGGGCTGACCGTGGCCTGGCCCTGCAACAGGATCCCGAGCTGGCCTTCGAAGACCGGATGGGCGCGCTTCTTGGAGAGCTCGATGATGGATGTGTAGCCCTTGAACGCGCCGTTCCGAGTGATGACGTTGAGGTCGCGGATGTCGCCCGTGGGCAGTGCGCTGGCTGTCTCAGCCTCGCCGGAGAACCGGAACGGCCGGTACTTTTCCAGCGGATGTTCGGCGCCGTCCACGGTCAGCAGCAGGAGCTCGCCGTCGATTACGGTGAGCACGCGCTCCATGCCCGGAAACGCCGAGAATGCGCCGGCCTTTGATACTTCGGCGATGCTCACCCGCCAGTCCCAGGCGCCATTCTGCGCGGACGCGGCCTTCGGATGGCTGGCCAGTTCGCGGGTCACCCCGCCGGCGTTGCGCCACGGTTCGGCCCTGAGTTCTGCATAGCGGATGATCTCCATCCGCCCAGCCTAGCGGCCACGCGGCGGCCCACGTCCAAATGACCACGTCCACATGAAGCGCCCCGGCGTAACGTCCGCGCCGCCCCGCGGAGGCTTGCTAACCTCAGGTGGAGGAATGAATTGCAGGAGGAGCCGGGGATGTTCGTGAAGGTGTGTGGGCTCAGTACGCCGGAGTCCGTCCGGGAAGCGGCCGGCGCGGGTGCGGACGCCGTCGGCTTCGTCCTGACCAAGAGCCCCCGCGAAGTCACGCCCGCCAGGGCACGGGAACTCCTGGCCCACGTTCCGCCGGGCACCCCGGCGGTGGGTGTGTTCCGCCACGAACCGGCGGCAGACGCCGTCGTCCTCGCCCGCGAGGCCGGACTCGAATGGATCCAGCTCCACGGTGACCGCACCCCGGCGGACGTCAAAACAGCGCACGACGCCGGCATGATGGTGATCCGGGCCGTCACCATGGGTGCCGCGCCGGACGCGTTCGAAAGCTGGGGCGAGGAACTGCTGCTCATCGATGCCGCCGTGCCCGGCTCCGGCGAGGCCTGGGACTACGGTTCCGTCCGGGCCAAGGGACTGGGCCAACGCAACTGGCTGCTCGCCGGCGGGCTCGACCCGGGGAACGTCGCCCGGGCCGCGAGCGAAGCCGGTGCGTGGGGAGTGGATGTCTCCTCCGGCGTCGAAAGTTCCCGCGGGGTGAAGGACCTGGCGAAGATCCGGGCATTCGTGCTCGCTGCGAAGGCGTAGCCGGCCACAGAATGCACGGCCTGCCGGAAAGCAGGCGCCGGAATAGGGGGCCGGAACACACGGCCGGAACACGGCCTGCCGGAATGAAGGGTGCCGGGTTCTTGTTGCCGCAGTCATGAAGCGCATCGGATTTCTTTCCTTCGGCCACTGGGGCAACGTTGAGGGTTCCCGGACCCGTACCGCCCGGGATGCCCTGCTGCAGGGCATCGACCTCGCCGTGGCTGCGGAGGAACTCGGAATCGACGGCGCCTTCTTTCGCGTCCACCATTTCGCCCGGCAGCAGGCCTCGCCGTTTCCGCTGCTGGCCGCCATCGCCGCCCGCACCAGCAGGATTGAAGTGGGCACAGGCGTGATCGACATGCGGTACGAGAACCCGCTGTATATGGCAGAAGAGGCGGCCGCCACCGACCTGATCAGCGGCGGCAGGCTTCAGCTGGGCATCAGCCGGGGCTCACCCGAGCCGGCGCAGGACGGTGCGGCGGTGTTTGGCCATGTCCCGGCCGACGGCGAAAGCCCGGCGGACATGGCCCGCCGGCACACCGCGGTGTTCCGCCATGCCATCACCGGCGCCGGAGTGGCCGAGGGGGATCCCCGCTACGGCGGCGGCTCCGGCAAGCTGCCGGTCCAGCCGAACTCCCCGGACCTGGCCCGGCGGATCTGGTGGGGAGCCGGATCCCGTGCCACTGCCGTGTGGGCGGCCGAACAGGGCATGAACCTGATGAGTTCCACGCTGCTCACCGAAGACACCGGCGTGCCCTTCGACGAGCTCCAGGCCGAGCAGATCAGCATGTTCCGCAGCGCCTGGGCCAAGGCCGGCCACCAGCACACACCCCGGGTATCGGTCAGCCGCAGCGTCCTCCCGATCGTCGATGACGAGGACCGCAGGTACTTCGGGCTCAGCGCCCTGCGCGAAAGACGGGACCAGGTGGGGATCATCGACGGGCTGGTGGCGCGTTTCGGCAAAAGCTACGTGGGAGAGCCTGACGCGCTCGCCGAAGACCTTGCCGCCGACGCTGCTGTGCAGGCTGCGGACACGCTCCTCCTCACGGTTCCCAACCAGCTCGGCGTGGACTTCAACGCCAAGCTCCTCGGCAACATTGCCAGCCACATCGCCCCGGCCATCGGCTGGCAGCGGAAGTGGCCGTCGCTGGTGGAAGGCTAGCCGTGGCTGGGGGTCTTCGCTAGCATTCAGCTGGGGGAGCACCCCGAAAACCGGCGGGCCCGAGCCCGCCACCGCGTCGAAGGAGACCCGCTGTGACACTGCCCCAAGGTATTACCCCCGGCATCTGGACCCTCGACATGTCCCACAGCGAGATCGGGTTCACCGTCCGCCACGCCGGCATCAGCAAAGTGCGGGGCCGCTTCACCGACGCCTCAGCGGAGGCGCATGTGGGCAATTCCCTCACGGCCTCCAGCCTGCATGCCACCGTGAAGACCGCAAGCTTTGATTCCGGTGACGCCAACCGCGACGGCCACGTGCGCGGGGCCGACTTCTTCGACGTCGAAAATTACCCCGAGATGACCTTTCGGGCAACGGGCATCGAGGGTGAGGGCGAGGACTACACCGTCACCGGGGACCTCACCATCCGCGGCGTCACCAAGCCCGTTGAGCTCGAGGTGGAGTTCAGCGGAGTGGCTGTTGACCCGTTTGGCGCCACCCGGGCAGGATTCAGCGCGGAGGCCGAAATCAGCCGCAAGGAGTTCGGGCTGACCTGGAACGCGGCACTTGAGGCGGGCGGACTGCTGGTCAGCGACAAGGTCAAGATCAACGTTGAGGCGGCCCTGGTCAAGAAGGAGTAAACGCCGCTGGGGCAGGAGTCCTCAGGTTCAGGGCATGCGGAGGATCAGCGAAAACAGCGCGGCGTAGTCATAGCTCGAGGTGCTGTTGGACATAATCACCATTCCCCTGCCCCGTTCCGGGTAGAGCCGCATGATGTTCCAGAACCCCAGCCCGGTGCCGAAGTGCTCCACGTAGGAACCTTGGGGCCCCTTGGTGTGTTTCCGGAACCAGCCTGCGGAGTGGTCGAACCGCTTCCCTTTGACGTGGATATCGCGCATCGTCCGTGCAGTGGATTCCTGCAGGACGCGGCGTCCCTCAGGCGCGGAGGCTGTTCCTTGAGGTGCCGCCAGCCCGTCATTGAGGTGCAGCCGGGCGAATGTGGCGGCATCCAACACGCTGCCAAACAGGCCGCCGTAACCGGCCCCGTCAACCAGAAACGGGTTGAGCGAGGAGTAGCCGCCGTGCCTGGGGCCGACAATACCTGCGGGCAGGACGCCGGCCAGAAGGGGCGTCAGCGGCCGGGGGATCCGAACGTAGCCGGTGGCCGCTTGGTGCCCCGGCAGGGAGGAGAACGCAGTTGCGGCCATGCCCAGCCGTGTGAGGATTTCTCGCTGGACGTAGCTCTGGAACGGCTCGCCGGCCACCGTACTGATGATCTGTGCCGCGGCCAGGTAGCCGACGTTGGAATAGTGGCCCGTTCCGCCCACCCTGTGGCGGAACGGGCGGCGGCGGGCCATCAGTTTCCGCAGCATCTCCTCCTGGTCCGGCCCCGGGGAGCCCGCGGGATGGACCCATTTCACCGGCAGCGGATTGCCCAGCCCGGACGAATGCGTCAGCAGCTGCCACATGGTGGGCTGGGCCCGGCCGGGGGCCCGCAGCCAGGCGACGTACTCGTGGACGGGGGCGTGCAGGTCCAGGAGCCCCTGATCGGCTAGCCGCAGGGCTGCGGTGGCTGTTACGGGCTTCGTCATGGAAAACCAGGGGTACGCCGTGTCTGCGGTTGCGGCAGATTGCGAAGCCAGGTCAGCAAAGCCGGTGCCGCCGGAATAGAGCACCCGGTCCCGCGATACAACCGCGAGTGACATTCCGGGAACGTTGGCCCCGCGGGCAGTCTCGGCCAGGGCGGCCCGGACCGCGGTCAGATCCATTTGTTGTGCCTGAAGGCCGCGTACAAGGCTACGCCCATGGCGGCCATCAGGCCCAGGGCCATGGGGTAGCCGAAGATCCAGTCCAGCTCGGGCATGGTGCGGAAATTCATTCCGTAGATGGTGCCCACCAGGGTAGGTGCGAAGAGGATGGCGGCCCAGGAGGAGATGCGTTTAACCTGCTCGCTTTGGGCGAAGCTGGATTCAGTCAGGCGCCGCATTTCATCGTTTTGCCGCTGCGCCACCAACGCAGCATTAACCGTGAGTGCGTTCTGGAGCAGGGCGCGGAAGGACGCGGTGCGTTCGCCCAGGCGCAGGACGTGATCCAGGACGTCCCTGAGGTGGTCCTGAAGCTCCGGCCCGGGCCGGTGCTCGTGCGATCCCGTGATGAGGGCCTGCATGATGCCCGCCAGTGGACTCGTTCCGCGCTGGAACATGATGACCTGGCGGGAAAGTTCATAGATCCGGCGTGAGACATCAGGGTCGCCGCTGAAGAGGTCATCCTCGATCTCGTCGATGTCGTTTTCCAGCCCGGCGGCCACAGGCTCATACTCATCCACCACCTGGTCCAGGATGGCGTACAGCACCGCGTCCGGTCCCAGCGCCAGGAAGTCAGGTTCACCTTCCATCCGCCGGCGGACGCGTGCCAGGTCCGGTGACTCGGCATGCCGGACGGTCACCACGAAATCCTGGCCAACGAAAACGTGGATCTCGCCAAACTCGACCTTTTCGACGTCGTCGAGGTAGCGGGCGGGGCGCAGCACCAGGAACAGGGTATCGCCGTAGTGCTCCAGCTTCGCCCGCTGGTGCCCGGTCAGGGCGTCCTCCACCGCCAAGTGGCTGAGGTCGAATTCGTCGGCAACAGAGCGCAGCTCGTGCGCGTCCGGCCGGTACAGCCCGATCCAGGCCATGCCCTCACGCTGCCGCAGCAGGAAGTACGTCTCTTCCAGCCCCTCCGGATCGGCTGTGCGCCTGCCGTCCACATAGACGGCGTTATCAACTATGGTCACGGCTGCGTCTCCTTCTCCGGAAGGCCCCGGGGCGTGACGGTGGCCTTTCCCCGGCACGCTGCCAACAGTATGCGCTAGCGCCGCCGCGCAGCTATGGGATGCCGGCGTAAGGATTTCGTAAAGACAGGGGTCCGGCCAAGTACTGCGGTGCAACGGCCCGATTTCAGGGCCGATTCAGGGCAAACCCCGAGCCCGGAGGGGCCGGCCGCGGGGGAGAATGGCATTATGAAGACATTGCTCAACATCATTTGGCTGGTATTCGGCGGACTCTGGCTGGCCCTGGGCTATTTCCTCGCTGGGGTCATCTGCTGCCTGCTTATCGTGACGATCCCGTGGGGCATCGCATCCTTCCGGATTGCCTCCTACACGCTGTGGCCGTTCGGACGCATGGTTGTGGACAAGCCGGGCGGCAATGGCGTGTTTGCGCTGATGGGCAACGTGATCTGGCTGCTGGTCGCCGGCATCTGGATCGCGATCGGCCATGTGGTGACGGCGTTCGCCATGGCCGTCACCATCATCGGCATCCCGCTGGCCATCGCCAACCTGAAGCTCATCCCGGTTTCGCTGATGCCCCTCGGCAAACAGATCGTGCCCACGGACCGGCCGTTCATCAGCAGCTATCGCTAAGGCGCTTGCCCCGCAGCGGCCCGCCCCAAGCGGCGTGCTCCCCCGGGAGTCTGCCCCGGAGGAGCCTGAGCCCGGCGGCCTGCTCCAGGGGCTTGACGCCGGCGCTTGTCCGGTCCATATTTAACTTATTAGTTAATTAACGGATAGGTTATATGCGATGGCGGCTGATCAGCTCAGCATGATCTTCGCGGCACTGGCAGATCCTACGCGGCGGGCAATCCTGGCGCGCCTAGCCAGCGGCGATGCCACGGTCAGCGAGCTGGCGGAGCCGTTCGAGATCAGCCTCCCGGCCATTTCCAGGCACCTGAAGGTACTGGAGGCCGCCGGGCTGATTTCCCGCAGCCGTTCCGCGCAATGGCGGTCCAGCCGCCTTGAGGCCGGTCCCCTCCGGGAAGCCACCCAGTGGATGGACACGTACCGCGGGTTCTGGGACTCCAGCTTCGACCGCCTGGACGCGCACCTCAAGAGAATCCAATCCCAGGAAACCGAGG
Organism: Arthrobacter sp. 24S4-2; assembly: GCF_005280255.1. Lineage (NCBI taxonomy): Bacteria > Bacillati > Actinomycetota > Actinomycetes > Micrococcales > Micrococcaceae > Arthrobacter > Arthrobacter sp. 24S4-2. The sequence continues at coordinate 5,089,110 of NZ_CP040018.1, read as the reverse complement.
ATGAGTCAAATGGTTGACAAAGCAGGATCCGCAACGGAAGTTTCTTCGCAGCCCTCGGCGCCGGATGACGCCATGCTGGTGATCACCCGCGACTTCGCAGCGCCCATCCGCGTGGTGTGGTCCGCGCTCACGGACCTTGACCAGGCTCCGGCGTGGTGGGGTCCTCGCGGCTTCCACACGCCGAGGGAAACCATCGAGGCCGACTTTGAAGTAGGCGGCATGTACCGCGCCTGCATGATCAGGGAAGCCACCGGGGAGAAGCTCTGGTGGAGCGGGATCCACACCGAAATCGATCCCCCGCACCGCTTCGTGTTTACCCATGCCTGGGACAACGCGGACGGAACCCGGGGCTTCGAAACCGAAGTGACCTTCGAACTCGAGGAAACAGGCCCGGACACCACCCGGATGACTTTCACCCAGGGGCCCTTCGACACTAACGAGAACCGCGACGGGCATGGCGCCGGCTGGGGCGAGTCCCTCGACCGTTTGGCCGAGCACATCGGCAGCGCGGGCTGAGCCGCCCCGCCGACAGGGCGTTCGCTTTCCGGCGGGGCGCTTTCCTGGGGGAGGGAGCTCTCTCCAAGCGCGATTTCCGCCGGGTATTACGGCCGGCGGAACGCGCCGTCGTCGAGAAGTGCGACGCCGGCGCTCCCGTTGAGTTCCGCTGCGATTTCCACGTCCTCCTGGTAGCCGGCGAACACTAGCTCCCGTCCGCTGGAGCATTCCAGCAGCGATTCAGCGAGGTCCGGCTCCGCCGCCAGGAACGCCTCCATGGCCCAGCGGGCTTCGGGGGAAAAGCCTGCCCTGCGGTACTTGGGGAGGGCGGCCAGGAAGGCGCCGGCGCCCAGGTGGTCCTCGAGCGCCGGGCGAAGTCCGCCGTCGGGCCATCTTTCGCCGGCCGCAACGACGGCGATCACCGCGGCCGGCGGCAGGTTCCGGGCAGCCCATTCCGCTGTGGCGCGGGCATTACGCAGGCAGACGGCCGCCACGCGGGGAACCTCTCCCGCCAGGGAGTGGGCCAGCGCGGAGCCGTTGGGCGAGGGCAGCACCACCCGGTCCAGGACCTGCGCGTCCCGCAGGCTGGCGGGAGACAGACTCACGCCAGGCCCGCCGCGGCGGCCGGCCAGCACCGCCCCTTGCTCCGCGGCGAACTCCGCCGCCGTGTTGTCTTTCCACCGGTAGGGCAGCACCTCGGCTCCGCGGTCCACGGCGACGCTCACACAGGTGGTGAAGCACAGGACGTCCACCACCACGGCCAGTTCGGCCCCGGGCCCCACGGCCATGGCGCCGTCGGGACCCCATTCGAAGCGGACCGTGAATGGCAGCTGCCGGTGCGCGGCGGGCACCTCGCTCACGCGGGCCCGTCTTTTGGGTTGAGTTCGCCTTGGAGGTTGCGTTGTGCAGAATCCAGCCACAAGTCCCGGCCGCGGGCCGTATTGAACAGCGGGTCCAGTTCCAGGAGGTGACGGACGACGGCGGCCCGCCCGGCCGCGAAGTCGTCGTCGCCAATGTGCGCGAAGTCTTCCCGGACGGCGCTGAGGTACCGGGCGTACTGCCTGGGTTCGCTGCCGAGGACGGACAGGTCGGCGTCGCAGAGGAGGGAGCCGTCGTCGTCCCCGGCATCCGGCCGGTGGTCGGCAGTGAGCCGGACCAGCCGCCCCACCTCGTACGCTTGGTCCTCGGACAGCCCGGCGTGCAGGAGCCTGTCCTCGGCCAGCCGGGCTGATTCCTCCTCGTCCTGGCCGGCGATGCCGCGGTAGACGGCGTCGTGGAACCAGGCGGCGAGGAGTACCGTGCGGGGAGGATCGGCCGGTTCTGTCAGCAGGTCCAGGGCCTCGAGGACGGACAGCAGGTGGGTGTGCCCGTGGTACTTCCGGTGCTCCTCGCCCCACCGGTCCAGGAGGTCCAGGAAAAGGGCGTCGTGTCCGGGCAGCACGGCGTTCCAGCGGTTAAGCAGTGGCACCTTGAGGGCCTTGCCGCGCTCGCGGGCGGGGATGCGGAGCCCGCTCGCGATCAGCTTGCGGACCAGGATCCGCGCTTCCACAGGGACCGCACCGGCCTCCACGAGGGCGTCATAGCGGGCCTCGGACACGTCGTAGTGGTCGCCGTCGAAGGCCCGTTCCGAAATGCCGGCGGCCTCGGCGAAGCGGTGCAGTTCGTCGAGGGACGTGTCCGAGATCAGGTGCGAAAAGTGGGTTCCGTGGGCTGGCCAGAGCGGCGGATCGAGGTAGACGGCCATGGGGGAAGTCTAATGCCGTGGGCTCCCGTGGTCCGTGCGGGATGCTTCTATATTCGTCAAGCAGCGATCTTGGCCACTACGTCGGTGGAATGTCCTGTGAGTGGTCGAAGAGACCAGTTGCCTTGCACGGAAGAGCCCGCGAGTTCTAGTGCGCCCTGAAGTTGTGGTCGATTGTAGGAAGTAGCTCGCTCCGTCTAGGGTGTCTTGCGTGGAGCACTTTTGCTTGACGCGTACGCGTCTCTGAGGAACGACCGCCCGCCTCCCGTTTGGTTGTAGGTGGCCTGAGTTATGCCCTCTTTTTCTCGATCAAAGGCTCACATCATGCTTATTCGCCCTTTTGCTGCTCAAGATGAGCAAACGATCGTCGCCCTAACATTGACCACGTTCGAGCCCTTTTACGAGGGATCGTTCCGCCCGACGATGGGCGAGGCTATTTTCGCCGTCCAGCACGCTGACTGGCGCGAAGAATACGCCAGGACTATCCCCGGGCTGCATGCCCCTGGTGCCGGTAAGTATGTGGACGTGGGCGAAGTTGAGGGCACCGTCGCGGGATTCGTCAGCTGGCAGATAGACGTAGCCCGGGAGCATGGCGAGATCAGCATCCTCGCCGTGGCGTCTGGGCACCGGCGCGCCCGTGTGGGCCGGCAGCTGTGTGAGCATGCCATGGCCAGGATGAAGAACCTCGGGGCTCGAATCGTTGAGATCGGTACCGGAGGTGACGCGTTCCATGCCCCTGCCCGCAGCCTTTACGAAAGCCTGGGCTGCGCGCAGATTGCTGTTGCCGTCTACTTCAAGGAGCTATGAAAGCCGATCTAGGAACGAGCTGCGTTTGGTCACGTTTGCGCGAACCCCAGAGTGGGGATCAGACTGGGTGCGGCGATCTGGAATCCGACGCGGGCCCGTCCGGGGCGGACATGTCCAAGCAAAGCGCGCTCCGACAAAAGCTCAGGTCGGAGGCAAAACCATGGGTGAGTCACACCCCAGCCAGGTCACAGCACCAGACTGCCAGCCACTCCCAGAGCAGCCAGGGAAAGACTTACAGACCATGGGCAGTGGGCCGGAGCCGGACCGGCGGACGCCCTGACGGGTGACCGGCCGCTGCCCCGGCGGGCGGATCCCTTGGGCGGTCCTTAGGACCACGCCTGGCCAGTTCGTCTGCGCCAAATACCAGGCATTAGAATGTCTGACCCCCTTGGCAGAGTTATCCCATGGAAGCCGTTGGAGAACTCGCCCCGAACCAGGCCAAGCGCCTCGGGGAGTGTTCCGACGCGCGGTTGGTGCCGGAGCCGCTGAGGCGGACCCTGCGCGCTGTTCCTCCGGCTAGCTGCTTCGGCGGCCGGCCGGAGTGCGACGGCGGGCAGCCGGCTGTAGGGTCCGACGGCGACGGGGCCAGTGATCTGGCCCGGAGCCTTGAGCTGCTCAGAAGCCTTAGTTCGACGGTGGTCGCCGAGGCCGCACTGCTTGATTTCCGTGAGGCCGCGGATTTCGCCGCCAACGTCGAGGAAGTCTCCCGGACGGTCGAATACTTGCAGGTTGTTGCGGCCGGTGCTGTGGACCGGAGCCGGCGCCAGGCCACAGCAGCGGCGCGTGCAGGGTCGGGCGCGGCGGTTGGCTGGGTTACGGGATGGGGTGAGACTGCCGTGCGCGAGCCGGTGGGCTGGGTCACGGGGTCAGCCAGTCAAACGGACAGTGGGCCTGGCGACAGCCAAACCGGCCAACCGGGAAGCAGCCCTGAGGCCAGCGATCCGGCGGCCAGCGGCGGGCCGGGATCCGGCGGCCAGCGGCGGGCCGGGATCCGCCCCGCCGGATCCTGCGGATGACGGGTCCCGGAACGCCCCCGGGTTCCTCCGTGCCCGGCTGCGGATCAGCGCCGCTGAAGCACGCCGCCGGATCACTCTCGCATCGGCGGTGCTGCCCCGGACAGGGTTCACGGGCCACACGGAGCCCCCTGAGCGGCCCGAACTCGCCGCCGCCGTTGCGGCCGGGACCATCGGCTCCCGTCCCGCGACCATCATCACCTTGGCTTTGGACCGGGTCCGGCACCACGCCCCGGACGAGGCCCTGGCCCGGATGGAACATGCACTGACCCGCACCGCGGCCGAACGCGACACCGACTTCCTGACCCGCATCGCCCGCCAGTGGACCGATGCGATCGACCAGGACGGTTCGGAGCCTTCCGAGGAAGAACTCCGCCGCCGCCAGGGTGCGTTCCTCCGCCCGGCCCGCCGCGGACTGCACCACCTGGAAATCTTCGCCACCCCCGACCAGTACGAATCCCTCCTCACCGTCATGAACACCGCCACCAACCCCCGCACCCCGGCCAAGACCACTGAGGGCAACGACGCAGACGCGGACACAGCCACAACCACAACCACAACCAACGGTGCGGCGGCGGACACGGGCGTAATGGCGGACACCGGAACCGGCACGGACGGCGGTTCAGTGGCGGACGGCGGTGGCGGGACCGGCGGTGGCGCCGGGGACAGCTGCGATGAGACCGGCGGCAACAGCGGTGCACTTGATGCCGATCTGGACCTGCGCACCCTCCCGCAGCGGCTCCTCGACGGCCTCATCGGCGCGTGCAAGGCAGCCCTCGCCACCGGCACCCTCCCGGCCGCGGGCGGGCTACGGCCCCAGGTCATGGTCACCATCGACTACCGCGACCTCCTCGAACACACCACCAACCAGGGACCCCGCTACCGCTCCCGAACCGCAGACACCAGCTCCGGCTACAACAGCACGGGGAGCCCCGGCAGCGCTGGCCACCCCGACAACGCCGGCTACGATGATGCCACAGGAAACCACGCCGGCCCCGCAACGAGCTGCGCCCCGGGTGAGGGCCCGCGCGATGCGGGCGACCACACCGACCATGGCTTCGACGGCTTCGGAAGCGCTACAGCTGGGCACCACGGGCCCACCGGGATCCCGGGCACGGGGTCGTTCACGTTCACCGGCCCGGTCACCGCCGCCACCGTCCGGAAGATCGCCTGCGACGCCGGCATCATCCCCGTCCTGCTCGGCAGCGAAGGCCGCATCCTGGACATCGGCCGCACCACCCGGATCTTCCCGCCCCACATCCGCAAAGTCATCACCGCCCGCGACCAGGGCTGCGCCTTCCCCGGCTGCACCATCCCCGCACCCTGGTGCGAAGCCCACCACATCACCTACTGGTCACACGGCGGACCCACCAGCACCGACAACGGAACCCTGCTCTGCTCCCATCACCACCACCTCATCCACAAAGAACTGTGGACCATCCAGGTCAAAACCGGCATCCCCTGGTTCATCCCGCCACCCCACATCGACCCCCACCAACAACCACAACGAAACAGGTACTTCAAAACCTGAACTGCCGGCCGAAGCTTGGCCCTGCCGCGCACCGACGAAACCCTCGGGTAGCACGGCCGATCGGGTCGAGCCGGGAGCGCGGTTCGCAATCGGCCAGATGCTGGTGGCGAAGTACAGCCGGGGGCTGCCATCGGAGCACGTGATCATCCCTGGGGCGCGTAACAGCCTTTGTCATCTCCCCACGTCGCATAACAGCCTTTGCCACTTACCAGAGTCGTATGTCGCTGACGGGCGCGGTCAATGTGTCTATGCCGGGGCGGGCGGAATGTTCTGGTTTCCGCGGAACACGTTGTCGGGGTCGAATTCGCGTTTCACCTGAGACAGCCGGGCATAGTTTTCGTTTCCGAAGGCTGCCTGGACGCGGGCCTGCCCTTCGTCGCCGATGAAGTTCAGCCACACGCCGCCCGTGGAGTAGGGCGCGATGTCGTGGCGGAAATGCTTCACCCACGCTTTGGCTTCCTGACCGCGTTCGGGGGTCTCCTCGATGCCGAACGGGTGGCTGACCCAGTTGGCGTTCCGGTTCTGCAGGGGAGTTAGAGCGGCAGCTGGCCCACCCACGGCTCCGCCCCACCGGGCAATCAGCTGTTGGGAATGCGGCCCAGGCAGGCTGTGAGCTGAATCGATGATGATGTCTAGCGCATCGTCTGAGAGCTCGTCGTGGTAATCGGCGCTCCAGTAGTTGTAGAGGTTGGGCGGATCATCGATCATGCACTGGAAATCGGCGTAGTCCATGTCGCCCACAAGATCCACGGCGGGACCCAACCCGCGGTAGGGCTTTGCCTGTTCCGCGCCTTCGGCTGCGTCTCCTGCGAATACAAATGCCATACCCACGGCCAGTTTGCCCACCATGTCCTCCGGCACGAACGGTTCCGGCGGGGCCGTCAGGTACACCAAGGCTGACCCGACGGCATCAGGCGCCTTGAGCGCCAGGTCCCGGTAACCCCGGCTGACCTCCGGCGCAGCGTCGCCGGGCCAGAGCATCAGGCCGGCCTGGACAGTGGGGCCCAGCTTGTGGAGGGCGAATTTAAACGACGTGGCTACACCGAAGTTTCCACCCCCGCCATGCAGGGCCCAGAACAGTTCGGGATTCTCCTGAGCGCTGGTAGTTACCCTCTCTCCGCCGGCCGTGACGAGGTCCACCGAAGTCAGGTGATCACAGGCGAATCCGTATGCCCGTTCCAGCCAGCCGGAGCCGCCGCCCAGCGTGAAGCCGGCCACCCCCGTAGTGGAGGCACGCCCGCCGGTCATGGCCAGTCCGTGTTGCTGCGTGGCGCGATCGAACTCACCGAAGGTGACGCCGGCACCGACGGTCACGGTGCGGTTTTCCGGGTCCACGCGAATGGACTTCATCGGGCGTACATCGACAACCAGTCCGCCGTCGTTCGTGGACGCGCCAGCCACGGAGTGGCCACCGGCGCGAACGGCGACGGCGAGTTCATTGTCGCGGGCATGCTGCAGGGCTTCGGCAACCTCGCCGGGTGTGCTGCACTGGGCAATGACGGCCGGGCGCCGGTCAATCATTGCATTGAAGAGTTTCCGTGATTCGTCGTAATCCGGGCTGTCCGGCCTGATCCATTTCATTGCAACGCTCCTCGGCGCTGGCGGCTCCGCCCCACAAGAAATCGTACTACCGCTGCCTGCGGCGGGCTACGGCTTCCTGGCGCCGAACGTTCACGGCAAAGTTCCTCGAACGGCCGTAAACGGCACCAAACGAGTGAGTAGGCTCATAAAACTGGGGGGTCCGTTCGACATGCACACGCTGCGCCAGGACTTCCCGACGGGCAACGGCTTCTGCCTCACGCCCAACCTCACGCACGCCAGGTCACGCGGAACGGTCCGGCTCCGCAACCGCGACTACCGGGACAAGCCCAAGGTGGGCCCGCGCTACTTCACCGATCCGCACGATATGCGTGTGATGGTGGCCCGCATCCGCAAGGCATGGGAGATCGAGGCCCGTCCGGAGATGGCCGAATGGGCCGGCAAGGAGCTCTACCCCGGCGAGGCCATCCAGAGCGATGAGGAGATCACCGACTACATCCGCAAGACGCACAACACCGGGTACCACCCGGCGGGAACGGTCCGGATGGGCGCTGTGGACGACGCGATGTCCCGCTGGAACCCGGACATCACCACCATGATGATCCGGAACGCTGCGCCGGATTGGTAAAGTCCGCGCGGGCGCAGGGTTCCTAGCGCGCCGCGGAAGTTTCCGTTGCGTCGGGGCGAACCGGAGCCGGTTCCTGCTGTTCTCGGCGAACAGGGTGCTGGCTGGTGATGGACACGCGGTTGAACGCATTCATGGTGATTACCAGCCAGCTGACCGCCGAGTATTCGGCGGCGCTGAGATGCTCGCGGGCGTAGGCGTCTTCACGGTCACGCGTGTGGGCGTCGGGAAGCGTGGTGATGGACTCCGCCAGGGTCAGTGCCGCCCGTTCCTTCTCGGTGAACACGGCGGTGTCCCGCCAGGCGGACAGAACGGCGAGCCGCTGGCTGGTCTCGCCCTGCTTCATAGCGTCGGCAACGTGCATGTTCAGGCAGTAGGCGCAGCCGTTGATCTGCGAAATGCGGACGTTGAGGAGTTCGGTAAGCGCCCGGCCGATACCGGCTTCGTCAGCCGCCTCACGTGCCTTCAGGCCCAGGCCGTTCAGGGCCCGCCATACGGACGGGTTCTCCTTGTCGATGAAGATGTGCTGCGAGGTGGGGTTGTCGGCTTGGCGAGTCTGGTCCATGGCTCCCAGAATACTCAGCACGCGAATGACAGGTTTTGTCATTTTCGTGACACGGCCACAAAAGGGCTGTAGTGTTTCCAGCGGATCGCCCGCCTGCCTTCGGTGGGCGGCGGTCCGCCAAATGAAGTCACTGCGTGGCGCACCGGATGCCACGCCAGCCGGAGGGCGGTTCCTTGGGGGAGCCGCCCTCCTGCATGTCCGGGCAGAGTTGCCGGGGTGGGCCCGGCGCTTCGGGCCAATCGCCCCTAGACAGCCATTTCGCCGTCGGCAAACATGGACCTTATGGCGCTGTCCGTAAAGTTGAGCGTTGTACACTCAACTTCAAGAGTTGAACTATCCCCGAAAGGAGCTCTCTTTGGACGCCAAATTCACCACCAAGAGCCAGGAGGCTCTTTCGGCAGCAGCCATGAACGCCTCCACGGCAGGGAACCCGCAGGTTGAGCCTGCCCATCTCCTCAAGGCGCTTATGGACCAGCGGGAGGGCGTCGCCGTCGCCCTGCTCCGTGCCACAGGCGCAGATGCGGATGCCGTCAGTGTCCAGGCCAGCACCGCCATCAAGGCACTGCCGGCAACGTCGGGAAGTTCCACGCAGCAGGCCCAGCTGTCCCGGCCCGCGCTGCAGGCAATCCAGAATGCCAAGAACGAAGCCGACAAACTCGGTGACACCTTCGTGTCCACCGAGGTCCTTCTGCTGGGGCTCTCCGCCGGCAGCGACGCCGTCGGGCGGTTAATGCGCGACGCCGGCGCCTCCCATGAGGCGCTGCTCGCCGCCCTGCCGGGCGTCCGCGGCGACCGCAAGGTCACCAGCCCGGATCCGGAAAACACCTTCCAGGCCCTGGAGAAGTTCGGTACGGATTTCACCGCGATGGCACGCTCGGGCAAACTGGACCCGGTGATTGGCCGCGACACGGAGATCCGGCGCATCATCCAGGTACTGAGCCGCCGCACCAAGAACAACCCCGTCATCATCGGCGAACCCGGGGTGGGCAAGACGGCCGTCGTCGAGGGTCTGGCGCAGCGCATCGTGGCCGGCGACGTTCCGGAAAGCCTCCGCGGAAAGACCCTGATCGCCCTGGACCTCGCCTCCATGGTGGCCGGAGCGAAGTACCGCGGCGAATTCGAGGAGCGGCTCAAGGCCGTCCTGGAGGAGATCAAGAACTCGGACGGGCAAATCGTCACGTTCATCGACGAGCTCCACACGGTGGTGGGGGCGGGCGCCAGCGGGGACAGCTCCATGGATGCCGGCAACATGCTCAAACCCATGCTGGCCCGCGGCGAGCTGCGCCTGATCGGTGCCACCACCCTGGACGAGTACCGCGAAAACATCGAGAAGGACCCGGCCTTGGAACGCCGCTTCCAGCAGGTCTACGTGGGCGAGCCGAGTGTGGAGGACACCATCGGCATCCTCCGCGGCCTCAAGGAGCGGTACGAGGCCCATCACAAGGTGGCCATCGCCGACTCCGCGCTCGTTGCCGCCGCCACGCTGTCCAACCGCTACATCTCCGGGCGGCAGCTGCCGGACAAGGCGATCGACCTGGTGGACGAGGCTGCGTCCCGCCTGCGCATGGAGATCGACTCCGCACCGGAGGAGATCGACCAGTTGCGGCGCCAGGTGGACCGGCTGACCATGGAGGAGCTGGCCCTGGCCAACGAGAAGGACGCCGCCTCTGTGGAGCGACTGGCTGCCCTGCGCGCGGACAAGGCGGACAAGAAAGAGGCGCTGGCCGCCCTGAACGCCCGCTGGGAAGCCGAAAAAGCCGGACTGAACAGGGTTGGCGACCTGAAGGCCAAGTTGGACGAGCTCCGTTCCAAGGCGGACAAGGCCCAGCGCGAAGGCGACCTGGAAACGGCGTCGCGCGTGCTGTACGGCGAGATTCCCGCGCTCGAACACGAACTGAACGCTGCCGCCGAGGCAGAGTCGGCACGGGTGGCCGGCGGCGGCGCCAAGCAGGAGCTCATGGTGGCCGAGGAAGTCACGGCGGACGACATTGCCGAAGTGATTTCCGCCTGGACCGGCATCCCCGCCGGACGCATGCTGCAGGGCGAAAGCCAGAAGCTCCTCCACATGGAGGAGGAACTCGGCAAGCGGCTGATCGGCCAGTCCAAGGCCGTGACTGCCGTGTCCGACGCCGTACGCCGCGCCCGGGCCGGCATCAGCGACCCCAACCGGCCCACCGGTTCGTTCCTGTTCCTCGGCCCCACCGGTGTGGGTAAGACTGAGCTGGCCAAGGCGCTGGCTGATTTCCTGTTCGACGACGAACGCGCCATGGTGCGGATTGATATGTCCGAATACGGCGAGAAGCACTCCGTGGCTCGGCTGGTCGGGGCGCCTCCGGGCTATGTGGGGTACGAGGAAGGCGGCCAGCTGACTGAAGCCGTCCGCCGTCGTCCGTACTCCGTGGTGCTGCTCGACGAAGTGGAGAAGGCGCACCCCGAAGTCTTCGACATCCTCCTGCAGGTGCTCGACGACGGCCGCCTCACCGACGGCCAGGGCCGCACCGTGGACTTCCGCAACGCAATCCTGGTGCTGACCTCCAACCTGGGCAGCCAGTTCCTGGTGGACCAGTCGTTGGACGCGCAGGCCAAGCGGAGCGCTGTGATGGGCACCGTGAATGCCTCCTTCAAGCCGGAGTTCCTGAACCGCCTGGACGAAGTGGTGCTCTTCGATGCCCTGACCGTGGATGAGCTCGCACAGATCGTGGAGCTGCAGGTGGCCGAGCTGGGCAGGAGACTGCACGAGCGCCGGCTCGCCCTTGAGGTGACCGACGGCGCCCGCGCCTGGCTTGCAATGTCCGGCTTCGATTCGGCCTACGGTGCGCGGCCCCTGCGCAGGCTGGTGCAGCGCGAAATCGGCGACCGCCTGGCCAAGGCCATCCTCGCCGGCGACATCAACGACGGGGACACCGTCGTGGTGGACATCGGGTCCGACGTCGATGAACTCACCGTTGCGGGGCTTGAGGCCCTGGTGGGGCCCGCCGGCGGCGCCCCCGCCGGCACCGGGCTGTCCGTGCGGCGAAAGGACTAGCGAGTCGGTTATCCCGTAGGCCAGAGGGGTCAGGCAGAGGAACCCGGCCTACGGGATAAGGGATTCCATAATGATGTTGCCCTTGTCCGCTGTGACATAGCAGTCCACCCGACGGTCGCCCTGTGCCCAGCTCGTGTCGCTGGGGTACGCATTGCGCTGAAGGAGGACGTAGTTGGCCACGGCGTCTGTCAGCGCGGCGTTCTGGCAAATCTCGCGGCCCTTCTCGCGCAGCGCGGCGATGCCCGGGTAGGAGTCCGATTCCGCGTACCGGTGCACGGCCACCAGTTGTGCCGAGTGACCGGTGGTACACGCCACAACGCGGGATTCCGTGGCTTCGGGATCGAAGTTCTCGAAGCAGTCGCCCAGCTGGTAGTCCAGGGCGCCCACCCCATCCTGCGGGAGCTGGCTTCGGGTGGCCTGCGCGGTCGGGGACGAGGACCCCGACGCCGCCGGCGCGGGGCCCTGGTTTGCCTGTTCGTTGCTGCTGGCGAGCAGGGCCGTGAGCCACCAGATGAGGAACCCGATCAGAACCAGCCCGACTACCACCAAGCCGGCCTTCAGGAGGGTCTGCTTTCGCTCGGCCGGCGGGGTGTCATGGGACGGGTTGTCACTGGGCGTGGGATCGTCCGTAACGGCCGGCGGCTGAACGGGAAGGCTGCTGGTGGGAGGCCGCGAGGGCGGAGGCGGGACCGGAGGCAATCCCTTGCCCGCAGATGTCCCGTGATTTCCGGCACTGGTGCCTGGTGTGTTCTCGTCATTCACTTGAGGATTCACCCTTCCCGGTGTCTGTTTCCTCGGCGGGCCTGCCCGGATGCGGCTGCTGGGGCGGAGCCGATCAAACGACTCTACCGAAGAAAAACGGCGGGCCGGATATGGCCGCGACCTGCGCAAACGCGGGAACACTGCTCCGGGGGGCCGAGCCGGCGAGCAGTTACCGCTGAAAGCATGTAATCTAGGTGTACGACAAATTGACCAAACATTCCGGGGCCTCACTAACGCCAATGGTGACCACCTCCGGTCCGAGTACAAAAGGGGGTCACGCCATGGGGCGCGGCCGTCAAAAGGCAAAAGCTACCAAGCAGGCTCGGGATATTAAGTACTATTCCCCGAACACTGACTACTCTGCGCTTCAGCGTGAGCTCAAGAGCTCTGAGGGTCGTGCACCGAGCCGTTTCACGAATGAGCCGGTTGAGCCGGACTATTCGGCTTATGTGGATAAGTACGCGGACGATTTGGAAGAAGACGACGACGAGGTTGACACCCGTCGAATCGGCTAGTTTTCGCCCACTGAACCTGCCGTAAGGCAGCCAGTGGCGTGCCGCCGTCGTACCGTTCACCACAGTGAGCCGTGCGGCTTGTCGGCTCTTCTTTTCCGGCACCCCGGTGCCGACCTCAGCTATTAGGCCCGTTCGGGTACGCCGGAATCCGGCGTACCCGAACGGGCCTTTCTGCTGTCACAAACCAGCGGCCCGGGCGCGCCGTACCGGCATGAGTGTCCGGGGCGGCGCGGATCCGGCCAGGAAATCCAGGATGAGGCGGCTGACGGTTTCCGGCTGTTCCAGGGGAAGCCCATGGGAGGCGCCGGGAACCACCGCCAACTGTCCATCGGGCAGGGCTTCGTAGAGGGACACGGTGTGCGGCAGGCCCACAATGTCATCGTCGCCCGCGACAACGAGAACCGGCATGCTGATTCTGGCGATGTCAGCTGTTGTAAGCGTCGGCTCCGACCGGAACATCCTGAAACTCTTGTCCATGACGGCTTCCAGATGGGCTGCCCCGTCCGGAGACCGCTCGATGTAGGCGTTCCCCAGTTCTTGTGCCACGGGAGACTCCGGGTCCATGTCCATGGGCACGGTGCCCTCGAAGTGGTAGTTCGCGCCAATCACCACAAGCTTGCGGACCAGGTCCGGCCGGCGGAGTGCCACGAGCAGCGCAATGATGCCGCCGTCGCTCCATCCCACAAGGTGGGCCGCGCCGCCCACGACTTTCTCAAGCACCGCCACCGTCTCGTCGGCCATATCCGTGTAGTGGAAGTCGGCGTCGGTGTCCGCGGTGTAACCGTGGCCGCGCCGGTCGAAGGCGACCATACGGAAATGCTCCGACAAGCCCGGACCCATGCTGTTCAGCAGGTCGTCGCTGTTGCCCAGGCCGCCGTGCAACAGCAGGAGTGGCTCGCCCTGGCCGCCGCGGTCATCCACCCAGGTCGGGTGCCCGTTAATGTCCACGCGGCTGGCCATGACGCACTCCATCCCGGCGGTCCTTCGGCGGTGGCGGACCGTCCCTGCGGCCATTGTCCTCCCGCGAAGCCGGCGCTACAACGGGCCCGGCGAGAGGTCAGGGGCGGCTGTTGTCAGTGTCGCACCCCCGTACTAGGTTGATCGTGGGCTGTTCCATTGACGGGCCCATCGGCGGTCGAAGGGGATTGAATTCCATGCCAGAGGTTGAGAGCTACAAGCAGGGCACGCCGTGTTGGGCGGACCTCTCTGCGAGCGACATCGAGGCGGCCAAGGCGTTCTACTCGCAGCTGTTCGGCTGGGAGCTGGACGCCATGCCCGCGCGGCCGGAGATGACCTACTACATGGCAAGGCTGCAGGGCCGCTACGTAGCCGGGATGATGCAGCAGATGCCGGACATGGCAGCTGCCGGCATGCCCTCCTACTGGGCCAGCTACCTTGCCGTGGACAATGCCGATGAGGCCGCCGCGAAGGTCACCGAGGCAGGCGGAACGCTGGTGTATCCGGTTGATGACGTCGAGAACGGCGGCGGCCGGAGGTTCTTTGCGGCGGATCCCACAGGGGCCCAGGTCGGTTTCTGGCAGGCGGGGTCCCATATCGGGTCCGGACTGGTGGACGAACCCGGCACCATGGTCTGGAGTGAGCTGCAGACCGCCGACGTGCCCCGGGCCGTCGCGTTCTATGAGGCCGTGACCGGATGCACCTCGCAGACGGGGCCGGCGGGCGAGCTCAGCGAGTACACCAACTTCATCGTGGACGGAAAGCCCGTGGCGGGGGCCATGAAGCCGCCGATGGAAGGCGGGCCGCCGTTCTGGATGACCTATTTCAAGGTTGAGGATGTGGAGGTGGCCGCGGCACGTGCGGCCGAGCTCGGCGGGCAGGTCCACGTTCCCGGATTCGACGTCCCCGGCGTGGGCCGTCTGGCCGTGCTCGCGGACCCGAACGGGGCCGCCTTCAGCATCATGGCCGCCGAAAGCACGGCAGCCCAGTGACCGGGCGCACCACGTTCAAGGCGGGTGAGATCTGCTGGGCCGACCTTCAGACCAAGGACGTGCCCGCGGCCAAGACCTTCTATGCGGCAGTGTTTGGCTGGCGCTACGAGAATCTGCCCACCCCGGACGGGCGCAGCTATTCGAAGGCCTTCCTGGGCGATGACCTCGTCACCGTCATCGCGCCGCAGAACCCGCAGCAGGAAGCCTCCGGAACGCCCGCGCAGTGGAACATCTACTTTGCTGCCGCTGATGCCGGAGCCATAGTGGAGGAAACCCCGCATGCCGGCGGCGCAGTGGAGTTCGGACCGGAGGAAGTGGGGGACACCGGCATCATGGTCTTCCTGGCGCCTCCCGGCGGCGGCACCACCGGGGTCTGGCAGCCCGGAACCCATACCGGCGCCGCCCGCTACAACGAGCCCGGCGCGCTTGCCTGGGCGGAGCTGCTGACCCCGGAGCCCCAGGCCGCCGTCGCTTTCTTCCAGCAGCTGTTCGGTCATGACGTCACCGAGTACCCGCAGGACGACGGCGGCACGTACACCACGCTGATGGTGGACTCGGCCGAGGTGGCAGGGATCGCTGCGCTCCCGGCGGACGATGCCGACGATGCCGACGAGGAGGACGAGGCGGAGTTCTGGGGTGCGGAGCCGGAGTACCCCGCCGGCAACGGGGACAAAGCGGAGCCGGACGAGCATGCATTGCAGACGGGCTGGCAGGTCTATTTTGGCGTCTCCAGCGTCGCGGACGCGGTGGCCGCCGCTGTCGCCGCGGGTGCCATCGTCCTGATCGAACCGGAGGGTGACCCCGACGACGAGGACGCCGGAAGCGTGGCCACGCTCCAAGACCCGCAGGGCGGCGTGTTCAGCGTGTTGGAGGTCTAAACAGATCGGGTGCTCCGGCCGTTACGCCTAGTCCTGCTCGTGGCACAGATCCAGGAGGGAAATCAGGAGGTCAGGGTCGCCGGCCCTGGCTGCGGCCAGAATCTTGCTGTGCGCATCGGCAACGCGGGCCAGCTTGGCCTCGTCCAGCGGATATGAGCGGCTGATCAGGCGCTGGACGGGGTTGTCCCACACGGATTCGAGGGTGGTCAGCAGGAATTTGTTCGGGCACGGCGCTGCGATGTTCAGGTGGAACCGCCGTGTTGCCGCGAACAGCGCCTCCGCGTCGGCGCTGGCGGATCCCTCGGCGATCATCAGCTCCAGCCGGGCCAGCTCCAAAGGCGAATACTGGGCGCCGAACTGCCTGATGGCCATGATCTCCAGGGCCTTGCGGACCTCATAGACCTCTGCCACGTTCGACGGCGTCAAGGTCGTCGCGAAGTATCCGGCGCCCGGAACCAAAGTTGCCAAACCCTCGTGTACCAGCCGGTTCAGCGCATCGCGGACCGGGGTTCTTGAAACTCCGTATTCGTCCGCAAGCTGCTCCTGGACCAGGGGTGCGCCCGGCTCAACCACGCCGTTGACGATTTCGTCGCTGATCCGCTCGTAGACCTGCTCGCTCAGCGGCCGCATCTTCCTGGCAACTTGCGCAGCCATTTGCCTCATCCCCTCACTGGTCCCAAGAACCATTCGATTCTACGTGCTTTACATCACAGTATTCACTGTATACAGTGAATCCAATCCTTCTCAGTCTAGCCGAAAGCAAGCCCATGACCCTGTGTATCCCCCGAATTCCCGGTATTGATTTCTTGGCTGCGGGCAGGCAGTTCGGTTACCTGGAGATCGAACATTCGGATAACGCCCACGACGCGGCCGTTATCCCGTCCCCTATCGCTGTTCTCAACGGCGGCCCGGGCCCCACAGTGCTTTTGATCGCCGGAACCCACGGCGATGAGTACGAAGGCCAGATCCTCCTGCAGGAGCTCATCCGGTCCACCAATCCGGAGGAAGTCTCCGGACGCCTCATCATCCTGCCCGCGCTGAACATCGCTGCGGTCAGGGAAGGGCGCCGGGTTGCCAGCGTGGACGGCGTGAACCTCAACAGGGCCCTTCCAGGCGACGCCGGCGGTGGGCCCGCCCAGCAAATTGCTTCCATCGTGGCGGAGGAGCTCCTCCCGCTGGCGGATTTCGTCATGGACATCCATTCCGGCGGAATCGCCTCCGAATACGTGCCTTCAGCGTTCGTCTACCACGGACCCACGCCGGAACTTTGGGCACAAAAGACCGCAGCCGTGGCAGCCTTCAACGCGCCGTACTCGGTGGTGGTGCAGCCCATGCTGAAATCCGGCTCCATCAGCGGCGCCGCCGACCGGGCCGGTGTTCCCATGATCTCCACCGAACTGGGCGGCGGCGGGACGGTATCACTGCGGATCCTGGAGCGCGCCCGGACAGGACTCCGGGCCCTTCTGGGCCACTGGGGCCTCCTCGCGATCGGGCAGCCCCCGGGACATGCCAGGGAAAGGGCCACCGTCCTACCGGGCGCCCAATCCCCGGTCCGGTGGGTGGAACTCACGCCGCTGTCCCCGGTGAACTCCACCATGGCCGGACTCTTCGAACCCACCGTTGAGCTGGGGCAATCCGTGGCGGCGGGGGACGTCGTGGCCAGGGTCCATTCAGTCGAGGAACTCGACCGCCCATCCAAGGAATTCTTTGCACCCATTGACGGGGTGGTTGCCATCGTTCGGCATCCGGCCCCCGTCAACGTCGGCACCACCATGGTCAACATCGCCGTTGACCATGGAACAACTCACCCGGAAGGCAACTATGTCTCATCGTAATGTCGTGACCACCGGCCCTTGGCTGCTCGCAGCCATCGTGGGGCTGAGCGGTTGCACCAACGCATCCCTTGAGGGCGGGAGCGCCGCCGCTCACCCCCTGCCTGGGCAGAACGGCGCCATATCCGCCGCGCCGCTCAACCAGACGGCCGCTGACCTGCTGCCCGCGGAGGTCAGGTCCAAGGGAACCTTGCTGGTCGGAACAGACCCGACCTTCCCGCCCTACGAGTTCTACGCCGAGGACAACAAGACAGTGACAGGCTGGGACGCAGACTTCGCCAGGGCCCTCGGGGAAACCCTTGGCCTCGAAGTGAAGATGATCCCGGCCACCTTTGACACCATCCTCCCGGGAGTGGGATCGCAAAAGTACGACGTCGGCATCTCCGGATTCAACGTCACCGCTGAGCGGAAGAAGAACGCCGACTTCGCCACCTACATGAACAGCGGCTCGGGCCTGGCAGTCAAGCAGGGGAATCCGAAGAACCTCGCCCTTGACGCCATGAAGCTGTGCGGCACCAAGATCGGCGGCGAAAAGGGAACGTCGCAGGGCATCGAAACCCTGCCGGCCTTTTCGAAGCAGTGCATGGACGCGGGGCGGCCCCCGATCGACATCCAGCTCTTCCCCTCCCAGCACGAGGCCAACCTGGCCCTCACCTCCGGCCGTGTGGACGGCGTCCTGTCCGGAGACATCGGCATGGCCTACGCCAGCAAACTGTCCGGAGGCTCCTTCGAACTTGCCCCCGGCACCGGCTGGGATCCCACGGCTGTGGGCATCGCCATGCCGAAGGGCTCGCCGCTGACCAAGGCCGTCGTGGCGGCCGTCGAGGCGCTGGTGGCAAGTGACACCTACACCTCGATCAACGCCAAGTACGGCATCCCCGATTCCGTGAAGGTCAGCGCGGACCAGGTCGACGCAGGTGCCACCCGGTGAGCGGCACGATGAGCATTCCAAAGACCGCCAGCGCCAGGGGAGAGTACACCGTGGTTACGGCCCGGCACCCATGGCGCTGGGTCGCCGCAGCGGCGGTCGCCGCCGTCGTCCTTCTCGTTCTTGCCTCAGCCGTGACGAACCCGCGCTTCGGTTGGGACAAAGTGGCCCTGTACTTCCGGGACACCACAATCGTCAACGGCATTGGCATCACGCTGATGCTGACCCTCGTCTGCATGGCAGTGGGCGTTGCCCTGGGCGTCATCCTGGCCGTAATGCAGCTCTCCGCCAATCCGGTGGTCAAGACTTCAGCCGGCATGTATGTGACGATCTTCCGCGGCACTCCTGTGCTGGTGCAGCTGCTGTTCTGGTTCAATCTGTCAGCGCTGTATCCCGAAATCACGTTCGGTATCCCGGGCGTCAGCCTGGATGCCAATCAGCTGATCACACCGCTGGCCGCGGCAATCCTGGGCCTGGGCCTCAACGAAGCGGCCTACATGTCGGAGATCGTCCGTGCCGGGATCCAGTCCATTGACCAGGGCCAGGGCGAGGCTGCCGGCGCCCTGGGAATGTCCCGCCTGCAGACCCTGTTCCGGGTGATCCTGCCGCAGGCCATGCGGGTGATCATCCCGCCCACCGGCAACGAGTTCATCGGAATGCTGAAAATGACATCACTGGTCAGCGTCATCGCCGTCCCGGAACTGCTCTATTCAGCGCAGATCATCTACTCAAAGAACCTCCAGGTGGTGCCGCTGCTGCTCGTGGCCAGCATCTGGTACATCATTTTCACCACCGTGTTCAGCGTTGGCCAGGGCTACGTGGAACGGCGTTTCTCCCGCGGTACCTCCCGGTCCTTGCCGCCGTCCGCGGCCGAGCGCCTGCGTCGTTTCTTCAGGGTCCACTCCCCACAAGCCTCAGGAAGGGGCAGCCAATCATGACAACCGGGACAGCAGAACAAAAGCCGCTGGTGCGCGCCGAGGACGTCCGAAAGAGCTTCGGCAACAACGAGGTCCTCAAAGGCATCGATCTTGAAATCCGGCGCGGCGAAGTGGTCTGTATCATCGGCGCGTCCGGATCGGGAAAGAGTACCTTCCTGCGGTGCGTGAACCATCTGGAAAAGATCGACGGCGGGCTGCTCCGCGTGGAGGACCGGGTGGTGGGCTACCGCCTCAAGGGCCACAAGCTGCACGAGCAGTCCCACAACGAGATCTGCGCCGACCGGGCCGGCATCGGCATGGTCTTCCAGCATTTCAACCTCTTCCCGCACATGACCGTCCTCGAAAACCTCATGGAAGCCCCGCTGAGGGTGCTCAGGCAGCGGAAGGACGAGGTCCGGCGTCGGGCCCTCGGACTCCTGGAGGAGGTGGGGCTGGCAGAGAAGGCGCAGGCCTATCCTCGCCATCTCTCGGGCGGGCAGCAGCAGCGTGTGGCGATCGCCCGTGCGCTTTGCATGGAACCGAAGCTGATGCTCTTTGACGAGCCCACGTCCGCCCTGGATCCGGAACTCGTCGGCGAGGTCCTGCGCGTCATGAAAAACCTTGCCCGGACCGGCATGACGATGATTGTGGTCACGCACGAAATGGGGTTCGCCAGGGATGTGGCTGACCGTGTGGTGTTTATGCACGGTGGACGCATCCTTGAAGAAGGTCCAGCTGAAGCGGTCATCAACCATCCGCAGCACGAACGGACGCGCGCCTTTCTGTCCGCCGTACTTTAGGTCTTAAACGACGAGTGCTCCGTAACTGCCGTTTTCAGGTCTCGAAACGGCGGTTGCGGAGCACTCGATGAGGTTTAGGAACCCTTAGGCGTAGGCGTTCACCAGTCGGACTGCGCCGCCGTCAACACCCTTGGCACCCTGGACGTAGTCCGGGCCGGTCTTGACGATGGAGTCCGAGTTCTCTTCGACGGTGCCCATGATCCAGGAGGGCAGGCCGCGGTCGTTCAGACGGTTCACGGCGGCGTCGGCGGCCTCGGGGGAGACGATTGCCACCATGCCCACGCCGAGGTTCAGCGTGCGCTCGAGGTCGGCCAGCGGCACATTGCCCAGTTCCGAGACCAGTTTGAAGATGGCAGGCAGTTCCCACGTGGCGCGGTCCACCGTGGCAATGAGGCCCTGCGGGAGAACACGGGCCAGGTTGGCCGCGAGGCCTCCGCCGGTGACGTGGCTGAAGCCGTGCACGGCCTTGCCGGCTGCGGAGCCGCTCACCGGGAAGGTGCGTGCCAGGTCCAGGCAGTCGGCGGCGTAGACGCGGGTCGGTTCCAGGAGCTCCTCGCCCAGGGTGCGGCCGAGTTCGGAGACTTGGCGGTCCAGGGCCCACCCGGCGTGGTTGATGACGCGGCGGACCAGGGAGTAGCCGTTGGAGTGCAGGCCGGAGGAGGCCATGCCGATCACAACGTCGCCGGCACGGACACGGTCCGGGCCGAGCAGCTCGGAGGCCTCGACAACACCGGTGGCGGCACCGGCGACGTCGTACTCGTGCTCGCCCAGCAGGCCCGGGTGCTCGGCGGTTTCGCCGCCCACCAGGGCGGTGCCGGCCACGGAGCAGGCGGCCGCGATGCCGCGGACGATGTCCGCGATGCGCTCGGGGACCACCTTGCCGCAGGCGATGTAGTCGGTCATGTAGAGCGGCTCGGCGCCTACCACTACGATGTCGTCAACCACCATGCCCACCAGGTCGAAACCGATGGTGTCGTGGATGTCCATGGCCTGGGCGATGGCCACCTTGGTGCCTACGCCGTCCGTGGACGTGGCCAGCAGCGGGCGCTTGTAGGTGAGGAGCTTCGAGACGTCGTAGAGCCCGGCGAAGCCGCCAACGCCCCCGATCACCGAGGAATTGTGGGTGGCCTTGACGGCGTCCTTCATCAGTTCAACGGCGCGGTCACCCGCTTCGACGTCGACGCCGGCGGAGGCGTATGTGATGCCGCGGGCTGTCTCTGAGGCGTTGCCGGCGGCGGGTGATGCGGAAGTCATACGGACTCTTTCTTGTCAGCGGTCAGACGGTCGGCGTCGGTCAGCAGGTTTTCGAACTCGGCGTCCGGTCCCGGATCGCAGCCCGTGGCGCCGGGCTTTCCGGCCGGGTCCTCGGCGGTGTCGACAGCCGCGGCGGTGGCGGCTCCAGCGGCGGTTCCCGCGGTTCCTGCAACGGGCAGGCCGCCGAGGTCGGTGCGTTCCAGCAGGTTCTTGCCGAGCTTGTCCGCGCCGGGAAGTTCGATCGGGTACTTGCCGGTGAAGCAGGCAGTGCAGAGGCGTTCGCGAGGCTGCCGGGTGGCGTCGATCATGCCGTCTTCGGAGATGTAGGCCAGCGAGTCGGCGCCGATGGCCTGGGAGATTTCCTCGATGGTGGCGCCGTTGGCGATCAGTTCCGCGCGGGAGGCGAAGTCGATGCCGTAGAAGCAGGGCCACTGCACGGGCGGGGAGGAAATCTTTACATGGACGGACGCGGCGCCGGCTTCGCGGAGCATCCGGACGATGGCACGCTGCGTGTTGCCGCGGACGATTGAGTCATCCACCACCACAACGCGCTTGCCGCGGATCACGGACTCAAGGGCGTTGAGCTTGAGCCGGATGCCCAGCTGGCGCAGCGTCTGCGAGGGCTGGATGAACGTGCGGCCCACGTAGGAGTTCTTGACGAAGCCGTGCGCGAAGGGAATGCCGGATTCCTCGGCGTAACCCACGGCTGCGGGAGTGCCGGATTCGGGAACCGGAATGACGAGGTCCGCTTCCTGGGTGTTTTCGCGGGCCAGCTGGCGGCCCATCTCCACGCGGGATTCGTACACGGAGCGTCCCGCGATGGCGGCGTCCGGACGGGCGAGGTACACGTACTCGAAAACGCAACCCGCCGGCGTCGGTTCCGCAAAGCGCTGGGACCGCACGCCATCCTCGTCGATGGCGATGAATTCGCCGGGTTCGATTTCGCGGATGAAGCTGGCGCCCACCGTGGCCAGGGCGGACTGCTCGGAAGCGACCACCCAGCCTCGCTCCAGCCGGCCGAGGACCAGCGGACGGATGCCGTAGGTGTCGCGAGCGGCGTAGAGGGTGCCTTCGTCCATAAAGACGAAGCAGAAGCCGCCCTTGATCTTGGGCAGCAGTTCAATGGCGGTCTGTTCGAGGGACTTCCCCTCTTCGCCCTCCAGCAGTGCGGTGACCAGGGCGGTGTCCGAGGTGTTGCCCTGCTTCATTTCGCCGCTGAGCTGGCCGCCGTTGCGCTCAATGATCATGGCATTGAGCTCGGCAGTGTTGGTGAGGTTGCCGTTGTGGGCCAGGGCCACGGTGCCCGTGGCGGTGGCGCCAAGCGTGGGCTGGGCATTGGCCCAGTGGCTGGCGCCGGTAGTGGAATAGCGGCAGTGGCCGACGGCCAGGTGCCCGGTCAGGGTGTTCAGCGTGGTCTCGTCGAAGACCTGGGATACGAGGCCCATGTCCTTATAGACGTTGATCCGCTTGCCGTCGCTGGTTGCTATGCCAGCCGACTCCTGACCGCGGTGCTGCAATGCATACAGCCCGTAATAGGTGAGTTTTGCTACTTCTTCACCTGGTGCCCAGACCCCGAAGACGCCGCAAGCGTCCTGGGGGCCTTTTTCGCCAGGGAGAAGATCATGAGAAAGTTTTCCATCGCCGCGTGCCACTGGTCGATTATCTCACGTGATGGGGTAGGAGTTTTCCGGCTGCCCGTTTATGACTGCTGGCCGGCAACCGGGCCGCCGCCGTCGCCGTCGTCCGGACCGGTGCCGGACTCTGAGTCCTGAAGGGCTTCGACGACGGCGTGTTCGGTGCGGCGGACGCTGAGCCGGTCCAGCAGGAGGGCAACGATGGCGCCTAAAACCACGCCGCCGGCGCCGCAAAGGACCATGAAGAACCCGAAGACGGAACTGGGATCGTAACTCGCGTCTCCCGGCAGCGCATATGCGATGACCGCCGCCACGATGATGCCCACGAGCCCGCCCAGTATGAGGAACGGCACGTATTTGGGCGCGCGACGGACGGTAATCTCGCGGCGCTCGGCGGGGGTGTCTTCAGAAGCCATGCCTTCTAGCCTACTGCCCCGGGTTTTTGTCCACATAATGCGCCTTTAAGGCGCGTTTGGGCTCGATATGTGGACAAAAACTCATCTTGGGCGGTGGTGGGACGTCCCGGTGGCGTTAGCTGCCGCGGTAGGTCGAGTAGGCGAACGGGCTCAGCAGCAGCGGCACGTGGTAGTGCTCGCCCGCGTCGGACACAGCGAACACCAGGTCCACCTCCGGGAAGAAGGTGGCCGTGCCCAGGCCGTCGTAATAAGTCCCTGTGTCGAAGTTCAGCCGGTACGTCCCTGCTGGCAGAAGCGCAGGGCCAAGGTCCTTCGCCCTCCCGTCTGCATCGGTGGTTCCGGCAGCAACGAGGTTCCAGCCGGCGCCGGCGCGCGCGTAAAGAACGACGGCGACGCCGGCAGCCGGGCGCCCGGCCCCCGTGTCCAGAATGTGCGTGGTCACCTGTGAAACGGTCATTCGCTGATCACTCCTTCAAGCCTGAGCAGGGCGATTTCGCGCAGCTGCTGGGCCACAATTGCGTCTTCCTGGTCGGGGGTGTGCGTAAGGCGTTCGTGCAGCGCGGCCAGGATTTCGGGGGCGGTGCGCCCTGCGGCGCGGATCAGGAAGACCCGTCCGAATCTTTCCTCGTAGGCGCGGTTACCTTCGGCCAGCGCGGTGCTCACGTCCTGGTCCGCGGGATCCACGCCGGCCTGCTCCGAACGGGACATGGACGCCTCGGTGGTGGCGGCCGTGGGGCGTTCGCCGATGCGCGGGTGGTGCGCCATGGCGGACTCCACCTCGTCCGGTGTGAACGGGGCGGCGGCGTCGCGGGCGAAGGCCAGCAAGGCCTGGCTGCTGGCGAACGGACGGGCGTCCGCGATCTGGTCCACCCAGCGCTGGACATCGATACAGGGGCGAAGCGCGGCGGTGACTTCCGCGCGGTCCGCCCCGTTGAATACGGCAAGCTCCATGCTTGATCATCCCTCGTGCAAATGCTGCCATCCATGGCGTCGGCTATGCGGATATGGGGTATGCCCCCGCTGCAGGAACAGCGCTGTGGACTTTTACCGCAGCACTGCCTGCATTCCACATCATGGAACTGTTATTTCAGCATGCGTAATAGTTAACCGGAAATTTGCCGGTGGTGTCAAGAGACTACCGCACCCAGGCCGGGGGCGATCCGCTCCGCTAGACTCCTGCTGGGGGACTGCGGCGCCTAGCCGGCTGTCCTGAATGCGGGGAGGGACTCCAGTGGCTCGAGCAGATGGGTGCATCCTTTTTAATGCTGACCTGAAACTTGGGCACAGCAACCGCAAGCTCGCGGAATTCGCCGGGCGGGTCAGCCACGACCTTCGCATCCCGTTGACCACCATCCTGGGCTATGTGGAACTGAGCGAAGACGACGCCGACGTCCTTCCGGACAGCCCGGCGGCCGGGTACCTGCAGCGCATCGGCGGCAGCGGGCTGCGGATGCTGGGCATGCTCGATGACGTCCTCCGATACTCCCGGGTGGGAGGTACCCTGCGTCGGCAGTCCGTGTCCCTCCAGGGCGCCGGGGCAGAGGCGGTCAGCGACCTGGGCGACGGGTTCGGCTGCTGTGCCGCGCTGGAATCCGCGGACGCGGAACTGCTGGGACTCCCGACGTGCGTGCGGATCGTGAAGTCACACGGGGGGAGAACTCGTAATCACGGAAACCCCCGGAGGCGAAACGACGGTTTCAGCTTTCTTCCCGAACGGCGGCCGGGATGACGCCGCCTAGGGCGACTCTTCGGACCGCAGCGCTGCTGCTGGTTCTTCTGGTTTTCCTGCCGGCCGGCGCCGCCCGGGCTGCCGTGGCCGGTGGTTCCGGCGGCCTTCCGTTGGCCGCCCGGGAAACCGGCCCAACGGCGCTCCCCGGCTTCCCGGCGTCGAACATCAACGGTGGTGAGGACCTCGGCGCCTCCCTTGGAAAACCGCTTCTGGGCGGCGTCCTTGAGTGGGGCGAGGATGACGCCGCCGGGTTCGCCGGGCGGCTGCAGGCCGCGCCGTCGGTCCTTGGCCACGACGTATCCTTTCCCATCAAGGCGGCCGAAAAGGGCTATCTGCGGGAGTTCCTCGGGCAGAGCGCCGCGGCAGGTGCGCACGCCCTGGTGACCGTTAACCCCACGGTGCCGTTGGCGGAAGTCACTGCTGCCGGCGCCGCGGATTTTGCCGGACAGCTCGAACAGCTGGCTGCCGGTTTCCCCGGAAAGCTGCTGATCCGCTTCGCCCCGGACATGAATGCCAGCTGGGTGTCCTGGGGCCAGCAGCCCGGGGCGTTCGTGCCTGCGTACCGCGCCATGGCCCAGGCCTTCGAGTCGAAAAGCAACGCAGTTATGGTGTGGCAGCCGTTCCAGGGCAGGGACTATCCCTTCACCAGGAACCGGAACGCCCCGGCGCCCGGCACGCAAGGCTTCGCCGTGCTGGACACGAACTCGGACGGCGCCTGGAACGGATCGGATGCGCCGTACGCGCCCTATTACCCGGGCGACGACGTCGTGGACTGGGTGGGCCTGACGGCGCTGCACGATGACACGGCTGGCGGAGCCGCCGTCAATTCGCTGCCGGACGACGGCGAATTCGCCGCCATGCTGAGGGGAACCGCCCCGGGTGCAGCGTCCGGAAGCGTCGGCGGTTCGGCGGGACCCGCCGTCGGCGACGCGAACTTCTACGACTCCTACGCCACGCAGCGCAACAAACCCCTGCTGCTCCAAACGGCGGCGTACTACAGCCCGTCTGCGGGCGGCCCCGCGGAGACCGAGATCAAGTCAAGCTGGTGGAAGCAGGTGTTGGGTGAGGCCGCACCGGGCAAGTCGGAGCGGATCGCGGCCGTCGTCTGGGACGAAAAAACGGACGTCGGTGACGCCGGCAACACCATCATCGACTGGCGGCTCACGAGGAACGCGGCCCTGGCGGCCACGGCAGGCCAGGCTGTGCGGGAGTCCACGCTGGTGACCGGTCCTGTCACCAAAACCGTGCAGGGGCGGGGCGGGCCACTGTCCGGCAACGCGCTCAGCGGCGTCTCAGCCGGGATTGCGGCGGCGGCACTGCTCGTCGGCGCGTGCCTGCTGTGGCTGGTGCCTGTGCGCTTGCGCTCCGCGAAGGCCTGGCTGTATTCGGGCAAGACGTCGCGGGACTCCCGGGTGGACCTGATGCGCGGCTTCGCCATCGT
Source organism: Arthrobacter sp. 24S4-2 (assembly GCF_005280255.1). NCBI lineage: Bacteria > Bacillati > Actinomycetota > Actinomycetes > Micrococcales > Micrococcaceae > Arthrobacter > Arthrobacter sp. 24S4-2. Next base: position 5,062,714 of record NZ_CP040018.1, on the reverse strand, counting down.
GCTCGTGGTGGTGAACCACGTGGGCATGACATCCCTTTTCCAGCTGTTCACCCAGGAAGCCGTCGGCTTTGTGTCCGGCGCCGAGCTGTTCGTGCTGCTGTCCGGGCTGGTGCTTGGGATGGTCTACGGGCCCAAGGCGCAGGACGGCCTTGGCCAAGTGGCCGAGAAAACCAGCCGGCGGGCAGGAAAGCTTTACGTTACGGCACTGGCGGTTGTTGTCCTGGTATTTCTCATCAGCCTCATCCCGGCTTTCAATTCGGACGCGTTGACCACGTTCACGGACCAGGGGACGGGCGGTGCCGGAAGGTCGGGAACGGGACGCACGTACGACCTCTACGCCGGCATGCAGGGTCTGCTGCAATTCCCGGTGTCCGGGCCGTGATTCCGGCGGTGCTGCTCCTGCAGTTCGGTCCCTGGCAGTTCAATGTCATGGGCCTGTACGTGATCATGCTGCTGATCAGCCCGCTCATCCTGCTGGCACTGACCCGCGGCAAAGTGGTGTGGGTCCTGGCCGCCACCACCGCCGTGTATGTCGTGGGCACCGTGTTCCGGTTCAGGATCCTGCCGTCGCAGTTCGAGGATTCCTTCCCGCTGCTGGTGTGGCAGGTCCTCTTCGTGCTGGGCCTGGTGGGCGGCTATTACCGCCGGACCATCGTGGCCTGGCTCTCCGGGCACCGCTGGGCGGTAGGAGTGTGCGCCGCCGTCACCATGGCGTTCGCGGTGATGTCCTGGGGCAACCCGTATCTCGCCAATGAGTTCGACGTCCGGCTTGTCCTGACTTCGGATGCGAACTACCGGGCCATCTACGACCGATTCTTCGGTCGGACATATCTGGAACCTGGCCGGCTGCTCAACGTCCTGGCCCTGCTGGTGACCGTTTACGCGTTCCTCACTGCGTACTGGAAACCCATTGAACGCGCGGTGGGCTGGCTGCTGATACCCCTGGGGCAGTGCACGCTGTACGTGTTCATCATGCACGTGGTGCTGATCGCCGTCGTGGCCAACATTCCCGCGCTGCAGCAGGGAAACGTCTGGCTGAACACGGCGGCCTATGCGGCCATCGTGGCGCTTCTCTGGGTGATGGTTCGGACGCGGTTCCTGTTCCGCGTCGTCCCCACCTGACGCTCCCTCACTTCCGGTCGCGTGAATCCGCCGCGTGGAAACGTTCGGGAAGTGAGAGAGCGTTGGGTGGAAACGCGCGGAAGGTGAGAGAGCGTCAGGCGGGGGCCGCGCCGCCGAGTCGTGCCGTGATGCGGTCCGCGGCCGCCTTGCAGGATTCGCCGAGACTTTGGAGCGTGTCCGGGGAGACACGGAACCGGGGTGCCGGGATGAGGACGGCCGCCACGATGTCGCCGCGGTGGTCGAAGACCGGGGCCGCCAGGCCCACCTCGTCCAGTGAGGACTCGCCGTAGTTGATGGCCCAGCCGCGTTTGGCGACGTCGCCGAGCCGGATCAGGTAGGCCTCGAGGCTGGTGTCGTCCAGGCCCGGATAGGTGATTTCGCCGCTGCGGAGCAGCACCCGGACGCGCTCGGCCTGTTCGGCGGCGAGGAAGACCTGCACGGAGGCGCTTAGGGCGTCGTTGTACCGGGCGCCAAGCGGGGTGGTGTGTTTGATCTGATGGTGGCTGGCGATCTGCTCAACGCACATGGACTCGGAACCGTTCCACACCATCAGAGCGCTGGTTTCGCCCGTCTGCTCTGCCAGTTCGCGCAGCACGGGGTACGCCACACGCCTTTCTTCGAGCTCGGCGAGCAGCGGCCCGGCGACGGCGATCAGGCCCAGGCCCAGGCGGAAGCGGCGGGTTTCCGGATCGCGCTCCACGAGGTGTTCCTGTTCGAACGTAGCCAGGATGCGCGAAACGGTGCTTTTGTGCAGGCCAATGCGGTTGGCGATCTCGGTAACGCCGAGCAGCGGCTCGTTCGCGGTAAAACTGCGCAGCACGGCGATCGCGTTGACAATGACGGAGGTGCCCTTGGTGTCGCCGTTGCTGCCGGTTTCGGTTGCTTCTGCAGAGGTCATGGTGTCCACCATCATTCCGTATGTGAGCCGGAAAGCGGCGCCACGGAGTACGTGGCGCCGCTTCGCGGTGAAGGCAGATATGGTGCTGTCATGCCCCGATGATGTTGTATTCCGGGCCGAACGGGAACTTGGTGATGTTCTCGGCGCCGTCTTCGCCGACTACCAGGATGTCGTGCTCGCGGTAGCCGCCGGCACCGGGCTGGCCGTCCAGGACCGTGATCATCGGCTCCATCGAAACCACCATGCCCGGTTCCAGCACCGTGTCGATGTCCTCGCGGAGCTCCAGCCCGGCTTCCCGGCCGTAGTAGTGGCTGAGGACGCCGAAGGAGTGCCCGTAGCCGAAGGTCCGGTTCGCCAGGAGTCCGTGGCCCACGTAGATCTCGTTCAGTTCGGCGGCAATGTCCTGGCAGACGGCGCCGGGCTTGATGAGTTCAAGGCCGCGCTTGTGGACCTCCACGTTGATGTTCCACAGTTCCAGGGAGCGGGCATCCGGTTCGCCGTAAAACAGGGTGCGTTCCAGCGCCGTGTAGTACCCCGAGGTCATGGGGAAGCAGTTCAGCGACAGGATGTCGTGTTCCTGGATCTTGCGGGTGGTGGCCCAGTTGTGCGCGCCGTCGGTGTTGATGCCGGACTGGAACCACACCCAGGTGTCGCGGATTTCCGAGTCCGGGAACGTGCGGGCGATTTCGTGGACCATCGCTTCGGTTCCGATCAGCGCCACCTCGTACTCGGTGACGCCGGCCGTGATGGCATTGCGGATGGCCTCGCCGCCGAGGTCGCCGATGCGCGCCCCGTGCTTGATGACCTCGATCTCCTCGGCGGACTTGATCATCCGCTGGCGCATGGCCGCCTGGGCCACATCAACCAGCGTTGCCGATGCGAAGGCGACCTGGAACTTGTTGCGGTTGTCCAGCGGCAGCGAGTCGTCCTCGACGCCGATCCGGCGGGCATTGATGCCGCGGGTGCGCAGCACTTCCTGGATAGCGTGGATGTAGTTGTCGCGGCGCCAGTCCGTGTAGACAATGTTGTCGCCATAGCTGCGGCGCCACGGCATGCCGGCGTCGATGTTTGCCGTCACGGTGACGGTGTCGTCCTTCGTGACCACCATGGCGTACGAGCGGCCGAAGTAGGTGAACAGGAAGTCGGAGTAGTACTTGATCGAGTGGTAGCTGGTCAGGACGACGGCGTCCAGGTCCTTCTCGGCCATGATGCGGCGCAGGCCGGACAACCGGCGTTCGAACTCCGTGCCGGAGAATGTCAGCCGGACCCTTTCGCCGTTGTTGAGGACCTTCAGGCGGTCCAGCTTGGCGACATCGTTGACGGCCTCGGTTTCGATGGTGGTCATGGGTTCGTACCTTTCGTTAGTGCTGAATTGAGTGAGGAAAGTGTGTGGTGACCCGCCGGAGGCAGGTTGAGGGGGCAGCGCAGGAAGGTGTTCAGTCCTGGCTGAGTGGCTTCTTGGACGTCTCGGCGGCGAACAGGACGGCGACCAGGGAGACGACCGACGCGGCGACCAGGTACCAGCCCGGGGCCACCTTGCTTTGCGTGAGGCCGATGAGGAGCGTGGCCATGAACGGGGCCGTACCGCCGAAGAGCGCGTTCGAGAGGTTGAAGCTGACGGCGAACCCGCTGTAGCGGACGCGGGTGGGGAAGAGCTCCGCCAGGAAGCTTGGGAGGGTGCCGTCGTTGAGCGTCAGCATGCCGCCCAGCAGGATCTGGACCACGACGATGACCAGGAAATTGCCGGTGTCCAGCAGCATGAAGGCCGGGACGGTCAGCAGGATAAAGAGCACTGAGGCAGTGATCAGCATGCGTTTGCGGCCGAACCTGTCCGAGGCGATGCCCGTCAGGAAGATGAAGCCGATGTAGCTGGCCAGGGCGATGGTGGTGGCAAGGAAGGATTCCGCTGCGCCGAAGCCAAGTTCCTCCGAGAGGTACGTGGGCATGTAGCTGAGGATCACGTAGAACCCGACGGCGTTCAGCAGCACAGCGCCGGTGGCAATGATCAGCTGCTTGCGGTATGTCCGGAACATTGCGAAGACCGGGGTCTTGACTGTGTGGTCCTCGGCGGCAAGTGCCTGGAACGCTGGGGTGTCTTCAAGCTTGGTGCGGATATAGCGGCCGATCAGGCCCATGGGCGCTGCGAGCAGGAACGGCAGCCGCCAGCCCCACTCGTGCAGCTGCTCGGTGGTGAGGACGGTGCTCAGGAGTGCCGCAATCAGGGAGCCGAGCAGGAGGCCGGCCGCCGTGCTGGCCGGAACGACGGCGGCGTAGAGGCCGCGCTTGTTGGCAGGGGCGTACTCCACCAGAAAGGCCGAAGCGCCGGCGTATTCCCCGGCGGCGGAGAAGCCCTGGACGATCCTGACGAGGAGGAGAAGGATCGGCGCCATCACACCGATGCTGGCGTACCCCGGGATCAGTGCGATGCAGAACGTCGATACGGACATGATGACGATGGAAAGCGACAGTGCTTTCCGCCGGCCCAGGCGATCGCCGATGTGTCCCCAGAAGAATCCGCCGAGGGGCCGGACGAAGAACGAGACTGCGAAGACGCCGAAGGTGGCCAACAGGGCCGCCTGCCGGTCGGCCTCCGGGAAGAAGACCGACGAGATGGTGGCGGCCAGGTAGCCGTAGACGGCGTAGTCGAACCACTCGACAAAATTGCCGATGAAGCTGGCCGTGACCACCCGGCGGCGCGTTTCCCTGCTGATGCCACCGCTGATGCCACCGCTGACATCACCGCCGCTGGCCGGGTCCACGCGGCCGCTCAACGTGGTGTGTCCGGAGGATGTACTGCCATGCCGGCTATTCGACTCCGGGCTGGTCGGTCCCGCAATAGTGACGGGGGAGGAAGTTTCGTTACTCATGTATCCACCAAGTGTTTTGGAGTTGCATTCAGCGCAACGCTGTTGCACCAGATTAGGCGTGACATGCAACACAGTCAATGCCTTTTCGCTTCCCGTTTGTAAATTCCTCAAGGGGGTCCATAGTGGATCTGGGACCAGGCTGCACTCGCGTCGTTGCACTGCTCGGGACGCGGTTGCATTATTGATGCACATCTAAACATCCATGGGTGGTCCAGGAATGCCGCGCTGCTGGCACCTATTGACACCCCCGTGTGACGGCTGACATATTTTCCAGTACGCGCTATGTGCATCGTGTTGTGTAATACGCAATTCAACAGGCCTTGTATCCGCAGGCCGGCTTCTCGATCAAGGAAAGGCCGGGCGTTGCCACGCCGGGTCCGCACGACGTACAAGGAGGCTTTGCACAATGACAGAGAACGACCCCTGGGACCTGTTCATTCAGATGCCGCCCGGCCTGACCTTCCCCAGCGGGAATCCCTCCACGACTGGCGCTACGAGTCGGATCCGGAGCCGCACATGGGCGGCCACCGGGTTGCCCATGCCCGCGGCGAGGTCCTCAGCGTGCTGGAACCTGGTCCGGCAACCCCGCTGTTCCAAGCCTTCTTCAAAGCAGCACAGGAATCCGGCTTCCCGCCGACCGACCACGTGAACGGCTGCCCTGAACGGGGCATCGAGCCGCTGGACGAAGATTTGGAACCGCAACGAGTCAGCTAGATTGGCAACGGGCGCCGTTGCCAAAGAGCCCCCGGGCTCAGGAAAGGAACACAGGAATCATGGTTCACAAAGTCAAGGCCGTCATTGCCAAGGAAAAGAACGCACCGGTCTCGGTCGAGACCATCCTGGTGCCGGATCCCGGACCGGGTGAGGCCCTGGTGGACATCCTCACCTGCGGCGTCTGCCACACGGACCTGCACTACAAACAGGGCGGAATCACCGACGATTTCCCCATCCTGCTGGGCCACGAAGCCACCGGCGTGGTCAGCGCCGTCGGACCGGACGTCACCGAAGTGGCTCCCGGCGACCGGGTGATCCTGAACTGGCGTGCCGTGTGCGGCGAATGCCGCGCCTGCGCCAAGGGCCAGCCGCAGTACTGCTTCAACACGCACAACGCCACCCAGAAGATGACGCTCGAGGACGGCACCGAACTCTCTCCCGCGCTGGGCATCGGCGCCTTCGCCGAGAAGACGCTGGTGGCCGCCGGGCAGTGCACCAAGGTTGACGAGGACGCCGATCCCGCCGCCGTCGGGCTGCTTGGCTGCGGCGTGATGGCAGGCATCGGCGCCGCCATCAACACCGGCGAGGTCAAGCGCGGCGAATCCGTGGCCGTGATTGGCTGCGGCGGCGTGGGCATCGCCGCCATCGCCGGCGCGAAGCTGGCCGGCGCCACCACGATCATCGCCGTCGACATCGACGCCAACAAGGTGGAAATGGCCAAGTCCCTCGGCGCCACCCACGGAGTCGATTCCAGCAAGGAAGACCCGGTCGAAGCCATCCGGGCGCTGACCGGCGGCAACGGTGCCGACGTCGTGATCGAGGCGGTGGGCCGCCCCGAAACGTACAAGCAGGCGTTCTACGCCCGGGACCTCGCCGGCCGAGTGGTGCTGGTGGGCGTCCCGACGCCGGAGATGCTGCTCGAGCTGCCGCTGCTGGATGTCTTTGGCCGCGGCGGGTCGCTGAAGTCCTCCTGGTACGGCGACTGCCTGCCCTCCCGGGACTTCCCGATGCTGGTGGCGCAGTACAAGCTGGGCAACCTGGACCTGGATGCCTTCGTGACCGAGCGCATCACCATCGACCAGGTGGAGGAGGCCTTTGGCAAGATGCACGAGGGCAAGGTGCTGCGTTCCGTGGTGGAGGTCCAGTCCGTCGAAGACATCCAGCCGACGGTGGCGTCCGCATGAGTGTCACCATCGAGAACCTCGTCACCTCCGGCACTTTTTCGCTCGACGGCGGCACCTGGGATGTGGACAACAACGTCTGGATCGTGGGGAACGAGGACGAATGCGTGATCATCGATTCCCCGCATGACGCCGAAGCGATCATCAGGCAGGTACGCGGCCGGAAAGTCCTGGCCATCCTGCTCACCCACGCGCACAACGACCACATCGGTGCGGCGCGTGCCGTGGCGGAGGCCGTGAAGGCGCCGATCCACCTGCACCCTGACGACCTGGTGCTGTGGGAACAGGTCTACCCGGACGTCAAACCGGACCGCTATCTTGCTGACGGCGACGTGTTCCAGGTGGGCGGGGCCACCCTGCGGGCCATTCACACACCGGGCCATTCGCCGGGGTCCACATGCTTCCACCTTGAGAACGAAGGGACGGTATTCACGGGGGACACGCTGTTCAACGGCGGCCCGGGCGCCACGGGCAGGTCCTACAGCGATTACCCGACCATCCTCGCCTCGATCCGGGAGCGGCTGCTGACCTTGCCGGCCAGGACTGTGGTGCGCACCGGGCACGGGGACAACACCACCATCGGAGCGGAGCGGGAGACGCTGGCCAAGGTCACCGCATGAAAGGCGTCCCCTGAAGTTCGGCAGGCAGCCGGCCCCCGTCGCGGACATCAACGAGGACGAGCTGGAGGTCCACGCGCCGAAGACCCAAGCGGCCGGCGTCAAGGCCGTGATGGTGGCTCTGGAGCGCGCCGTGGCCCAGGCCGGGGTGTCCCGGACGGCGCAGTCGCTGCTGCGCCTGAACCAGCGCGGCGGTTTCGACTGCCCGGGCTGCGCCTGGCCGGAAACGGACAAGAAGCGCAAGGTCGCCGAGTTCTGCGAGAACGGCGCCAAAGCGGTGGCGGAGGAGAACACCCTGCGAACCGTCGGGGCCGAGTTCTGGGCCAAACATTCCATTGCCGAACTCTCGGGGAAGACCGAGTACTGGCTGGGCAACCAGGGCCGGCTGAGCGAACCGGTGGTGATCCGCGAAGGGGAAACCCACTATTCGCCGATCTCCTGGGCGGAGGCGTTCGAGCTGATCGGCGAGCACATCCGGGCCAGCCTGCCGGACCGCTGCGTCTTTTACACTTCGGGGCGCACGGCCAACGAGACAGCGTTCATGTACCAGCTGTTCGCGCGGGCCCTGGGCACCAACAACCTGCCGGACTGTTCCAACATGTGCCACGAGTCCTCGGGCTCCGCGCTGAACCCGACCATCGGCATCGGCAAAGGGACCGTCTCGCTGGACGACATCCACGACTCGGAGCTCATCTTCGTGGTGGGGCAGAACCCGGGCACCAACCACCCCCGGATGCTCTCGGCGCTGAAGGAATGCAAGGACAAGGGCGGCAAGGTGGTGGCGGTGAACCCGCTGCCCGAAGCCGGACTGTTCAACTTCAAGGACCCGCAGACCTTCTCCGGGGTGGTCGGAAACGGCACACCGCTGGCCGACGAGTACCTGCAGATCAAGGTGGGCGGGGACCTGGCGCTGTTCCAGGCCCTGGGCCACCTGCTGCTGGCGGAGGAAGAGCGGAACCCCGGCACCGTCGTCGACCGTTCCTTCGTCGAGGCGCAGACGGACGGCTTCGATGCCTACCGCAACGCACGCCGGGAGCTGGACTGGGAGGAGACCGAGAAGGCGACCGGCCTGGCCCGGCAGCAGATCGAGAACGTGGCCGGAATGCTGATCCGGTCCAGGGCGACGATCTTCTGCTGGGCCTTGGGCGTGACGCAGCAGCCGCACTCGGTGGACACCATCAAGGAAATGGTCAACGTCCTGCTCCTGCAGGGCAACTTCGGCAAGCCCGGCGCGGGGGCCTGCCCGGTCCGCGGGCACTCCAACGTCCAGGGCGACCGGACCATGGGCATCTGGGAGAAACCGAAGGAATGGCTGCTCGAAGCCCTGGACAAGGAATTTGGGATCACGTCGCCGCGCCCCCACGGCTTCGATGCCGTGGAGGCCATGGAGGCCTTCGAACGGAACGACGTGGACGTTTTTGTATCCATGGGCGGGAACTTCTCGCTGGCCTGCTCCGACACCGAGGCCCTGGAAGCGGGGATGCAGCGGATCGGCCTGACCGTGCACGTCTCCACCAAGCCGAACCGTTCCCACGTGGTGCACGGACGCACCTCGCTGATCCTGCCCACGCTGGGCCGGACGGACAAGGACGACAAGCACCCCGGCGGCGCCCAGTTCCTGTCCGTGGAGGACTCCATGTCCGTGGTCCACTCGACGCAGGGCAGGCTGCAGCCGGTCTCCGAGCACCTGCTCGCCGAGCCGGTGATCATCGCCCGGATGGCCGACGCCACCTTCGGCGAGGACCATCCGGTGGACTGGAAGGCCATGGCCGGGGACTACGACGTGGTCCGCGATCATATCTCGCGCGTCATTCCGGGCTTCGAGGACTTCAACGCCCGGGTCCGGAGCAGGAACGGCTTTGTGCTGCCCAACCCGCCGCGGGACACCCGGTCCTTCAAGACGGACATCGGCCGTGGCCGGTTCACGGTCAGCGCGCTGGAATACCTGACTCCGCCGGACGGCCACCTGGTCCTGCAGACCATCCGCAGCCACGACCAGTACAACACCACGTTCTACGGCCTGGATGACCGGTACCGCGGGATCTCGGACGGGCGCCGGGTGATCCTGGTGCACCCGGAGGACCTGGCCGAGCTTGGTTTCCGGGACCGTGACCTGGTGGACGTGGTGAGCACGTTCCGGGGTCACGACCGGCAGGCGGACAAGTTCCGGCTGGTGGCCTACCCGACAGCGAAGGGCTGCGCCGCGGCCTACTTCCCCGAGGCCAACGCCTTGGTCCACAAGGAAAACGTGGCACGGGAATCCAACACCCCCGGATTCAAAGCCATGTTCGTCCGCTTCGTCCCCCACCCCGCGGAGGCTGCGGCGGCCGGCGCGCTGGAGACGGCCTCAGCGGATGCCCTTGCGGAGCGCACCGAGGCAACCGCCGCGGCGGGCTAGCCGCTGCCAAGGACCGCCCACCCGTAGCCGGGCAGCCCCACCGCGTCGCGTTCCGGATGCCGGTGGGCCCGCCCGGCCAGCAGTGCCCCGGACCCGGACGGTACGGGCAGGTCCACCGGCTTGCCGGTAAGGTTCAGCGCGACTGTCAGCGCACCGCCGTCGCCTGCACTACCGTCGCCATGGGCTTCGTAGACGAGGTGCTCGTTGCTGAGCGTCAGGACCTTGGTGCGGGCGCCGTGCAGCCAGGCGTGCCGGCGGCGGAGGCTGATCAGTTCCTGGTGCAGGTGGTACACCGGCCAGCCGGACCCTGCCAGTTCCGCGGGGCCGGCGGGGAACGCGGGACGGACAGCGTCGTCTCCTCCGGCGCGGTCCTCCTTGATGCCGCGGAAGGCCTGCTCATCGCCGTAGTAGATGCTCGGCGTCCCGCCCACAGTCAGCAGGACCGTGAGCGCAAGGGCCAGCTGGTCCGGGTTGTCCAGTTTGCTGGCCAGGCGGGTGACGTCGTGGTTGCCCAAGAACGTCAGCGGCACGAACCTGTCCAGGAAGCCGTTGTGCCGCTCGAGCGCGGAGGCGAGCTCGTAGAAGTTGGCATCGTTGAGCGAGCTCCAGACGGCCTTCCACAGTTCGTACTGTGTGACCGAATCCAGGGTGCTCCGCTCCACCTCGTCGGCGAAATCGCCGTGGATGTACTCGCCTACGAAGTAGGAATCCGGATATTCGCGGCGCACCTCGGCCAGCACCGGCGCCCAGAACGACGCCGGCACGGCGTAGGCCGCGTCCAGCCGCCAGCCGTCCGCGCCGCGGCCCAGCCAGTGCTTCATCACGTCCGTGACCAGGGCAGCGACCCCGGGATCGTCGTGGTTGAGCGCCACCAGGTGATGGTGGCCCTCGAAGTCGTCGTAGCCGGGTTCAGCGCCCGGCGCCCACCCGGAGTCCGGCCACTGCAGGCGGAACCAGGATGCGGCGGGCGTCGTGGGTCCGTCGGCGAGCACCCCCTGGAAGGGCCCGAAGCTGCGGCCCACGTGGTTGAAGACGCCGTCCAGCAGGACCTTCAGTCCCCGGGCGTGGCACTGCGCGATCAGTTCGTCAAAGTCCGCGTCATCACCCAGCCGCGGGTCGATGCGGAAGTAGTCCGTGGTGTCGTAGCCGTGGGTCTCCGAGGCGAAGACGGGCCCCAACGCGAGGCCGGAAGCTCCGAGTTCAAGGACGTAATCGAGCCAGGGAACCAGCTGGCCCAGCCGATGGACCACTGGCCGGCCCGCCCCTGCCGTAGGCTCCGCGCCCACGAAGCCGATCGGATAGACCTGCCACCAGATAGCGTGTTGGACCCAGTCCGGCTCCGTCATTGAGATCCACCTTTCGTCGGCTTCCCAACATACTCCGTAAGCCCTGTGGCTGGGTCTTGAGCAAATCCTTGCATTGCCTTGAGTCGATGCTGAGCGGCCTTCGCCACACTCGAAGGGAAGGGTTCAAGGAAGAAACTGGCCGCACACTGGGGATGGTGAAGGTCCGCATGGAAAAAATTCAAGCCGGGGAGAAACTGCTGGGCGAAGCCATGGCGCGCGCCGTCGTCCGGCTGGTGAGGCAAAGCCCCGAGTACAAGAGGCGGGCCCTGCACTACCTGAAACACTCCTGGAAGGTGTACTCACTTTCCCGTGCCCTGGCCAAAGCCCTCGAGGACTCGCGGGAGTCTTCCAGCTGGCCCGGCGACCGGCTCCAGGTCGGCTCGTATATGTCTGAACGGGTCGAAAAGGTTACCCGGCTCATTCAGCGTGAAGCCAAAACCTACGCCGCGAGCTAGCCGAGGAACGACGGTCAGGGCGGCGTGACGCCATATCAGCTAGTAGGGCTATTGGGATGAGCGGGTCCCTGCCCGCAACTGGAGGTAATCCGGGGCGGTGGCTGAACGGTACACGCAACCGACGGATGTTCCGTAAGGGCCGCAACCACCTATGCGACCAGGGGGTTCCTGCTCGGGCGTTGCAGCGTTCGGTGCTGCCGGCAGGACCATGAGCACGACGACCGCCGCCGATACGCCAATCGTTTTCAGTCCGTGGAAGAGCGTACGTACAAAGTCAGCAGATTCATTGATGGTTTCCGCGAGGTGGCCCAAGGGGCAATGGGACGGGGATGACAGGGTTTCGAGGATCCGGACAGCGGTGAGTGGCGAGAGCACCGCCGGCAGGAGGCCCGGATTCAGGAGACTTTGCATTCTGGAACGGACATCACGCAAACCTTGGAGTGCCCCGCGGCAGTTCCGGCACGTGCGGATATGTCCGTCGACTCTTGCCTGGCCCGCCACCGTGGTGCGGGCGAGAACAGATTCGGCCAACACCTGCAGCATGGAGTCGCAGCCGCGGATTTCGGAGTCGCGCAGATACACCAGGAGATAGGCCTTACGAAGTCCTTTGCGAGCACGCCGAAGGAGGGCAGAGAGTGCGTTGGGGGCGACGTCGAGGAGCGGCGCGGCCTCGCGCGGCTTCAGTCCTTCAATCTCGACATACCAAAGGACTCTTTGCCAACGAAGGGGGAGAGTCGCGAAGGCCTCCGCGACGAAGTCGTGCTCCTGCGCGCCGCTGTGGAGCCCGTCAGTGTTCTGGCCGTCAGCCAGCTCCATGATTCGCCCGGACGGATGCTCACCGGACGAATGGCGGTCGACTGCCGCAGTGCGGACAGCCCTGAGGAGATAAGGCCTGACCGGGCCGTCCGGCCCTTTGCCGCGTCGCATTGCGGTCAGGGATTTAAGGAATGCCGTCGCGGCGGCATCTTCCGCATCATGTGAGGATCTGCTCAGCACGTTGGCATAAGCCAAGGCCGGCTCCCAGTGGGTCCTGAACAATTCCAGAACGGCCCCGGTCTTGCCTTCCCGGCAATCCTGGACGAGCCGCGCCTCGGCTTCTGCCGCGGCGGGTCCCGTACCCGCAGACGCGCCGTCCGGCGGGCTTGCGGTGGCCTTCACAGCATTGCCCGGCACGCGGACGCGGCACGTGAGTGACGGCAAACTGGGAACATAGTGACTCCGGGCGGACGATGAATTCCTGGTGGCAGGATGTGTTAGCGCTCACGTAATCACGTAATGAAGCGTTGAAGGCGTTTTGGTCATAAAAAACATGAAGAAGTCAGCGCGTGACGGCGACGGCCCCTACTCGCGGGGCTCGGCGCCAGCGGCTGATGGGGCCTGGCTGTCCTCGCGCTCGATCGACGCCAGCAACCGGTCCAGGGACCGCAGAACCCCGCCGGTGCGCCTTAGGGTGAGAACTGGATCAACCGGGCTTGCTCCCGCACCGGTCGCGGCGACGTAGTCAGCCCACTCACGGTTCAGTAGCTCGAACTCCCGCCGGCCCACCGATACGGTCAGCCGCCCGTCAGGTCCTTCGGACATACCGATCACCCCCCATTGCTGCGTGTGCTGATTGGTCCTCATTTTACCGGTCAGCGGCGATCCGGCCTTTCGACAGGCCACCGGATCCCGTGCAGGAACGGCCCGCCGCAGTTGCGCTGCTGCCAGCCGCAAACGAACCGCCGGCCACGGTCTGCCGGCTGGCAGTCGTTTCGCGGGTGTTGTTGGACCACGCGGCCGGTGCGGACCAGGGAGGACGGCGGAAATCGGCAATACTTCACTGAACTCTGTCCGCCTCTTTCAAGATCGGCGGACCTGCCAACCATGCGCGGTGATTCCGGGCATGCCGGCTGAGTGGACGCGTATACCGCAACGCCCTTCCGGAGCTCGCGAGACTCAGGCCTTCCTGCTTCAGGGCGCCCTCAATGTCACTGATGCTGCCGATCCCGAGGCCGTGAATCTCGTTCTTTAGATCCTGCCGCGAGCGTGCAATCAGCTGTCCGACGGTGTTCACGCCGTGTCGGGCGAGGCTGTTCGTTGCCCGTGCAGGCAGGCGCAGTTCAGAGATCGGACGAGCCCGCTGCAGCTCAATGGAGCGCGTTGACCATGTCTGCTGGCCGTCCGGCATCACAAGAATCCTTCCGCAGTAATTAGGATCCCGCCGCGACGGCGGAATCACACGGAGTGTTAACCGTGCTGCAAGGAGTCCGTGACGGACAACTGTGGGCCGGCTCCAAACGCCCGGACTCGCGAACCCCCTGCAAACGCTTTCACAACAATTTCGGTGTCCGCGTCATGAAACAGGCCCGCCCAGGGTGAATGGGGTGAGGCGCTTGCATGGCGTTCTCCCTTTTCGGCATCGAGGGCAGGCAACCATATGGAAACAATTGAGCCCGTTTCACAGAGGGGCGGGCATCTGCGCCGTGCAGTATCCGACGAGTCATCCGGCAGCACCGGGGGCGATGAATCGGATGTGATTGCCGGCGTCCGGGCCGGGGACGCGGAGGCCATGGCGGTGCTGTATGAAAGGTATCGCGAGCCGGGGCTGCGGTTCATCCGGGGCCTGATGTCCGGCGCCCAGGAGTCCGAGGACGTGCTGCATGACGCGTTCGCGAAGGCTGTTGGCGCGATCAGGAACGGATACGGGCCCAGGGATGTGTTTGGCCCGTATCTGTGCACCGCAATCCGTTCCGTCGCGATGACATTCTGGAACAAGCGCGTTCGTGAGCAGCCGGCACCGGACGAACACCTGGATCCGGGACCGGCTGACGACCAGGGACTCGAGACGGTCCTGACTGTGTTCGAGCAGGGACACGTCGCTGCTGCGATGCGTTCCCTGCCGGAGCGGTGGCGGACGGTGCTCTGGTACGCCGAGGTCATGGGCGAGAAGCCACGACACATAGCACCGATCCTGGGCCTCGAACCCAACGCGGTGTCCGCGTTGCTAATCCGTGCCAAGGCGGGGCTGCGCACCGCATACGAGCAACAGAGCGGATCGGAACTGAGTTCCGTCAGCGAAGCGAACTGACGCTGGCGGGGAACATGGGCGCAGTGTCAGCAGCCCCCGGAGGCTCGCTGCCCTGGATCGTGGGTTTCATGCCAGTGAGATCCACGATGCTCCCGCTGACTGCTGCTTCCCGCACGGCCCAGATCCCGGCAATTGCGACGTCCTCGTACGCGTATGCCACCGAGGTGAGCATCACCTCACCATCCTCTGCGACCAGTCGGAACCTGTAGCAATCGTCGCCGTCCATATACAGTTCGAACAAAGCGGTCATGAGTCGTTCTCCTAACGTGATGCGAATCCTTCACAACGCAGGGTCTTAACCGCATGGAGCGGTGATCGTGACGGCAGCCGGGCGCATCGGCCCGGTTTAGCCAAGTACGACGGCGACACTCCGGGCTTGCCGGTGTGTCGCCGTCGTGTCGACTCAGGAGTCGTTCTGACTCAAAAAGAGGGTCAGGACGGCCGGGGACCGCTTACCCCCGGATCCGCTCCATGCCGGGATCGAACAGCGGTTCGAAGTGGGGCCGTTCCAGCCCTGATTCAATTGGTTCAAGCGCGGTCTCAGTCCTTTTCGGGCAGCTCGGCCCGTTGTACCAGGTCGGCCATCCACGGCCGGGTTCCGTGGTGGAACACCATCCCGTCGGGCAGCCCTTGGACGGTGGCGTCAGAACCGGAGACGTCGATGGTGATCCGGCCGCCGGCCATGGGTGCGTTGGTGATGTGCAGGTCGCCATAGGATTCCGGGAGCACAGGATCCATCCACAAGCCGCCCTGGGAAACATGCGGGTTGTAACGCATCAGGTTGGTCACCAGGTAGATCGGTGTGGTGGCTGCCCAGGCCTGCGGCGAGCACGCCGTGGGGTAGGGCACCGGAGCGGCGAAATGCTGCCGGTCGAAGCCACAGAACAGTTCTGGCAGCCGTCCCTCCGAGTATTCGGCCGCCTCCAGCAACGCCGTGGAGATCCGCTGCGCCTCCTCGACGAACCCGTACCGCAGGAGGCCGGCCTGGATAATGGCATTGTCATGCGGCCAGACCGAGCCGTTGTGGTAGCTCGCCGGGTTGTACGCACCCATGTCGCTTGCCAGAGTCCGGACGCCCCAGCCGCTGAACATCTCGGGCGACATCAGCCGTTCCACCACCAGCGGCGCCTTGTCCTCGTCGATGATGCCGTTCCACAGGCAGTGCCCCATATTGGAGGCGCACGCATCGACGGGCCGCTTGTCCTTGTCCAGGGCGATGGCGTAGTAGCCGCGCTCGGGCAGCCAGAACTGCTCGTTGAATTGCTTCTTCAGCCGTGCCGCGCGGGCCCGGAGGCCGGCGGCCAAAGCCTCATCGCCGCCGTCGTAAGCCATCCAGGCGCGCGCCATGTAGGCGCCGTAGACGTAGCCCTGAACTTCGCAGAGCGCGATCGGTGCCTCGGCCAGGCGGCCGTCGGCGAAGTTGATGCCGTCCCACGAGTCCTTCCAGCCCTGATTGATCAGGCCTCTGTCGTTGAGGCGCGCGTACTCGACAAACCCGTCTCCGTCGCGGTCGCCGTAGCTCCAAATCCATTCGAGCGCCCGGTCCGCATGGGGCAGCAGGGCGGCGATCGCGTCCGGGCCAAAGCCCCAGCGGCTCACCTCGCCGAGTACCAGGACGAACAGTGGCGTCGCGTCCGCCGTGCCGTAATAAGCGGACTTTCCGCCCAACGCCAGCCCGCTGGAGACGTCGAGCCGCACCTCGTGCAGGATCTTGCCTGGTTCCTCCTCGCTCATCAGGTCCACCACGGCGCCCTGACGGTCGGCGAGTGTCTGCACGGTGCCAAGAGCGAGGGAGGGATCCACCGTCATAGCCATGATCGAAGCAAACAGCGAGTCCCGTCCGAACAGGGTCATGAACCATGGGGCGCCGGCTGCCACAACGATGCGGTCCGGGTCGCGGGGATCTTCGATGCGAAGCGCTCCCAGGTCGTCGTAACTGCGGCGCAGGGTCCGTTCAATGGTGCGGTTGCCCATCTGCAGCACGGGAATTTTGGACACCCAGGCCTGCCGGCGCTGGTCACGCGGGGACATTTCTCCCGCGGCAGGATGCACGAACGGGGCAGTGGGGCCCGGTCCGGCGCCCTTGGGGACCACACTCACGTGGGTGGTCCATTGTCCGTGCGGCGGAATCACCGCCCGGTAGCTCAGGGTCTCGGGTCCGACGTCGGCGTCCCTTGAGTGGACAACCACTCCCTTCCGGACGTCCTGCCAGGCGGCCAGGATGGTCAGCGAGTCGGCGTCCGGCTGGCGGCTTTGTTCCCAGCGCCGCTGGATCCGCGCTTCCTTGACCTCGAACAGGTCCGCGAAGTCCGATTCAACGGCCAGTGCAACCACGCACTCAACAGCGTCTGAAGAGTAGTTCCGGACACTGATTTCCTCCGCGATTCCGGCACCCAGTTCACGTAGGCGCTCCACGATCAGGGGACTGTCCGCGTACCCGTCCGAGCGGGGAACGCGGCCGGCAAACAATGCCCGGTAGGGCTCCCTGGTCTCGGCGGCAAGAGGCTCTATTTCCTGGCCGTTGACCGTCAGGTTCCAACGGGACAGGATCCGGGTGTCTTCATAAAATACACCGTGCGGGTGTTCCGGTTGGATATCCCCGTTCGCCGCGGAAATACAGAACGAGGAACCTTCCACCAGGGTGATCGTCCCGGCGCCCAAGGGCCCGGCCGCTGTGTCAGCATTCCATCCAGCCATTACTGACTCCTTCACAGGTTGTCACCGGTGAGGCCGCGGTTGGACACGAAACAACCCCCGCAGCGGCCTTTGCTTATTCTCCAGACGCTACGCCGGGCCACCCAGCGACGCCAGAGTGGAGGACCGTGCAGAACTTGAGCAATTCCTTGGGCCGCCGAACTGATTACCCAGCGCCTGCGGCGCGAAACAGAAGCGTGGGAAACAAGTCACCCACCCACGGATCTCCCTGGGTGGGTGACTTTTCCTGGTACGGTCGCGCTTAATTAAGCCAGGAATCTACAATCTTCTGATTCGCGTCCACCCACTTCTTGGCCGCGGCCTCGGGCGCCATGCCGCCCTGGATGTCCGTGGCTACGGAGTTCTGGTCCTCGTTGGTCCATTTGAAGGCTTTGGCCAGCTTGGCTGCGGGCGATCCGCTGTCCGCGAACTTCTTGGAAATAACCTTGTTGAGCTTGTAGACCGGGTAGTCGCAGGCTACCTTTTCCGCGTTCGCGTCGCAGCCCTGGGTCCACTCCGGCAGCTTGACCTTCTTGAGCGGCACTTCGGACAGGAACCACTGCGGCTCGTAGAAGTAGCCAAGGAGCGCCGTCTTGTTTTGCTCTGCCGTCCGGAACGACTGGATCAGGGCGGCCTCCGAACCGGAGAACACCACCTTGTAGTCCAGGTTCAGGTTCTTGACGAGGGCCTCGTCGTTGGTAACGAAGGCGGGATCGCCGTCGAGGACCTGTCCCTTTCCGCCGGACTCTGAGGTGGCGAACATGGAGGCGTACTTGTTCAAGTTTTTGCCGTCGGTGATGTCCGGGTACTTTTCTGCCATCCATGGCGGCACGTACCAGCCGATGTGGCCTTCGTTGCCGGTGGTACCGGCGTCGATGGCCACTTTCTGATCCGTAATGTACTGCTTCACCAGATCATCGTGGCCCCAGTTTTCCATGACGACGTCCACCTCACCAGAGGCAAAGCCCTGCCAGGAAATCTGCTCGTTCAGGTCCTTCTGGACCACGGTGCAGCCAAGCTTGTTCTTCGCCACGTAGCTGTACACAGCGGCATTGGCCGTATACCCTACCCAAGCGTTCATCGCGACATTGACACTTCCGCAGGGCGCACCGGCGGCACCGCTAGCAGCAGCCACCTGGTTCACCGAGGCGCCGCCGCAGCCTGCCAGGAGCAGGGCGGCAGCAGCAGCTCCAGCCACCGCCGGGACAGCTCGTTTGAACAGCAGTCCAGCTTTTTTCATCTTAGATCTCCTTGTTGGGGGGAATGCGTGGGGGTCCTCCATGCCCTGCGCCAGGCGCAAGGCGGTTATGCGGTTACGTTGCTTTGGACTTGGTTGAGGGGATTTTCCGCACCGGGGTGGCTGCGGCAGCCTGCGTCATCCTGTCGAGCAGGATGCCGAGGAAGACGATGGCAACGCCTGCGGCGAGGCCCTTGCCGAAGAGCGCGCTTTGGACAAAGCCGGCCACGACGTCGTATCCGAGGCCGCCTGCGCCCACGAGTGCGCCAACCACCACCATGGCCAGGACATAGATCAGGCCCTGATTGGCGGCGAGGGCCAGTGTCTGCCTGGCCATCGGAAGCTGGACCTTGGTGATGACCTGCCAGGACGTGGAGCCGCTGGCAACGGCAGCTTCTACAACGGTGGGGGAAATCGCTGCGATGCCGTCAGCCGTGATCTTGATGGCTACGGGGGCGGCATAGATGATGCCGGCGATGATCGCCGTGAAGCGGGTGGCCCCGAAGAGGCCTAGGAACGGCACAAGATACACAAAGGCGGGCATGGTTTGACCCGCATCCAGCAGGGGCCGCATGATCTGGTCCACCCGCTCGGACCGGCCCATGGCCACCCCGAAGATGACGCCCAGGACCATGACAACTGCGGTGGCCACCAGGGTTCCCGCAAGGGTGACCATGGAGTCGCTCCAGAGGCCGAGGTAGATGATCACGCCCAGGCAGGCCGTAGTCAGGGTAGCGAGCTTCCACCCGCCCAGTGCGTAGGCCGCGATGGCAATGACGGCCACGAGGATGAAGAAGGGAGTGTCCGTGAGCAGCGACTGGAACGGGTTGAGGATTCCAGTGGTGACGGCTTCCCTGAAGGACACCGTGAACAGCGAGAGGTTGGTCTGCATCCACTGGCTGGCCGCGGCCACCGCCTGGACGATGACAGGACCGATGTTGAGATCCTTGGGGAACGCTGCTGCCCACAGCATGGTCCGGGAGAACTGCACCATGGCCAGTGCCAGCACAAGGGTGACGCCGAGGAGGATGTACCTGGTCCTGCGGGAAACCCTGCGGTTCCGGGCCGTCCCCGGGTCTGCGCGGCGGCTGGCGGCGGTGGTGACCCGGTCCAGCACGATCGCGAGCAGGACGATGGAGAGCCCGGCGTTAACAGCTGTGCCGACGTCGAGCGATTGCAGCGCCCGTACCACCACCTGGCCAAGCCCGGGTGCCGCGATCAGCGCCGCGATGGTGACCATGGACAGGGCCGCCATGGTGCTCTGGTTGATTCCCATGACGATGGTCCGCCGGGCCATGGGAAGCTGCAGGGTGACCAGTCGCTGCATGCCCGTTGTGCCCAGCGAATCGGAGGCTTCGCGAGTGTTTTCCGGGATGGCGCGGATGCCGTGTGCTGTCAGCCGGATCACGGGCGGTGCAGCGTAGATCACGGTGGCTATGACGGCCGACGCCGGGCCGATGAGGAAGACCAGGGCAAGCGGGGCCAGGTACACGAATGTCGGCAGGGTCTGCATGAAGTCCAGCACGGGCGTGATCACCTTGGCGACCCGGCCGTAGACGCCGGCCAGAACGCCGAGCGGGATCCCGACCAGAAGGGTCAGCAGCACGGCTGTGAGGACCAGGGCGAACGTATAGGTAGCTTCGAGGAACAGACCCTGGAGGCCGAAGAACGTAAAGACGGCGACAGTGAGCAGCGCGACCCGCGCGTTGCCGATCGCGAAGGCGATCCAACCCAGCAGGCCTACGGTTCCGAGCCAGCCGATCTCCGGCAGGCGCAGGCCCGTGGAACTCGCGGCAAAGGTGGTGATGAACAGGTTGGCCACGGCGTCGACGGCGGCACGCAAGGGCGTGAAGACGTACAGGAAGACGGGGTTGTCTGCGCGGTTCGCTGCCACCCATGCGTTGAACTGGTTCAGGGACCGGTGCAGGTCCGTCAGCTCTGAGGCGGGCAAGGTCAGGGTGGACGTTCCGCGCAGGACGAGGAATCCCAGGATCCAGACGACGGCGGCGCCTGCCAGGAGGAGTGTGCGCCGGCTGGGCCGGCGGCGGGGCTCACGGACAGCGGCCGGTGGGGGCTGGACCGTAGTTCGGTCGCGGACGAGGGTGGACATCAGGCCGCTGCTTCCGCCGGCTGCAGCACCGACAGGATGCTGTCGCGGTCGATCTGCCCGGTGATCCTGCCGGCATCCTCCACCAGGACGGGGCAGGAGGAGTGCATGACCGCCGCTATGGCATCCCGGATGATCATCCGGGAACTGAGGACCGGCGCGTCTCCCGGCGTTCCGGCTGCCACGGGCCGGGTGATCCATTTCAGGGTAAGGACATCCGCGCGTGGGACTTCGGACACAAAGTCCTCAATGTACTTGTCCGCCGGGGACCCCACCAGCTCGTCCCCCGTGCCGCACTGGACCTTCTCGCCGTTGCGCATGATCAGGATGCGATCTCCGAGCTTGAGCGCCTCGGAGAGGTCGTGGGTCACGAACACCATGGTCTTGCCCATTTCCTTGTGCAGCCGGATGACTTCCGCCTGCATGTCGCGGCGGATGAGCGGATCCAGTGCGGAGAAGGGTTCATCGAAGAGGATGGTGTCCGGATCACCGGCCAGGGCCCGGCCCAGGCCGACGCGCTGCTGCATTCCGCCGGACAGCTGGTCCGGGTAGTGCTGTTCGTAGCCTTTCAGGCCAACCAGCTCGATGATTTCCCGCGCCCTGGCGTAGCGTTCGTTCTTGGCCGCCCCGCGGATCTGCAGCCCGTAGGAGACGTTGTCCAACACTGTGCGGTGGGGGAGGAGACCGAAGTGCTGGAACACCATGGACATCTTCCGCCGGCGCAGTTCGCGCAGCTCGGCGACCCCTGCCTGCAGGACGTCCTTCCCGTCCACCAGGACCTGCCCCGATGTGGGTTCGATCAACCGGGTCAGGCAGCGGATCAGGGTGGATTTGCCTGATCCGGAAAGTCCCATGACCACAAAGACCTCGCCCTTGGCCACGTCGAAGCTCAGGTCGCGGACGGCTGCCACGCAGCCGGTGCGTTCCAGCAGCTCCGCGGAGTTGAGGGCCGAGAGCTCTGGATTGCTGGGGATTTTATCGCCCCCGGGTCCGAAGACCTTCCATAGGTTGCGCACTGAGATGTCGGGGCTGTTCATTGCTGTACTCCTGCCTGTGGAGGCTCGAACCAGTGGCTGGGCTTGGGATTGATGTTTTGCCAGATGTGCTTGGTTTCGCGGTATTCTGCGAGACCTTGGAGCCCCAGTTCGCGGCCGTTTCCGGACTTGCCGAATCCGCCCCACTCAGCCTGGGGAACGTAGGGGTGGTAGTCGTTGATCCATACGGTGCCGTGGCGGAGTGCACCGGCCACGCGCTGCGCCCGAGATCCGTCGTTTGTCCAGACGGCGCCGGCCAGTCCGTAGGTGGTGTCGTTGGCCAGTTTGATGGCTTCCTGCTCCGTGCTGAAGGTCTCCACGGTCAGGACCGGTCCGAACGACTCATCCTGGACTACCTCCATGGAGGTGTGGCACCCGTCCAGGATGGTGGGAGGGTAGTAGCTGCCGAGCGCCATCGAGCCGGTGTCCGGGATATAGCCGCCGCACAGAAGTGTGGCTCCTTCCTCGATGCCGGCCTGGACGTAGGCATGGACTTTGTCACGATGTGCGGCCGAGATGAGCGGGCCGGTCTCCGCGAGCTCATCGAAGGGACCGCCAAGCCGTATGGCCTGCGCGCGCCGCACCAGCTCCGCCACGAACCCGTCGTGGATCGATTCTTCGATGATGAGCCTGGTGCCGGCCGAGCACACCTGCCCCGAATGCAGGAACACCGCGGTGAGGGCGTTGTCCAGGGCCGACTCACGGTCGGCGTCGGCGAAGACTATGTTCGGATTCTTCCCGCCCAGCTCCAGGGCAACCCGCTTCACAGTGTCGGCGGCGGTCTTCATGATGTTGATCCCGGTGGCCAGGCCGCCGGTGAAAGAGACCAGGTCAACGTCCGGGCTTTCGCTCAGGACCGCGCCCACCTCGGGACCGGTGCCGGTGACGAGGTTGGCGACTCCTGCCGGCAGCCCGGCCTCGAGGAGGGTATCCATCAGCAGTATGGAGGTGGAGGGAGTCAGCTCGCTGGGCTTGAGGATGAAGGTATTGCCGGCCAACAGGGCGGGGGCCACCTTCCATGATGCCTGCAGGAGGGGGTAGTTCCATGGCGTGATGAGCCCGCACACGCCCACCGGGGCATGGACCACCCGGCTGATGGTTCCCGGGACCCCTGTATCGATCACGCGGCCGGCGTCCGTTCCGGCGATGCCGCCGTAGTACCGGAAGCAGGCGGCGATATCGTCGATGTCGTATTCCGCTTCGACGTAGCGCTTGCCTGTGTCGAGGGCTTCGGCCCGGGCGTAAAGCGCCTTGTCGCGTTCCAGCAGTTCGGCGGTGCGGAGCAGGACCTGTCCGCGTTCCTTTTCACTGGTGCCGGGCCACGCTCCGCCGTCGAACGCCCTGCGGGCGCTGGCCACTGCGGCCTGGGCATCGGCGGCAGTGCATTCGGCCACCTCGGCGACTTTTTCGCCGTCCGCGGGGCACATGATGTCCCGCGTTTTCCCGGAGCCCGATCCGCTCCACCGACCGTCCACGAACAGGCCCCGTGCCGGCGCCGGGTCCTGGTCCCCTACGGTCCGTCCGCTGATGCCGGCAAGCTGAACGCCGCTCATGCGCGGCCCAGGCTTGGTGCGGCTTCGGGAGCCACGTCGGTGGCGTGCCGGTAGAAGTCCGCGTGCTCGGGTGCCAGAGGCGTACGTTCCAGGATCAGGTCCGCAGCCTTCTCCGCCAGCATCATGACCGGGGCGTAGATGTTGCCGTTGGTCACGTAAGGCATGGCCGAGGCGTCCGCCACGCGGAGCCCCGTTGTGCCGTGGACCTTCATGGTGAGCGGGTCCACTACCGCCAGGGGGTCGGAGGCCGGACCCATCTTGGCGGTGCAGGAGGGGTGCAGGGCCGTTTCGGCGTCCCGCGCCACCCAGTCGAGGATCTCCTCGTCCGTCTGGACGGACGGGCCGGGGGAGAGTTCCCCGCCGCTGAAGGGATCCAGTGCCGGCTGGGACAGGATGTCGCGGGTGACCCTGATGGCCTCCACCCATTCCCGCCGGTCCTGTTCCGTGGACAGGTAGTTGAACTGCATTGAGGGATGTGCGGCCGGATCCGTGGAGGTGATTTTCAGACTTCCCCGCGCGTCGGAGTACATGGGGCCAACATGGACCTGGTACCCGTGCTTGGCATTGGCTTTCTGGCCGTCGTAGCGCACAGCCACCGGCAGGAAATGGAACATCAGGTTGGGGTAGGAGACGTCCTCGTTGGAGCGGACGAAGCCGCCGCCTTCGAAGTGGTTGGTGGCTGCGGGGCCCTTGCGGCCGAGCAGCCACTGGAGACCGATCAGCGGGTAGCGCCACAGGCTCAGGTACGGCTGCATGGAAACCGGCTGTGTGCAGGAGTGCTGGACGTACACTTCCAGGTGGTCCTGCAGGTTTTCGCCGACGCCCGGCAGGTCCACCACCGGCTTGATGCCCAGCGACAACAGGAGCGCGGAATCCCCCACGCCGGAGAGCTGCAGCAACTGGGGTGTATTGATCGCGCCGCCGCACAGCACCACTTCCTTGGCGTTGACCGTGTGCAGCCGGCCGTTCCGGCGGTAGGTGACCCCCGTGGCCGTTGTGCCGTCGAACTTGACCTTGGCGGCAAGCGCCCGGGTGCGTACCGTCAGGTTCTTCCGGCCCTTATTGGGGCGCAGGTAGGCGCGGGACGCCGAGAGCCGCTGGCCCTTGTGGACGTTCCGGTCGAACGGGCCGAAGCCCTCCTGCCGGTACCCGTTGACGTCATCGGTGCGCTTGTGACCCGCTTCCTCAGAGGCGCGGAAGAAGGCCTGGAACAGGGGATTGCGGGCAGGCCCGCGCTCCAGGACCAGGGGTCCGTCGTGGCCGCGCAGTTCGTCGGTCGGAGCAGAGGCCAGCGCAGTTTCCATCCGCTTGAAGTAGGGCAGGCAATGCGCGAAATCCCAGGTTTCCATGCCGGCGTCGGCTCCCCAGCGTTCGTAGTCCAAGGGGTTGC
This sequence comes from Arthrobacter sp. 24S4-2, assembly GCF_005280255.1. Lineage (NCBI taxonomy): Bacteria > Bacillati > Actinomycetota > Actinomycetes > Micrococcales > Micrococcaceae > Arthrobacter > Arthrobacter sp. 24S4-2. The sequence continues at coordinate 5,038,034 of NZ_CP040018.1, read as the reverse complement.
CGCGCTGGAAGATCATGCCGTTGATGGAGCTGGAGCCGCCCAGCACCTTGCCGCGGGCGTGCGCGATCCGCCGCCCGTGCATGTGGGGTTCGGGGTCGGACTCGTATTGCCAGTCGTAGAACCTGTTGCCGCTGGGGAAGGTCAGCGCTGCCGGCATCTGGATGAAAAGGTCCCACGGGTAGTCGCTGCGTCCGGCTTCAAGGACCAGCACGGTGTGCGTCCCGTCCGCGCTCAGCCTGTCCGCCAGGACAGATCCGGCGCTTCCGCCGCCGACAATCACGTAGTCGTAGCTCTCGTTCGTCATCAGGTAAATCTCCTTGGGGCGTGGTCTGGGAGTCGTGTGAAGGGTCCGGATGGGTCCCGGTTCAGCCGCGCAGGCGTTCCATGCCCGGGTCCACCAGCGGCTCGGGGCTAACCGTTGCTGCGATCCGGGTACCGAAGTATTCGATTTCCACGGCATCGCCCTCGGAGGCGCTGGCCGGGAGCCAGGCATAGGCGATCGGCCGCTTCACCGTGTAGCCGTAGGCTGCGCTGGTCACGTAGCCCGCGGCTTCGCCCTTGAAATAAACGGGTTCCTTGCCCAGCACCACCGATGTCCCGTCGTCGACCGTCAGGCAGCGCAGCTGCATGGCAGCCGGTTGCGCGCGGCGTTCGGCGAGGGCTTCCGCGCCCACGAAGGATTCCTTGTCCTTTGCAATGGAGAACCCCAGGCCGGACTGGTAGGGGTGGTGCTCGGAAGTCATGTCCGTGCCCCACAGCCGGTAGCCCTTTTCAAGCCGCATGCTGTTGAACGCGCCGCGCCCAGCAGCGATGATGCCGTGCTCCTGCCCGGCCTCGTACAGCAGGTCCCAGAGCTTCAGCCCGTACTCGGCAGTGGTGTAGAGCTCCCAGCCCAGCTCGCCCACGTAGGAGAGCCGCATGGCCGTGACGGGGATGCCGCCGACCGAAATTTCCTTGGTCCGGAAGTATTTCAGGCCGTCGTTGCTGAGGTCATCCGCGCTGACCTTGCCGATCACTTCACGGGCCAGCGGACCCCACAGCCCGATGCAGCACGTGCTGCCGGTGATGTCGGAGACGTGCACCCACTGGGCGGGGTCGGCTGCCGACTGCTTCCGGGCCTCGACACGCAGGTAGTCGAAATCCACGTTGCTGTTCACGCCGAGCTGGAAGTCCTCTTCGCCCAGCCGGGCCACGGTCACGTCGCTGCGGATGCCGCCGTCGTGCGCCAGCAGGAGGCAGTACGTCACGGCACCGGGCTTCTTGGTGATGTTTCCGGTGCTGAGCCGGTGCAGCAGGTCCTGGGCGCCGGGCCCGGTGACGGCCAACCGCTTCAGCGGCGTCATGTCATAGAGCCCGACGGCGGTGCGGGTCTTCCACGCTTCGGCTGCCGAGATGGGGGAGTGGAACATCGCGGACCAGTCGTCGCGCTCCGGCGCCTGCCATTCTGCCGGCAGCTCGTCGAGCAGGCCGCGGTTGGCCTCGAACCAGTGCGGGCGCTCCCAGCCGGCGGACTCCAGGAAGAACGCTCCCAGCTCCTTCTGCCGGACGTTGAACGGGCTCACCCGCAGGTCCCGGGGGATTCCTTGGGCTGGAGCGGGTGCAGCACGTCGTAGATTTCCACGAAGTTCTGCTGGGAGGTCTCGCTGACGTACTGGTCGCTGGTCTGGACCTTCTCGAAGCGCGTCAGCTCGCAGCCGTGCAGGTCCGTGCGGGACTGGCCCTCGATGAGGAGCTCGGCTATGGCCCTGGCCACGCCGGCGGAGTGGGTGACCCAGACGGCCTCGGCAACAAAGAAGCCCTCGATGTCTGGCGCCTCGCCCATGAGCGGCCCGCCGTCGGGCGTGAAGGAGAAGATGCCGTTGAAGCCGTCCTCGATCTGGGCCCCGCGAAGCGCGGGCAGGAGGTCCATGCTGTCCTCCCACGAAGGAGCGAAATCTTCGAGGGTGAAGTCCAGCCGGGACGGCATGCGGTGCTCGGACATCTCGCCGGCGCCGATCTTCGGCAGCGCGTTCATATCGACGGGCATGGGACGGTGGGCGTAGCTGCCGATGCCGATGCGGTCGCCGTGTTCGCGGTAGTAGAGGTCGCGGTCCTGGTAGCGCAGGATGGGCTTGCTGGCGCCGTTGGGCGTCTCGTTGCTGCCGGAGAGCTCGGCCACCGGAGTGGACTTGACGTACTGGTGGGCCAGGGGAAGCAGCGGCACCTTCACGCCGACCAGCTTGCCGAGTTCACGGCCCCAGAAGCCGGCGCAGGACACCACGATGTCCGCCGGGATGACGCCGGAGGAGGTTTCGACGCCGGTGACCTTGCCCGCCCACTGGGCGATGCCCGTGACAGTGGTGGAACCCAGGTAGGTCACCCCGGCCTCCCGGGTCCGGCTGATCAGTAGCTGGACCGCACGTGCGGCTGAGGCGAGCCCGTCCGACGGGACGTACAGGCCGCCGAGGACTTGGCGGCCGTCAGCAAGAGCGCCGCTGTTCAGTAGCGGCCAGTGCTTCTCGCATTCGTCCGCGTCGATGAGCCGGCCATCGATTCCCCAGGACGTGGCGTAGCCGAGCTTTCGCTTGAGGTCCTCGAGGCGGGACTCGGTGGTGGCCAGCTCGAGGCCGCCCAACTGGTTGAAGCAGGACACTCCGTCCGCGCTGAGGGACAGCAGCTTGTCCACCGTGTAGCTGGCGAACTCCGTCATGGTCTTGGACGGGTTCGTTTGGAAGACCAGGCCGGGGGCGTGCGAGGTGGAACCGCCCGCCAGCTCCAGCGGCCCCTGTTCGACGACAGTGATATTGGTCCAGCCGCGGCTGGCGAGTTCGTCCGCGAGATTGGTGCCGACGATGCCGGCACCGATGATGACAACGCGTGGTGATGCGCTCATGTTCAGTGGTTCTCCTGGTTCGCGTTTGCGGAAAAATTAGCGGAATACGACGGTGCGGGTGTTGTTGAGCAGGACGCGGTGCTGGCAATGCCACTTGACCGCCCGGGACAGGGCCTGCGATTCGGCGTCCCGCCCCACAGTCACCAAAGCATCGGGATCGAGGCTGTGGTCCACCCGGAAGACCTCCTGCTCGATGATGGGTCCCTCGTCCAGGTCCGGCGTGACGTAATGGGCCGTGGCACCGACCAGTTTCACCCCGCGGTCGTAGGCCTGGTGGTACGGCTTGGCGCCCTTGAAGCCGGGCAGGAAAGAATGGTGGATGTTGATGGCCCGGCCGCGCAGCTGGGTGCACAGATCGTTGGACAGCACCTGCATGTAGCGGGCCAGGACCACCAAGTCCACGTCGTACTCGGCCACGAGCTTTAGGAGCTGCGCCTCGGCCTCGGGCTTTGTGCCGGGCGTCACCGGAACATGGATAAAGGGCAGTCCGGCGGTTTCGGCCATGGAGCGCAGGTCTTCATGGTTGGAAACCACGACGGCGATTTCCGCGCCAAGGCTGCCCGCCTGCGAGCGGAAGATAAGGTCATTGAGGCAGTGCCCGAACTTCGAGACCATCACCAGGAGTCGCTGCGGTCTGCCGTCGTGGATGGTGAAATCCATGCCGAATTCCTCGGCCGTAGGCCCAAACTCGGCGCTGAGGCCCTCTGCGACCTTGCCGTGCTCCCGACGGGCCCGGTCACCTTCACCGGAAGAGCCTCCGGTGAAGGCTGTACGCAGGTAAAGCTTGCCGCTGACGTGGTCATCAAACTGCTGATGCTCCACGATGTCGAAGCCGCGGTCGGCCAGGAAGGCGGTGACCGCCCGGACGATGCCGGGCCGCTCGGGGCAGGCCAGGGTGAGCACGAAATTCACCGCGCGGGTCTTGGCGATGGTCGTCGCGGCGCCCGATACGGCCGTCGCTGGTCCGGTGGCGGCGCCGATGGGGCGGCTTTCAATGATTGTGGTCACGGTTGCTCTCCTAGTTGCTGCCGTTGGCTTTGATGGCGTCGCTGCTCGTTTCAACACCAGGGCAGCGACCCTTTGTCCGGCTTCATGGGCTGGTGCTAGACGTGGCCGTCCACTGTCAGGCCTGGGGGAGGTTGGGAACCTCTTCGGATTCGGTGATCATGATGTCGCCATCGATCACTGTGACTTGGTGGGAGCGGACCGGCAGCTTGGCCGGCGGGGCGTCGACGCTTCCCGTGCGCAGGTTGAACTTTGACGCGTGGAGCGGGCACTCGACCCAGCAGTCCTCCACCCAGCCGTCCGCCAGGGATGCATCCTGGTGGGTGCATGTGTCGTCAAGGGCGAAGAGCTCGCCCTCCTCGGTATGGAAGACGGCGATGGGCGGCGACGTATCGAGCCGCAGCGCTTCCCCGGGCGCAAGTTCGCTGAGCGGGCATGCCTTGTGCATGGAGGGACCTCTTCTTTGTTTCGGGGATCCTTGGCTGTGGGACGATCACTGGATGGAGTTCCGTACTAAACAACAGCAATCGCAATATGCAACAGAGTGCTTTAGGTCACAGTGCTTGTCAAGGGTTTTCTTCTCTGTTTCGGTACCTTGACTTCTCCCGGGAAGCACCCTTGACAGCGGCCGTGGCATAGATCACGCTGTTGCATATAGCGATTGTTGTTGCGTAAGAAGCAATTGAAAGAGGGTCCGAGATGCAGACGCTTGCGATTGTGGGAGCCTCCCTGGCGGGGCTTTCCGCCGCCCGGGCGGCCCGCGCCCAAGGTTTCACCGGGCGGCTGGTCATCATTGGCGATGAACCGCACCGCCCGTACGACCGGCCGCCGCTGTCCAAGGACTTCCTGCTCGGTACGGTCACGGCGGATGACCTATTCCTGGAGGCCGACGCGGACGAGCTGCAGGCTGACTGGCTGCTCGGCGCCGAAGCTGTGTCCCTGGATGCCTCCTCCCGGACCATCCTCCTGAAGGACGGCCGCACTGTGCAGGCTGACGGGATTGTGATTGCCACCGGCGCGAAGGCGCGGCAGCTCCCTACGCTGGCCGGGCTGAGCAATGTGTTCACGCTGCGCACGCTCGCGGATGCGCAGAGCCTGGCCCCGAGCTGGTGCCCGGAAGCAGGATGGCTGTGATTGGCGCCGGCTTCATTGGCGCTGAGGTGGCATCCGCCGCGGCGTTGCGGGGCATGGAGGTCACCATGATCGACACCAAGCCCGTACCGTTCGCCGCCCAGCTCGGCACGGAGATGGGCGGTGTCGTCGCCGGACTCCACGCAGCCAACGGCGTGGAACTCATTTCATCGGCAACCATCGAGGACTTCTACAGCGGCGAAGGCAACGTCACCGGAATGCGGCTGGGTTGCGGACGCTACGTGGCCGCCGATGTGGTGGTGGTTGGCATTGGAGCCGAGCCGAACACCGGCTGGCTGGAAGGTTCGGGCCTGGAGCTCCGCGGCGGCGTCGTGTGTGACGCGATGGGCCGCACCGGGCTCCCTGGAATCGTGGCGGTGGGGGACTGCGCCGCCTGGTTCGACGAGTCCGCCGGCGCGCACCGCCGGATCGAGCACTGGACCGGCGCCCTGGAACGGGCGGCGCTGGCCGTCGAGGCGCTGCTGGACCCTGGCGCCGCGCAGAAGCCGCACAAGCCGCACTATTTCTGGTCCGACCAGTACGGCGTCAAGCTGCAGTTCGCGGGCCACTCCGCCGGCTACGACCGGCTGGAGATCGAGGTGGGCGACACCCGCACCCACAGCTGCCTTGCGGTGTACTACCGGGGGGATGACCCGGTGGCGGTGCTCGGCATGAACCAGCCGCGGCTGTTCACCAAGTGGCGGCGGAGCCTCGCGGCACCGGTGCCGGCACCTGCCCAGGCACCGGTGCCGGCACCTGCCCAGGCGCCGGTGGCGGTCCGTCCGCCCGCGCGGCCGGCCGACCGGGTGGGCAAGCAGGCTGCCTGTTCGGACGCCTCCGCACTCGTGGGGCCGCCGGCGTCGTGCACTGAAAACCGTGCACTGAAATCCGTGTCCTAAAACCCCGTGTCCGGAAAACCCGGTCCTGAAATCAGTACCTGAAACCCCGTCCCTACAATTTCTGGCTTTGTTGATCTGTTGTTCGTTAGGAGGACAAATTGTCTGTTGAGGTAAGTGCCCCGAGTCTGATCCCCACCCTGCCGGGCTACACGTATGTGGATGAAGCCGTATTCCGGGCCGAGCAGGAGCGCATTTTTGAGCAGATGTGGTTCTGCGCCGTGCGGTCCGCGGACCTGGACAAGGCAGGCGCCTGGCAGACCGTCCAGATCGGGCGGGAGAGCGTGCTGATCAGCCGCACCCGCAAGGGCCAAATCCGCGGCTTCTACAACATCTGCCGGCACCGCGGCGTCAAGCTGTGCATGGAAGAAAAGGGCGAAGCGGCACGCTCGTTCCAGTGCCCGTACCACGCATGGACCTACGACTTCGAGGGCAAGCTCATCGCGGCGCCCAACCTGACCAAGATGCCGGACATCGACCGGGACGAGTACGGCCTGGTGAAGGTCCACATCCGCGAATACCTGGGCTACGTATGGGTGTGCCTGGCCGACGAGCCGCCGTCGTTCGAAGAGGAAGTCATGGGCGCCATCGAGGAGCGTCTCGGCGACCTCAAGGCGATCGAAGGCTACGACGTTGCCAACCTCAGCCTGGGCCGCCGGATCAAGTACGACGTCAAGGCCAACTGGAAGCTCATCATCGAGAACTTCATGGAGTGCTACCACTGCGCCACAATCCACCCCGAACTCACGGAGGTGCTGCCTGAATTCGCGGACGGCCTGGCCGCCCAGTACTTCGTCGGCCACGGTGCCGAATTCGGCGAGGACATCAAAGGCTTCACCATCGACGGCTCAGAAGGGCTGGACCGGATTCCGGGCGTGGGGGAGGACCAGGACCGGCGCTACTACGCAGTGACCATCAAGCCGACGGTCTTCGTCAACCTGGTTCCGGACCACGTGATCATCCACCGCATGTTCCCCATGGCAGCCGACCACACCATCGTTGAATGCGACTGGCTTTACCTTCCCAGCGTTGTGGAAAGCGGCAAGGATGTCAGCGCCTCGGTGGAGCTTTTCCACCGCGTCAACGAGCAGGACTTCGACGCCTGCGAGCGCTGCCAGCCGGCCATGGGCTCGAAGGTCTACGCGAAGGGCGGGGTGCTGGTGCCGAGCGAGCACCACATCGGAGCCTTCCACGACTGGGTGCAGGAGAAGGTAGGGGACGTCGTTCCCGGCTCCTGAGGCTTACTTCCGGTGACTGGTGGTCGAGTTTGTCGAGTCGACAAGCTCGACCACCAGTTTGGCGTTTAACGCCGGGTGTAGCCCATTTTCGCGCTGATCTGCAGTCCTGCCTGTTTCAGCGCTTCGAGCAGACCCGGCTCCTTCTCGGGATCAAAACGGAAGGCCGGCCCGGAAATGCTGACCGCACCCATCACCGCGCCAACGTGGTTGTAGATCGGCACGGACATCGAGTTGAGGCCGATTTCGAACTCTTCCCGGACCACGCCGTAGCCGTCTCGGGCGACGTCGAGGAGCTGGGTTTCGAGCTTGTTCCTGTTGGTGATGGTCCGCGGAGTCCGGGCCGGGAGCCCGGTCTCCTTCAGGATCCGGTCCCGGTCGTCTGCGGACAGCGCCGCGAGCAGGACCTTTCCGCTGGACGTGGCATGGAGTGGCGTCAGGCTGCCCACCCAGTCGTACGTGGCCAGCGTTGACGGCCCCATGGCCTGGTCCACGTTGACGGCGTAGCTGGACCGCAGGACGGCCAGGTTCACCGTCTCCTTGAATTCCTCCGCCAGGCTCTCCAACACGGGCCGGGCCTCGCGGACCAGGCTGAGCCTGCCGGGGATGGAGCTGGCCAACCGCAGGATGCCGAAGCCCAGCTGGTACTTTCCGCGGTCGCTGTTCTGGTGGACCATTTCCCTGCTTACCAGCGAGCCCAGTAGCCGGGAGACCGTGGACTTGTGGATGCCCATCTCCTCGGCGATTTCGCTCACGCCCGCATGGCCGTCCCGCGCCAGGATCTCCAGGACCGCGAGGGCCCGGTCCACCGACTGGACGCCGCCGTGCTGGCCGCCTTCCGCATCGACGTCGGATTCGGGGTCATTCTTCGAAGCCATGATCCATACTCTCAAGTAGTTTCTGCGGCTTGCTTACCCGCCACAAGGCCGCCTGTAGCGTCCTCTCGGTCAGTTGCACACTTTCGATCCTATGCCGGGAGGTGCGACGGAGCCGGCATTGCGTTAAGCGGTTTATCGCACGTTGCACGTCACTGGGCGGGCGCACCGTAGCTGCGGGCAAAGTCGACATTGCCCCGCAGCAGGTGATGGGCGATTCCCTCGCCGCGGTGTCCGGGCCGCACCCGGATGCACCGCACCGACCACACGTCCAGGTCATCCACGTGGGGGATCTTGCGGTTGCGGGCAAAGCTGGTGTCGGCGCGGGGGTGGACGCCGGCCCAGCCCACCGCTTCGTCGCCGTCGTACGCGATCACCCCGGGCGGCGGGTCCTGCCCGACGAGCTGCTCCACCAGCTGCCCGCGGTCAGTGCCGCGCAGCTCCACGTTCTGCTTGGAGGGGATGCGGTAGCTCAGGCACCAGCACACGGTGGCATCGGACCGCTTGGGTCCAACCATCGTCCTTACGTCCTCGAACCGCGTCGCCGGACGAACCTCGATCGCCATTCCGTGGAGTCCTTTCGTTCCCGGATCCTGTTTACGGCACCCGGGCCGTGTTCCTGTTCCGGGCTCAGCGAAGCCCGTTGCTGTGGGCCATTGCGATGGCTTCCGTCCGGGAGGAGGCGCCCACCTTCCGGAAGATGTTCCGCAGGTGGAACTTCACGGTGTTCTCGCTGATGTGCAGTTTCGCCGCGATGCCCCGGTTCCGCTGGCCGGCGGCAAGCAGCTGCAGCACCTCGAGCTCGCGCTCGCCGAGCTTCCACTCAGAGACGTCGGCCACCTGGCGCGCCGGCGGATCGAGCGGCAGGGAGACGGCGACGTCGGCACCCCAGCCGGGCATCACATCGACCGACATGCGGCCGTCCAGGGCCTCCACCCGGTGGGCGAGGCGGGCCATGTTCGGTGCTTCCGCGGACAGTTCGCCGGGGCCGTCATCGCGGACGTTGACCAGGAGGTTCTCGCCGTCGCAATCCCACTGCGTGCGGACCCTGCGGACCCCGCCCTGGTCCACCATGGCCAGCACCAGCCCCGGACGATCGCCCGGGCCGCGTGCGCCACCTCGCCGGGCAGGGCGCGGCCGTTGACGGGAGGCTCGATGAACTGCACGTCGATGCCGCTGAAATGCATCAGCGGCCTCAGGTCCTCGCGGAGGCGCTGGAACGCCGTGGCGACGGGTTCCTCCACCAGTTCTGTGGTGCGGTCGTTGAGCGTGCGGAGACCCACCAGGGCTTTGGCGGCGACGTCGGTGGCCGACTTCCGGGCAGCATCGTCGCCCAGCGCGGGCGACCGCAGTGCAGCGAGCAGGGTCTCGAGGGTGGTGGAGTGGTGGTCCACCAGTTCGGCCGTCACCCTGACCCGCTCGGCAGAGGCGGCGCGGGATTCAATGAGGTACGACGGCGGCGCATCGGCCACCTTCTCCCGGATCCGCTCGGCAGCCAGCGTCCAGAGGTAGCGCAGCATGTCCTCTGCCGCGGCTTGGTCGGCCGGGTCCGGGAGGGGCTGCGGGTCGGCGAGGACCAGCAGTGCGTTGCTCGGCGAGGACAAGGCCAGGACCTGGTGTTCGCTGCCTCCGAGCACGGCTTCGCCCTGCCAGGAGGCGGTGCTCCCGGTGCCGGTGCTCCCGCCACCTGCAGTCCCGCCAGCCGTACTCCCGCCATCCGTACTCCCGCCATCGGGCAGCAGGGCCCGGATGTGGTCGAGTTCGGCGATGGACACGCGGCTGATGATTGCCTCGTCGCCGGCCTTCTTCTGCGGCCGGCCGGTGCAGTCCTCGGTGAAGATGACCAGGGCGCTGCTGCCGAGGTAGGGGAGGGTGGCCTCCCGCAGCCGCTGGGCAATGGTGGACAGCTGGGAGGTGGACAGGGCCGCGATGGCTTCGAGCAGGGGCTGCGCCTCGCCAACGAGCCTGGGCAGGTCCGGCCGCGGCAGGGAATGGGCGTCGGGTGCATCGGTGAGGGTTGCCACCTGCCCAGTTTACGGCTTTCCGGAATCTGCCTATCCCTTTGGGTAGTAACAACCGTCCGATCATGGCGTTGGACCCGTCCAACAGGCAGGTGAGGATGAGTAGGTAACAACTTTCGTGAAGGAGGTACCGCCAATGAGCGTCATCGCAGAAACCGTTCCGGCCGCCCTGGCCGACACGTCCCGGGCTTTCAGCCGCAACCGGGAGCTTGTACGGGACGAAATCAGCGAAGTGTTCCAGCGCGTTGACCCGGCGGAGGTCGCGGCCCTGGTGACCGAGCTCAGGCTGGCCGGCAGGATCTTTGTGACCGGCGCCGGTCGCAGCGGCCTTGTCCTGAAAATGGCGGCCATGCGGCTCATGCACCTGGGGCTGACCGTACACGTGGTGGGCGAGACGACCGCGCCTGCCATCCGCGCCGGCGACCTGCTGCTCGCGGCTTCCGGTTCCGGCACTACCGCCGGCGTCGTTAAGGCGGCGGAAACTGCGGCCGGACAGGGTGCGCGGGTTGCCGCCTACACCACCAGCTCCGGTTCCCCGCTCGCGGCAGTTGCTGCCGCCGTCGTAATCATCCCGGCCGCCCAAAAGACGGACCACGGCTCAGCCGTGACCCGGCAGTATTCAGGCAGTCTCTTCGAACAGGTGCTGTTTGCCACCACTGAAGCGGTGTTCCAAAGCCTCTGGGACGAGGACGCGGCAGCCGCGGAGGAACTCTGGCAGCGCCACGCGAACCTCGAATAGCCCAAGCCCGCACCGACCAAACCCTGCTCCATCGAAACAGAAAACCAAACCAGAAAAGAGACCACAACGTGAAACTGCAAGTCGCCATGGACGTCCTGACCGTCGAAGCCGCCCTCGAACTCGCCGGCAAAGTTGCCGAATACGTGGACATCATCGAACTCGGCACGCCGCTGGTGAAGAACGCCGGACTGTCCGCCGTGACCGCCGTCAAGACTGCCCACCCGGACAAGATCGTCTTCGCGGACATGAAGACCATGGACGCCGGCGAACTGGAAGCCGAGATTGCCTTCGGCGCGGGCGCGGACCTGGTCTCCGTCCTCGGCAGCGCCGACGATTCCACCATTGCCGGAGCGGTCAAGGCAGCCAAGGCCCACAACAAGGGCATCGTGGTGGACCTGATCGGCGTGGCGGACAAGGTGACCCGTGCCAAGGAAGCCCGCGCCCTGGGAGCCAAGTTCATCGAGTTCCACGCCGGCCTCGACGAGCAGGCCAAGCCGGGCTACAACCTGGACGTGCTGCTCAGCGCCGGCGAGGAAGCCCGCGTTCCGTTCTCCGTGGCCGGCGGCGTGAACCTCTCCACCATCGGCGCCGTGCAGCGCGCCGGTGCGGATGTCGCCGTCGTGGGCGGTTCGATCTACAGCGCCGACGATCCCGCACTCGCCGCCAAGCAGCTCCGCGCCGCGATCATCTAGCTGTATTGACCCGAGAGGTTGGTAACGCGGCTGACCGGCGGCTGACCCTTGAGTGAGGTGTGGCCTCGATGATGATTGTAATGATGGAGCCACTCGGTGAAAGCGGCAACACGCTCGGACTCTGATGCGTAGGGTTTGGCGTAGGCCCATTCATCGAGCATGGTGCGGTTGTAGCGCTCAACTTTTCCGTTGGTCTGCGGCCTGTACGGGCGGGTGCGTTTGTGCTTGATCTCCGGTCCCAAGGCGTTCTTGAAGGCGTGGGAGCGGTAGCAGGAGCCGTTATCGGTCAGGACCCGTCTAACGGTGATTCCGCAGGATTCGAAGTAGGCGTTGGCGCGCGCCCAGAACCCGGCCGCGGTTTCCTTCTTCTCATCGGCCAGGATCTCGGTGTAGGCCAGCCGTGAGTGGTCATCGACCGCGTTGTGCAGGAAGGCGTAGCCCGGTCGCCGGTTCGCCGTGGTGCCGGTCTTGTTCCGGTTGCCTGCGGCCCTGCCCACCGTGCGGTGTCCGCCGCCTTCAGGGATCCGCCCGAGTTTTTTGATGTCGACGTGGACCAGCTCTCCGGGCTGTGGTGTTCATAGCGGCGGATCACCCTGCCCGTGGCACGGTCCAGCCGGAACAGCCTCGCCAGCCCGAACCTGGAGAGGACCCGGTGCACCGTGGAGGGGTGGATACCGAGCAGGTAACCGATCCTGGCAGGTCCCCACCGGCGGTTGACCCTGATCGCGATGATCCGTCGCTCCCGCCGCACGGACGTCCGGCCCGGGGACCTGACGGGCCGGCTGGAACGGTCATTCATCCCGTGCTCGCCGTGATCCCGGTAGCGGCCAGCCCAGCGTGAGGCGGTCGTCACCGACACCTGAAACCGTTCAGCCGCCCGGCGAAGCGGCCACCCATCATCAACGACGCACCGGGCCAACCGGAGCCTGCCCTTAGGCGTAAGGAGCGCGTTAGCATGGGACATTGAAGACCTCCTTGTGGATCGGACTCTAGACAAGCCCCACTCCACTCGGAGGTCTTCTTTTTGTCACCTAACCACGCCGAACGTTCCTAACGTCCGTGGTTAATACACCTAGATACGAACAACATCTAGGCTCCGGGGATTTCTCTGCACAGTGGGTGTTTGATTGTGTCAACTCGTTTGGGGACCACCAGTGTCAACTGCAACTTTAAACTGACCGCTGGCTGCAGTTTGCGTTGACCGGTGGCTGCAATGGACTGACCGGTGGCGGCAAGTACTTTTGAACACTGGTCAGGCGCCTGGGGCATGCTGGGGTTGGGGCGCCTGACCACGTTGCGGGTTAGTTCATCGGGCGGGTTCCTTTCCCGTTTTGGGCTTGCATGAGCCGGACGGACTCGCCGCTGGTTTGGCATAGGTGCGCGTGGTGCATAAGCCGGTCCACGGTCGCGGTGGCGATGGTTTTGGGCATCAGCTCATCAAAGCCGCTGGGGTGGATATTCGAGCTGATCGCCAGGGATCGCTTCTCGTAGGAGGCCTCCACGACGCGGTAGAAGCCCTCGGCGGCATCGCCGGAAACCGGCAGGAGTCCGATGTCATCGATGCAAATCAAATCCACGCTGGTAACGCGGGTGATGGCTTTGTTCACGCTGTCATCGATGCGGTGCCGGCGCACGAGGGCGCCGAGGTCCTCCAGGCTCAGCCACGACACGGACATGCCTTCGTCGATGGCCTGCTGGCCCAGGGATTCCAGCAGCAGGGTCTTCCCGGTCCCGGAGGGCCCGCACGCGATCAGGTTCTCCCGCCGCCGCACCCACTCCAGGGTCCGCAGGAACGAGGTCGTCGCCGCAGGGAGGGTGGAGAGGGACTCGTCCCAGACATCGAAGGTTTTCCCGGTGGGAAACCCCGCGCGTTTACGCCGGGTGGTTAGCATCGACCGGTTCCTGCCGGTCGCCTCGGCCTCGAGCAGGACGCGAATGACTTCTGTGGGGTCCCAGCGCTGGGCCTTCGCGGTCGCCAACACCTCGGCGACCACGGCGCGGGCGTGCGGCATGCGGGTGGTGCGCATCAAGGCGATGATGTGCTCCACATCCGCCAGCGGGCTGGCGGCAAGGGTTGTCGCGCTCATTCGGTGGCTCCTTCAAGATCAATATCGTCGCTGGTATTTGTGCTGGCGGTGCCGAAGTTGGCCCATGCGCTGGTGCCCTGACTCAGCCACTGGCCTTGATCGGTGACGGTGTGCCGGGTAGTGCTGATGGTGCTTGGCGGCTGGCCGGTGGCGGTGTTGGTGATGATGGAGACCAGGTCCTCGTGGCTGAAGCGGTGGTGCACGGCGGCCGCGCCGAGGCCCTGGTCAACCACGTCATTGCCCATGACCTTGGCCAGGGTGGCGGCGCGTTCCATCTTGTGGCGGATCTTATTCGTCCCGGCCGCGGCGGCTTCCTTGAGCCAGAGCGCTGCCCCGGCGCCCAAGGCCAGGAACTCCTCCTCGGCCTTGTTCGTGGGGCGAATAACCCGTTCCAGGGCCCCGCCGGAAGCAGGAGGGAAATGGGAATCAATGATCGCCGGCACGCCGGGGCGGGTAAGTTCGTGCCGGGCGACTTCCACCGGCCCCTGCTCGCCGACATGGACAATGATGACCTCGGCGTCGGTGCCGCGCACCCAGAGCCTCTGCCCCATCAGCGTGTGCGGGACGGAGTAGCGGGAGTGCTCGTAGGTGACCATGGGCGTGTTCGGCGGGACCTGCCGGACCTGCCCGAAACTGGCCGTCACCGGCACTGCCGGGACCGGGTGCAGCTTGGGCTGTTCGATCAGTCTCAGCATGTCCCTGGGGATCTCCAGGGTGGCACGGTGCACCTTGGAATTCACATCCTCCATAAACGCCTCGCACGCCGCTTCCAGCTCGGCAAAGGAGTCGGCCTATCACGAACAACGGAACAGTATCCGGCGCTAAGGGTTCGTTAATCGGGCCGGCAATATCCAACACGTGGACTGGCGCCGCCAACAGGGTTGTCTTGGAAGCCATGGGTTACGAGACAGTCGGGTTTCGAGACACGCGGATCACTTAGGGAATTTCACACCGGCGCCCGTGAGCCGATCATCCTCCGGTTCCAATCCGACGCTGGCGAAGCACGCCACGGCTAACCCTGCATATGTAAAGAAGACACACTATGTACGGAAACTGCACATGGTGTGAAAACGGGTAACAAGACATCGCTCCCCCGATTCTCATGCTGATCGGGCCTTTTCGTGCGGCCGTCACGGGAGGACTGACCGCAGGCTGCTCGCTCTCAGCGCCTCGTCGGGTCACTCGCCACGCCTCGCAGGATCTGAGCGACTAGATCGTCGCAGTACCGCGCGGCCCCTTCCTCATCCTTGTCGGGTGCCACGGTGAAGCCCATCAGCGCGCTCACCAGAACCGAGCCTGTGATTGTCTGAATGAGGATGTCCGGGTTGCAGTTCTCCACGAGCTCACCCCGACTCGTGGCCTCCACTATTAGCGCTCGATTCTGGAAGTGGATGACGCTTCGGAGTCTTTCAAAATACTGATCGAACAACTTTGGGTGCAGGGCTCGTTCAGAACTCACCCGCAGGACGAACGCACCCTCCTCGGAATGGGCAAGGCGCAATACAGACATGGCTATCGCCCGCAACACCGGCCTGATCTCACCTCGCATTGACCTGTCGGGGACCAGGACGTGGGACGACAGTACGTCATCCATGAGCGCTTCCGCGGAAGCCCACCTTCGGTAGATTGCAGGCTTACCCACGGCAGCTTCTCTGGCCACAGCTTCGAAGGTCATGCCGCTGAAGCCGGCGCGAACGTAGACGCGTTGAGCGGCTAGAAGTACCCTCTTCCGGATTTCTGGGTCCCTGGGTCGTCCAGCCAATTTTTTCTGCTCCACTACTTCACCACTCAATCGTCGCGTCCCCCCATTATCGAGTCTCCCGTCTGGCGAGCCGTAAGCAGCTTGCGATGGAGGGCAGGTCGGTGTGCTGTCCAGTTTACGTACGAATCTCGTACGTAAATGGAAACTAATACTTGCGAACGACGAAGGAGTCTTTCTGTGGATGCACGCGTTGAAGTACAAGAGCCGGGTATTCCGATTTTGACTGAAGAGCTCATGCTCGGAAATGCATCGCGCTGGCGCAGGTTTGGCGAGGTTGTCCCCGCGGGCCAATCGCTCGACAGCAACGGCTTCCCCGACTACGGCGTATTCGGGCCGGGCTCGGTCGCTTGGCGAGTGCTTCTTCATCCCGCGACGATCGTCTTCGAGACGGCCGCCCAGGCGGCGGCCCAGTTCCTCTACAAACCGATCACCGCAGGCATTCGCGACCTAGACCCCATCTCCCGGAAAGCCAGACGTGGGACGTTCACGATGTTCGACTTCTTCGAACGCTTTCAGCGGAACTCCGGGATGCATGCTCCGATGTGGCTCGGCGACACCCCTACTGCACAGAACATGGCCGCTCATCTGCACAGGATCCACGGTCGCGTGACAGGGCCCGTCATCGATCCCGATGATCCTTCGCTCGGCGGCTACGCGGCTGCCGAACCGCGCGATGCAATGTGGGCGGCGATCACCGAGCTCCACGCGACCCTGTGCGCCTACGAGAAGTTGGCCTGGAACGGCGACGAGGCGCCTCATCCGCTGACGCCGGCGGAGCGGGATCAATACGTCCTGGAGCTCGGGTCCTACTTGCGTCTCGTCGGCGCCGAAGAGTCCGAGATCCCCAGGAACATGGCAGAGCTGGATGCTCTCTACGAAAAGTACTGGCCCTACTTCGGGCACAAGGAGAGTGTGTTCGCAGATCGTGAGACAGGGGTCCACATGATCGCGCAATATAAAGACGTCGCTCAGAAGAACTGGGATCCTTCGCACAAGCTGGCCACCGATGCGCTTTTCGAGGTCTACGAGCAGTGGAGCGATGTCATGACCGCGGTACTGCCTGAAAAACTCCAAGCGGCAGCGGGCCTCAGCCGGGAGCAGATCGATTCAGCGGATGAGATCATCGCCCGGCACGAGAAGGGCATCCGCGAGATTCAGAATCCCGAGAACGAGGCTCGTCTGATGCGTCTTCTGTGGGGACCGGATGGCGTTGACCTCATCCGGAACGCTCGGGGCCTCCAAGAAGCAGCACTCCAAGAGACCACATAGCCCGGTCGCGGGCCTGCGCACAAATCGCATCCCAAGGAAGGCCTGGACTGCTCGCGCGCGAGCACCAAGCGGACGCCGAACGGCTCGAGGAATTGCCAAGGGAGGGATTCGAAGCCTCACTCGCTGGTGCGCCCGGAGGGATTTGAACCCTCGGAACCCGTGCGGGTTCTCCGAGCAAAGGCGGCAGAATGGTCTGATGAAATCCCCGACCGCTGACGCCCTTGTCGAGACCTACTTACAAGCGCTCAGCGACGCCGATGCGGCTCGGGTGATCAGTCTGTTCACCCCGGATGGGATCGTGAACTCGCCGCTCTACGGAGAATTGCCAGCACGCGAGTTCTACCCGATGCTCTTCGCGGACACGGCGGAATCCGTGCTCTCGCTACGAAAGACACTACTCAGCCCGGACGGCTCAACTCTTGCATTTTGGTTCGATTTCGGCTGGGTCCTCGCAGACGGAACACCAGCCCCGTTCACCGTCGTGGATGTCGCTGAGCTCGACGAGCGGGGCCTGATCTTCAGGCTTCACATCGTGTACGACACCCACCCAATCCGGGACTCCTGGACGCGCCAGCACCACGCGGAAAATTCAGGCTAAGTGAGTCGCCAGCGACTCGACAAGAGCGGTCTGCGCGTCGCCTTAGTGTGAAAACGGATAACGGTCTTCACCAGTACGAGAGTCCTGAGCGCATCTGATATCGGGATGCGCGTCGCGCGCTACGAGTCGTCGTTGTCGAGCTCACGGAGCCGTTGCATCAGCGGCGTCCCTTCGATAATGTCCGCATTGCTGCCCTGCTCGCTGCGACGGATTATGCGATCCAGATGATCTGGCTGAATGTCTTCGACAGGGATGACATCGCCAGCCCCGGTCACCCAGACCTCGTCTTGGCCCCACATTGTGCCCTCTCTGTAGCGCCACACGTTGGCGCGACGTCCATGCTCAGTTGGATCGACTGCCATCCGAAAGCTCCATTCGCACGAGAGCGCAATCGCGCCGCTTAGAAGGCTAGCGTTTGGAGAGGCTGATAAGAATCGAACTCGTATGATCTGTTGAAAGAAGAATGCTTAGGATGCAACCATTCGAGACTTCGACCGTCTCGCATCCCTACGGATGCAAGACACGCCGACAAGACACCCGGGCGCTGCAGGCGCCTAGCAAATACTTGGCGCAAATATCTTGCTACCGTGTATCACAACTTCAAGTTGGAATGTCTGTATCCAACCACTGTTGCAAGACACGAACGGGGCCGGGCATTGAGCAAAACGATCGGCTACGCCAGAGTTTCCAACAAGGCGCAAGCCACAGACCGGCAAATCACTGACCTCATCGCTGCAGGGGTCCGCCGCGATGACCTCTATGCCGATCACGGCGTCAGTGGAGCCAGAGCCCACCGCCCCGCACTCGACCTGGCCTTGCAGGCCCTGCAAGAAGGCGACACCCTGGCCATCACAACACTGGACCGGCTCGGACGCTCCACAGCCAACATGCTCAACCTCGCCACTGAGCTGCGTCGGCGGCACATCAACCTGCGCGTCCTCAACCTTGGCGGCGGAGACGTCGATACCGGAACCCCCATGGGTGCGATGGCCTTCACCGTCATGGCCGCCCTGGCGCAAATGGAACTCGACATCAAACGCGAACGCATCATAGACAGTGTCAGCAAACGCCGCGCAGCCGGCAGAGATCTCGGCGGCCGACGAAGCACCTTCACCACCAGCCAAATCGAAAACGCCCGCCGCCTCATCGACGGAGGCGAATCGGCAACCCAAGTCGCCAAAGACCTCGGCATGTCCAGAGCAACCCTCTACCGACGCATCGCCACCATCGAAGCTCAGCACTGGATCAGCGCCCAGGGCTAACGACTCCCACCATCCCCGGCAGGGGTTAGTCTTCCTCGGCAGTGGCGGCGACTGGATCGCGCAGCGGTCGTCTGCCGTTGAGGAGCTCGGGTAGTAAAAATGAGTAGTGGCCGTGGACGTTGATGTGTTTGCGCATGTAGGGCGAAAGCCGGGCGACGTCGGCGTCGAGCACGGGATAGCCGGTCGCTCGCAAGGCGTCCAGGACACGGTCGAGGTAGACGGTGTTCCAAAGGGTGATGCAGTTCAGAACCAGTCCGAGCGCGCCGAGCTGGTCTTCCATGCCCTCTCGGTAGCCGTGGCGCAGTTCGCCCTTGCGTCCGTGGAAGAGGTGCCGGCCCAGGTCATGGCGGCCTTCCTGGAGGTTGCGCATGCCCTTGATCTCGCGCCGGTATGACTCGTCCTGGACGACACGAAGAACGTGCAGTGTCTTGAAGATCCGCCCGTAGTGCGCGAAGGCGTCCCCGAGCGGCGTGGGGCGGCCATCGCGTTGCAGCATCCGGATGACGTCGTAGGCGCTGACCGCACCGGTGTGGATGGAAGCGACCACCCGCAGGATCTCTGGCCAGTGCCGGTCAATTCGTGTCAGGTCAATCCTGCCGCGGCCGGCGCTGTTGAGCGGTCCGTAATCGGCGTCCGGATCAGTCCGCCACAGCTTCGCGTCAGGCAGGTCGGCCAGCTGCGGCCGGTAGTCAAAGCCCAGGAGTTGAAGTAGCCCGAAGATAATGTCACTGTAAGACCCGGAGTCGGTGATGATCACATCCGGTCGGCGGCCGCCGTCTTGGCTGTAGATCAGGTCGACCAAGTGCAGGGTATCCTTCGGGGTTCCGGACACGACCCGCCCGGCCAGGCCCACCGACTGGTCATTGACCATGTTGAGCCAGGTCACGCCGCGGCCCCGACCGAAGTATTTCGGGTTCGGGCGGGCGTCGACGCTGCGTACCGGGACGACGAACCGGATCCCGTCGACCGCGGCGACCAGCCCGCCGCCCCATGCCTGAGCCAGCGCCACCTCAGCTTGACCAGTGATCAGAGAGGCGTTGGCTGCGGCGTAGCTCTCCGCCCGCAGGTAGTTCTGGTCCACATGACTGATCCGGCTGCGGGTCAGGGCCTGGGCCCCGGAGATGACTGGGGTGAAACCGACGTTGAGCGCTTGCGCGGTCAACGCTGCCGCGATCGTGACCTGCAAGTCATCCAGCCTGGTCTGCCCGCCGGATGCGGCGGTGAACGCCTTGAAGAAATCTGGCTCCCAGGTCATTACCTCCAGGATCTGCTCACCGACGTCAACCTGGGGCATCATCGCCTCGCAGCGTTTGCGCAAGTCGGTCAAGCTCGGCGGGTCCGTGATCGCAGGGTCCTTTTTCACGTGCAGGCGCCCCTCGTCATCGATGCGGACCCCGGCGTCACCGTCCAACCCCGCGGCCACGTGGCGCCAGGCCGCGTCGAGGTCGCCCGCCCGGCTGGCCAATAGCTCGGCGGGGGCCAAGGGAAGCTGAAGGTCGTTGAGGACGGGGCCGCAGGCGGCGTCCCACGCTGCCCTGGTCAGCAGTTGTGCCCGAGGGTCAGCCCACCGGGTCGAGGCAGCGGCGTAGATGTCGCGGCGCTTGAGGTGCCGGTGGAACTGCTCCAGCACACAGAACACGTACCCTGCCCTGTCGACGGTGCCTTCGGGACGTCCGGGCCGGAACACCAGCGGCCGCCACCACCCTGCCGGTACCAGGTCCACCGCAACCAGCCGTGCATCGAGGAACCCGGCCGGTACACGCTTGCTCGCCTTGGCCGCGAGTAACGCAGGCAAGGCACGCATCGCGTCGAGCACCGGTGTGGACTCGGCCGTAGCCCCGAATGCGACTACCTCGGTGAGCAGCGGCAGGAATCCCCGCACCGCGGCGAACCGGGTCACCAGTGTGGCCCGCCAGTCCCCGTTCGGGTCGGCGTCCGGCGGGGGATGACGTCGCTCAGGTTGGTCACCGCGGTGCGGAGCTCGGCGCGCGAGACCACGCTTTCGATCGCGTCCCACAGCAACTCGATGGTGATCTCCTCGCCCCATTCGGTGGAAGCCAGCATCACCTCCACCGCGGCGGCGCACTTCGCGGCGTCCTTGGACAACCGCGGGTAGCGTCGCAGCTTCTCCGTCTTGGACTCCCGCTCCGCCCGAGCGAGCAGATCGGTGGTCATCAGGACATCGAACATTTCCAGGGTGTCATCAGTCGCTTTGGCCTCCAAATACACCACAGTGGCGAGCATGGTGGCGAGTTTGCGGGAACGCCGATGACGGCGCAGCGCCGTGGCGGTCCCCGAGATGCCCCACCGGGCCAGCTCCACCACCCGCCGATGCGGCACCGCGTCCAGGCCCAACGCCCCACCCCCAACCCAGCCACCTCAGCCACCCGATCCAAGGACTTGACCATGTTCCGCCCGGACGGCGGCCGCGGCGCCTTCCGCAACCGCTCCAGATCCGAAACCCGCGCACCCTCGGGAACCTCCAGCAGACGCTCCACCAGCCGGGCTTGCTCGGCCGTCAGCATCGAGGCCATCACGTCCCACAACCGCTGCATCGCCTCGTCACGGACCCGTGCGATCAGTCGCGCGAGAATAGTCACCCCTGGCAGCAGGACCCGCCGTTCCCGAAGCCACACCACCGCCCCTCGAACAGCGCTTTCGGACCATCCCCGGTGTTCCACGCCCGGTCATCCACCCACCGCACCAGCTCAGCCTCGACGGCTGGGAAGTCGCGGTACCCGAACTCGCGGGCGATCTCCCACTGGTGCTCCAGCCGGGTCTTCTCCCGCTCCCCGTACGCCTTCAGACATGACGGGTCAGCCACCCCCAACTGCTCGGCGAGGAAATCGACCGCCTCAGTCGGCACGTCCAACGGATCCGCCAGGAACGAACCGAGCAGACGCGCTGTGCCCAGCTGAAGGCTGAAGCCCAACCGGTTGTAGTCTCCGCGCCGCTTGTTCACCAGCGCCATGTCCGTGTCGTCGAGGAAAAAGAACCGTTCCAACTCCGCCAATGACGGCGGCTGTGTGAAACGAGAATAGGCCGCGGCCTGGACATCAGTGAGGAACTCAACCGGCATAAACCCCAACATAGAGCCAAGACCCGACAGACATCACAGAACGGAAGAACTGTTACAGGCGTTCCAGCTATCGCTCGGCGAGGTTCACCGCCGCTGCCTTTGCCCAGATCAACGAGCCAGGACCGTTAGCGCCGGATCCTGTTCCATTGTTCGTGACGGGCCGACCCCTTGCGGAGCATCGGCACGTGCTGCGCCGGGCACCCGGTCCGTCCGGCCTGGGGCAGCGGTCAATTCTTGAGTGGAAAACGGCTCCATTGGCATGGGCTGTCCCTTTTGTATGCACTGCTTCTAAGCCCTGGACCCGGGAGCGGGACCGATCCGGCCATTGGATTGGGGGCCCGGGCGCCATATTAAAACCGTTACTGGCCGGCGCACCGGGCACACCTCCCTGATGCTCGCTCATCGCGGATCACTCGCCCATCTTTCGATGGTCATGCGCGGCGGGACGTCGCTGTTCAGACGCGCCTCATAGCGCCCCAGGGCCAGCCGCGTCACGGAGATGCCGACGTGTCCGGTCATCGCCGCCGGCTTCAGAAGATCCACCGCCTCATCCAGGGCGGCGTCTAACTCCTTTCGGGTTTGAACGGCTACAACGAGACAAGAGGGTGCTGCGTTCATGGTCATGAATCCTTACTCTCATGGTGGTGATACGTACTTCGGGCACGCCAGATGCTCTTGGCGACCAGAGGAGGAACGGCAGGGCCGCCGGCATGGCCAACAGCAGCCGTGATCGAGGCGGCGGCCGGCCCCGGCGGAACCTTAGGTAACCGGGTTTCCAGCAGAAGAAGGGCCCGGACCCTGGAACGCCGCAGAACGGCGGCGATGTACTGCAGAGAGTCCAATGAGGGTGGCTTCCACGTCTTCCAGGGTCCGCTGGATCCATGCGAGGGCGGCCATGTCCTCGAAGCATCGAGCCGGGTCATTGGATGACGCCTCCAAGAGAACAACTCTGCGGCTGATCCTGACGGAGAGTTCGAGGATCACCGCCTGGGCCATGGCCTGGGATCCGTCCCGCGACATGTGCGCGAAAGCTTCTTCTCCAGCGCCACGGGAGGTGACGGGGACCGTGGGGGCCAGGTCGGAGGGGCTGGTGATCATCGATCTGTCCTTCGGGTCTTTGAGGGTCTTGGCCCTTGTGGAAGTGCTCTCGATATGCAGAAAGGGGCGTTCGCGGTGGATTCCTCCCCACCAGGCCTGGGGCCGCAGAGGGGGCGCTGTCCGCCACCGGGAGTAGGCCGGCAGCTTCCCCGATGGCGGACACGCAACCAAAGACGAGACGGCGGCTTCCAAGGCCACGTTCTCCCCGTCCCGGTGGCCCGGTCTTTGATTTCAACACCGCCCCGCCAGTCCCCTGCCCGGCCAAACAGACCGGCCATGCTTAACTGCGAAGGGCCGCACAATTGCCCGAAACTCTGATGCCCTCAGCTTGCCGTAGGCAAAATGGCCGGCGTGGCTACTGCAGGCCTACTGCGCACTGCTTCCTCGCTTAGTTTCCCCTGCTGGAGCCGGAAGCGGGGGTCGGTCTTGTTGGCCAGGGCGCGGTCATGAGTAACCACGAGGATGGTGGTGTTGTGGTCCCGGCTGAGCGACCTGAGGAGCTCAATGATGTGGTTACCCGTCTGCTCGTCCAGGTTCCCGGTGAGTCCATCGGCAAGGATCAGCTTGGGCTCCCCTTTGAACGAATACAAAAGGGGCGGGGCCACTTCGCAAGCAGTTTTTAGGAATAGATCCCGACTGAAAAGCTGTCAGAACTATATTTGTGACCTCCTCGGCCCGTGGTCATTCTTTGGAATCCACCACGGGGGGGATTAGCCGACCCTGTCAGTCTGAAGCGCGAGCACATCACTGGCAATCACCATACGTCGGCCTAGACCGCCGTCCACCCAGATCCAAAAGCATGACTCGTCAGCCATCACAGCGTCTACGGTGCCGCTCATAGCTTCGTGCTCCGTCCATAAACATAGATGTTCGCCTGGCACGAGGAGCGCTGATTCTATCCTTACCTTTTCGGTTTTTCGGTAAGGCTGAATCCGATTATCTTGTCTTGCATCAGAGGAACTGATCTGTGAATCTTGGGTGGAAGATGGCGCAACGCCCGCGGATGGGTAGGGGGGACCCGGGACGGGCGGTCGCAGCTCTTGTGGGTGTAGGACTGGACGGAAGTTAAGCTCTCTAACTAAGCAGGCGACCTTCTCTCTCGTTTCAGCGGCCACCAGATGCGGACGGTTGATGGCTTTTGAGACCGTGGAGACGGAGAGGTCTGCGACAGCGGCAATGTCGCGAATTCTAACTCCCGGGCTTTTTAGTTCCCCCAATGGGATTTTGTCCAGCATGTTGAAGCTCCTGGTCTGTGATAACCGTTGAAGTTCGCGCACTCAGTTTCCGCGGCGGCCTGAATTGCGGCCGGAGCTTGGGAAGCTGTCGCTGGTCATCTAAGAGTTCCGGTAAGGCTGGCTTCAGCTGTAACCCCTGCTTCTTTGGTGATGCGGGCCGCGGTCTGTTGGCCCATCCTGATGGCGCCGTCAACGTGCTGGTAGCCTTCGGCCGCCAGGTCGGAGGAGGACCAGTAGATGGGTCCGACGGGTGCGTGCTGGTCCTTGCCGTAGCGGTGGAGCCCGCCCAGGTCGTAGCTGGAGGCGTAGGCGCCGCGGGTCCATTCCTCCGAGCCCCAGTCGGACTCGTAGTAGACCTCCGGCTCCAGCGCCTCGGCGCCGAGGAAACCGGCAATTGACTCCAAGACGGCGCGCTTGCGTTCGTCGGCGCTCAACTCAAAGACGGCGTCGGCCTTTTCATTGGAGATGAAGCCCACCAGGGTGCCGCGGGTGTCGCCGTAGTTGGTGTTGTCGTAGACCTCCTGGACCAGCGCGTCGGCGCCGAAACCGGTGCCCGAAAGTCCGGAGTTTCGCCAGAACGGTCGGCTGTAGACGGCGTGGACCTTGATGACCAGGCCCAGGGACTGGTGCTGGTGCATCTGGTGCTGGCGCCGGGGCAGCGGCGGGTTGAACGAGACGCGGGAGTACAGGTTGGGCGGGACGGCCATGATCACGAACCGGGCATTGACCGTGGCGAGGTCGGATTCGACGGTGACGCGGTGGCCGCCGTCAGCGTCGGGCTCCCAGTTGATGGTGCGTACCGGGGTATTGAGGACGACGTCGTCGCCGAGTTCCTGCGCGAGCAGCAGGGAAACCTGCTGCATGCCGCCCACCACGCGGCGGTCCAGGATGAAGTCCTCATCCGTGAGGTGGGTGAAGGAGCCGGCGGAGGCTGCCATCAGCACGGCCTGCAGCGCTGAGAAGGCGTGCGCGGGCTTGGTGAGCATGCCGCCGGCGATGAACAGGCCGATGTTGTTGCAGGCCTCCTCGTTGGCGGAGTTCTGGCGGAGCCAGTGGTGGAAGGAGATGGTATCCAGCTCGCGGGCCCTGGGGTGCGCCCAGGGTTCGGTAGGGCCGAACTCAGCTGCGAGTCCGTCCAGCAGGCTGATGAGTTTGTTCATCTCGGCTTCGGTGTCCGGCTCCACCGGGAAAGTGTCACCGGCGTACCGCACGGGGACCCCGTCTGCGCCGATGTAGACGGACTCGCCGTCGCGGTACCGGGAGTAGGTCTGCAGGCCCAGCTCATCAAGCAGCTCCAGGAGCACGGTCTGGTCCGGCGAGACCCACTGGCCGCCGATCTCCAGCATCGCTCCATCAATGGTGTCGGTCCAGGTGCGGCCGCCTACACGGTCGCGCGCCTCAAGCACGGCGACACTCAGGCCGGCCTTCTTCAGTTCGCGTGCCGCGGTCAGTCCGGACGGCCCGGCTCCAACGACCACAACGTCGCGGTTCAGGTTCAACATAATGTCCTCCTCTGGGCCCACTAGGCTAAGTGAGCTAATAAATGAATGCCGTTCACAACACTGAAGAGATTTACTGGTCCTACCACATAAGTCAAGCAACTCGCGCCAGGCAAGCCTTTCGTGACATAGATTCAGCCATCCCATTGGTTTGCTGGTAGGACCAGACGACGGACCTGCAGAGGTACCGCCGTCATAGATCCGGAAAACCGACGTAGTCGCCCGTCGCTCACAACCCCCCGCTCAGGAAGAACGCTAGGGCGGGCAACCCAGGCATGAAGATTCGGTGATTGCATTGCGCCTGCTGGATACCATCAGCAGAGAGACCGGGCCAGCGCGGCTATCAGCGCCTCGAGCCCCAGTTCGAAGGCAGTATCTGCAGGCCGCTCGTTTACCCGGCCGGCTTTCAGTGCTGCCCTGAAGTGCGGAGTCGAGTCAACCGTCGATCCTGCTTCAAAGATGTCATCGGGAGCTGTGACATCGTACGCTGAGCCAAAAATGAAGGACTCAAAAGCTACAATCGACGACACGATGAGGTTCTGGGGGAAGCCCGCGGCTGCAAAGGCCCTTGTAACGGTTTCGTACATTTCAAGAGTCTGCGGCGCATTCGTCACAGGAAGGACAGCGATGACTGGGATCAGGGACGTATGCTGCGCGAAAACATCCCGATAGCTCCAGGCCCATACGCGCGCAGCTTCTTCCCAGGGCGCCCTTCCGAAAAGGGATACATCAACCATGGATATAAGGTGGTCCTCCGCCAGCTGTAGTACGTCTCGTTTGGCGGTCACGTGGTTGTAGAGGGCCGAGGGTGCCACCTCGAGCTGTTTGGCCAGCCCGGCCATGGTGAGGCCGTCGTAGCCCTTCCTTCCGATAATTTCCAGTGCCGCCGAGGTGATGCGTGTTTTATCCAGTATCGCCGCGAACGGTCTGCCCGCTCGTCTTCTGGAAAGACCTTCACTTGCGGGCGGAGTCCTTGTACCGCAGGTTCTGCTGGCATGGATGGCATTTCCGTTAGGTCTATTCACGCCGACTCTCTCCGTGCGCACCACCCTCGTCCCTATTCCACTACGAGCCGAGGCGGATGAGCGGATTTGAAACTCAAGGAGGCTGCGGAAGGCCTCACTGGAGCACTTTAGAAAGGAACTGACGTGTACGCTCGTGCTGCGGTGTAGTGAAAACCAGTTCTGGCTTGCCACTCTCGATGATGGTACCTGCGTCCATGACAACAACCCGATCTGCAACCTCACGCGTGAAGCCCATCTCATGGCTGACGATAATCATCGTCATACCAGCATCTGCGAGGTCCCGCATGACGGTGAGGACCTCGCCGACCATTTCCGGGTCCAAGGCGCTGGTCGGTTCGTCAAACAACATTAGAGCTGGGCGCATTGCCAACGCCCTGGCGATAGCGACGCGCTGCTGCTGACCGCCAGAAAGGGAGCGTGTCCTTGCATCCGCCTTGTCGGCGAGTCCGACACGATCAAGTAGCTCCCGCGCATGTTTAATGGCCTCGGGCTTGGGTTCATGCTTCACATCAACAACAGAGCGCCAGATGTTTTCCAGCACGCTCATGTGGGGGAAAAGGTTGAAGTGCTGGAAAACAAATCCGATGTCGGCCCGCTGTCTTGCAAGGTCGCGAGCGGAACGGTTCACTATCTTGCCACGCTGATTGAGGCGTTGCCCTATTAGGTCTCCGTTGACGCGGATTTCGCCAGAATCGATGGATTCCAGCCGGTTGATCGTTCGCAGCATGGTTGTTTTGCCAGCACCTGAGGGACCAACCATGACGACGACCTCCCCACGTGCGACCTCCAGGTTTACGTTCTTGAGAATGCTTTTGTCACCGAACGATTTGCACACGTCGCGGGCCTGCACAATGGCATCGGGCGGTGTGGAGAGGCGGTCGGAAGTTGCATTGGGGCAGTGTATGGCATGGTCATTTTCACTCCGTTAGACGGCGTCGGCAGGCTGCAGGGCTGGGGTGGTAGTCGTTGTTTGCTGCTTGCGGCTCCTAATACCAAAGAGGCGCTTGTAAACAGGTTCCGCGGGCGGGAGGCCGGCCCTAACGTTCAAAGTGTTCTCGATCGCAGTTTGGATGAATGTCCAGACTGTAGTGAGAAGGAGGTAATAAAGGGCAACGACCATGTAAATCTCGAAGACTTTGAAGGTCGCAGCGCTCATGGTGCTGCCTACTTGGAACATCTCACTAACGCCGATAATCGACAAAATCGAGGTACTCTTCATCAAACCGTTGAATGAGTTGCCCAAGGGGGGCACCATGATGCGGATCGCTTGGGGGACGATGATTCTGCGCATCGCATGCATGGGGGTCATGCCCAGGGAGAGGGCAGCCTCGTTTTGCCCGCGGTCCACCGATTCGAGGCCAGATCGAACGATTTCCGAGATGTAGGCACTTTCGTTGAGCATCAGGCCAACGATCGCGGCTTGGACCGCTCCCTTTATGAGTGCCCCGAATATATCGGTGTCTTCAAATCGGAATAGGCCAGCGGCCGCAAACCCGGTGTAGATGATAACGAGCTGGACCAGCAGCGGCGTGCCGCGGATCACCCAAATATAGAGGCTCGCGAAGAGTTGAAATGGGAGCAATTTGCTCCGCCCCATAAGACCAACGATCAGACCCAGGACAAGAGCGAGAGACATAGCGATCACTGAGATGATAATTGTGAGCGCGAGCCCCTTGAGGAACTGAGGGCTGGGGGTAAGGAGACTTTCCCAAAAGTAGGACCAGTCGAAGTTCATGTGATTTCTCCAGAATTATTGAGCTTTAGTAATGTCCTGCGCCTTAAGTCCCCATTCACTGAGGACTTCGGCGTAGCGACCGCTTTCGACGACCTTGTCAAAAGCGGTTTTGAGAGCTTCATGCAGTTTGACGTTCTCTTTCAGAGTGGCCGCTCCGATGTTGATCTGCCCGACCGTTTCCCCGACGACGACGAATTTGCCCCCGGACTGCTTCTCGTAGTAGCTCATCAACTCGGATGTGTCCATGAAAGCATCTGCCTGTCCGGCAATGATTTGCTGCAGCGCATCTGCGCTTCGGTCCAGAAGAGTAATCTCCGTCGGTTTCAGCCCCGCAGCTGCACATTCCGCGGACATCTTCTCCAGGAGTCCGGCGCCGGTAGCGCCGGTGATGGCAACAGCCCTGACACCGCAGAGTGAGTGATCGTATCCGGTCACGTTCGCACGGTTCTCTTTGGAGACTGCGACACCGGATCCCGACCTCAAGTACGGAACGAAATCAGCAATCTTTTCTCGCTCCGGTTTGATATACAACGCGGAGATGATCGCGTCACACTGCTTTGCTTGCAGCGCTGGGATCAGGCCGGAGAAGGAATATTCAGGAAAAGCAATCTTCAGCCCCATCTCCTTGGCAATGCTTTTAGCGATGTCTACCTCAGCGCCAACCGGTGTCCCGTCCGCTTCCGCAAAAATATTTGGGGGCGTACTGAAATTCGCACAGGATGTCAGAACGCCTTCCTTAACCAAGGGCAGATCAGAGCTGCTGGTCCCTTGTGTTCCTGACGCGCCAGAAGTGCCGGGCTGCCCGCCACCGCAGGCGGCGAGCGATAGAGCGATGAAAGCAACGCCTACGGATGCAAGGTGGTGCCGGGCTGGAATCCTACGGTTCATGATTTTCCTCACGTTTAGATGTTTCTAAAACTTTGACAGTTGGTAGGACCAACTGTCAAGCTTAGGAATCTGATGTAGGCGGGAGATCCCGGCCTACCCCTGGGAGGAGTGCATATGGATTGGTCGTCACTGACTCGGAGCTCGGCGCCGCTATCGGTTCCTGACCGCCTGGCGGTGGATCTGGAAAGGCTCATCTTGGAGGGGGAGCTGAAGGAGGGCGATCGTTTGCCGGCGGAGAAGGAGCTCAGCGAACTTTTCGGGGTTTCTCGCGTGTCGATCCGCCAAGCGCTTCATGAGCTGGAATCACGGGGGCTCATTGCCCGAAAACCGGGGCGGGGGACTACTGTCCTCGCGCTTGCCTCCAGAGGTGGCCAGGCTGGTATGACACTTAACGCACTACTTACCGCGTCGGCCAACGGCGCGACCGAACTGGCTCGGATTATGGAGCTGCGTGCCATTATCGAACCGCCGATTGCTGCTCTTGCCGCAGAACGCTTAACGAGCCGGGACGCTGAACAACTTCGCACTCTTGTCGAAGAGATGGAGCGAGAGGTAGATCTCGAGAGGTATGCCGATCTTGATCGGCAATTCCATCAGGCCATCTCCGAGTACACGCATAACCCGTTGTTGGCACAGCTCACCGATCTGATCTCCAAGGAGATAGCGCCTAGCAGGCGCCGAGCGGTGCAAAGTGCTGAACGAAGGAACGCTTCCAGTGCTGATCACCGTCGAATTTTCGAAGCTTTAGCTGAGCATGATGTTGCCCGGGCTGAGGCAGAGGCCCGGGCACACGTTGACTCGGTTCTGCGTGAGGCGTTGAAGGTGGTTTCCTCAAACTGGACCCACAAAGTGGAGGAGCGGGCATGAACGGCGAATACAAATCAAAGCAGACCGCCGTAGGCGGTGCGGTAGCTACTTCCCACTACCGGGCGACAGAAGCAGGGGCTGAGGCTCTGCGGATGGGAGGCAACGCGGTCGATGCCGCGATCGCTGCGGCGGCCGTCCTCTGCGTGGTGTACCCAAACAATGTTGCCCTTGGGGGAGACTTGGTCGCCCTCGTTCGTGATCCTTCAGGCGCAGTTACCTTTGTCAACGCAACTGGAAGGGCCCCCAAAAAATTAGGGCTGGAAACCCTTCGACAGCGGCACGGCAATGCACTGCCTAACCGTGGCATTGACACCGTCACAATACCTGGCGGTGTCCGGGGCTGGGCTGCGCTTGCTAACCAGGGAGCCAAACTTGGGTGGGAAGATCTGCTTTCACCGGCCCACCTATGCGCGCTGGACGGCATCCCAGTCTCACGATCAGTGGGGCGAGCGATTCAACTCGATCACGAAGCGCTGCAAGCCGACGCCGGTTGTCGCGAGATCTTTCTCCCCGGCGGTTCTCCCCTGATGGAGGGCGACTTGCTGCGTCAACCAGCACTTGCTGCAACCTTCGAACAGCTAATGGCACAGGGGCCCGACGCCTTCTATACAGGCGCGATAGCCCACCAGTGGGTAAAGGGGCTGCGGCTGCTTGGAAGTGCGATATCCGAGGATGAAGTCGCGGAATATTCGCCCACTATCGAATCTGCAATCACAGCGAAAATAGCTGGTTTTGAAGTTTTGACAAGTCCTCCCAATACTCAAGGTTTTTCACTTTTGCGCACGCTGAACGCCCTGCAAAACCAAGGTATCAACGACCCTCTGGAAGCGGATGCCGGCAGGCTTGCCGAAATTTTCGCTGCCAACAACGTCGTGCGGTCCCGCTGGCTTGCTGATCCAGACGTTGGTCCATTCAGCGCAGACGATCTTATTTCCATGGCAGCTGAGGGAAGCGAAAGCGACGCAAGGGCCGCTAGCGGGGATACCGTCGGATTAGTGGCCGTCAGTGACGATGGCTGGTCAGTTTCGCTTGTGCAATCCGTGTATTGGGCCTTCGGATCTGCCCTACTTGAACCGTCAACTGGAGTCCTCTTCCAAAACCGCGGAACCTCCTTCTCGCTGGATGCAAGCCACCCTGCAGCCTTTGCTCCTGGAGCCCGGCCTCCACACACCCTGATGCCTGTGCTCGTGCTTCGCGATGGAGAACTCGCCTACGCCTTGGCAACAATGGGAGGTCAAGCCCAAGCGCAGATCCACGCGCAACTGCTCTTGCGATTGTTAACAGGGGCATCGGCGATAGAAGCGACGAGCGCGCCTCGTTGGGTCGTTGGTGCGCAAGACGATGGTGACACTCCGGCAACGTTGACAGTCGAAGTTGATGTGTCCGCTAAGGCGCTCGGCTCACTCAGGAGTAGCTCGGGTGAACTCAAGCTGGTTCAACCACGAGACGAACGCCTAGGTCACTCCAACGTTATTCGCATTCTTGGTTCAAATTTCGACGCTGCAAGTGACCCTCGATCTGACGGCTCGGCGATCGTCGTCGAAGCCGGAAGCTGAGCGGACCGTACCCCATGACACGAACAAGTGAACTACCATCGATAACACCTGCCAGGCCAGCCCCATCCCCCCTCGTCCTCATCTTTCTTGGGATCGTCACAGGCTACCTCTCAGGTCTCTTTGGGGTGGGAGGTGGTGTGGTGGTAGTTCCTGCGCTACTACTTCTGGGAGTAGATCAGCGCATCGCAGTCGGAAGCTCAGTTGCTGCGATCCTGCCTACCTCTATCGTTGGTGCTGCCGGCTACGCCATATCCGGCGACGTCGACTGGCTCGCCGGACTCATGCTCGCCCTCGGAATTATCGCGGGAGCGCAGCTCGGTTCCTATTTACTGGCCAGGCTGCCGAAGGATCTACTGTTCTGGTTATTCCTTGTATTCATGACAGCGGTTGTGGTGAGTCTGTGGATTGTAATACCGCAACGAGACGACGCCATCTCACTGACGCCAATCTCCGCAATTGCACTCATTCTCACTGGCATCGTCACCGGCATTTTTTCTGCTCTCCTCGGCGTAGGAGGAGGAATCATTATCGTGCCGATTCTCATCTTCTTCTTCGGCGCGAGCGACCTCATCGCGAAGGGGACGTCACTTTTGATGATGGTCCCGGGCTCGATCTCTGCCACCATCGGTAACACACGCCGTCGGAACTTCAACCTGCGGATCGCGGCGTTCGTCGGCATTAGCGCCTGCACCGCATCCCCGCTCGGACTGCTGACGGCACACGCGATATCCCCATTCTGGTCCAACGCGGCCTTCTCTGTTCTGATGGCTGGAGTTGCAATCCAGCTTCTCGTCAAGCGCCTTCGTACGCGTTTGAAGAGGAGTTGAACAATTGGGTATCCAGCGAATCATTATAGGAGAGAGCATCTACGGCGTTGCCGGGGCACGAGCGGTAGCCGTGGAAAACGGCCATAGTTGAGCTACTCGATGATGCCGGGATCCGAGCCCGCAGAGCACCACGAGAACGTGAAGGCCGAGATCCTCTTCGCCGCGCAGGCCCAAGGAACTACCGATTCCATGAAGGGATTCGCGGACCAGTGCCTGGCCGAATACGACCTCGACGGTTGGACCGTACCGGACCTCATCAGCAACGACGACGTCAGCCTCTTCCTCAAACGCCACTAACCCAGTACACGGACCATGGCCCGGTCCATCCCGGAGGGATGTTCATTCGGGCCAGAGAAAGGGGGAGACCGCCTGTTGGCAGTCTCCCCCGTTTTCTGTGAGCTGTCCCTCTACGAGAAAAGAAGAACGATTATGGCGAACGTAACATCAACGCATACTGTCAAAGTCCAGGACCCAGCTTCACGAGACCTACAACTGGAGCGGGCCTCTTCACTACTCCGCGAGAAAGCCATTGGTTGCGGCATTCTTGTAACGAGGGTCGACTTCACAACATTCACGATCGCCCTCAGCCCCGAGGTCGCGTTCGGCACCACCCGGGAAATCGATTTGCTGCGAGGGAAATCCTGATGCCACGGGGTCATTGAAAGGCCAGTTTGTGACGCACTTGGCACATCACGTGAGCCGGTCATGGTGAGAGTCATGGGATGCAAGTGTTCCACCATTCCGCCTGCAAGCCAGCTCCTGCCGGCCTGCCTCCTGGGGCTCAGTCCGCGTGGACGACTCTTATACGGATAGGGGAGTCAGCCGGCGCAGGCCAGCCGACCACTTCCAGATATTGCATCGGATGAAAAAATCGCGCAATCAATGCAGAACCGCCATAGCCGAGACCGCAAGCCCGGGCACGCCGCGGACGGTCAAAGGGCTGTCGTGAACCCCGGCAGCACGTCAGCTCCTCAGCTGCGGCCCTTGCCGATCCGGGTGAGGTTCCACTCGGTGACCCATTTTGCGGATGTCGGGCTTCGAGGGCCTGGACGCTGCGGTTATCACTGCGACGCAGCAGATCCTCGGTGACGAAGCCAAGAACCGCTAGATTCTATTCGGAACAGTCTTCCGATGTACTGAGATCCCCTCCGCTGGGACCAGGGCGCCTGCCCGGAGCGGCGCCATCCGTGCAGGTCGGTGGGATGGGTGTCCAGACTTTGGAATCTTGTAGCGGGCTAGCCGGCCATGGTCAAAGATGGGGACCTCACAGCCTGAGCCGGGCAAAAAAGTACTTGCCGGCATCGCGTGTATGGCGGTCTCCTTGCTGAGCTTCGCATTCATGGGCGGTTCCGAAGGCCCGGTGAACAGCGTTCTGATCGTACTTATTGCGATGGTCCTATTCGGAGTCGCTGAGATCGTTGTCGTGCCGACTGCCCTGTCGTTGACTGCACGGCTGGCCCCACGGGCAGCGTCGGCGCAGATGACCTCGCTGTACTTCCTGACTATGGCAGGAGGCTCAACGTTTTCCGGGGTCGTCGCCCAGGCGTACTCACCCGAGAATGAAGGCCTGTTCTTCTCGGTCGTTGGTCTCGGCTCGATCGCAGCAGCCATCACGCTCTACCTCGTCTACCGGGCACTAAACCGCAAAGTTCGAATGCTCTGAGCCCCTCGTCCCCTTACATTCACCAAGCAACACATTCTGGAGTTAACTTATGAATACCGTCCCCTCCAACACTCAAAGCGTCGCCATCGCCGCACCTCATTTTGCGGCGGTGGAAGCTGCCCGGGAGGTAACGGCCGCCGGAGGAAACGCGATTGACGCCGCAGTCGCTGCGGCGGCAGTGCTGACCGTCGTTTACCCGCACATGTGCAGTGTCGGAGGGGATGTCATTGCGCTGATCAGAAAGCCCGACGGTCAGCAAATCTGCATCAACGCATCAGGCGCCTACGGGTCAGCGCCAGAAGCAGCTGCTGCTCTGGCCGAGACTGGCGGAAACATGCCGATTCTCGGCCCGCTCACCGTCTCGGTTCCCGGCGCTGTCTCCGGCTGGGCCGCCCTGCTGGAGCATGGCGGCTCACTGCCCGTAGCCGACGTCCTTGCTCCCGCCATCCGTCTCGCCAAGGACGGGATGACTGTCAGCCCGGGGCTGGCTGAGGCCATTGAACTGGACAAGGCAACCCTTCTCCAGGACGAAGGGATGAGGTCGATGTTCTTCGTCGACGGCGCGCCCCGACGTGCCGGAGACATTATCGTCCAGAGCGCGCTGGCGGAAACTCTCGCGCAGCTTGCCGGTGAAGGCCTGGACTCCATGTACCGGGGAGCCGTCGCCGGCCGGCTCGCCGCCGGTTTCAAAGCCTTGGGTGTCCCCGTCACGGAGCAGGATCTTGCGAGCCACAGGCCCAGCATCGAATCCGCCCTGACCGGCTCCTTCGGCCCGCTGACAGTGTCGACCGCGGCACCGAACTCACAGGGCTACACCATGCTCAGGAACCTCGGGGCCGTCTTCGCGCACACCGACGACCCTTCCGCGGTAAATGCCGGATTGCTGGCTGAACTCTTCTACAGCTCCGATGCGCTACGGGACAACCAACTGGCCGACCCACGCTTCGTCAAGGTTGATGTCGACGCCGAACTTTCGGAGGAAGCACTGGCCCGGGCCGTCGCATCCGCACAGAACAGCCTTGCAGGCAACGGTCGTCCACAGTTCGCCAGGACGCCCCGGCCCGGCGGCGACACGGTCGGTGTCGCAGCGGTGTCGGCCGATGGCACGGCTGTGTCCCTAATCCAATCGGTGTTCCACTCCTTCGGATCACAGCTGCTGGAGCCCGGAACGGGACTTGTCCTGCACAACAGGGCTGCATTCTTCACTCTGGACCCGACATCACCGAACCAGTTACTGCCCGGGAAACGCCCTGCACACACACTCGTCCCAGTCATCGTCGAACACGAGGACGGTACAGTTGCCGCCCACGGCACGATGGGCGGCAAAGCACAGTCCCAAATCCATACACAACTCATCCTCCGCTACCTGCAGGGCCTCTCGCCTCTACAAATAGTTGCAGCACCCCGGTTCATCGTTGGAGGCCTCGAAGCCGGAAGCAGCAACGACCGGATCATGATCGAGCCCTCACTGGAAAACGACCGGGCCGCAGAAATCCGGAGAACAACCATGACCGTCACCCTGGGGAAGGAACTCGACAGCGACGCAGGACATTCCATGGTTGCCCGACTCAACGCCGACGGCTCACTCGATGCCGGGGCCGATCCCCGCAGCGACGGCGCCGCCTGGGCAGGGAATTAATGTGCGACGCACAGACCTCCAAACAGAACAGCTGCAAATGTTGAAACACGAGCGAAACGCCCGGTTGAGGCTATGGCTGATGATGGCCCTGACCTTTGTCACGGGCGCGTTGGATGCAGTTGGTTACATCGGCCTGGACCGTATCTTCACCGGAAACATGACCGGCAACGTCGTCATTCTGGGCATGGCAG
Organism: Arthrobacter sp. 24S4-2; assembly: GCF_005280255.1. Classification (NCBI taxonomy): domain Bacteria; kingdom Bacillati; phylum Actinomycetota; class Actinomycetes; order Micrococcales; family Micrococcaceae; genus Arthrobacter; species Arthrobacter sp. 24S4-2. The sequence continues at coordinate 5,002,288 of NZ_CP040018.1, read as the reverse complement.
CGGCCGGCGGCGAAGGCCTGCACATCCTGGGTCCAGCCCTCGCCCTGGTCGCCTTCACGCTGGGCGCAGCGATAGCCGGGGCTGTCCTCAGGCGCCAAACCTCGGGATGGAACACTCGTGTAACGATCCTCCTCACCACCGGCACGGCAGTACTCATCGCCTCGGGACTATTCCTCACCACGGCGGACACCCAACCCGAATGGATCCGCATTGCCATAGCTTGTGCCATCTCCGTCCAAATGGGCTCCCAAGCCCTGATAGCCCGCTTCCTTGCCGTAAAAGACATGACGACAGTCGTTGTCACATCGACCCTTGCTTCCCTCGCCGGGGAATCCTTCTTCAGCTCCGGAAACCGTCTCTGGAACCGAAGGCTCGCAGCGGTGGCCGTCCTGTTTTGTGGTGCCGTGGCCGGAGCAGGGTTGATGCATCTGTGCCTCAGCGTGCCCGTCTTCGTCTCAGCCGCGATCACGGCGACAGTGACGATAATCGGCATCAGCAAGTGGAACGTGCCCCAAGACAGCAACTCCGCAAAGGCACAGAGCATGCAGGCTTCCACGCTCTAACCAACCAAACTCCATGTCAGCAAAACTAGAGAGGGTTGAGTGCTGGGTAGCCACATCTGCGTCCATTCTGACTCTGTCAACTGTTTGGAGCACACCAGTACGGCTAGAACGGTACCCACTGTTAGGTGTGCCGATGGGCGGAACTGGCCTACTTCGCTAAGGTTTACCCCTTGTTAGCGGCCATGAAAAACTGCCCACAGGCGGCCAGTTCGGTGCACGGTGGCGGCCACGGGGTTTGCCCGGTCACGGCCATCAAAGATGCCCACAGACGGCCAGCCGAAACACACTCGGTGAGGGCCGGAAACCCCCGAAATCACTCGGCGCCGCCACCATCATCCGACGACCTCAAGCGAATACTCGAGGTGGGGAGAGCGCGAAGGCCTACGGTGTGTCACCCAATAGGCGTGGCTAGATCGCAGCCATGGAGCGCACGATGCTGGTCCGAGTCGACCGATGGTTTGGAATTCCCGCGGAATAAGCCGCAGGCACAAGCAAAACCATGAATTGCGATACGAAAGGCAGCTCCATGCGAGACCACGCAGATTGGAAGGACTTGGCCGGCAGACAGGTCAAGGTTCAGAAAGAAGGCCGAACTATCCGGACCGGGTATGTCGAGGACGTAGCCGTTACTGCGGACACTCTCTGGCTGGAAGCCTACGGCGTCGAACCTCGAACCCTGTACGAAAAAGCGCAGGGCTATACCGCCCTACTTATCCGACCCAGCGAGGTGAGCAAGTCATGAACATGCAGGATGTGGAACCCATCGAAATCAAGGTCCGCGACAGGGCCTCCATGGACCGCCGCATCACTGCCGCGGTCGACCGGATGATCGAGAGCGCCAAGCGGCAACGGACGCACGGCATCATGGTGACCCGGCTCGGAGACGGACACTTCGTCGTCGGCCTCAGCAATGCAGTCCCCTTTGGCTACACGGATCAACTCGATTCCGGACGCCAAACCGCTTGACTACTGCAGACACTGTTGCGGCCCTTCCGTCCGGTCGGACCCAAAAATGGGGTGCCTTGTGAATTCGTCGAAAATCCAACGCTAAGTAACATGGCATCCGGTAACACTTGTCACAAAGGGACAGGAGTGCCGGGGCCTTGAAGCGCTGAAGGATGCTGGCTGCGAACAAGGAAACGGAAATGAGTACCTGAAATCCGTTTAGCAATCTCAATTTGCCTAGGTAACCTGCATTCATGCCACTCTCCGAACGCACTGAGGCGATCATCAGCGCACGCGCTGCTGAATACAGCCACGGCGAACTGACCGCACTGTTGAAGTATGCCAATCTTGGGAAGAACGACCCTTGACCGGAGAAGCCCAACGGGAGTTGGAACAACAAACCAACACGCGTGAGCGCGGCCCTCGGTAAGAACCTGAGCTGCTGCGGTGATTTCGGACAGCGGAATTAGTGGATTCTTCTACGCTGCCAAGGCTGGCTGTTGATAACCATAGTGGACTTCGTTAGGCCGCCGGTAACCGAGCGCGGAGTGACGGCGCCGGCTGTTGTAAAACCCCTCGATGTACCGGATGACGTCGCTCCGGGCTTGTGATTTAGTTGCATAAACGGTCCGATACACACGCTCGTTTTTCAGGGCTGAGAAGAACGATTCGGCCATGCTGTTGTCCCAGCACACGCCGGTGCGTCCCATCGACGATCGCATGCCCAGGCCGATCACCAGGGCCCTGAACTCGGTCGAGGTGTAGACGCTGCCCCGATCGGAATGCCAGATCGCGTCAGGCTCGATCCGGGTTGTGGCGGCGGCGTTCTTGAGCGCGTCGGCGACGAGCCCGGTGCGCATGTGATCGGCGATGGACCAGCCGACGACTTTCTTCGAGTAGCAGTCAATGACGGTGGCGAGGTAGACGAATCCTTGCCAGGTGTGGATGTAGGTGATGTCGCCGACGAACTTCAACCCCGGGGCGGTCGGCGGTGAAGTCCCGGTTGACGAGATCGGGCATGCCCGCGGCCGCCTCAGCATCAGCCTCGGTGGTGATGCGGAACGGACGTGGTTGACAGGCCACCAGGCCCTGGCAGCGCATGATCTGCCGCACCAACTCCGAGAACACTCGGTCTGTTCCGCGGCGAGATCGGCGTGGATGCGCCGGTAGCCGTAGGTGCCCTCGGACTCCTCGAAGAAGTGCTGGATCCGCGCGGTCAGGCCCTGGCGGCGGGCCGCCGTGGCCGATTGCGGGCGGGTGGCCCAGTGATAGAAACCCGACGTCGAGACGGCCAGCCAGCGGCACATTCTCACTACCGAATTCAGATTGGCGGGCTCAGCTTTTTGGGAATCGATGAATTCATACTTGCTCACTACCGCTGCTCCCGCGCGAAGTAAGCGCTGGCTTTTTTCAAAAAGGCAGTCTCCGCCCGCAGCTCTTGAACTTCACGCTCGAGCTCCTTCAGCCGCGCCCGTTCCGACACCGTCAGATCCGCCTCCGTGCCGCCGTTGGCCGCCCGGTACTTGACCAGCCAGTTCCGGAGCGTCTCGGGGCCGACACCATACGCGGTGGCCACGTCCTTGATCGGCCTGGACGTGTTGATCACCTCGCGGCACAGCTCGTCCTTGAACTCCTGGGTAAATCGCTTGCGTGATGCGGTCATGCTGATCTCTACTTTCGGTAGACCCCCATTTTAGGAGGGCCCACTGTCCGAGATCTCTGTGGCAGCTCAACCCTAGCAATGACTCCCTTATAGCCTTGGGAACGAAAATCCTGAATGATCGCGCCAGCGGCGACCAGGAATGGGTGGCCGAGTTGCGCTCAAGCCTGCTCGACGACGGCTACAGTCTCAGCGTGAATAAGAGAAAGTGGTCTATCGCCCCGGTAGGTGCTGCGGAAATACCATTGTCTCCCCAAGTTTCCGATCTGGAAGCTGCCCTCACTGACAAGGGATTCACCGTGTCGGCCAACCATTACCAGCAGGCCTTCTCTGCTTTCAAAAGGCGGGACTGGGAGGCCTGCAACGCGTCCACCCGCGCCACGATTGAGGGCTTCTTTGTGGAAGTTGCCGCGGTGAAAGCAAACTTCTCTCCCAGGCCAGGTCAGAGCAATGGAACCCCCGCCATCGAAAAACTCAGTGAAGTAGGGATGTTCGAACCCGGCGAACACGACTACGTTAAAGGCTTCTGGAAAATGAGCCACACGAACGGCTCGCACCCGGGCCTAAGCAGCGAGCAAGAGGCCCTGTTCCGGTTTAGCGCAGCCACCTCGGCTTTGGCCTTTTTTATCCATCGCTGGACCTCTTAGCCGCCTAGAAGGCTAAGTCGGCGAAGCCGTGATTTTTAGGTCGTGTCTGTTAATTGTGGACTCGGTGGAATGTGACCATCGCGGTGAGTAGCACTCCGCCCAGGAACGTGGTGGCGTATTTGTCGTAGCGGGTGGCGATCCCGCGCCAGTGTTTGAGGCGGTTGAAGCCGCGTTCGACGGTGTTGCGTTCCTTGTAGATTGCTGGATCGAAAGCCGGCGGCCTGCCACCGGCTGAGCCTTTGGCCTTCCGCCGTGCGATCTGATCGGACCGTTCCGGGATGGTGTGCTTGATCCTACGGGAGCGCAGTTCGCTGCGGGTTGAAGGGTGGGAATAGGTCTTGTCGGCCAGTAACCGGAAGCAGATGCCGTCCTGGATCTTATGGGCTTCCAGCAGCGGCAACAGCTGCGGATTATCACCCGCCTGGCCGGGAGTCAGCAGCATCGTGACCGGCGCGCATGCCTGGTCGGTGAGGGCGTGGATTTTCGTCGTCAGCCCGCCTCTGGAGCGCCCGATGGCGTGATCAGCAGGCTCGTCGGGCAGAAACTTGTAACTCGCTCCTGCCCCCTGTGTGGCTCGGATCGACCTTCAGCTTCGGCGCTCCAGCGGTGTGCTGATGAGCCCGGACACTGGTGGAATCAACCGAAAGCAGCGACTCCAGTTCCATGTCGCATACCCCGGTGGATTCCTTTACCGCGGCGAACATCCGCGCGTATGATCCGTCGGCCGACCAGCGGCGGTGCCGCTCCCACACCGATTGCCAGGCACCGAAATCGGCCGGCAGATCCCGCCACGGCGAACCGGTGCGGAACCGCCAGCAGATGCCCTCCAGCGTCAGTCGGTGATTATTCCAAGGCCGCCCCGTCGGCCCGGTGCCGTCCGCAGGACAGGTTCGATAACCGTCCACAACTCATCTGAAATCACATTCGCACAAACCATCTATCCAGCTTGAAACATCGGAATCCCGATACTTAGCAGACACGCCCTACTGGCTGAGCCGTTCTTCGGCAATGGAATTTCCGCCGTCGATGACGATGACCTGGCCGGTGATGTAGGACGCACCCGGTGAAGCCAGGAATGCAATAGTGGCCGCTACCTCGTCCGGGCAGCCCGGGCGTCCCAGCGGGGTAGCTTCGCCCATACTGAGCTCGTGCGCCGTAGAGGAAGCAGTGGCGATCCATCCTGGAGCAACAGCATTGACCGTCACTCCGGAGCTGGCCACCTCCAGTGCCGTAGCTCGGGTGAAGCCGGCGACGGCGGCCTTGGCTGCGTGATAGCCGGCGTCATGGCGGTATGCCATGACCGTCCCCGACAGCGAGGACATGTTCACGATCCGCCCGTAGCCGGCCTCGAGCATAGGCGCCAGCGCCGCGCGGGTCATATAGAATGTTGTGTCCAGGTTGCGAGCGATGGATCGGTGCCATTGGGTGTCCGTGGTTCCTGCCACGGGGAGCTCTCGGCTGTCTCTCCCACCGCAGCCATTCCTGCGTTGTTGACCAGCACGTCAAGCCTGCCGAATAGGTCGATCGCGTTTGCCACCATTTCCGTGGCGTGGCGCGGGTCGGTCAGGTCCGCGGTTACCGACACTGTGTGGATTCCGCGGGAGTTCAGCTCCTGGGCTCGCCGATGGATCCTGTCGCTGGTGGAGGTAATGAGGAGTCGGTGGGTTGCGCCCAGACGGCGGGCGCACGCCATGCCGATTCCGGTCTGGCTGCCGGCTCCCGTAATCAATGCAACCGGCATCGTGTTACTGGCCTGGGTGTGGTGGGGCACAGGGCTCCTTTCGTGGGTGAGGACATGGACCACAGGCCGAGCTCCGTCTTCGGAAGCGGTCGGAACCAGCAAGGTCACCACCCCTCCCTGAGTACTTTGTCCAGCATTCGCAGGAAGAATCGGGCGCTCTCAGCAGTGAAGCAAAGCGGCGGCTTGATTTTGAGAATGTTCTGACGGTCCCCGGTGGGCAGCACGATGATTCCAAGTTGGAGCATCCTGGCGCAGATCGCGCGTGTTTCTTCCGCGGCCGGTTCCAAGGTGACGTGGTCGCGCACGAATTCAAGCCCTTGGTACAGGCCCATGCCGTGGGCAGTTCCGATGATGTCGTGTTTGTTCATGAGTTCGGTGAAACCGTCAGTGAGAATCTGGCCGACTGCGGCTGCGTTCGCCTGAAGCTTGTCGGATTCGATCACGTCAAGGACGGTCAGACCGATGCGGCTGCTCAGCGTGCTTCCGCCGGATGAGGAGAAGAAGGCGCCTTGAGCTGCGAGGGCATCGGCTATCTCGCGGCGAGTAATGACAGCCCCAAGGGGATGACCGTTGCCCATGGCTTTTGCCATCGTAATGATGTCCGGTTCGGCGCCGTGCTCTTCGAAACCCCAGAAGTGGGCGCCCAGCCGCCCGTAGCCAACCTGGACTTCATCAGCGATGCATACCCCGCCGTGGTTCCGGACAGTGGCGTACACGGCGTTCAGGTAACCCCGTGGCGTTCCGATGGCTCCGGCATTGCCGTTGCGTGGCTCGGCGATGAACGTGCCGATGGGTTTGCCGTCTCGTTCAAGTTGGTGCAGCAGCCTTGCGGCGTCCTCTGCATAGCGAACTCCTGCACCTTCACCGCGGTGCGTGCCACGATAGTCGTTGGGCGCATCCACCACATGGACCCAGGCTGGCCGGCTCTGTGCTGCTTGGGGGTTGTCCGAGGTGGAGGTGGAAACAGCATCGGCTGCAAGCGACCAGCCGTGGTAGGACTCTTCACAGCAGAGAACGTCCTCGCGCTTGGTGAAAGCCTTGGACAGGCGAAGCGCCAGGTCCACGGCCTCTGTGCCGCTGTTGACCAGGAAGACGGTGTCCAGGTTCTTGGGGACCTTGGCCAGCAATCTTTCTGAGAATTCGGCCACGGCGTTGAAGTTGAACCGCGAATTGGTGTTCAGCCTGCTCCACTGCCGGTAGGCCGTTGAGGCAATTACCGGGTTTCCGTGGCCCAGGACTGAGACGTTGTTTACCATGTCCAGGTAGTGGCGGCCGTTCGTGTCAATGAGATGTTCTTTCCACCCTCTCTCGATCTGAGGCGGTGCGTCGTAGTAATAGCCTTGCAAGGAGTTGTAGGCTCCCCGGCGGCGCTCCAGCACTGCGTCGGTGTCTCCATTCTTCGACATTTCGGACCCGAGGAATCCAGGTGCTCCTGTGAGCAGCTGGGATGGGTCCTGGTACAGGGCTGAGTAGCCAGAGAACTCGGAAGCGCGGACGAAACGGGGCGGATGCGGTCGGGTGTTCTCCAGCGCGCTGCGGGTGTGCCAGACCGTGATTCCCTCGGCGCCGATGAGTCCGAGAGAATCCCCGACGTTGACGGTAGACCTTCCGGGAGGGTGGGGACCTCTGATAGTCCCTGCAGGGTGATGGTGTCGTGCGTGCCGGTCAGTGTCAGGACGGCAGTTTGGGTGTCGAAGGTGACCGAACCTGCGAAGGGAGCGTAGAGGCTCTGTCGGTCCTTTGCATGCACCTCGACGGCAAGAGCGACGTTGATCGGTTCAAGTTCGCTGTGGGGACGGGCCCGGGTAAGGCGGGCTTCACCGTAGCGGGTCAGTAGGACCTCGGCGTCCACGAGGTCCCCGTCAATGAGGCGCTGTTCCTGACCTCGACCTTCCAGCCAGGAACCTTCGCTGAAGGAGTCGCTGTCCCAGCCCAGATTCACTGTCCGGGCTTGAGTGCGGAGCATCGGTTGCACCATCTGTGGGGAGGGTTCGGCTGGAGTCTTCGGTTGACCGATGGCGGCCCTGATGCTGGCTTCGGCGACATCCCAGTCGAAGCTTGCCGGAACGTTGAAGCACTCCCATTCCCGGTCAATGGCCGAGGAAGCGTACTCATTGTCTGGATCGATGGCGATTTGCTGCTCACCGCTGACCGCCAGCACCGCTCCGCGAAGAACGATCAGGGGCCACAAAGCTGTAATCTCAGCTTCGGTCAGAGGAAGTACGTCGTTGAAAGCCTTGACCAGCGGAAGAAGCGCCAGCGGTTGCTCCGGGGCATGGTGGAATACGGACGCACAGGCTACCGCGAGCTCGCTGATGCGCCAGCTGTACATCGTGTCACTGAAATCGATGATGCCTGCGATCCGCGTGCCACCTGTTTCATCTATGCAGAACACGACATTGTCGTCGGTAATGTCCCCGTGAATCGCCTGGACAGGCAACTCGTCTCTGAGCGGCCGGAGTCGTTTCCTCAGGCGGGACAAGGCGCTCTCAAGCAAGTCGCGCTTATGGGGATCCCGGACGAAGTGCAGCAATTCGGCGACGACTTCTTCGCCTACTCTAAGGTCCCACTGGAGGGCCCGTTCCAGTCCTGGGTGCTCGAAGCCGGCAAGGACGCTGGCGGCTTCGGCGAGGGTACTTCCCAGTGCGCCCAGAACCGTGGGGGAGAGGTGCTGCCTGTCAATGAGCGGCGTCCCGTCGACAAAGGTGAGGAGCCGGACGCAGTGGTCCCTGCCTGCTATTGAGGTGACGTGGATGGGGAACCCGGCAGGGGAAGACACCGGGACCGGGGCATTGAGACCCGCGGCGGCAAGCCGTTCCATCGCTGCGTTCTGCGCGGCAATTTCGTCCGATGAGAACGCCGGGTTGCTGACTTTCAGCAACCATCGCTGGCCGCCATCTGACACCAGGAAGTTGCGGTCTTGCTGGCTACCCAGTTCCTTGATGGACGTTACATCCACGTCGAAGAGGTCGCGCGCCAGCTCGGAGGCTTCCTGTGGGGACACATCAGGGCGGGGAAGGCCTTCTTGATCAATAACTGAAGCAGACATAGTTACTCTCTTGAAAAGATTGATGATGAAAAGTCACTCATGATGAACAATTAATAACGAATCATCATCCTATACGATGGTTCTATGGACGATCAAGAGTTTGATACGGAGTCATCGGTCGATGCTGCATCAGCCCAGAACCAAGGATTAGAGCATGTGGACGCTGTAGACCGTGTGCTGATCACTCACCTGCAGAAGGATGGCCGCATGCCGTACTCGGATCTGGCAGCCGCGGCAGGCCTGTCTGCCGGGGGTGCCCGCCTGCGGGTTAAGCGGCTCAAAGAGCGTGGAATTTTGGACGTGGTGGGCGTCACCGACCCTCTTAAGCTGGGGTACCGGAGCATGGCAATGCTCGGCATCCGCGTCCAGGGTGATGTCGAGGAAGTCGCTGACGCATTGGGGCGCATGGAGGAAGTTATCTACGTGGTCCTCGCTGCGGGCTCGATCGACATTCTCGCAGAAGTCATCGCTCCCGATAACGAAGGCCTCTTCGATGTCATCAACAGAAGGATCCGTTTCGTCTCCGGCATAGCCTCAGTCGAAACCTACACCTACTACCGGACCCACACCCACCGGTTCACTTGGGGCGTTCACTAGCCGCCCATCGCTGGAAAGTTTTCCCGAAGCACCCTCTTGACTCATACATGTGCCGCCCATCACAATAAGTGAATGGCTTTCACTAATAAAGAGGCAGCAGTCATGCCGCCCGCGACCGTCGGCATTGACGGCGGATTAAAAAAGAACGCAGTCGGAACCCGCGACATCGTGTTCTTGTTGGTGTCAGCGGCCGCGCCGCTGACCGTCGTGGTGGGGATTGCCCCGCTCGCCCTCGCTGTGGGCGGCGTCGGCGCCCCCGTCATTTATATCGTCGCGGCACTGAGCCTGGCGCTCTTCGCGATCGGTTTCATGGCCCTCACCCGACACGTCAACTCCTACAGCGGCTTTTACGGCTACATCTCCAAGACCCTCGGCCGCGTCGTCGGCCTTGGCTCCGGCCTCACCGCATGGATGAGTTACAACGGCCTTCAGATTGGCCTCTACGGACTGCTGGGAATCCAGGCCAATCTCGCCGTCAAGTCCATCACCGGCGTCGAAGTCCCGTGGTGGCTCTACGGGATCGTGGCCATCGGGGCCGTTTGGTACCTGGGCTGGCGCGGGATCGATGTCGGCGCCAAGGTGGTCGCCGTCCTGCTCACTCTCGAAACCGCGATCGTTGCCATCCTCGCCGCGTTCGTCCTGGCCCAGGGAGGCGCACACGGGATCGGCTTCGAATCGTTCAGCCCCGAGGCCATCTTCTCCCCGCAGTTCGCCGCGGTCCTCGCCCTCGGTTTCTCGGCATTCATGGGTTTCGAATCCGGAGCCCTGTATCGCGAGGAGGCGCGGGACCCCGACCGGAGTGTCCCGCGTGCCACCTACATCTCCATCGCCTTCATCGGCGCATTCTACGCCTTCGCCGTCTGGATCATCGTCCAGGCCTTCGGCCCGAACGTTGTCCAAGAGTTCGCCGCAGGCCACCTGGACGCCGGGGACACCGCCTACATCGCGGCGGGCAACTTCGTCGGCGAGTGGTGCGTGAACCTCATGAGCATACTGATCGTAACGAGCATCTTCGCCGCTCAATTGGCATTCCACAACACCATCAACCGCTACACGCTGTCTTTGAGCAGGGAAGGGGTCTTCCCCGCGTGGGCCGGCATGATCAACCCCCGCTACCGCACGCCGTCGAGCGCCGGAATTGTCCAGTCCGTACTGGCCGTAGCTTCTGTGGTTGTGTTCGCGGCACTCGAACTGGATCCATTCACCCAGTTTCTGATCTGGATGAATACCCCAGGAGTACTCGGCGTGCTCTTCCTGCAGGCCCTCACCAGCATCGGCGTGGTGGTCTTCTTTATCCGCCAAAAGGACAAGACGCTCAAATGGTACGTGATTCCATCGGCCATCATCGCCACGCTCGTCATGTTCGCAGTCTCATTCCTCTTGCTGAGCAACCTCGAACTGATGACCGGTGCAGCAGCCGGGGGCGCGCTTAACACGATCCTTATCATGGTCTTGCCGGCCATCTTTATCGTCGGCGTCGTCATAGCCCTCATCCTCCGCCGCGTCCGGCCCGACATTTACCAGCGCATCGGACAGGGCAAAGGAGAATGAATCCGGAGCCTAGTCTTGAGAGATGCAGAATCCCAGCAAAACCAGCCAGCTAGGACGGCCACGGACACCCAGGCTCTCACGGAAGGCAATCGGCCGCGCGGCACTTGAGATGTTCGAAGAGGAAGAGAGCCTTTCAATCCCGCGGCTCGCGGAACGTCTCGGTGTCCGGCAGTCATCCTTCTACAAGCACGTTACGGGCCGGCAGGAGATCATCGAACTGGCCCGTGGCGCCCTGGTGGAGCGGGCTCCGAAGCCAGAACTGACGTCCGGCAGCCTTGACGATGTCATCCGCCAGACCTTTGACGCACTCCGAACGGCCTACAGCCTGGCGCCGGCGCTCCTCCCCCTCCTGCTCACGCAACCGGTGTCACACCCGGCAGCATTGGAGGCCTACGACCGTTTTGCCGAAGCGTTTGAGCTCGCGGGGACGCCAAGGCATCTTGTCCTTCCCGTTTTGGAAACCCTTGACAGCGCCGCGATCGGCGCGAGCCTCGACGCGATAACCATGGAATCCGCTTGGAGCATCAAGGAAGAGGATCAAGGCACCTTTCCCCATCTGACCGCGGCACAGAGAGCCGTGGCAGAGCACCCCGTGGACCGCTTCAGCTTCCTTGCCGATGTCCTTTCGGCAGGATTGCGGGCCGCCATCAGAGACGCCTGATCCTTCCCGGGCAGGCGTCGAACACCCGAATACAACCAGGAGTCATATCTTGACCACGCCCGAGCCCACAGATCTCATCATCCTCTCGTCCCGTATTCTCTACGGCGAGGAGCTCAAGGAAACGGCCGGCTTCGTCGCGGTCTCCGATGGCCGCATCGTCCTCGTCGGCCGAGCCGAGGCAGCCGAAGAATGGACTGCGCTGGCCAAGCACGTGGTCGACGTCGGCGATGCAACAGTATGCCCGGGCCTGATTGACGCCCACATCCACCCCATCGCCGGGGCGGACATCGCACGTGGCCTTGACCTGAACGGAATCACCGAGCTCGACGCCGTTCGCGCCGCCCTTGTAAAACACGCAGCCTCCACGGGCCACACCGTTGGTTCCGAGTGGCTCTTCGCCTGGGGGCTCGACCCGATCATCTTCGGGGAGGCAAGCTTCAACAACTCCCTCTTCGACGGAATCCTCGATGACGAACTCGTGTTCATCACCCTCTTCGACGGCCACGCCGCGCTCGTTTCCGACGCCGCCCTCAACCTCGCCGGCATCACCGGAGCGGAAGAGCTGCCGAGTACCGGCTATGTCGGCGTCGACCAGCTCGGCAAGCCCAACGGCATGCTCTACGAAATGGCTGCCCAGGACCTCGTCCGCAGCATCCTGCCCCAGCGCTCCTTCGAGCAACGCGTCGACGAACTCGAGAAACTCCTGCGTTCCATGGCCGAGTCCGGGCTGGTAGCGGGCCACATGCTTGACTTCGGCGTCCCGGAAACCATTGAGGTGCTGGAGGCCCTCGAGCTCCGAGGGGATCTCGGCATCCGGCTGCGGATCTCCCCGTGGCTCATGCCCGGCGCCACCGATGAGGATCTGCGGGCCATGCTCGCGATGCAGGGCCGGCACGGCAGGCGCTGGCACGTTCACGGGATCAAGCTCATGATGGACGGCACCATCGACAACGGAACGGCCTGGCTTTTTGAGCCAGACACCCACGGAGAATCCCTCCATCCGCTCTGGCACGATCCTGAGGCCCTAGCAGCAGCCATGAGGTTCTTCCACGAACACCGGATACCCACAACCACGCACGCCATTGGCGACAAAGCCGTCTCCTTCGTCGCGCGGACCATCGGAGACCTTCCCAAGAACGGCACGGTCCACCGGATCGAGCACATCGAGTCCATCCCGGATTCAGTCCTGGAAGAGATCATCCACGCCGGCGCCACCACGAGCCTGCAACCGACCCACTGCACCCTCTACAGCCGCGCCGACCACACAGACAACTGGTCTCGCAGGCTCGGCACCGAACGGGCCAACCACGCCTGGCGGACCCGCGACCTGCGGGACGCCGGAGCCGTCGTTGCCCTCGGTTCGGACTGGCCCATCGCTCCCTTCGACCCGCGGGCCATCATCGCCTCAGCCCAGACACGACGTCCAGCGGGAAGGCCGGACGTCCCACCCGTCCAGCTCCAACAGGCACTGTCCGCGCGTTCCGCGCTCGAAGGCTACACCAGCCAATACTGGCGGTCAGTTGGTGAAGAAGGCGGAATCGTTGAGGAGGGGGCCCGCGCCGACCTGACGGTGGTAGGGCACAATCCACTGACAACAGAGCCGGACGAGTTCGCCCAGACTCCGGTGATCCTGACCGTGGTTGACGGGAAAGTTGTTGTTGATAACCGTCTGGCCCTTGCAACACGAATCGTTCACCTCCGCTAGGCGTAGTTCCAGACCGCCGGGACGAAGGACTTTAGAGCCGGAGAACTCAACGCGATCGCCCCAGGACCCATATCGCTGCGATTCACCTTGCTGCTTCGGTGAGGTGTACTACTGATGTGAGACACAGTTTGAAAGGATTGTGCCCATGTCTTCCCGTCCCAGTTATTCCGATGAGTTCAAGGCCGATGCCGTGAATCTCGTCATTTCCTCTGGCCGTTCGCCCGCCTCAGTTGCCCCCGAGCTGGGGATCTCCGTGACCGCGCTGAAGCGGTGGGTTCAGCTGCATCGTGAAGGAGAGGCCGGGGCCGGCGGCAAGCCTGATGATCCGGTGGATCCCGCGAAATACAAGGCGATGGAGGCACGGCTGCGGGAGCTGGAAAGGGAGAATGATTTCCTGAAAAAAGTTTCGGCGTTCTTCGCCAAAGAACAACGGTAGAGGACCTCTACCGGCTTGTTCAGGAGAAGAACGCCGAATTCCCTGTCACCTGGATGTGCGCCCGGCTGGGCATTCCGCGGGCCTCGTATTACCGGTGGCTGGACCACGAAGAATCACCGACGGCTGCCCGGCACCGTGAGCTGACCGGACTGGTCAAGGCGATGTTCGATTCCTCCGACGGGATCTTCGGCCATCGCATGGTCCACACCAAACTCGCCGCCACGGGTGTGGAGATTTCCGTGGGGACGGTCGCTGCCATCATGGCGGATAACGGCTGGGCGGCCAAGCGGATGCGCGCCTTCAAACGCACGACCATCCCCTCGGACCCGGACAAGGTTTTTGCCGATCTCATCGGCCGGAACTTCACCTCAGATACTCCCGGCACGAAGCTCGTCGGGGATATTACCTACCTGCGTACCGGCGAGGGCTGGCTGTATCTGGCCACCGTCATCGACCTGTGCACCCGCATGGTCGTTGGCTGGGCGATGGCCGATCACATGCGCGCCTCCCTTGTCACGGGCGCGCTGGCGATGGCCCGGGACCGAGGACACCTGGCCCCGAATGCCATTTTCCACAGCGACCGCGGCACCCAATACACCTCCCGGGAAATGGGCGCCTGGTGCACCGGAAACGCTGTGCGTCAGTCCATGGGGCCACCGGGGTGTGCTGGGACAATGCCGTCGCCGAGTCGGCGTTCTCATCCCTGAAGAACGAGTTCTACCACCACCACAGCTTCGCCACCCGGCAGGACGCCCGCCGGGCGACCATGCGCTACATCGAGGTCTTCTACAACCGCTGGCGGCCCCACACCAACAATGATGGGCTGCCGCCGGCAACAGCAATGGCCAACTTCAAGACCAAAAACCAGCCGCTACCTGCGGCCGCCTAACCCAAAAAGAAACTAACCGGCTGTCTCACATCCTTGACACACCCCACGGAGAAAGCGGCGTCCCTTGAGACCGGTCCGGTGAACTGTCCGTGAAGGGGCGCTAAACGGCACACTTCCCGTGTCTGCGAGGACGAGATTTTCGCCCCGCTGACGGTGCCTGACGCGTTGGAGGGCATACACAGGCCTCCTCACGCGGAAGGGCGCTCTCAGGGGCTAGGGCGTGTCTGCTAAATATCGGGATTCCGATGTTTCAAGCTCGGGGTTGAGTAGGAGCCGTGCCGCCGTTGGCGCTAGTGGATCAAACCGGCGGATCTTGGGGTTTGAGGACCAGCGCTCGGGAATGTCACGCTTAGACCGGTGTCGGGAAAGGATCGTTCGCAAGACACTCCAGGTCATGTTCGAAAAGGCACGGAAACACGGAGCTCATTTTGTAACGCTTCCCGTGTACTCGCCTATGTAACGTTCTACCGGGTTAGTGATACGTTTCCGAAATGCGAATCGGATACGGACGGGTTTCAACCCGGGATCAGCACCCCGAAGCCCAACACGATGCCCTGACCGCGGCCGGCTGCCAGCAGGTCTTCCTCGACACGGCCTCCGGAAAGCTCGCCCGCAGACCCGAACTCGACAAGGCCCTGCTCTCGGCCAACCGGGCAGGCGATCAGCTCGTCGTCACCAAACTCGACCGTCTCGGCCGGTCGTTGGAAAACCTCACCGACTTGTCCAACACCCTGCAGGAGCGCGGTGTTGACCTCGTCGTCCTTGACCAGGGCATCGACACATCCACCGCCACCGGGCGGATGTTCTTCCAGATCCTCGGCTCGATCGCCGAGTTCGAACACGCCCTGATGTCCGAACGGACCCGCGACGGGCTCGCCGCCGCCCGCGCCCGGGGCGGACCGGCGGCCAGAAGCCGAAGCTCACTCCCCGGCAGGTGAAGATCGCCCGGGAAATGTACGAAGAAACCGGGACCTTCGCAGATGAGCGTGGTTAGAGCAGTCTGAGACTGCCGCCGGGGCGTTGAACGTTTCGGTGCGGCGTGGTGTGGCGGGAAAGAGGTCAGGGCCTCTTTGAATTGGTAGCGACCAAGCAACCAAAACCACAAAGAGACCCTGACATGAATAACTCTATGTCTTGTTCCCACGGCCGCTGGTGCACGCGCGCGGACGCGTTGCTCGGTGTCCAGGGCATCCACGTCAGCTCCGTCACGGCAACCGCGGCCGGACTGGTTCTGGGCGTCGAAACCGGGGAGGACCTCGCAGGCTGCCCGGACTGCGGCGTCGTCGCGGTCGGCCACGGACGCCGGCAGGTCCGGCTCCACGACATTCCCTGTTTCGGCCGTCCCGTGCGGCTGCTGTGGGCCAAGCGCGTCTGGCGCTGCCCGGACCCGGACTGCCCCAGAACAACGTTCACCGAGGAACACCCGCTGGCAGGACCACGGGCGAAACTCACCGCCCGCGCCGTGACCTGGGCAACCGATGCGCTCCAGCATTTCGATACCTCGGTCTCGGCCCTGGCCCACCAGCTCGGCGTCTCCTGGCACACCATCTGGGACGCGGTGCGGGTGGAGGCATCCAGACGGATCGCTGATACGGGCCGGTTCGAAGGGGTGAATGCGCTTGGCGTCGACGAACATGTCTGGGCCCACACCGGCCCGCCCGGCACCGGAATGGTCACGGGCATCGTGGACCACACCCGCGACGCCCACGGCGTGGTGCATGCCCGGCTGCTTGACCTGGTTCCGGGCCGGTCCGGGAAAGCCTACGCCGACTGGCTCAAAGACCGGGGCAGCGGGTTCACCGCCGGCATCAAGACCGCGGCGCTGGATCCCTTCCGCGGCTACGCCAACGCGATCCGAGACGAACTGCCCGAAGCCATCACCGTCCTGGACGCGTTCCATGTCGTGAAGCTCGGCTCAGCCATGGTCGACGAGGTCCGCCGCAGGGTCCAGCAAGACACTCTCGGGCACCGCGGACGCAAGGGCGATCCGCTCTACGGGATCCGGAGGACCCTGCAGATCGGCGCCGAACACCTCAGTGAGAAGCAGTCTGCAAGGCTGGATATTAAACTCACCGCCGGGGACCCGGACCACGAAGTCACCCTGGCATGGCAGTGCTATCAGAAGCTCCGCAACATCTACCACGCCAGGCCGGAACGGGGCCGTGAACTCGTGGCCGAGGTGACTGCGTCGTTCCCGACCTGCCCGATCCCTGAAGTCGCGCGTTTGGGCCGGACACTCAAGCAATGGAAGGCGGTCATCCTAGCCTACTTCGACACCCAGGGAGCCTCCAACGGGCCCACCGAGGCGATCAATGGCGTAATCGAAACCACCCGCCGAATCGCCCGCGGCTTCCGCAACTTCACCAACTACAGACTCAGATGCCTACTCGCCGCCGGCGGCCACCGCCCCTACCGGATCAAAGACACCAACCATGCCTAAATGCGAAGGGCCAGAAACCGGCACCGACGGCAAGCGGGTTCACACCGTGTCGGCAATCGCGGCCGAGTTCAGTGTCACGAGACCCACAATCTACCGTCATTTCGAGACCCAGAAGGGGTAGCCGGGGGTTCTCCATGAGTGCCATCACAGGACGCGGAACTGCGGCAGATATACGGCGGGGCCGCCTCCCTGTGGAGGGGCCCCGCCGGTTCGTGGCTAGTAGCTGATGATCTGGGGCTGTCCGAGGTGCTTGAGGCCTTCAGTCCCGAACTCGAGGCCGTATCCGGACTGCTTCGCTCCGCCGAAGGGGACGCGGGGGTCCACGGTTCCGTGCTTGTTGATCCACACGGAGCCGGCCTCGATGCGGGCGGCGACAGCGCGGGCGGCTTCCTTGTCGGAGGACCAGACGGAGGCGCCGAGGCCGACGTCGAGGCCGTTGGCCATCGCGACCGCATCGTCGATGTTGGAGTACTTGATGATCGGCAGGGCGGGTCCGAACTGTTCCTGGGCGACCAGCGGGTTGTCATTGTCGATGTCTGCGACGAGGGTCGTGGGGTAGAAGTGGCCCGCCTGCCCGGGCTCGGGATTGCCTCCAAGGAGGATCCTGGCCCCGGCGTCCTTCGCGGCCTGGACGAGGTTGGCGACGATGTCGAACTGGGCCTTGTTCTGCAAGGGTCCGAGGACGTTGTTCTCGTCCAGCCCGACGCCCATCGGCATCCGGGTAGCGACCTCGACCATGGCCTCGCAGACCTGGTCGTAGAGGTCCTCGTGCACGTACAGGCGCTTGAGGGCCGCGCAGGTCTGGCCGGTGTTGATGAACGCGCCCCAGAAGAGGTCTTCGGCGATGGCCCTCGGGTCCGCGTCGGGGAGGACGATCCCGGCGTCGTTGCCGCCGAGCTCGAGGGTCAGGCGCTTCACTGTGTCCGCAGAGGAGCGGATGATGTCCTGGCCGGCGGTGGTGGAGCCGGTGAACATGATCTTGGCAATGCGCGGGTGGCGGACCATCACGGCGCCGATATCGCGCCGGCCCGACACCGCGTGGAGCACGTCGGCTGGAAGAGCGGTGTTCAGTACATGGACCAGGGTCAGGACGGACAGGGGCGTGTTGCCTGAGGGTTTGACGACCACGGTGTTGCCCATGCGCAGGGCCGGGGCGAGCTGCCAGACGGAGATCATCATGGGCCAGTTCCAGGGCCCGATTGCGCCGACGACCCCGAGGGGGCGGTAGTGCAGTTCGGCGCGGCCGCCGTCGTCGTCGACCAGCACCTCGGGCTCCAACTCGAACGATGCCGTGGCCCGCAGCCAGGCGGCGCAGGCCCCAACCTCGAAGCGCGCGTTAGGGCCGTTGAGCGGCTTGCCCTGCTCCCGGGAAAGCAGCACCGCGAGGGCCTCGGCGTTCGCCTCGACGGCATCCGCGGCGCGGTTCAGGTACGCGGAGCGTTCCTCGTGGGACAGTGCTCCCCAAGCCGGTTGCGCGGCGCCGGCCGCGGCGATCGCGGTCTCCAGGTCCGCGACTGTGTGCTCAGGGGCCCGGCCGACCGGCTCCCCGGTGGCCGGGTCCTTGATCTCCCGGCCGCCCTCGGTCGGCTGGACGGCATCGAGTAGGTCCTCGGCGGTTGTGGACGTGGTGGAGGTGTCGGTGGTCATCGTTATCTCCTGTTGGTTAATGGCCCGGGCGGACGGTGTGCTGGGGTGGCGGACGGGAAAGAATCGTGGGTTCTGCTTTGTGGGGGCTCGCCGCCGCCCCGCGCAGTCGGCGGCGAGCCCGCCTTGGGCCGTCCCATGTATGGGGCCGCCCCATCCGTTTGCGGTTGCTCCGGCGAGCAGGTGCTGGCCCAGGGTCGTTGGAGCATGGTCACGAACTGCGGACCGTCACCGGTGCCTTCGGGTACGGGTCGGTGATGCGCGGCGTATCGGCGAACTGCTGGGCGGCGTCGTCCCGCCCGGCGCGGAAACCGGTGCGTAGAAGAAGTGGCCGGCGTTGGTGACCGGTCAGATGGCTGTCAGTTCACTGACGCGGTGGAAGCCGCGGTCGTAATACACGAGACCCTCGGCGTCGTCGCGGATGTGGATGGAGTCGATCTCCACGAACATGACTGAATGGGTCCCCCGGGACAACGTGTCCCGGATCCTGCCCACCATGGCGACGCGCGCGTGCCGCAGGGTGGGCGCGGCGGCATCGTCATCCCAGATGTCCCACGCGAAGCGCTCCTGCATGGGCACGCTCGTGGCTCCGGCGAAGTGGCGGGCGAGCTCGGACTGTTCGCTTGCGAGCACATTGATGGCCACCACGCCGTTGGAGGTGAACACGTCGTGCGCGGCGCTGCGCTGGTTCACGCACACCAGGACGGTGGGCGGGGAATCCGTCACCGAGCAGACGGCGCTGACGGTGATGCCCAGCCGCCCATGCGGCCCCTCGGTGGTGACAATGTTGACCGCAGCTGCGAGGTGCGCCATGGCCTGGCGGAATTGCAGCTGGTCCGGCTTCAGGTCGCTCATGAGAGACCTCCACTCGACACTGCGTAGTCGAGGACGATGGCGCCGCCCGTGGCGTAGTTCGGCACGTCGTCCCCGACGGCCTGGCCCTCGGGGGAGGCCATTGCGGCCCGGAACGCTTCGGCGTGCGCAAATTCGGCCTCGAAGACGGCGAAGTACGGTGCCGTTCCCGCCGGGCCGTCCGAGACCTCCAGCGAGTACCGCCAGCCGACGAGTCCGGGGAGCCGGGCGGCCAGTGGGAGGTGGTTCGCCGTGTAGTAGTCGATGAATTCTTGCCGGTTGTCGGGTTCGGGGTACAGCACGATTAGCTTGTGCATTTGTCTGGTCCTTTCGCTAGTTTGCCGGCACCGTGGTCCGGGCGGCGGCGCGCTCGATCGCTGCGTCCACCCTCGCCTCGCTGCCGAGTAGATCGATCTGCCGGATGGGGTAGTTGAAGTTCTCTGTAAACTCGTCGGCCAGGGCCTGGTTTCCGACCATGGCGGTCAAGAGCGCCGGGATCTGCGGCATGGGGGGATTGTGGATCATTGTGTTGATCCAGTCGTTCGCGGCCTCGATGCGCTCGGCACGGCGGCTGGCGACCTTCTTCATGAAGCGCTCGTCGAAGACCTCGTCCTCGAGGACCGCGTCGCCCACGACCCGGGCGGAGTAGGCTGCGGCGTTGGCGCCCTGTGCCTGGACAGGGTCGACTGTCAGGTGGACGTCGCCGAGGGCGAGGAGGAACTTCCCGTTCGGGAGCCGCACGTAGTCTTCCCGCAACACGGGCGTCACTCCGCCCTGGAGGATGTCCTGTTCGCCCTGGATCCGGAACCCATCGACGTCGACGCGTTCCATTACGGTCGGGTGGTAGCGCCCGAGCACGTCCAGCGTCAGTTTGCGGTAGGCCTCGGGGTCGTCCTCGAACCGCTGGTCGGTGAGCACTTCCTGGGGTCCGCCGGGCACGCTTTCGAACAACAGGGCCATCACCGGTCCCGAGAATGACCACATCGGGATCGCCAGGAGTTCGCCGACGCCGGGGATGATACTTATCTCCACACCGTTCGGATCTCGGCGGGCAACACCATGCCAGAACCCGACCGCCAGCTTTCGCTGCGGACGGTCATACGGCGACTTGTCGGTTCGTTTGGGGAACATCGCCCCGATCTCGCCCTTGCCCGTCGATACCACCACCAGGTCGTGCACGTCTGTCAGCGCGTGGATCTCCCCGGCGGACAGGTCTCGGTATTCCATCACGCCGCCGCGCTCGGTGAAGTCCTCCATCAGCCGGGGCAGATAGATGCGGTAGTCGAGCGTACGCGACGGGGCCGTGAATTCGCCGGCGTAGGTGCGCTCATCGCCCCAGCCGTTGTGGTGGTAGTGCGCGCTGTACGTGTACTCCTCACCGGGCCAATGGTCTATGCCGAGATCGGCCTCCAAAGCCAGGGTGACGTGCATGTGGGCGACGCTGTTCATGACCCGCCCCCGCGAACCTGCTCGGCGGTCCTGTTGGTGTAAATGGTCACGGGAATGCCGTGCTGGCGTAGTTGCAGACCAAGGTGGAGGCCCGCGACGCCTGCACCGATAATGCCGATGTTCTTCATAGTCCTGCCTTCTGCTGGGACGTCATTGTCCAGGCCGCAAAGCGACCCAGAAGCGTGTGCTCTATATAGGAGCAATCTTATAGATACTGCTCTATATGTGAGCTCTACTGTAGCGACAGTGGTGCATGTCACGCAAGAGCGTCGTGCATTTACTTGGGCAGTTTGCGGCAGTCGCCGGGCGCGAGGAGGTGAGGCGAGCTTTACGCCGAACGGCCGGCTGATGGACAGCTGCCCCGCGGGCGGGACGCGGCCGGTACGGAGTCGGGCTGCGCGTGGGCGGTGAAGTTCCCGGCTTGGCCGCATGGGAGGAAGCCTCCAGCGGTCCGGACTTTAGTGCTGCCAGACCTCGGACGGCAGGACAAGCCGAGCGCTGTAGGTCCGGAGCTCGCGCGCGACCGTCGTGGCCTCGGCGTCGCCAACGGGGAATAGCAACGAGAGGCTGGCTTCCTGCCCGTCCGGCATCCTGATCGGGACGGACACCGCCTCCAGGCCGACGAACGGCTGACCCTTAGTGTGGACGATGCCAGTCTGCCGGGCGAGGGCCGTCTCGTCCGACTCATCCTCCCGGGGGTCCCGGAGTGCGAGGATGGCCATCCCTGGTGCCCCGCCGTTGAGTGGGAACCGCGTTCCGGTCCGGATGGC
Organism: Arthrobacter sp. 24S4-2; assembly: GCF_005280255.1. Taxonomy (NCBI): domain Bacteria; kingdom Bacillati; phylum Actinomycetota; class Actinomycetes; order Micrococcales; family Micrococcaceae; genus Arthrobacter; species Arthrobacter sp. 24S4-2. Next base: position 4,980,689 of record NZ_CP040018.1, on the reverse strand, counting down.
GACCGAGGCGGGCCGCTGTGACGGCCGTGTGGACGCCAAGACGACGGCATCGTCCCTCTGGGGACCGCAGAAAATTGCCGTTGCGGCCGTCACGTTGGACAATTCCTGGAGCACGGCGGCAACCTGCACCTCGAGATCGCCCATACCGGACTTCGCGAGTGCAGCCATGCCCAGTCCCAGCAGGTACTTCCCGTCGGAGGCGCGGGCGATGAGCGAATAGTCCTCGAGAGTACGGAGGATTCGGTACACGATGGACCGGTGCAGGCCGAGTTCGTCCGCCAGCTCCTGGCTTGTTCGCCGTTTGCCGTCCGCAAGAATTTGCAGGGCGTCCAAGGCGCGTTCCAGGGTCTGGGACCGCACGCCTCGGTTCGACTTGGGGTCCAGCGAAGCCCGTTCGCTACTCAATGCCCCCACCTTCTCCCACGTACCTTGCCAATAGCTTATCGGAGTGATCACCCACCCAATCGTTTGGAACAGGTGGCTCAGTTCTCAACCGTCACAATGGCTCACTTTTCGACCGTCACCGACACCGTACGCGGCCCCTATCTCAAGGCAACTTTCTTGTGGCCCAAGAAGGATGGAAACATCATCCCCACTGAGGGGTCTTGGCGTAAACTTCAAATCCAGTGAAAGAGAGAATAACTCATGACTAACGCCTGCTACGAAAAATCCTTAAGCAACGGATCAACAGTGTTGCAGGATACGACGAAATGTAAAGCAAGGGGTATGAAGGACAACGCAATCGACTTTAACCTGCGTGCGCATGGTTATCGATGCTATGAAAGTTAGAGACACTCCTCAAGGACGCCGACTTTTAACGACAATGAATCGGTCGCTTACGCTTGTCCGGGTTATCCGTTTTCTACGTTTATACACCCCTACCATTCTCATATTGGGCCTCACACGTTCTGCACTTTATTTATTACTTTCTTATTTCAGTCGAGCATATGACGCCCTCGACATCATTCCAAGGTTGTGGTTGTATTGCACGCTCACAAATGCTGAAACATATAAGGAATCTGAATGGAAACCCGAGCTTTCAGCCCCCGAGTTTTTTGCGCTCGTCATGGTTTCGCGCAAAAAGCCAAACGCAGTCTATTCAAAAAAACAACATATTGCAGGCATTAGAGTTATAAAGTTAATTAGTAACCTTGTACACGTGCTCTACGTTGTACAGCAGCGACGAGTGGCCATGCAAATGCACAGTAAGAGCCAGCCATCAGCTATCCACACTCCTGGGTTTGTTGCGCCAAGAATAAGGCTCGGTTTTTTGGCGCGCGAGCTTCACCTGCGCAACGCTCACTTTGAGGACAAAGAAATAAAGATGCTGCGCACGCTCTTTTCGGGTGCCGTCCACGCTGAATTAATCGCAAGACTGGGATTTGGCTTAGAAGATGTACTCCTCGTCCGCCAAGCTTTCCTTGAACGTATGGTTCCGCCACGCTATGAAAGCTACCTAGACCGCGTCTCATTCCTAGGTGATAAGGGCGCTGCGGCAGATCTCATGCTATTTATGCAAGCGATGGAATCCCAGCATGATGACGACGAACGAATGACGGCAATTGCAAAACCAGCAAAAATGGGGTCATTTAGCCTGGAGGAGCTCAAAGCCGCAACCGGGATCGATCCAGACACGCTAAACGAAATACTCCTCCGAATGTCCATAGACTTAGACGGTGGTGAAGGTAAGCTCACGGACGACTTTCTAAACGGAGAAAACCCTCTGGTTACTCGACCGTTCATTCGGACCGCCGCCGGCGACGGGCAGATTCGGTGGGTCTTGGTGCAGCCGTCGTGGATAATCTTTGGCATAAGGCGCGTAGTGGGTATCCGGTTAGCTCAGGTAGTCTGGCTAGATGTCAAGACCGGATTTTCCGCGGACGATTCTGGAGTTCCAGGCACGGTTTGGTGACGAGAAGGCGTGTCTGGACTATCTGGCTGAGTGCCGCTGGCCGGACGGCTACGTGTGTCCGCGGTGTCAGGGTCGGTATGCCTGGCCCCTGGCGGCGCGGGGACTTTGGGAATGCGCCGCCTGCCGTTACCAAGTCTCGCTGACGGCCGGTACTGTGCTCCACAAGACCCACACAGCGCTGCATTTATGGTTCTGGGCGGCCTACCTGATGACGACGGGTACCCCGGGGATCTCCGCCCGGCAGCTGCAGCGACAGCTCGGATTGTCCCGGTACGAGACGGCGTGGACCATGCTGCACAAGCTGCGCCGGGCTATGGTCAACCCGGAACGCACCTTGCTGACCGGTGAGGTCGAGGTGGACGAGTGCGAGGTCGGCGGTCCTGAGATCGGCAGACGCGGCGGCAGGAGCCTCACAGCCCGGGCCACGCAGGTCGTCGTCGCAGTGGAGGTGCGCGGCCAGGGCTCGGGAAGGGTGCGAATGAAAGTGATCCACGATGCCTCCGGTGACACTCTGACCGGTTTCGTGATGGACACCGTGGCCCCTGGGGCCATCGTGCATACTGACGGGTGGATGGGCTACGCCCCCTTGGCCAAAAAGGGCTACACCCACCGCCCTCGCTCCCAGCGGGCTGCCAAGAAGGCCGGCGACACCGACCCGGTCCTTCCCCGCGTGCACCGCGCCATCAGCAACCTCAAGACCTGGCTGCGGGGAACCCACCGCTCCGTAGGCAATGAACACCTACAGGTGTACCTGGATGAATTCACGTTCCGCTACAACAGGCGCGGCACGCCCATGGCGGCCTTCCAGTCCCTGCTCGGCCTCGGCACTACGCAAGCACCGACGACCTACCGCCAAATCACTGCCCACGATCCGGGATCGGACCCCGTTACCTGAGCTAACCGGATACCCACTAGGCGCGTTTTCGAGGCGGCTCTGTACGATCCGCAAAATCAGGAATACCTAGCCCATAGAAGCAAGTACTTGGAGGTGAGAGCCCTAGAACTTCTTGAGAAGGCGGTGCATCCTGACATCGCACTGGCAAACGTGTGTTACTACCGGGACTTCGCGTCAAACAAAGTTGTTTATGAGACTGACGGTCTTCTTATTTTAGATAATATTGCAGTAGTTGTAGAAGCGAAAAGCAATCGTCTCCGCCCGAACGCCCACAATGTTCTAGACCCACCCGAACTTCTGTGGCAAGCCTTAGAGCCGCTAGTCAAAACAGCTGTTGAACAAGGTGAACGAATTAGGCCGTTGTTATTGGACAACACTCATCTACGCATTAGTCGCGCAACTGACTTCAAGATGAAGGCGCAGGTTGAGGTTATAAAGAAGAACATGCTCCTCGACGTAAGCGGCCCTTCGCATTTAGGCATGGTTAGGGCTGGCTGAGAGCACCGCCGCGTGGCATGGTGCGGAGCGGTGCGGCGTGGTGCGGCTGGAAAGAGGTCAGGGCCTCTTTGAATTGGTAGCGACCAAGCAAACCAATACCCAAAAGAGACCCTGACATGAATAACTCTATGTCTTGTTCCGGTGGCCGCTGGTGCACGCGCGCTGATGCTCTGCTCGGTGTCGAGGGCATCCACATCAGCTCCGTCACGGCAACCGAGAACGGCCTGGTTCTGCGCGTCGAAACCGGGGAAACCCTCAGCGGCTGCCCGGACTGCGGCGTCATCGCGATCGGCCACGGACGCCGGCAGGTCCAGCTTCATGACATTCCCTGTTTCGGCAGGCCGGTGCGGCTGCTGTGGGCAAAGCGGGTCTGGCGCTGCCCGGACCCAGACTGTCCGGGGAACACCTTCACCGAGGAACACCCACTGGCAGGGCCGCGGGCGAAACTCACCGCCCGAGCAGTGGCATGGGCGACCGACGCGCTGGCCCGGTTCGACACCTCAGTCTCAGCCCTGGCCCACCAGCTCGGCGTCTCCTGGCACACCGTCTGGGACGCCGTCAAGGCAGAGGCCACCAGACGCATCGGAATCACGGACCGGCTCGCCGGCGTGGACGCGCTTGGCGTCGACGAGCATGTCTGGTCCCACACTGGCCCGCCCGGATCGGGCATGGTCACCGGCATCGTGGACCACACCCGCGACGCCAACGGCACTGTCCATGCACGGCTTCTCGACCTCGTGCCGGGACGGTCCGGGAAGGCCTACGCTGACTGGCTCAGAGCGCGCGGCGAGGAGTTCACTGCCGGTATCAAGACCGCTGCGTTGGACCCGTTCCGCGGCTACGCGAATGCGATCCGCGACGAACTACCCGAAGCCATCACCGTCCTGGACGCGTTCCACGTCGTCAAGCTCGGGACGGCCATGGTCGATGAGGTCCGCCGCCGGGTCCAGCAGGACACCCTCGGGCACCGCGGACGCAAGGGGGACCCGCTCTACGGGATCCGTCGGACCCTGCAGATAGGCGCCGAACACCTCACCGACAAACAAACCGCAAGACTCGATGCCAAACTCACCGCCGGGGATCCGGACCACGAAGTCACTCTGGCCTGGCAGTGCTACCAGAAGGTCCGCAACATCTACCATGCCCTTCCGTCGCGGGGACGGGAACTCGTGACCGAAGTGATCTCCTCATTCCCGACGTGCCCGATCCCGGAAGTGGCCCGGCTCGGCCGGACACTCAAACAATGGAAGACCGCGGTCCTCGCCTACTTCGACACCAACGGCGCCTCCAACGGGCCCACCGAAGCAATCAACGGCGTCATCGAAACCACCCGCCGCATCGCCCGCGGCTTCCGCAACTTCACCAACTACAGACTCAGATGCCTACTCGCCGCCGGCGGCCACCGGCCCTACCGGACCAAATCGACCAACCATGCCTAAATGCGAAGGGCCACGTAAGCGCTGTCACCGAGGTCTATGTTCTGGCAGTTACCTTAGAGGACCTCAATCACATTGTGACCGTTTCGGAGGACCTCGCAGAAAGCTTGCTTTGCCCTCCGGGAACAGAGACACCTTTACTTCTCAACATTCACGATTTGGAGGTGCTCCAAGAGGTTCTCGATAGGCCTAGTGAATTCATCCACTACCTCAAACAACGCCGGGCCTCTGCTGCTAAGATCCTAGCCAGGGACGAGTTGGACTACTTGATGCACTATGTGTCTTGGGGACTATCTCCGGCTTCAGACGATACGGAGCTTACTCCGGGCCTCGCCGATGATCTACTCGATTGGTACGGTCATAAAAATGGCGAGCGGCGTAGCGTGGCAAGTAGGCCGAGACGCATAGAGGAACCGGTCGTCAACCTATTGCTCAACGTCCTGGAACGCAATCGGCCACCTGGGTGGCTGCGAGTGAGCGAAGCCATACTCAACCTCGATAAAGCGAGCCGGCAAATTGCCAACTCGGTTCCGCGTGAGGTAAAGAAATCGACCTTGGACTCACATGAGGATTGTTCCCAATACGTGGAGTTCCTGGAAGACGGACAAGCGAGCTTGGGGATATTCTTCTTTTGTCTTGCAGCGAAGACGGAATATTCGGACGCGGAGGAGGCTATCCACGGCCTCCTAAGACTTCGACAGTATGCATCCAAGTTAGGTGCTGTAGCGGCGGTTGTATCTTTCGAAAACAGTGAACAATTATTTAACGCCTGTATCTTTGACGCTTCTAAGTGGGAACCAGATGAGGAGGCAGAATTGGCGGTTGAAGAAGCACTGCGGTATAAGTTGCTTGGTTTCGGAAGCGTATGATTTAGTGCTTATTGTTCCGCTATTTCAGCATTGAGGGCTGAGCGAACCTGCTGATTTTTGATCAAATCCAGATTTGCGACATCGCGTTGGTCAAGCAACTTCGATTTCGGATCGAGAAACGTTACAAGAAGCCGAAGGTTCGCGCCGAGGGCAATTAGTCGATCCCAGCTTAGTTCGTTGATAGTAGTCGCCTCGAGGAGGAATTTATCCAGATCGTCGAACCACTTCCGAAACCTCGGATCATTGGAAAACAAGGTTGCAAAATCGGTAAATTCTCGCACTCGGCCCTGTTCCGTAAGCATCTTTTCACCTATCGCTGTTAGCATTAGGCGGGGAACACCTGACGCGCCTATATCGTCTGCGTCTGCTGCTACCGTGCGGAAATATGCAAAGCTGGTCATCGCTCGGAAAGGTCCATATACTTTAGCATTAAAACTCTTTCCGCGGTTCGTGGACTCATGAGGTAGATATCCCAATTCACGTTCGATGGAGCGGACAATCGCGAGAAACTCCCCGAAAATGAACAGTGTGCTGATTTTATAATGATCCGAACTGGCGTACCACCCCCTGTCGGCGTTGCGCACGAGGTTATTTATCCGTCGCTCAAGATTATCTGCTGCGCGAATTATTGGCACAGAATGCTGCTTAGTAATCGCGTCAATCGATCGGTTTGAGTTCAATCGTGGACGCAGTACGTCTTCGAAGATAAACTTTGAGGATGCTCCAGTTAGTCCTCCGATAACCCCGGATAGGACTAGCCAGAATAGACTGTATTGTGCAAACGACTGGTTCAACCAATCCAGATTCATTAGCTCCACCGTGTTCTCTCGCGCTTTAGCGTAGTACAGCTACTCTCGGCTGCGAATCTACACAAGTAAAGAGGCTCTTCACGGTTCGTGGGGATTTCGATCCCTGGGATGCGTGTCATGCCGCCGTCCGTACGGCACTTCTCAGAAGAATAACCGATTTGAAGTCGGTGGCGTGCGGTACCCGCGGGCGGTGCGTTTGATGTTTTGGATCGCGGTGTTGTTGGCCTCGACCTTGCCTGTCGTAGCGCCGGTATTGATCAGCACCTCGATCTCCTTCCACCATCTGCAGACAGTGCGGTAGAGCCTTTTCGTCTCCGGCCTCGTAGCTGCCGCGACGAGCTCTTCGAGTTTTATTTTGGCTGCCGCGGCGTCCTCCAGAGAGCCGCTGCGCAGCAGGGCCCTGAGTTGTTCCTTGACCTTCCAGACCGCCTGCGGGGTGCCCGCCGGATCGTTGACGGTGAATACTTCCTCCAGCCGATTGGCTGCTCTGGGGCTGAGCGAATCGCCCGGGCGCAGGAGCAGCATGCGGTGGGCCGAGGCTTTGTCGACGGCCCTGCACCGGCGGCCCTTGACCTGCTGGGTACGAAGTCCTCCCACGACGGCCCGGATGCGAAAGGGGTACGTCTGTGGGCGGCTGAGATGGCATCCAGGTAAACGCGCGCGGTCGTATCCAAGCGGATGTCGTCGAGAAGTACGAAGCCGCTCACTAGTGTCCTGCGCCTTAAATTCGCTTCGTAATTGTAGAATGGGGTATGGCGAGTGTTGGGCGGCCGAAGGCCCCTTTGGAACTGTCGGATGAAGAGCGGGAAACCCTGTCCCGGTGGGCGCGGAGGGCCAAATCGGCCCAGGCGCTGGCGACGCGCTCCAGGATCGTGCTGGGCAGCGCCGAGGGCCTGAGCAACGTGGAGGTCGGCGCCCGGTGCGGGGTCGAACCTCATACCGTGGCGAAGTGGCGGCGCCGTTTCCTGGAGCGTCGGCTGGACGGGCTGGTCGATGATCCCAGACCCGGCCGTCCGGCCAGTATCACCAGTGATCAGGTCGAGGATGTCGTGGTCGCGACGCTGGAATCAACGCCGAAGAACGCCACACACTGGTCACGGGCGAAGATGGCCGAGCGGTCGGGGCTCTCAAAGTCAACGATCGGGCGGATCTGGAGGTCGTTCGAACTCAAACCCCACCGCGCCGACGGGTTCAAGCTCACCAACGACCCCTTCTTCGTGGAGAAGGTCTATGACGTCGTGGGACTCTACCTGAACCCGCCCGAATCCGCGGTGGTGCTCTCCGTAGACGAGAAATCGCAGGTCCAGGCGCTGGCCCGGTCCCAGCCAGCCTTCCCGATGATGCCCGGCCTGCCGGAGAAGCGCACCCATGACTACGTCCGGCACGGGACCACCACCTTGTTCGCGGCACTGAACACCGCGGACGGGTCCGTGATCTCGTCCCTGCACCGCAAACACCGGGCCATCGAGTTCAGGAAGTTCCTGGCCAAGATCGACGCACAGGTCCCCGAGGGCCTGGACGTGCACCTGATCTGCGACAACTACCAAACCCACAAGACACCCGGCGTGAAGACCTGGCTGCAGAACCACCCGCGGTTCCACATGCACTTCACCCCGACGTACTCATCCTGGCTGAACCAGGTCGAGCGGTTCTTCGGCTTCGTCACCGAGGACCTGCTGCGGCGCAGCGATCACCGCAGCGTCCAGGCCCTCGAGTCCGACATCCGCAAATGGGTCAGCGAGTGGAACACCAGCCCCACACCCTTCACATGGACAAAAACAGCAGAACAAATCCTCGAATCCATCGGCCGACTTCTGAACCGAATTTCAGGCGCAGGACACTAGAACCAGAAAAAGCAAAATCAGGGTTGGAACCGATAACCGATTCCAGCCCTGATTTCTTTTTTAAGTCGCGTCCTGTAGGTGTCCCTGTCAGCCCGGAATAGTCCGAACGTCTGGGAACCATCCCGCCGGGGCTTTTCTGGGTTCGAGGTGTTCGGGGTCGCGGTGTTCTTTCATGCCGCAGTTGTAGAACGGTCCCTGTGGGTCCAAGAGGACTTTCATGTGGTGGTCTGCATGGTCCCGCCACCAGACGCTCATGCCGGTTGCCGGGTCGAGGCGCAGGTGCTCCCAGGAACGCCACAAGGCTGCCACGCGGGAGACTGAGCTGCTTCGGGGATTTCGGACAGCGGAATTAGTGGATACTTCTACGCTGCCAGGGCTGGCTGTTGATAACCATAGTGGACTTCGTTGGGCCGACGGTAACCGAGCGCGGAGTGACGGCGCCGGCTGTTGTAAAACCCCTCGATGTAGCGAATGATGTCGCTCCGGGCTTGTGTTTTGGTCGCGTAAACGGTCCGGTAGACGCGCTCGTTTTTCAGGGCTGAGAAGAACGATTCGGCCATGCTGTTGTCCCAGCACACGCCGGTGCGTCCCATCGAGGAGCGCATGCCCAGGCCGGCTACCAGGGCCCTGAAATCGGTCGATGTGTAGACGCTGCCCCGATCGGAGTGCCAGATCGCGAGAGGCTCGATCCCGGTTGTAGCGGCGGCGTTCTTGAGCGCGTCGGCGACGAGCTCGGTGCGCATGTGATCGGCGATGGACCAGCCGACGACTTTCTTTGAATAGCAGTCGATGACGGTGGCGAGGTAGACGAATCCTTGCCAGGTGTGGATGTAGGTGATGTCGCCGACGAACTTCACCCCGGGGCGGTCGGCGGTGAAGTCCCGCTTGAGGAGGTCGGGCATGCCCGCGGCTGCCTCAGCATCAGCCTCGGTGGTGACGCGGAACGGGCGTGGTTGACAGGCCACCAGGCCTTGGTGGCGCATGATCTGCCGCACCAGCTCGGGTGAGCACTCGGTCTGTTCCGCGGCGAGATCGGCGTGGATGCGCCGGTACCCGTAGGTCCCGTCGGACGCCTCGAAGTAATGCCGGATCCGCGCGGTCAGGGCCTGGCGGCGGGCCGCTGTGGCCGATTGCGGGCGGGTGGCCCAGTGATAGAAACCGGACGTTGACACGGCCAACCAGCGGCACATTTTCACGACCGAATTCAGATTGGCGGGCTCGGCTTTTTGGGATTGATGAATTCATACTTGCTCACTACCGCTGCTCCCGCGCGAAGTAAGCGCTGGCTTTTTTCAAGAAGGCAGTCTCCGCCCGCAGCTCTTGAACTTCACGCTCGAGCTCCTTCAGCCGGGCCCGTTCCGACACCGTCAGATCCGCCTCCGTGCCGCCGTTGGCCGCGCGGTACTTGACCAGCCAGTTGCGGAGCGTTTCGGGGCCGACACCGTATGCGGTGGCCACGTCCTTGATCGGCTTGGACGTGTTGATCACCTCGCGGCACAGCTCGTCCTTGAACTCCTGGGTAAATCGCTTCCGTGATGCGGTCATGCTGATCTCTACTTTCGGTAGACCCCCATTTTAAGAGGGCCCACTGTCCGAGATCTCCGCGGCAGCTCAATCCGGGATAGCCCAGATCAACGAGTTTTCCGTGCACAACGTCCCCGCGGATCTTCCCGCGGGACTGCTCGACCAGCGACTTCATCTGCGGCAGGAACGGGTCGGTGATCCGGCCCCGCTGGCGGGCGACCGGCGCCTGGACGCCTTCCTGCCGGGCCTTCACATACGAACGGACAGTGTTGTGCGAAACGCCGCAGATCTTCGCGGCATCCCGGTACGACCGGGTCAAATCATAAGCAGCTAAAATTTCCATGAACTCTCCTGGAGACTTCACATCAAGCCCCTTCCTTCCCACGATGGGTGAAACAAAAAACGATTGGCATCGCTATTTCACCGCGGAAGGAAGGGGCTCTCCCCGTAATGACACGGGGGATGGACAAGGGAATCCCAGCAAGCCCCGGCCACACGCACGGCCAAGAACTGGTCAAAAGTACTTGCAGCCATTGGTCAAAACCACTGCCGCGAACGGTCAATCCAAATTGCCGTCTCTGGTCAGTTTAAAGTTGCAGCTAACACACCAGGACGGCTTGATCGGTACCCACCTGTGAGCGTCGTTATTCGGTTGGTAGAGGGGTGTGGGCGAAGTCGGAATTGTTGCTGATCCGGATTGGTGCTAATTGTCAGGTTTACGTCCAACCACGGCACCCGTTCGACATGGCCCCTTGCAGAATTCGAAGGTCCGCACTGGCCCGATCGCTTTGAGGGTCGTGTCTGCTGCAGGACGGGCAGGGAACTATCGAGGGGAACGCATGTCGCAACTACGCCACACGAAAAACCAGCGACCCCGTCAAATGGCCTGAATCATGACGGCGCTGCGCCTAATACCACCAAATCGCGGCCCGGTGGACAGACGGAGGAATCTGCGGCTACTGCTACCAGCAGGCCAAAAGACCCCGAGGCACATGCGCCTGCGGCCACGACTGCTTTCTGCCCGGATGGCTTCGAGGTCCTAATCCGCTTCGCGGAAATGTTTAAGTCCGGTCGGTACGTTGTCCACCTCGTCAGGTCATTCAGTCGAGGTGCCAGATTTCTTGGAGCCTAAACCACTGTTCGTTATCAGGCGTTCCTTCCACCCGTCGCTGCAGGGGGTCCGTGAGTTTCCACCATTCCCGGGTCTTCGGGTCCTGTGCAATGGTCGCAGAAGCATGGGCAAACGATGTCGCAGAGTCTATTTCGAAGTATGCGAAGAGCATTTCATCGGCCAGAAAAATGCTGTAGTTCCGGATGCCCGCGCGGGTTAGTGTGGCTTCCACCTCTGGCCATACAGACCGGTGAAGCCGGAGGTACTCCTCTTGGTTCGATCGCGGCAGATCGATTCTTTGTGCCACACGTTCCATGCTGCCCTCCGGTTCGTTGTTGCGAGTTTAAATTTGGTTTGGACTTGCAAAGTGCTAACGGTGATCCGGATCAGTTCCGGATATCCGGGTACCTTTCAGCCGGTATATACGGGTTGCGGTCCCTGACCAGAATTGCTCCCGTGCGTGGGCTGGCCAGGCAGAAACAATCGAACTGAGGGCGGCAAACATTCGCCTGTACCCACCAGCTGAGATTGACATTGGCCAGTCTCCGCCGTAGAGGAGCCGTTCCGCTCCGAACGCTTCCAACGCAGTTTCGACTATTCCGGCCACCTGGTCTACGGTCCATGCCGATGCTAACCCTGTTGTGGGGTATAAGCCTGAAACTTTCGCGGCGATGTTCGGCTGTTCTGCCGCAGCGGCAATGAGGTCCTCCCATCGTCGTAGCTCCCGCACCGGGGCATTTATTGGGGGTTTTCCGAGATGATCGAGCACAAACATCAACCGGGGATGGCGGCCTGCAGCTGTGATCAGCCGGGAAATGGCTTCCGGACCGCTCGTAACAAAATCGAACGGGAGCCCGTGCTCTTCAATGATCGTGAGTCCGTCATCGAAAGCGGGGCGAAGCGCCCAGTCGGGATCGGTCCGATCGTGGATGAGGTTCCGTATGCCCACGATCTCGGGACATTGAACCAGTTTGGCGAGATGAACCGGGGTTTCTGCCGGGTTCTCGAGGGGAACCCAACCGACGACACCGAGGATTTCCGGGTGCGCTGCAGCGACTTCGAGCATGTTGCGTGTATCTTCGGCGTTATCTGCCGACTGCACGAGGAGGACGCCCTCCACGCTCAGATCAGCCAGGACGGGCGCGATCTCATCGAACGAGATGGTGCGGTTGACGTCCGGCAGATGCGGACCCAGCCAGTCATATGAGACTCGTTGAAGATCCCAGACGTGCATATGGGAGTCAATAATCACAGTGCCCCTCTAAAATGATCAGATGAATGATTCCTCATCGGATGGCCTGCCGACAGTGCGCCGCTCGCAAACCGACCATGTCGTTGCATCCATCTTGGCCATGGTGGATGAAGGGAGGCTCTCTGCTGGTGATCGACTTCCCATTGAAAAAGACCTGGCCGAGCTCGTAGGGGTTTCGCGAAGCTCTTTGCGCGAGGGCGTCCGTGCGCTTGCGGTCCTCGGTGTGCTGGAAACCCGTCAAGGGGATGGTACCTACGTCACTTCCCTGGACGCCAGTAAGCTGCTCGGCCCTTTGACACTCTTTGCTAACCGCCAGATGGCTGCAGAACCCTCGCAATTGATTCATGTGCGACGGGTTTTGGAAGCCGAGAGCGCATCCTTGGCCGCCAGGCGGGTAACGGACAGACAAGTAGAACAGATGAGTTCTTTGTTGGCTCGCGTCGATGCCCTGCTGGACGGAGACATAGATGAAACCAGTGTCAGTGCAATCATCGACGTGGATACTGAGTTTCACCGAAGCATCGCCAGCGCCTCGGGAAACCCTCTTTTGGGAGCGCTCGTTGACTCGTTGGCGGGCCGTACTTATCGAACGCGTGTATGGAGGGCGATGACCGAGCAGGGCGCGACGGCAACGACCCAAGCTGAGCACCGCGGGATTCTGGAGGCGATTCGCCGCCGCGACCCCGACCGGGCCAGGTTGCGGATGCACGCTCACCTGCTCGCCGTCGAAGACTTCGCAGACACTCACAATATCGACACCGCACCTACAGACTCAGACTCTGATGCAGCCGCCCAGTAGCTTCCCTTCGGATAGGAGTACACGTCGAGTGTTTCGCGGAACACTTTGGCGCTGTATCCGGGCTGCGAAGGCAGGACATAATTCCCTTCGACAACGATGCATGGATCGACGAAGTGCTCATGCAGGTGGTCGACGTACTCCGTGACACGGTTCTCAAGGGTGCCCGAAACCGCGACGTAGTCGAAAATGGACAGGTGTTGGACCAGTTCGCACAATCCAACTCCGCCTGCGTGCGGGCACACCGGCACACCAAATTTCTTTGCCATGAGATAGACGGCGAGAATTTCATTAATGCTTGCCAGCCGCGCCGCGTCGAGCTGGCAGTAATCAATTGCACCTGCCTGGAACATCTGCTTGAACAAGACCCGGTTCATGCCATGTTCTCCGGTCGCGACCCCGATGGGTGCAACGGCGCGGCGTACAGCTGCGTGGCCGAGGACGTCATCGGGGCTGGTGGGTTCCTCGATCCACAGGGGATTGAAATGCGCGAGCTCGTTCACCCAATCGATGGCTTCGGGGACGTCCCACACCTGGTTCGCGTCAATCATCAGCTTGGCGTCCCATCCGATCACCTCGCGGGCAATGCCCATTCGGCGCCGGTCGTCCTCGAGATTGGCACCGACTTTCAGTTTCACATGCTGGTATCCGCTGTCGACAGCTTCTTTGAGCAGCCGGCGCAATTTGTCATCGCTGTATCCCAACCACCCTGCGCTTGTGGTGTAGCACGGGTATCCACCGCGACGGTCCAGTTCGTCGATTCGCTCTTGACGTGTCGGCTCCATCTCGCGGAGAATTTCGATTGCCTCGTCCCTCGTGAGTGCGTCGGAAAGGTAGCGCAGATCGGCAACGTCGACAAGTTCTTCCGGACTCATGTCTGACAGCAGCCGCCATACCGGTTTCCCAGCCAGACGCGCCGCAAGATCCCAGACTGCGTTCATCACAGCTGCCATCGCCAGATGGACGACGCCCTTTTCCGGTCCAAGCCACCGCAGTTGCGTATCACCGGCCAGATCCCGATACACACCGCCGAGATCGCCTACCATGTTGGCGACATCGCGGCCAATAAGCGGAAGTGCACGCTGGCGGGCAGCTGCCACGCACAGATCGTTGCCCCGCCCGATCGTAAAAGTGAACCCATATCCGGACAGCTGCGGATCGTCCGTGACAAGTACGACGTAGGCAGCTGAGTAATCACCGTCCTTGTTCATTGCATCGGAACCATCCAGGCTCAGGGACGTGGGGAACCGCAGGTCATATACCTGCGCGTCGATAATGGTGGTCATGGTGTTCCGTTCAGATCAGGGACCAGGCCCGTAGCGTCGAGCTCGGCCCAGAGCTCGTCGGGAATTGGGGTGAGGAAGCGTTCAAGACTGCTGTCGACGTGTGAGGTCGAGCGGGTGCCGACGACCACGGACAGGACGGAGGGATGTCGGAGCGGATACTGAAGTGCGGCGTCGGGAAGGCTAAGGCCGTGGGCTTGGCAGGTTGCTGCGATTCGACGTGCCCTTGCCGTCATCGCGTCCGAGGCTGGCGCATAGTCGAAGTTGGCACCGTCCTTTACGGTGACGGAGCTGAGCAGGCCTGAGTTGTAAACGCCAGCTGCAACTATCCCCACTCCTCTGCTCTGCGCTAGCGGCAAAAGCTCTGTCGTTGCGGACTGGTCCAGCAGTGTGAGTCGGCCGGCGATCATAACGACATCGATATCGGTGTTGCGGATGAACTCGCAAAGCATGTCGGCCTGGTTCATGCCCACTCCGATCGAGCGTACGACGCCCTGGTCGCGGAGCTCGATGAGTGTATTGATTCCGGTGGTAGATGCTTGTTCCCAGTGATCGTCCGGATCGTGTAGGTACGCGATCGCAAGTGTGTCGACCTGAAGCCGTTGAAGGCTCTCCTCCACAGATCGGAGGATGCCATCGCGGCTGAAGTCCCAAACTCGTTTGCGTGCGGCCGGGACGAGGAAGCCTTCGTCGTCGAGTCGATCCGCTGTCTCCGGACTATCGAGCAGGAGTCGGCCAACTTTCGTGGACACGGCGATGTCGTCGCGGTCCAGCGCCTGCAGTGCAGCGCCAAGCCGCAACTCCGAAAGTCCCAGACCGTAGTGGGGAGCGGTGTCGAAGTACCGCAGCCCTAGTTCGTATGCGCGTGCGACGGCCTCTGTTGATGCCTGGTCGGTCGTGAGCCGGTTCAGGTTGCCGAACTGAGATGCGCCCAAGCCAAGGTTGGATATGCGGACACCGGTGCGCAAGGTGTTCATTGTCAGTTCAGTCATCTGTCCACCGGGTCCTGTGTTTCCAGGAGATGCAGGTCTTCTTGCCGGGGCAGGCCTTCCCAGTCCCCGTCGTTCAAACAGCTGAACGCTGCAACGGTTGCTGCGCGGCGTAGTCGCGCCGCGGGGTCTGCTCCTTCGATGAGCGCAGCCAGATAACCGGCGACGAACGCATCCCCGGCCCCGACCGTGTCGACGACAGTGACCGGCACTGCGGGCTGGGTGTATGCCTGACCCGAAATATCTGCGACACAGCCGTCTGCACCGAGTTTGATGATGACTTCGCGCGGTCCGAGTTCTGCGAGCTCACAGGCGAGCCAGGTCGAGTTGGAGCTGATTCCCTGGCCAAGCAGAAGCCGTGCTTCATCGCTTCCGGCAAAGATGATGTCGCTGCTCTTAGCGATTTTCCGGTACAACGGAGCAGGGTCATCGTCGAGCCAGAGCCTTGGTCGGTGGTTGACGTCGAAGCTCACCTGGGCGCCTTCCTCGCGGGCGTATTGGATGGCAGTGAAGGTGGCGTCCTCAGCTGAGCTGGAGAGCGACGCCGTGATCCCTGTGATATGGACAATGCCGGCGTGGGCGATCATGTCCCGAGAGATGTCTTTTGGTGCGAGCCGGCTGCCTGCGCTGTGGCGTCGATAGAACAGCACCTGAGTGGTGTGGGGCGTACGATGGTCCTTGATCATGAGCCCGGTGGGAGCCGGGTCGACGATTACATGGGTATCGATTCCTTCTGCCCGCAGTTCCCGCTGAATACGCCTTCCGAGGGAGTCGTCGCCTACCCTACCTACCCACTGGGTCGACACGCCTAGTCTGCTGAGGCCTATGGCGACGTTGCTGTCAGCACCACCGATACCAATTTTGGCTTCGCTGGTCGTCTCTATTCCTCCGGGCGAGCCGGCCCGGAACAATGCCATCGTCTCACCAAAGGTGAATACCCGCCGCTTCATTGCAGTGTCCTCATGGCGTTCCTGCAGCTGTCTTCGATCTCGATGAAGGATCCCGAAGCGATGAGGGAGCGCCCCGCGATCCAACTTCCACCTACTGCCAGGACGGAGGGGCGACGGAGGTACTCGGGGACCTCGGCGATATTGATGCCTCCCGAAGGGAGAAATGTGGTTCCGGGGAAGGCTGCTGTCAGTGCGTCAATGAAGGCTGTTCCGCCCAGCTGCGCGGCGGGGAAAAGTTTGACGGTTTTGATACCAGCGGAGCGTGCCGTCATCAGTTCGGTAGCGGTGGCTACCCCTGGGAACCAGGGGACGCCGTGATCGAGGGCGCTTTGGTGAACCTTTTCGTCCCACCCGGGGCTGATAAGGAACTTGGCGCCTGCGTCAGTGACGCGATCGACATCAGTTGCGGAGAGAACTGTTCCCGCACCAACGGTGAGTTCGGGGATAGCCGCTAGGCGGCGGATCACCTCCACTGCCGCTTCGGTGCGGAGCGTCACCTCCACCTGATTGATTCCACCATCCAGGAGTGCGGTGCCGAGGGCCTCCGCGTGCTCTGCGTTGTCGACGACTACGATTGGAAGCAATGGGCCCGTTATGACGGTCATCGTCCGAGCCACCCACCGTCGACGGGGAGGATTGCACCGCTGATATAGCGGGCTGCGTCTGAGGAGAGAAAGACGGCAGCTCCACCGAGATCTTCCGGTTCGCCCCATCTGGCCGCGGGAATGCGGTCTAGAATGGCTTGCCTCCGACCGAGGTCCGCTCGCAGATCCGCCGTATTGTCGGTGGCGATATATCCAGGTGCGATTCCATTGACTGTCACTCCCGAGGCAGTCCATTCGTTGGCGAGGGCGCGGATAAGTCCTGCGATTGCTGACTTGGATGCGGTGTATCCGGGCACGTTGATCCCTCCCTGAAATGAGAGCAGCGAGGCGGTAAAAATGATGCGGCCGTTTCCGCGGGCAAGCATTGCGCGCCCAATGAGCTGGGTGAGCAAAAATTGGCTGGTGAGATTGATTTGGACTACGCGTGAGAAGGAGTCCGCAGAGTGCTGTGCGGCCGGTGCACGTTCGATAGTTCCGGCATTATTGATAAGAATGTCAATGGGCGAACCGGACTGGATGAGCTCTGCTCCGAATGACGTTACGGCGTCCGGGTCAGCGAAGTCGACCCTGTACCCAGTGAACGATCGTCCGTGCGACTCTACCGCTTTCTGGACAGCTGATCCGTGCAGATCCAGTGTTGCTGAGACGGCTATGATATCCGCCCCGGCGGTTGCGAGAGAGTCTGCCATTGCCAGGCCGATTCCGCGGCTTGCCCCGGTGACGAGTGCCGTTTTTCCTGTCAGATCGAAGGGATTCATTGCTGCGGTCCTCCAACCTCGATGAGTACCTTCAGGGCGGCGCCTGCTTCCAACTTTTCAAACGCGGACTGCACCTCATTCAGCGGTACGATCTCTGTGATGAGCTGTTCAGCGGGTATCAGCCCAGCCTCGATCAGCCTCACCGCTTCTTCGAAATCGGTGCGCTGATAGACCCTGGCCCCGAGAATCCGCAATTCGCGCCAGAAAACTCGTTGGAGGTCCACAAGACGCGGTTCCGGGTGAATCGCTACAACAACGACGGTCCCGCGTACCTTTGCCAAATTAGTTGCCGTGCGGATCGCTGCTGCTGCGCCGGCAACTTCGAAGACGACGTCTGCTCCTGCTCCATGAGTCCACTCCGTTACCCAGGCCACGGGATCGACTTGGCTTGGGTCGATAGTGGTCAGGCCGAGTTCCTGTGCCAGGGCGCGCCTGCCCGGATCCAGTTCCATGACCGCCACATCGGCGCCTACACTCCGGGCGACGGTCGCGATGAGAACACCGATCGGTCCGGCACCGATGACTACGGCCTGCTGCCCTCTGGTCAGTTCGGATCGGCGCACATCGTGAACTGCAACGGCGACGGGCTCGACCAGGGCAGCATGTGCCAGCCGAACACCTTCGGGCACACGGACAAGAAGGTCGGATGGAACAACCCACTGCTGCTGCAGGGCGCCGGCGGTGTCGATGCCGACGAACTGCAGGTTCTGGCAAATATGGGAATGACCGGACTGGCAGGCAGGACAGGTGTTGTCCCAGACCAGGGGCATCACGGTCACAACGTCACCGATGTTCCATCCGGACACATCAGCACCAAGTTCAGTGATAACGCCGACCATTTCGTGGCCGATGATTGCCGGTTTCGTGACCCTCGAATCCATGTGCCCATGGAAGATGTGAAGATCGGTCCCGCAGAGTCCGACATATGCCGGTTCGACCCTGACGCTGCCGGGGCGAACCGGTTCCGGCTCGATGTCCGTGAGGGTGAATCTGCGTTCCCCGGTATAGGTGACTGCTTTCATGCGTTGGTACTCCTGATGTCTGTTCACAGGCGCGGCGTTGCTGCGCACGCCCGCGGAGAGGTGTGACGTTCCCTGTCGTTTTGGCCAGCCGCGGTCGGCGCCGCGAATCAGCGGGTAGGTGACCTTAGTCGTTCTGGTCCTTGCCGGACGCCAGGCGGCTAATGACCAGTGCGCCGAGGATGATCGCCCCGTTGAGGAAGTTGATCCAGCTCGGTTCCGGAACACCCCGCCAATGCCACTACTCCTACAACAGTTCCTACAGCGATCCCCATTGATCGAATACGCACGATAGCGGCCTCCACTCTTGGCTTAGCTCTACTGATCGAGAGCCAAATTACTATATACAGGTTATTCATCAGATGTCTACTGCTTAAAACTGCTAATTTACGGTCCGTGGCCAGTTATAGATATGATCAATCTACGCTGGATGCGCCCAGTGGTGAATGAGTTGGCGGCTTGGTGTGTCTCACAGGCTCACGCACCTGCGGCCATCCGTCGCGCGAACGAAACTTCGCGGTCGGCGCCAGTGGGATCGCTGATTGATCGGATGCATATTCTGTAATAGGAAATTAAGACCTTGAAAACCATCGCCTCTCGTCCACTGACGAGAGTGCGATCGCGCGTGTCCTCGAGGCGGCGGGCGGGAGAATCGATTGTCTCGCCAACGTCGCAGGGCTCTCCGACGACTTCAGTGCAATCCATGAGGTGACCGACGCGGTCCTGGAACGTACCTTCAACGTCAATGTCTTCGGATTGATACGCCTCACCCGCGCCTTGATACGCCTCACCCGCGCCTTGATACGCCTCACCCGCGCCTTGATACGCCTCACCCGCGCCGTCGTCCCCCTAATGTTGGACGCGGGACGGGGCACCGTCGTGAACGTCGCATCCGAGGCCGCGCTTCGCGGGTCCTCGTCTGGGCTCGCGTACACCGCCTCGAAGCATGCGGTGATCGGAGTCACCCGCAGCATGGCGTTCACGTACGAGCCGAACGGCATCAGAGTCAACGCCGTCGCTCCAGGTGGAACGTTGACCGGCATGCGCCCCGTCATCACGGGTGGTTACGGACCGGAACGCGTGCAGAGCTTCTCGCCGCCGGTCCCGATCGCGTTGCCCGAGAACCTCGCGGTGTCGATCACATTCCTCCTCAGCGACGACAGCGTGAACGTGAACGGAGCCATTCTGACCTCGGACGGCGGTGAGTCCGTCTTCTGACTCGTACCCGAGCGCGCAGCTCGGTATCAATTCAGTGTGATCGAGCCACAAGATCAGTGGTGCTTGCGCGAAGAGCCTTCCGCAGCTCCCGTCGTTGGCGTTGCCGATCGGGGTCGGCCGTTAGAGAGGCGAGGAGCAGACTCCTGGTGTACTCGTTCCGTGGATTCAACGTGACGTCGGCTGCGGACCCGGTCTCGACCAATTCGCCCTGGTACATCACCGCGATGCGATGGCTCACGAGGCGCACCATCTGCAGTTCGTGGGTGATGAAGAGGTAGGCGACTCCGGTTTCGCGCTGATTGTCGACGAGAAGGTCGAAGACTCACGCTTGGGTGGTGAGGTCGAGTGCGGAGACGGGCTCGTCGCAGACGATCAGTCGAGGTTTGAGCGCGAGGGACCGAGCGATGGCCACTCGCTGACGCTGTCCACCACTGAACTCCCGCGGGTACCGGCGCGGACTCGCCTGTCCAAATGGAGGTGATTCTCCGCACCCGGCAACCGGATTGCCCATGCACTCCTTGCTCCCCTAGAGCAGGACGCGGCTGTCGAGCTTTCGTTCGAACTGGACTTCTCAGAACAGTTCGATCAGGCGGAGCCTCCGCGTCGACGACACGGAATCGATCAAGGCCGGCGTCGAGTGGAGCGATGGCGAGGCAAGCCTCGGCGCCGTCGTGACCCGTGGCGTGTCCGACTGGTCGCTTGGACCAGCTTCTGGGTGGGCTGGTCGCACCGTGACGACGCGGGCAAGCCGTTCGGGAGACGCGGTGACGATCCGGGCCCGGGTGGATGACGAAGGGTGGCGCCTGGTTCGGGTGGCACCTCTCAGCCCTGCGGCTACGGTCACCGCCGGGCCGTTCTGCTGCGCTCCGTCACGAGCGGGCCTCGTCGTGAATTTCACCTCGTGGCGCAAAACAGACGTGGACACCAGCCTCCACCCATAACAGTGCAGTCTGTCCTTCGTTCTCCGGGCTCACGTGGGGAGAAGAGTTCGTCGGCGTTCCCACGGGCACTACTTGACAGGGAGCTGGTCGGCTGGTGGTGCGCCGGTGAACTGGGGCCCATGTGCGGGGTCCCGGTCAACCATGCGGAAGCACTGGCCCAGGACTGGAGGACCTCCAGGACATCCGGATTGGTTTCGTCGGCCTGGGCCTGCTGGTAGGACTCCTCGAGCAGATCCTGCAAGATGATGCGGCGGCCGGTTGAGGCACTGGCCATGGCTGCTTCAACCATGGCCAGACCCATGATGTTTCCGTGCACTTCTCCCATGGGCTCCTTGCCGGTGCGACGTGCTGTGACGAATTCTCGCAGGGAGCCCTCGATGTCCCGGCGGGTTTCATCGTTCTGGTCTGGATCACTAACCTCCGAGCTCCAGCCGTTCACATATGCGCCGATGCATTGGGAGATGCCCAAGTTCACCGTCCGCCGCCTGATCGGTGGTGGTCAGTGTCACAGCAAACAGGAAGTCGTTCCAGCTAAAGAGGAACGTGAAGAGCGCGGCGGAAATTAGCGAATTCCTGCTCAGCGGAAGCACTATCGACCCGAAGGTGCGCAGGGCCCCGCGCCGCCTCAATCACTGAGGACATGCCCAGCACGGAAATCCTCCTCATCCGTGCAAGAAGTCGTGACGGGGTGGCCGAGCCTCGTCTTCGAGGTAGAGCCGCACGACCGGACCCGCCGCGGTCTGCGATTGGGCCGGCAACGTCACCTCAAGCGACTCAGCGGATCGCTGCCAAGCAACGTCTTCGGCAGAACCGAGGACTCGAACCTCCCGGATTCCTCGGGTAAGGAGCCCGGCCCCGCTTCCAAACGAACGGATGCGGGCTATTCCGTCCTGCGGGTGTGCAAGCAATGTTCCGTAAACGTAGTCGCCGGTAACGTCGGTTCGTGTGGTGAAGCGAACATCTGCCGCCGTGTACTCCGGCGAGGAGCTGTCAACGAAAGAGCCGACCGTGACCACGGTCGGGCCCTCGCCGGGAATGATCCACGGTCGGCTGCCGTAGATCGCTTCGCCGTTTCGCGTCAGCCACTCCCCGATGGCCTGGAGGAGCCGACGTTCCTCTTCTGGGATCGTGCCGTCGGCTTTGGGTCCGACGTTCAGGAGGAGCACGCCGTTTTTCGACACGGTGTCAGCCAGTTCGGCGATCAGCTCCTGCGCGTCCTTGTAGTCGTGCCCCTCAACCCAACTCCACGATGTTCGCGACACCGACGTGTCGTTTTGCCAAACGTCTTCGCGGATGCCACCCATGGTCCCGCGTTCGATGTCGTAGACAGCGCTCCCCTTCGCGAAGGCGTTCCACTTGAAATTGATGACGACCTCACGACCCCATTCGGCGGCGCGGTTGTAGTAGTACGCGGCGAAGCGCCTCAGATACGGCTCGAATGCAGCCGACTCGATCCACCAATCGAAGTAGAAGATTTGCGGGCGGTACTTGTCGACGATCTCGACGCATCGCAGGAGCCAGTCCTCGAGGAAGCGCTCATTCGGCGCGATCTCTTCACGCTGGGCCGGCCCATAGAGGTCCGCGTAGGCGGGATCGCGAACGTCGGAGTCGAACCGGCTCCCTCCGTTCATGAAGAACCAGTGCTCTGCGCGATGACTTGAGGCGCCGAGAACCATCCAGGCGCGATCCACTGCGTCGCCGAGCTTACG
Source organism: Arthrobacter sp. 24S4-2 (assembly GCF_005280255.1). Lineage (NCBI taxonomy): Bacteria > Bacillati > Actinomycetota > Actinomycetes > Micrococcales > Micrococcaceae > Arthrobacter > Arthrobacter sp. 24S4-2. The sequence goes on along the minus strand of NZ_CP040018.1, from coordinate 4,958,271 downwards.
CAAGATGTCTTGGCGCGGGCCCATGTTCGTAACGCTCCACCGCGAACGGCCGGTGTCGTACAGGGCGAAACCGTCGTGGTGCTCGGCCACCGGCACCACGAACTGCGCGCCGGCCTCCTTGAACAGCGCGGCCCAGTCGTCGGGCTGGAACTTGTCCATCGTGAAGCTCGGGATGAAGTCCTTGTAGCCGAATGCATTCTGCGGTCCGTAGGTCTCGACGTGATGCTCGAACGCTTTCGTCCCTTCGAGGTACATGGAGCGGGAATACCACTCGTCGCCAAAGGCGGGGACGGAGAACACTCCCCAGTGGAGGAAGATGCCGAACTTGCCGTCGTGGTACCACAGCGGTGCCCGGTACCTCTGCAGCGATTCCCAGGTCGAGTCGTAGGGCCCGGCGTCGATGACCTGCTTCACGCCAGCCAAGGCTGCTGTGTTATCAGAAACATCGACCTGATAAGGGAGGTCGTCAGGGTTGATCAAGGGCAACGTCATTGTGGATCCTTCTCGCGAGCGTCAGTGAAATCGAGGTCGTTGGACCAGACCGACCCGCATGGTGGGTTGACAGCTTGGGCGTTCTGCGGGACAGCGTACCCCACATCCTTGGAACGCTCCAAGGATTCCGCCGTTCAAAGGAGAATGGACATCCCATGTTGAAAAGTCCGAAACGTCCACGAGCCATGCTTTCCCTCCTCGCCGCCGTGCTCCTTACGGTGGCGGCACAAAGCAACGCCGGGGTGGCAAACGCCGCAGGATCAGACCACTTCGTTGATTGCTCGGCCAGCACGAATGGCCTGGGGACTCAGGCGGATCCGTGGAATTCGCTGGCATCGGTGAATTCCCTGCAGTTCGGCCCTGGCGAACGCGTACTGTTCAAGGCGGGAACGACCTGCGTCGGTCAGCTGACGCCGTCCGGGTCGGGAGCAGCAGGCAGCCCCGCCGTCATCACGAGCTATGGATCTGGCGCCAAGCCGATCATCGACGGCAATGGCGTGGTGGGTGCCACGATCAAGCTTCTTAACGTCCAGCAGTGGCAGCTCTCGGGACTCGAGGTCCGAAACGCCGCGGCGTCCCCCGCGTTCAGGACCGGAGTGCTGGTCGAGAACTCGTCGGGGACGACGCTCTCGGGCATTTCCATCACCGACATGACGGTTCGCAATATCTCCGGATGGTCGGGCGGCTGGTACTCGTCGAACGCGGGAGTCGCCATCCAGACCGACCAAACCGCGTCCGTCTCCACCTGGAACGACATCACGATCGACAACAACACCTTCGACCACGTCGACCGCATCGCTATTGCTGTCACACCAGAGGGCAACGGTCGTGGTACCGGCATGACGACGAACGTTCGCATCCTGAACAACAACATCCGGTACTCGGGCGGCGACGACATTCTGGTCGTCAACGGCGATGGAGCGCTGATTGACGGGAATGATGCGGCGTACGGCGGGCCCAAAGCGACGACCGGATGCCCGCCCTCCGGGAATATCTGCAATACGGCGGCAGCTTCGATCTGGGTGGCCGGCAGCAGCGACACGACTATCCAGAACAATACGGTGGCGTGCACGATCAACCAGCAGGACGGCATGGCGTTCGACGTCGACTGGGGCAACCACAACACAACAATCCAGTACAACTACTCGCGCAATAACTCCGGTGGCTTTCTCTTGATGATGCAGCAGATCGGGGGCGAACTCCCGAGCGACGGAACGGTCGTCCGCTACAACGTGAGCGAAGACGATACGAACACGGCTGGCTGCCCAATTACCAGCAACTTCAACAGAGCGCACAACGTGTTCGACTTTCCGAGGGCGATTCCCAACCAGAGCGGTTCGGCCGCACCCCTTCCAGACATTTACAACAACACGATCTACATCTCGTCCGGCCGCGCCACATCGGTGACCGGAACGCGGACCGGCAACACGCAACCCGGTTCCTACAAGTTCCGAAACAACCTGGTGCTGAACTTCGGATCCAAGGGCTACCTGCAGACAACCGGTTCCGTCTTCGCCAACAACCTGCTGTACGGGCCACGCAACAACAATGAGCCGACGACCGGCACGATCTACTTGTCGCCCCAGGTGGTCGGTCCCCTCCAATCTGCGACCCAGGCCTCGGGCGGTATGGCGGCCTATCAGCCCCGCGAATCGTCGCCCGCCTTGGGCGCCGGTGTCGCGATCCCCTCCAACGGCGGCCGGGATATCGCCGGCAACCCGATCGCGGCGGTACCCAGTATCGGTGCCTATGAGACAGCCGACACGAATCTCGTTCGAAATGGCAGCTTTGATTCCGGGGCTCTCACGCCGTGGACCCTCAGTGGGGCAGGATCGTCACTCACCACGAGCACGCCGTTCAACGGCAGCTCTGCAGTGCAGACGGGGAACTCGAACAGCGGAGTCGAGAACGTCGTGAGCGGCTTAACCCACGTCGACCAGTTACCTCTTGTCGGCGTGGGTTTCGGCGTGGGTTAAGGTCGGGGTCGCCGGTGAGCAGGTCGCGATCGGGGTCAAGAACTACGGCGGAACGGAGACTTTCAGCAAATCGACCGACGCAGCCTGGGCACTCGATACCGTCCAGTTCACCACCGGACCAACCAGCACGAGCGCGACGATCCACTGCTACAAGAACACCGGCTCCGGCCCGGGCTTCTGTGATGACTTCAGCATCGTCAAGTTGTCGAACCCTGCCGACCTGGTGGTGAACGGAGGCTTCGAGACCGGCTCGCGAGCACCGTGGGGCCTGTCGTCGACGGTCGCAGTCAACGTCACCGCCTCGGCTGCCCACAGCGGGTCGTTCGGGCTCGCGACGGGAGCGGCGAACAGCGGGGTGCAGCAGACGATCAGCGGACTCCAGCCCGGCACGACGTACGTTCTCACGGGGTGGCTGCATGCGGTGTCGGGTGAGCAGATTGCTCTCGGCGTCAAGTCATTCGGCGCCGCGGAGTCGTTCCATGCGGTGGCCGGGGCGACATACGCACCCGCCGCGGTGGTGTTCACCACGGGCACTGCCAGCACGCAAGCAACCGTCTATTGCTACTAAGGGGCGGGATCGGGTGCGGGAGCATGCGATGACCTCGCACTGATGGCCGTGGGCTAGTCATCACCTCGGGATGTGGCTGCGTCGAAAACTCGTCGACACAGCCACATCCCGCGCGCCATGCCCAATTTTGGTACGCTCCAAATGAGACTCTGGCCGAAAGGGCCGTCGAGGCGGCAAGGATTTAAGGACGGGAATGGGTCGGCAAGTAACATTAGAGGACGTCGCCGCCGAGGCGCACGTCTCGAAGAGCAGCGTTTCAAACGTGATCCGAAACCATCCGAACGTTCGGGAGTCGATGCGCCAGCGCGTCAACGCGGCAATCGACAAACTCGGCTACCGGCCGCAGGCAATCGGTCAGAACCTCGTCTCGGGGCGGACAGGTCTTGTGAGCCTTGCAATCCCCAATTTCGCGCAACCCTACTTCGCCGAGTTGGCGCGGGCCGCGGTTGCCGCAGCCGACGATGCCGGGATGCGCCTGATCGTTCAGCAGACCGACAATCTGTTGGAGCGTGAACGAGAAGCTGCGGACTCGTGGAACCTGGGCTCCGCCGATGGTCTTATTTTCAGCCCATCGGTGATCGAGGACGAAGAGATCGAGGTGAGGCGAGGTCGCGCCCCGCTCGTGCTGTTGGGCGAGCGATCGAAGTTGTCGTCCGTCGATCGCGTCGGCATCGACTCGGTGGCGATCTCGCATACTGCCACCAAGCACCTGTTGGATCAGGGCCGCTCACGACTGGTGATGATCGGAGACAAGACCTTCGGTGACCCGTTCGTCGTGTCGGAGCGCGAAGCTGGATTCCATCAGGCGTTGGAGGAGGCCGGCCTCCGCGAAGCCGGGCCTGTTGGGGCCGTTCGGGATTGGACCCGCGAAGATGGAGCTCGCGCCGTCGATGAGCTTCTCGACGCGGGCTTCGGGTTCGACGGGGTCTTCTGCGCCAACGACCTGCTCGCGCTGGGGGCACTGTCGGCCCTTCGGCGGCACGGGCTGAGGGTGCCGGAGGACGTCGCGGTGATCGGAATCGACGACATCGAAGATGGCCGGTTCGCCTCACCCACGCTCTCCACGATGTTCATCGACAAGGAGTGGATGGCGCGCGAGGCCGTCCGGCTGCTCGCCAAGCAACTCGCCGATCCCGACTCGATTCCGGAACAACTCAGCGTTCCCTTCCACCTCCTCGCGCGCGAATCGACCGCTCTGTACCGCTGACCGTAACGACTCACGTCAAGATGCTCGCGAAAGTGTTGTGCGTGCCTCAGCTATTTCTGCTCGCGTGGCTGATGCTTCCAGAGCCCGTGTTTTCGCTGCGGCAAGGGCGATCAGTTGGGTCTGGATGGCGGTGATGCCGCGGGTGAGGTCGGCCGGGTTGGTGGTCTCCATCAGGTCCGCGAGTTCAGCGGCTTTGGCTTCGGTGAGGGTCCCGGAGTCGATGACGCGGTGGTACGGGGTCCGGGGATTGTCGTAGATGCGGGTCTTCCTGCCGTGTTTGTTCGAGCGCCAGCCGATGGCCTTCGTCGTCGCGGTGAAGAGGTTCAGCCAGACCCGGACCAGAGCGTAAAGGGTGTTGAGGAGCTTCAGTTCCGCTGCGGTGTCGTAGCGGTAGTGGAAGGCGTGCCGGCGGACGACGTCGCCGTTTTTCTGCTCGACGTGGGCGTTGTCGTTGGACTTGTACGGCCGGGCACGGGTGAAGTAGATGTCCTTCTCGCCGGCCCATCTGATCAGGGCATGGTTGATGAATTCCCCGCCGTTGTCGGTGTCCAGGCCGACCAGGGGGAACGGCAGGCGCGCCACGACCTCGTCCATGGCGGCCAGCACCCATTTGTGTGCCCCGTTCCGGACCGCGACGTTCTCGGTCCAGCCGGTGAAGACGTCCGTGGCGGTCAGGGTCCTGGCGAATTCCCCGGCCAGGGTGGGGCCGCACTGGACGACCATGTCCGCCTCGATGAACCCCGGTGACTGTTCACGTTCGTCCCCGGCTTTGCGGACCGTGATCGAGTTCCGCAGCAGCGGCCCGGCCTTCGTCGCGGCCAGGCCCTGGGTCGGGCCGCGTCCCTGGTGGGCTTGAGGAGCCGGTCGATCGTAGCCCCGGAGACCTGCATCAGCTGCGCCCTGACAGCCGGTGTCAGCCTCTTCGCGTTGAGTTCCCCGAAGGCTTCAAGCTTGGGCAGCCACAGGTCCATGGTCGCTGCCAGGTATTTGCCCGATGGCATCCCGGCGAGCCGCCACACACCGATCAGGACCTTGAGGGTGTCATAGCCGTAGGTCCGTCCCCGGGGCTTCCGCACCACCGCTTTCGCCGGGCCTTTTCGTTTACGCGCGGTGGACAGTGCCCGGCGGGCGTTGGCTCGGGACCACCCCGTGACGGCGACCAGCTCGTCCAGAACCAAACCCTTGGCCGTCTTCGATGACTTCGCATAATCGGCCACGTATTTCTTCGTGATTTCCCTACGCGTTGCCATCGACAGGTCTATCCCTCATCGTCACCGCCGTGCCCGCAGCGGCCCGTGATTTCGCGAGCGTTTCTCAAATGAGGCATGCACCCCGTTTCGCGAGCACTATTGGTGAGTCTCGTCGCTGACTTGACAAACCCACTGGGTGTAGCAATCCTGTAGTTACGCGATTTGGAGCGCTACAAATTCTCAATGGAGAGGGCACAATGAAACACAGCACCGGAAAAGTTCGCAGGGGCGTCGATCCTGCGGACAGCACTAGAAATAGCCGTGGACGCCTCGTGGCCATCACGATGCTCGCGGTTGGCTCACTTCTTCTCGCGGGCTGTACGTCGACCGGCGCCGGCGGCGCCGGCGGCGCCGGCGACAAGACGGTCCTGAAGGTCTACGGCTGGAAGGGCGGAGACGCCGAGCCGGCGAACGTGAAGGAGATCAACGCCGCGTTCGAGAAGGCCAATCCCGACATCACGCTCGAGTACTCGTTCATCCCCTCCGCCGCATACCCCCAGCGGGTGCAGTCCGAGCTTCTTGCCGGAAACGCCGCCGACGTCATCATGACCGACTCGGCCAAGGTTCAGGACTGGGGATCTTCCGGATACCTCGAAGACCTGTCGTCGCAGCCGTGGGTGACCGGAGTGCGCAAGGAGCTCAAGCCCTTCGTTGAGAACGACGGCAAGACCTACTCGATGCCGATGGAGGTGATCGGCATCTCGCTGTTCGCCAACAACGCACTGCTTCAGAAGGCAGGAATCACGCAGAACCCGGCCACCTGGCCCGAGTTCGAGGCAGACCTTCAGAAGGCGAAAGACGCCGGAATCACGCCACTGTCTTTGCCCAACAAGGGTGGGTGGACGGGCGACGCGGCGATCAACGCCATTGCCGCGTCCCTCGTCTACAAAAACCAGCCGTCATTCGACTCAGACTTCGTTCAAGGAAAGGCGTCATTCTCTTCGTGGAAGTCGTCGCTGCAACAAATGATGGACCTGCAGTCGAAAGGGTTCATCGACTTCAAGAGCGAGCTCGGCGTTGATGAGTGGAGCACCGGCATCTCAGACTTCCAAGCTGGCAAGAGCGCGTTCTACTTGCAGGGTGCCTGGAACCAGTCGACGTTCACGAAGGCCGGACTGGACAACTCCTTCATTCCATGGCCGGCCACGGACAAGCCCGATTCAAACGCGAACCTGTTCGTCGGCACGATGCTCAGCGTCAATGCCAAGTCGAAGGTCAAGACGGCTGCAGAGAAGTACGTAGAGTTCTGGTCTGCGGGCAAGAACGCCTCGCTCTACCTGGAGGCCGAGAATGCAGTGTCGCCGTTCACCAACGGCGAGAACCCGTCGGGAGCCGCGACCAAGACCTTCGTTGCGGCGGTGAACGACGGAAGGTACCGCATCCTTCCTTCCAACACGTGGTTGAGTGCCGCGGGCGAGAAGACACTGCAAGAGCAGGTCCAGGCCCTCTGGCTGGGGCAGCAGAGCATCGATCAGACTGTCAAGAATCTCGACGAGAAGCTCAAGCCCACGAAGTGAACACCTGCGGCAGGGGCCGAGTCGCATCAAGCTCGGCCCCCGCCGTTCCGTTCAATTGAAGGAAACCTGATGATCCACCGCAAACCTCTCATAGCCGTCGCGTTCATGGCTCCGGCCCTGGCCATGTACCTCGTCCTCATTCTGTACCCGTTGGTGCAAGGGCTCGTTTTGAGCGCGACGGACAGCAAGATCGGCAATGCCGGCAACTTTGTCGGCGCGAAAAACTACGTCGCGCTGGGAAGCGACAGTGATGTCATGCGAGCACTGGGCATCACGCTTGCGTACGCCGCCGTAGTGGTTGTCGTGCAGAACGTGGTCGGTCTGGTCCTCGCCAGGGCCCTATATATGCGCCCGCGGATCCGCCAACTGGGCAGCACCCTCATTCTCGTTCCCACTCTCATGTCGGCCGTCATGGCCGCGTTCGTCTGGAACTCTCTTCTCGCGCCAGACGGAGCGATCAACTCCCTCTTGAGATCGCTCGGTTTGAGCACTCTCACGCACGTGTGGCTCGGCGATCCCTCGACGGCACTCTGGGCAATCGCGCTGGTTAACATATGGATGTTCTCGGGCTACTCAGCCGCCATCTTCTTGGCCGGATATATGAACCTGCCGGCCGAACTCATCGACGCGTCGAGCGTGGACGGAGCAGCAGGCTGGCGCCGATTCGTCTCGGTCGAGTGGCCGCTTCTCGCCCCGGCCACCACCGTGGCTGTCACCCTTTCCCTGCTCGGGTCCCTCAAAGTATTTGAGCTCCCCTTCGTGATGACGAACGGTGGACCAGCCGGTTCTACCACGACCCTGACAATGCTGATCTTCGCCAAGATCTTCGGGGGGCAGGGAAGCTTTGCCTATGGCGCTACCATCGCCTTCCTCCTTCTCGTTCTCGTCCTCCTCTTTGGCGGAATAACCCAATCCTTCCTTCGACGTCGCGAGGAGCGAATCTGAAATGGCCACCACAATCCAGACAACCCAGACGGCGTCCCGTGAGGAACGTCGAGCTGGCCGGCGACGACCACGACGCGGACCAGCAACGCTGATCGGCGACGTGATACTGGGCATCGCCGTCCTCCTGATATTTGCGCCGTTCGCCTACACGGTAGTGACGTCTCTGCGCCCCGCTTCGGACCTGGTCAAAGATCCGCTTGGCTGGCCCACGAACCTGACCATCACCAACATCACCGACGCGTATTCGAAGATGAACTACGCGCAGGGCTTGTTCAGCTCGACCATCGTCTTGGCTGGCGCATTGATCTTCACCATCGTTCTCGGATCACTTGCCGCGTACCCGCTTGCCCGTATCAGCCGGTCGTGGGCGACGTGGGTTTACCGCCTCTTCATCGCGGGCTCGACGGTCCCGATCTTCGTGTTGCTTGCCCCGCTGTACCTCTTGCTCCGAGACGCTGGCCTGCTGAACAGCTACGCGGGAGTCATTCTCACATACACGGCCATGAACCTTCCGGTCGCGATTTTCTTCTACACGTCTTTTTTCCGACAGATTCCGATAGAGCTCGAGGAAGCCGCGGCGATCGACGGATCGGGACCGATTCGCACCTTCTTTGTCGTGCTGTTCCCCCTCCTTCGGCCGGTCACGGCGACCCTTGCCACGTTCCTGACCCTGAGCGTCTGGAATGACCTGCTCGTGCCGCTGGTCTTCCTGCAGGATCCATCATTGAAAACGGTGATGGTGAACGCCTACTCCCTCGTTGGCAGCTACACGCTCGACCCGAGCCTGCTCTTTCCCGCCGCGTTGCTCGGCGTCGCGCCACTCCTCATCGTGTTCGCCTTCTTGCAGCGGCACGTCGTGAGCGGACTCACGATGGGTGCCGTGAAGTCGTAACTATGGCGCACAACAAGTCACAACAGGAAAGCTCACTCCACTCCACCTATCCACGCCACAACATGATCGATCGGTCCGAGTTGCGCATCCGTGACCCGTACATCGTGGAGCACGACGACCGCTACCTGCTCTTCGGTACGACAGATCCGAGCCCCTGGCAGGGGCCGGGAGTCGGGTTCGACCGGTACGAGAGCGATGATCTCGAGCGGTGGAGGGGACCATTTCCCGCCTTTCGCCCGGGTCCTGGATTCTGGGGCGAAACCCAGTTCTGGGCGCCGGAAGTGCATTCCTACAACGGTGCCTGGTTCATGTTTGCGACATTCGCCGACCACTCAGGCCGTCGCGGCACTCAGGTTCTGATCGGAACCGATCCAGACGGACTGTTCCAACCCTGGAGCGACGGACCCGTCACCCCACCGGAGTGGATGTGTCTTGACGGCACATTCTTCAAGGACCAGGCCGGCGCTCCATGGCTAATCTTCTGCCATGAATGGCTGCAGGCCGGGGAGGGCGCGATCTACGCGCAGCGTCTCAGTGACGACCTGCGTACCTCGACAGGCGCTCCGATCCTCCTATTCACTGCCTCGCAAGCGCCCTGGACACGACCCTTTCGCAATGAAGAAACGGGTTACGACGACGTCGCGTTCATCACCGATGGTCCCTTCGTGGTTCGCGACGACGCGGGGCTCGCACTCCTCTGGTCGAGCGGCGGCGAAGGAGGCTACTCAGTCGGCGTGGCCCGCAGCTCCACAGGTCTCATCACCGGACCATGGGTGCACCACCCTCAACCCCTCGTTGGGTCTGATGGCGGACATGCAATGCTGCTCACAACACGAAATGAACGCTTTCTGGTGTTTCACCAGCCCAATGAACTCACGCTTGAAAGGCTGACCATCAGACGCGTGGCTGAAACCAACGGGATCTATCTGATCCCAGCTGCTAATGCCGGCCATTCCAACTAAACAAAACGATCGCCTCGCTGGCCTGGCCCGCTGGCCTTCCTTAGTGTCCGTTCTTGCCCTGATCGGGAGATCCTATGAATTTGAAAAGTCAGGTTGGCTTCGTTGGTCCTCGCGATGCGGAACTACTCGAGGGTCCCGCACTGTCCAGAGCACAGATGAATCGCGAATACTTGATGAGTCTCACCGCTGAGAACTTACTTCGCCCCTATCTCCTTGAGGCGGGATTGTGGCGATACTCCGGTTCTGTAGGGACAACTATCGGAGAGACTGCAGCCGACGGCCCCGAAAATTGGCACTGGGGATGGGAATCGCCCACGAGTGATCTTCGCGGGCATACCCTCGGTCACTGGCTATCGGCCGCGGCTTACTTGTCAACACATGACGACGAGGTGCGTGCTAGAGCCAACCATATTGTCAACGAGCTGGTCAGATGCCAGGAGGCGAATGGCGGTCAGTGGGTGGCTGGGATTCCGCGCGGGTATATGGACCGGGTTGTCCAGGGCCACGAGGTGTGGGCGCCGCAATACACGGTTCACAAGATCCTCATGGGGCTTTGGGACATGTATGCGGTCGGTGGCAACGCCTCAGCGTTCACCCTGCTCACGCACTTCGCTGATTGGTTCGTGCAGTGGACGGATCACATGAGTCGCGACAAGCTTGACGATGTTCTAGACGTCGAGACGGGGGGGATGCTGGAGATCTGGGCGAATCTCTACGGCGAAACGGGCGAGAGTAAATACTCACTGCTGATGAGTCGCTACGACCGGCCACGGTTCTTTGATCGCCTGCTCGCCGGTGAGGACGTGTTGACCAACAGGCACGCCAATACACAGATCCCGGAAATACTAGGCGCTGCCCGAGCGTGGGAGGTCACTGGAGACCGCCGCTGGCGCGCCATCGTCGAAGCGTTTTGGTCTCAGGCCGTTAGTTCGCGTGGCACGTACTGTACGGGCGGGTCCACATCGGGAGAAGTCTGGCAGCCTGCGCAGAAAATACTTTCCCGTTTGCACCGCGTGCAGGAGCATTGCACGGTTTACAACATGATGCGTCTGGCGCAAATCTTGTACAGCTGGACGGGCGAAAAGACATACGCGGACTACTGGGAACGCAACCTGGTCAACGGAATTTTCGCACAGCAAAACCCGAAGACAGGCATGGTGGCGTACTTTCTTCCTCTCGCGCCCGGCAGTGAGAAACAATGGGGTTCACGCACCAACGACTTCTGGTGCTGCCACGGCACCCTCCTGCAAGCGCACTCTCAGCACGCGACGGCTGCCGTGCAGCGGGACGAAGACGGTCTTCGCATCAGCCAATACATACCCTCTGACACGCGTTGGGACGATGTCGCTGAGACGAGCGTCGCCATCCGGATTCAGCAGGATCCTCTCGCCGGAGTGGTATTCGGAGAAACCGGAACGCCGCGCGGTCTCAACGCCATCCAACGTCTGGTGCCGGATCTGCCGACCGAGCGCCCCGACCGAATGGTTTTCGATATCGAAGTGCGTCCAGACCAAACGGCGCGGTTCGGGTTGCGACTGCGGATACCGGATTGGGTGCATGCCCCATTTCGCGTGTATTGCAAGGGGGATGAGCTTGCGTACGTCGACGACGAGGGATGGGCTCTCGTCGATCGCGACTGGACTGCGGGTGATGTCGTGCGTATCGAATTTCCAATCCAGGTGCGGGCCGTCCCTGCCCCCGATAGCCCCACAGTGGTCTCCTTCGAAGACGGACCCTATGTTCTCGCTGGGCTCGTCGCACAGCGCGTACCCGTCGAGCGTGCACGCGGCGGGGACGGCGACGCGACCACGATTCTCGCACCAGATGAGAGCAGGACACACAACTGGTGGAATGCAGGCACGTATCGCACCATCCGCACCCCGGATATAAAATTCGTACCCCTAAGCGACATCATTGAAGGCGCCTACACCGTCTACTTTCCCGTGGAGTGCGGCGATGAGCAACCGACTCAAATAGCCGGGCGGTAGCCCGACCCGGAGCTTCGAGTGGTTCCGCAACCCAGACCTCTCTTTCCTCTAAACTCATGCTTGAACAGGCACTGGAGGCCCTCCTCGCGTCGGAATCTGCACCGATCGTTTTGCGACCGTGGGCGGCCACGACGATGAGGGCGACATTAAGCTGCACCGGAAAGGGAACGCCATGACACAGGAGATGACAATGCGTGAGCTCGCGATATACGAACTGGGTGACATGACAGCCCACTACTGGGTGGACGAGTCGGAGCAGGTAGGACTCGTGCTGTGTCCCGCATCGCTGCAGCCGGTCCCGGCGCGCACTGGAATCGGCGACGAGCCCTACATCGCCAATCAACCCGGCACCGACAACCCGCCCGCGCGCACAGTCGATCCCCTGGTGCATGCAGCGCTACGGGGCGATGCTGCGACAGATGGGTGGGCCCAATGACGCACGATGCGGTGGTCGCCCTCCACCGCCCGATTCCGCCTCGCCGATCACCTAGTTGAGCATCGCGGGGCCATCACCCGCGTTATCACCGCGTTTCGGTCGGCCGAAGGCATCAGCCTAGAGCACTCACTGACCCACCGGACGGGGGATCGCCACGTCACGGTGGAGGTGGCACTCGTCAACGATTCGTCGGCACCCGTCACCGTCGACGCTCTCACCTCCTTCAACCTGTCTGGAATCTCACCGTTCGATCCTTCCGACAGCCCGGAGCGACTCATCGATAGCGCAGCCACCGGCAGGCGGGTGCAGATCCGCGCACTACTGGAACGTTCCTACGAAGTGGCCGTCCGGGACGAGAAGCGGCAGGACGTGGCCGCCGTCCTCCACTCCTGGTCAAACGATGGCGCCTTCTCCGCTGCTGCCGTCCTCGGACCGGCTCATGGTACGGAAATGCCCAGCCCGATCCACTGATAACCTCTC